>WGMU01000140.1 GCA_016124895.1 bacterium
ACAGCGCAGCTTCTCCTTGAGATAGTACGCCGTCGCCAGTGGCTCATTGAGCTTGAGCGCCGCGTCGAGTTTTTCGCGGTCGCTCGGCTGGCCGGGTTTGCGTCGGGCAATCCGCTGCGGTGAGTCCAGCCGTCCTTCGGCAAACCGTTTCCGCCACAGACAGACCGTCTTCTTCGACGTCTTCAGCTCGGCTGCAATGTCCTGATTCAATCGCCCTTCGGCCGCGAGCAGCACAATCTTCGCCCGCAACACCAGCCGCGCTGGAGTCGACCGCCCGCGTGACCACTTCGTCAGCGCCGCCCGCTCTGAGTCTGTTAACTGAATCTGTTTCGCAACTCACATGGCCTGATCCTCCCTGATGGAGAATCAAACGCCAACCATCTCGAAACGTTACGTCAATTCCCACTCGCTACACCAGCAACAACTTATTGCTCACGAGCAACAACTTGTGTTTCTGACAGCAAACTTGTCGGACGAAGCCCACATGCTCGCGCGGAGTGCCGCCACCGTTCACTTAAACGATCTGTGTGTCTACTGCTGTGTCCCTTGCGTCTCTCGTCACTTTGACGCGGTTGCAAACTGAATTGTGTCGAAGTTTGCGGCACGGCAGGTGTCGTAAATGTCGATGACGTCGCCGGCCGGAACCTGTGGAGCGATATCCAGAATCACCGGAAAGTCGGCGGCGGCACTGGCCAGTTCTCGCAGCACAGTGCGGAGCAGATTCCAGTCGCGGAACTGGCGTTCGTTCAGAGTTGCGATCGTCACTCCGTCGGCCGAACGTTCGAGTGAGATCCAGAAGCGGCCGAGCGGCGGCGGCGTGTCGACAGGATTCGTGACCTCGACAGAGCCCGCAGCGGCCAGCGGCGTTGGCAGATGAGACTCGCGAATCTGTCCGATCGATGCGCACACGAAAAAAATCAACAGCAGGAACACGACGTCGATCATCGGCGTCATGAACGAATCGTCCTGATCGGTGGCTCGCTGATGGACGGAAGGGATTCGCATGAGTCAGATCTGACGTAAAGAAGCAGAGACGCAGAGATTCACAAAGAGCAGGATTTGCCCAATGCGACTTTGCGACGTTGCGTCCGATGGCTTCATCTGTGAGGTCTTCTGGTTTTGCTCAGAGTGAAGATTCACGAGTGCTATTCGATTTTCGGAGTCACCGCGAAGCCGACCGTTGACACACCGTGACGTGCGCACGCCAGCAGGATCGGTTCGATCTTCTGATACGGCGCGTCGCGGTCAGAGCGGATGCGGACTTCAAATCGGCCACCGGAATCCTCATTGCCCGAAACGATCCGCTGCTCGACCTGAACGAGTTCAGCCGGCTGACCAGCGATATCGAGCGAACCATCGGCTTTGACGGTGACAACCAGGCGTCGCGGCGTCGCGTCTTCTTCGTCCTCGAACTGTGTCGCTTCCGGCAGCTTGATCGGCTCGACGGCTTCCGTCCGCGCGATATGACTCGCGACGAGAAAGAAAATCACAAGCAGGAAGACAATGTCAATCAACGACGTCACGTTGAAACTGACCGAAGTCGTTCTGCCACCGCTGGGCACCTTCACGTCGGCTTCCTTCGTTCCAGAGCGACCGTCGGAATGCGCGGATCGGAATCGCCGCTCGACTTTGCTTCGCCACCTTTGCTCTTCTCTTTGGCTGCCTTTTTCCGCCGGGCTTCGTCGCGTCGATAATCTGCAAAAACGCTCTCTGCTGTCAGCGAAGCCTCAGCGACCAGTTCGTCGATGCGATTGCGGAAGATCGCGAAGAAGAAGAACGCAGGCACGGCAACGGTCAGACCCATCATCGTCGTCACCAGGGCGCGGTATATGCCGGGAGCCAGTTCCGACACGGCGGGATTGGCTTTCGACTCGAACTCCATAAAGGCGAGGATCATGCCCCACACCGTTCCCAGCAGCCCGAGCATCGGAGCCAGCGTTCCGATCAGATGCAGATATTCGATCTTGCGAAACAGCCGCGCCGCCTGTTCGGTCGCGGTGTCCTCCATCGCTTTCTCCACGTCTGCGTAGCCGAATTCGATAACGCTGAGTCCAGCGGCCAGAACATTCGACAGGAAACCCGGATGCCCCAGGCAGTGTTCTCGAGCCCCCGCTGTGTTCCGTTCGGCCAGCAGCGAATGGATGGCTTCTGGCAGTTCCGGCGGAATCAGCGAGCTGCGGCGGATGCTCAGCAGATGCTCGAAGACGAGGTACACCATCGTCAGACTGAGTAGCAGAATGACGCCGCCGATCACACCGCCCGTCCGCGCGATCTCGACGAAATCAATCTGCTGCAGAACGTTCGAGTCGGCAGCCGCTCCGTCGGCGGCCGGAGCGGAGCCCTCGCCCTGAGCCAGCGCCGGCAGCGCGACTGCGACAAGCAGGTTCAGCAGTACGAGCAAAAAGGCAACTGGCCGCCAGGTCGAGCGGTGATGAGTCCGTCCGTGAATCATCGTCGGGTCCGAAGATGAGCGATATAGAACAGCGTCCGGGCCAGGAAAGCTGACGTCTCACGACGATTCACACTGCCGGATCGCGACGAGACTTTAAGGCAGGCGTCGGCAACGGCAAATGCCGGTCTGAGCGCCGTACCGGATTCGGCACGGAATTCCGTTCTACGGTACGCGGTCCGGCGTTTCAGAGTCTCGCTGCAGCCCGACACTTCGCAGCAGTTCCGTCAGACTGGCCTGAGCGTCCTGAGCGGCGATCGACCACGGATAGCGAGCCGCGGTTTCCTGGAACAGCCGGGCGGCCTCAACACGCAGACCGTTTCGCAGCAGCGCCCGTCCGGCCTCGAAGCTGGCGCGAGCAATGAGCGGGTGATCGGAATCGTAAACGATCGGCAGCTTGAGGAAGTCGGCGGCAGCAAGATCGTACTCCTGCCGGATCAGCCGGGCCTGAGCGAGCAGGAACACCGGGCCGGCTCGCAACGGCGGTTCGAGGCGTTCAACGTTCGCAGCCCAGTGGCTGACGTCGAACTCAGACACGTTGCGGCTGCTGATCAGCAATCGACGCTCCTGCCATTGAGCCGTCAGGCGGATGCGTGTGTCCGGCAGCCGGTTCAACTCGCGCATCGTGTCGCGAGCACGGTGCCCGTACTCAGGGTCATACAGCAGCAGACTCGCGCCCAGCAGCCGGCTGAGTGAATCGCTGTCGTCGAGCCAGGCCGCGGCGGTCGATCGATTCAGAGCATCGACTGTCTGATCGCGCCAGGTGAGCGGGGCGAGATTGAAGTGCCGCGTGTCAGGGTCGCTCTCGTAAATCTGCCGGAACCGCGATCCTGCCGTCGCAAAATCCTCGCGCCGCAACGAGCAACCTGTCAGCAGGGCGAGGATTTCCCGGCGAGCCCAGCGTCGTGGCTCAGCGTCGACGGCCTTCTTGAGCAGTGCTTCGGCTTCGTCCGTCCGCCCGGTCGCCAGCAGCTTTTCCGCCTCGATCTGATCGGGCAGTTTTGCGTAACGCACCGCGGCGACTTCGCTGATCGGATACGTCTGCTCGCCACCCGTGCTGACTGCCCGGACGAACTGCCCCGTGTAGTCCGTGATGCGGCACTTCACTGTGACGTGCGCCACTGCGCGAGCACTGCGAACGTCAACCTCATCCTGAAACTGAGCCGCCGCCGGGCGGACTGTCAGACTGAGTATCAGCAGCTGTACGGCGTGAATTATTCGAGACCGGTCAACCATCAGCCGTTTCCTGAAGCCACCCCGAGCGACAGAGTTCCTCTCGCCGGGCTGCACGATTTGACCAGACCATCATGGTCTGCTGAAGGCGACTTCCAGGTTCGACGGAAACCGCGTCCCGCTAACAGCGATTCTGAGACTTGGACACGAGCACGGTCGTTGCCTGAATTCCATTTCGACTGCCACGTGACAGCCTGGCAGTCGACTGCCGATCCATCGATTGTCGAGCCCTCAGCCACACTTTATTCTCCTCACCCGTCCAGGGCACCTCGCCCTGACCAGCCGAAGTGGCGGAATTGGCAGACGCGACGGATTCAAAATCCGTTGTCCGTAACAGGGCGTGTGGGTTCGAGTCCCACCTTCGGCAGTCGTCACCAGGTTTTACGGGTTTACAGGAACCGCTTGTTTCAAGCAGGTTGCCGCCTGTCGTGACTCTCGCTTTTCGCCGATTCCTGCTTCCTGCGAGGCAGTTGGTAACTACTGTTGATTCGCGGGTTGCCCTGTCTGGGTGGCAAGCAGAACGGCAACCGTGATCGTGCCTGAGACAGTGATGAGGCCAGTGACGCGGTTACTGGCAGAGGCGATGACTGGTCAGCGTGACCGGCGACACGCTCAGCACTGCTGCAGCGTCGAAGTCTCTGGAGTCCCTGACTGCTGCCGTAAGCTGGTTCGCAGATCGATGGGACGTTGTTCCAATGCCAGTCCCAGGCGACAAAGCGATGTTCGTCCTGCTGTGCGATAAAAGCGCATCCGGCGGCTCAGCCAGCTTGATTCAGCTGCTTTGGGGCGACGTCGCAAAGCGCGACCGACGACGGTTCCTGAAGCCTGAACTTCAGAAAGGCTGCCCAAATTCACGCTCGCAGAGCTGACATCGCTCGCTGCAGATGCCATTCTCAGTGGACTTTTCCGATGCGTCTGCAGAGCTAGTAGCGCCGTTACATCCCGCATTCGTGTGATACTGGGCTCTCTGCGACACAATGGCAGCGGCCGGAGCCTCATAGTCGTTGAATTTATCGGGAAACAGATTTACGGCCTCTCCTGCTTTATCAGCATTAGTAATTTGAACAATTTAAGCGGGATAGGTAGCCTGACTGGCTGCGATTGTCTGATCTGACAAACCGCGTCAGTTTTTCGTTTCGTCATATTCAGATCGAGGGTCCCATGCTGTTCTCTCCCTGGTTGAGCACGTTCTGTCACAAGACCCGTCGATATCCAGCCAATGTCCGCCGCCTGAGTCGGCGCGAAAACCGCTTTCTCGTCCCGCTGGCCACCGAGTTTCTGGAAACTCGAACACTGTTGACCGGCCCTGCGTTCGTCTCAGTCAGTCCGAATGTGGGCGAATTTCTGCAGGACGGCGATGTCCGCAACGAGCCGCCGCAGGAACTGCTCTTTCAGTTCAGTCCGGGGCAGGCAATTGATAACGCCACAGTGGACGCCATCCAGATCGTCGCCGCGGGACACGACGGCAGTTTCCGTCCGGCGTCGGCAGTGACTGATTTCGGCTCCGGCGGACTGGTCACCGTACGGCTGGGAACGAAGCGTCTGGGGGCCGCGGAAAACGGCACAACCCTTCTCATCACGAGGGCAGACAATGGCGGGACGGGACCGACCATCGCGTCGAATTTCGGCACGTTGACACTGACTCTCGACACGGATGCAGCGAATTCCGGTGTGAATTCAACGACCGTTCAGGACCTGCTGGATCTCGTCGCGACGAACTCGATCGCGGATTCACTGCTGACGGTAGAAGTGCTGGACGGCGACGCGGCGACGAATATTTCCGGATCGCCGACGCTCTTCCGAACGCTGCGTGATGCAGGCGCAGCAGACGTCGTGACCGATCTGGGGACAGGGACCGATCTTCGCGTGCAGATTGCTGCGCGAGCGTCCGGGCTCAATGGCAACGACATCTCCGTGCAGATCAATCGTCAGGATCTGTCGGCGTCCAGCCCGACTCCTCAGGTTGTCGTCGTTGGCAACCGAATTGAAGTCACGCTGAACGATAACCCGGCGGCTCCGACAACGGCTCAAGCGTTCGTTAGCGCGCTGACCGGCAGCGCCACCGCGAACGTGCTGGTCCGCACGACGCTGGCAGTCGGCAGCGGCGCAACAGACATCTCGCAGATTCCGGACGGGACTCTGCTGAAACTGTCCGGTGCCGACAGCGCCGTGAATGCCGGCTATCTGAATGTCGGTGACAGCGCGAACGAGGTCATCTATCGCTTTGCGGAAACGCTGCCGGACGACGACTACCGGATTCAGATTATCGGCACGGGATCGTCACCGTTGCTGGACACCGATGGTGAACGTTTCGAGGAAGGTGCCGACTATTTCCAGACGTTTACGCTGAACCTGGGCTCGCAGGTCCGCGGCGTCGTGCCCCAGCCGGTCCTGCGTGAGCAGGATCTGACCATCAACAGTGCGGCACTGCTGTCTGACGGTGACACGATCACTGTCGATACCGGTTCATTGCCGAACAGCTTTGCTGTCGCGTCGACCGACTTTGGAACGGCCGGCGCCGACGTGCTGTTTACGGCCGTTGATCCAGGCTCGGTCAGCAACGGAATCACCGTCAGAACATCGTCGTTCGACTTCGGCGTTGCGGGAGCACCGATCGTCAGCGTGACCGGCCGCACAATCTCCGTCACCTTGAATTCAAACTCCGGCAATGAAAGTACTTCTCAGGATCTGGTCGACGCGATCAACGGCAACCTGGCAGCGAGTGCTCTGCTGTCGGCAACGTTGACCGGCGCCAACCTCGACATCGCGACATCCCTGCCGGGCACGGTGACAACCCCTCTGGTAGGCGGCGTTGACCTGTTTGTCTTTGAGCTGACCGACCACGCGGTCGATCCAGCAGATTCGGTCCGGTCAGGCAACATCCCCGTTGTGTTCGATTCGACAATCAACACTGAGGGCGACGTCGCCGACGCGATTGCTGCCGCCATTGCAGGCCAGACACTGACTTCACCTGACGTCGACGCGGTTGCGAACACCGGAACGGTCACGGTGACTGGCGGAGCGTTCGACGTGCGGCTGACGGTGAGGGCTCAGAACGCGGGCGCGATGACTCAGAGGGCTGGCGGCATTGTGCAGCGACGCAACCTGGTCAACGTCTATCTGACCGAAGACGAACTCGACGCGACGCTCGCGGAAGACCCGCGTTTCTACCGGCTGGTCGATACGAACGGGACGCTGGCTGACGGCGACGACACGGTGCTGTATCCGCAGGCCGTTCACTACTCGCCGGTCGATCATACGGCGGTGCTGGAGTTTGGTGCGAATCTGCCGGATGCGACCTATCGGCTGCGACTCGGTACGTCGGACGAGAACAACGATCTGATTTCGAACGCGGTCGATATCGGCACCGTCTTCGGCTCAAAGGACTTCACTCGTGCCGCATACATCGGCAACGCGAACGGCGATGTCGACGTTGATCTCTACCAGATTGATCTCCCGGCAGGTTCAGTGCTGACCGTGACTGTCAGTCCGGATGCGGGACTCGACACACTGCCTCGGCTGTTCATGGACGACGGCACTCCGCTGGGTGTGACACTGACCAACGGAGGTGTCGGCACCAATGACACGCTGAGCTTTAACGCTCTCGCTGGCGGGACATTCTTCGTTGGCATCTCAAACAACACCAACAATGCCTACAGCGTCGTCGACGGGACCGGCACAACGACCGGCGGTACCGAGGGCTCTTATCAGTTGACGATCAGCTCGACGGCCATGGTGTCTGCGAATGACGACAACAGCAGTTTCGGAACAGCAACATCGCTCGGCCTGCTGGGCGGCGGGGGTGTCAGCTTCTTCAGCTCGATCACGCCACAAGCGATTCCTCTGCCACCACCAGCCGGTGGTCCCGATGAACCTGGGCATCGTGAGATTCCCGCCGAATCGCACGGCGTTGGTCCCGGCACAGACCCGTCTGTCCCCACAAGTCTGGGCACGGTGACGTTCTCGTTTCCGACGATCTACGGCGTCGATTCTCAAGGAGCACCGCTGCTTAATCAGATTTCGCCTGCTGAGAAAGACCGGGCACGCGAGATCTTTGAAATGTATGGTTCGCTGTATGGCTTCGAAGTCGCGGAAGTCACTTCCGGCGGAATTGCCATCGTCTCCGGTGATGCCCGCGTTCTGCTGCCACCCGGAGCCGCACCGGGATCGGTCGGCGGTATCGCTGGCGGCGGACTGGTCATTATCAACGCGTTTGGTGGATTCACCGCCCAGGACGACCTGTTCGGTGGAAGCTGGATGGGAACTGCTCTGCACGAAATCGGCCACGCGATCGGTCTGCTGCACAGTTACGACATCCGGTCGATTCAGGGCAACGGGGTTCAGGGCGAAGACTACTTCCCCGGCAACAATGACATCGTTCACGGCGAGCGACTGCATCCAAACAGCGGCACGGATATCGACCTCTATCAGTTTACGGTCGACACAACGGGAACTCTTTCGGCAGAGATTGTCGCCGAGCGATTCGACAAGACAGCAGCCTACGGAAACCGCCCGAGCAGCCTGTTGAATTCAGCTCTGAAGCTGTATCGCCAGAATGCTGACGGCACACGCACACTGATCGCACAGAACGACGATTACTTCAGCAACGACGCGTTCATCAATCTGCAACTGACCGCGGGAACCTACTTCATCGGCGTCAGCAGTACCGGGAATACGGATTACGATCCGACGGTGTCTGATTCAGGTTTCAACGGAACCAGCGAAGGCGATTACCAGCTCAACCTGACGTTCGACACAGCCGCCACATCGTCCATGCTCGATGCCACCGGGACACGCTTCGACGGCAATGCTGACGGCGTCCCTGGCGGCACGTACGAATTTGACTTCCGCAGTGCCAATACCATTCTGGTCGACAAGTCGGTCATCTCAAACCTGCGCACATCGATCAATTCGACCACGGTGACCATTCCCGTACAGGATCTGAACGTCTTCCCGTCAACTCCGGGATTCCAGATCCGGATTGACAACGAAGTGATGACCGTAACCGGCATCAATACGCTCAATGGCACATTTACCGTCGCGGCGAGAGCTGGCGGAGTCTCACACGCGGCTGGTCGAGCCATTCGCCCGGCAGCGTCAGATGGTTCGGAAGCGAACCCGTTCGGCCTGATCTCATCGGCGGTGACCGCTGCTTCTGCCCTGCCCGGTTCAATCATCCGTATCGTTGGCAATGGCGGGGCGGACAACGACATCCTGACCGTTAACGACAACCGACCGTATCTGCTGGGTCTGAATGATTCGTTCGTCGCTCTGGAAGACGGTTCCAAGTTTGAAGTACCGAAAGACATCGTCGTGCAGTTCGACGCCGGTGCGATCATCAAATCACAAAGTGCCGTGATTGATGCCGGTACATCCGCCGTGCTGATTGACCGCAGCGGCGGTGCGCTGCAGGTTCTCGGTACGACGCAGCAGCGGGTTTACTTCACGACCTACGAAAACGATCTGCTCGGTGGCGACAGCGACGGTGTCACGGACGGAGCGAATGCCGGTGACTGGGGCGGGCTCGTCTTCCGTGCCGACTCCGACTTCCAGGCATCCGATGCCGCCGCGAATCCTTCTGCGCCAGGCATCTTCCTGAACTATGTCAATCAGGCCGACATCAGCTACGGCGGCGGTCGCGTCACGGTGGATTCGATCGAAAGCGTCTATGCGCCGATCCATCTCATCACCTCGCGCCCGACAGTGACCTACAACACGATCCGGGACAGCGCCGCAGCCGCGCTGTCAGCCGACCCGGACAGCTTCGACGATTCCCGGGACCGGATTGGCCCGGAACTCACGGGCAACACGGTGATCAACAACACGTTTAACGGCGTGTTTGTGCGGATCGACACGGCGTTCGGAAAGCCAATCACCAAACTGACCAGGACCGCGCGTTTCGACGATACAGACATCGTCCACATCATTACCGAGAACCTGCAGATCGTCGGTAACCCAGGTGGACCGCTCGACGGCAACCCGCGTCCCAGCGGACGACTGGCGATTGACCCAGGCGTCGTCGTCAAACTGGGTGCGGCAAGAATTGAAGGGGAGCGTGGAAACTCACACCTGATCGCTGAAGGCACTGTCAATCAGCCGGTCATCATTACGTCGATCAACGACGACCGTTTCGGCGCAGCGGGAACGTTCGATTCCACTGGCAATGCTCAGGCAACTGTCGCTAATCCCGGTGACTGGGGCGGTCTGATCTTCAATGCGAATTCGCGGCTGAGCGTCGCTGACGCGCTGATTGCTTACGGTGGTGGCGAAACGCCGATCGAAGGCGGCTCGGACAATTTCAACGTTGTGGAACTTCATCACGGCGTGAAAGCCCGCATTGCGGATTCGACATTCGAGTTCAACGGGGCTGGCGGCGGTGGCAACCGAAACGGACGCGGTTCGACGACGCAGACCACAATTTTCATCCGGCAGTCGCAGCCGATCATCGTCAACAACGTCTTTCAGAATAACGTCGCCAGTGTCATGGACATCAACGCCAATGCGCTGGTCTCGACGTTTCAGCGGGACACCGGCCGCAGCACCGGTAATCTGAATGACTATCCACAGTTCGCCGACAATCATGGTCCACTGCTGCGGCTGAATCGCTTCGATGACAATGGCATCAATGGTCTGGAAGTTCGTGCGGAAACGCTGACGACAGAATCCATCTGGGACGACACCGACATCGTCCACGTCGTCCGCGACGAAATCATCGTCGACCAGCATCACACCTACAGTGGTCTCCGACTGCAGAGCAATCCGGGCGAGAGTCTGGTCGTCAAGTTTGAAGGCCCCAATGCCGGCCTGACGGCCGACGGCATCTATCTCGATACCGAAGACCGGATCGGCGGTACCGTCCAGGTCATCGGCCGGCCAGGCTTCCCGGTTGTTCTGACGGCTCTGAAAGACAGCACCGTCGGCGCCGGTCTGACACCCGACGGCTTCGAACAGCTCTACACGGACCCCACGACCAAACCGTCCGGTCAGCCCACGACGGCAGTCGTCGACGTCGTCCTGCTGCTGGATGATACCAGCAGTTTCCAGACGGCAGGCGATACGGTCCTCACCGTGTTCCCGCAGATCGTCTCGGCGCTGCAGGCGGCGTTGCCGGGATCCGATCTCGCGTTCGGCATCGCTCGCTTTGAAGAGTACACAGGTCCGACGGCGACAGGCGGTTCTACAACCGTCCAGCCCTTCATCCTGAATCAGCCGGTCATTTCCATCACGACGCCGGGATTTCAGTCCGCCATCAATGCGGCCCTCGCCCGCCAGGCTCCAGGATCCGGCAGTGGCCGTGACGAGACGCACATCGAGGCGCTCTATCAGATCGCGACCGGAGTGGGCTTTGATGGCAACGGCGACGGTGACATCGTCGATGCCGGGCCAGCCGGCCTCTACACAACTCAGACGAATTCCAACACCAGCGGCGACGTTCCAGACTTCGCATCGTTCATGCCGGACCCGACAGGCGACCCGAACGGCCCTGTGCTGCCGCCCGATGGAACAATTGGCGGCATCGGTTTCCGTGCCACAGCGACCAACAGGATTGTGCTGCTGGCAACGGACGGGCAGTTCAACTTTCAGGACGATGGTCTTTCGACCTACACCGGTGTTGGCGGCGTGACCGTACCCGCAACAGACTTCACGCTGAACGGCTCCACCGGAACACCGAACAATGCTGGGGCAAGTATTCAGAACACGATCGATGCCCTGAATGCTCAAAACGTCAAGGTGATCGGCCTGGGAAGCGACCCATTTGGCTTTACCAATATCCAGGTGCCGCTGGAAGCCCTGGCCACGCTCACTGGAGCCGTTGATGCTCTCGGAAATCCGCTGTACTTCGACGTCGACCCCAACAATGCCGGCGCGATCAGTTCGGGAATCGTGAGTGCGGTCACGGGTGCTGTGTCCTCCGTTTCTGTTGCTCCCGGAGACTGGCGCGGACTCAAATTCACGGAAAAGAGCAACGATCGCAACGTCCGTGAAGTGCTGGAAGATGAAGACGCCAACAACCGCGGCATCGAGATCAATGACAACCCCGGCAATGCACAGTTCCTGGGGGAACTGGCGCCGCAGCATGTCACAGGACCGACCGCCAGCGATCTGACGGCGATCGACACCAACGTCCGGGCCGACGGCGATGACAACCGCCCGCTGGGATTTGAGGTTCAGGGATTCATCAGCCTTGATGATCCCGGCGACGTCGACCTCTACAGCTTCAAGGCGACCGCCGGCAACCAGATCTGGATCGACCTCGATCGGACCCGCGGCGGAGCCCTCGACCCCGTCGTCGAACTGGTCCAGGCCGACGGCACGCTGCTGGCTCGTGCCCGCTACGACCACGGCATGCTGTCGGTTGCTCTGTCGGGAGGAGCGCTGCCGCTGACAGAACACGACTATCTGGGCGGTGACTTCTACACGCTCAATCCGTACGACACCGGCTTCC
The DNA here is from genome assembly GCA_016124895.1 of bacterium. Taxonomy (GTDB): domain Bacteria; phylum Planctomycetota; class Planctomycetia; order Planctomycetales; family Planctomycetaceae; genus JAPOLP01. The sequence continues at coordinate 12,129 of WGMU01000140.1, forward strand.
GTGTCATCCTGCCGGGGTCGGCGGGATCCGTGGGAACGTACTTTGTCCGCGTGCGCAGCAATCAGGCCACCGCTGGCGAACTGGACGATCCAGGCCTGGTCGATCAGGGCCTGACCAGCGGCGAATACCAGCTTCAGATCCGCACGCAGCAGGTCGACGAGAAACCGGGCTCCGTCGTCCGTTTTGCTGATATCCGCTACGCCGATGTCGGGATCGATGCCATCGGTCTGCCGGCTCACTCGCCGCTGCTGACGGAATCGATTGAGACCACGCAGAACAACAATACTCTCGCCGGTGCTCAACAGTTGGGGAACCTGCTGGAATCCGACTCCAATGTCCTGACAACTGGTGGCACACTGGGAGCGACAACCGACGTCGACTTCTATCAGTTCAGCACCGACTACGCGAGAACGATCCTGGGCAACTCGATCCAGGTCATTCCGGGCGTGAATTCTCCGCTGCCCGGTGGATCGGGAGCGGGCCCCAAGACATGGTCGACGGTCTTCGATGTCGATTACGCCGATGGTCTGACTCGCGGCGATACGACACTGATGGTGTACGACTCGAATGGTGTCCCAATCCTGATCGGTCGCGAATCCAACGTGCAGGACGATCGTCCGGCGGCTGGCAATTCCAACGATCTCGATGACCTGACGCGTGGCTCTGTCGGCTTTCTGGACCCCTACATCGGTCCGGTCATGCTCCCGACCGGAACACCAGGCACAACGACGACCTACTCCTACGCGGTCAGCTCGAACAGCCAGCTCAACCGTCAGCTCAACCAGACGTACCAGTCGAACGCGACGAACGCCGCAGTCCGTCTGGAGCCCGTCAATTCCGTCACACGTCTGATCGAAGACCACATCGGTTTCCAGGGTTACGCCTCGACCGGCAGTCAGGTCGATCCGGCTCATACCGATGGTCTGTTCGACATCACCAGCTCGCAATCGCTCTCCACCGCCGTCCGCAGCTTCGACCTCGCAGACATCCCGCTGTTTATTTCGACTGGCGACCAGCTCTACGCCTACGACCCGCTGTTCGGTCAGCAGATCCAGCAGATCGACAACGACCTGACGGCGGGCAGCGACTCTATGCAGGACATCGTCATGCGGTCCGACGGCGTCCTGTACGGGTATCAGCGAGTTAATAACACCGCCGGCACAGCTGGCCGGCTCATCACGATTAACTCAACCACGGGCGCTCTGGCGACCGTTGGAACGGACAACATTGCAGGCGAATCTGCCGGAGTCATCGGTCAGAGCAATCTCGATATGGATGACCTGACCATTACCGACGAAGTTGGCGCTGTCACGTTTCGACGCAACGGACCGAATGCCAGCGCCGGATACTACGAAGGATTCTACGCAGTCTTTGAAAATGAAAACGGTGGAGCCGGAACAGACGGCTTCCGCAATTCGAAGCTGTACCGCTTCGATCCGGCCACCGGTGCGATCTCGAATTCGACAGGTGATACGGGATTTGGAAATATTCAGTACGCTGGCGTTTCCTACGCCACAGCAAATATCACAGTGCAGGACACCAGCAACAACACGACGACCATTCAGTTGCAGGCACGGGCACCCGGCGCGAACGGAAACGGGATCACCGTGAATGTTTCCAGCAGCGGCGCCGCCAACTCGACAGTAACCGTCACCACCGGCGGTCGAACGATCAACATTACCGCAGGGACGACTGCAACTGCTCAGAACATCGTCGATATGATCAATTCGTCGACGGCCAACAATGGCAATTCCGAACTGCTGGTTCAGGCTGCACGTATCACGAACAACAACCGAACCGCAAACAATACAACCACGCCGTTGACTTCCACTGGAATGACCAACGGTGGTGCGGACGGGCCCAATGGGGTGATCAATGGAAACATCACCGGACTGGCATTCGACACGTTTACTGGTGGCACCCTGTACGGAATCACGAACAGAGGCGAACTGGTTTCGATCAGTCCGACCTCAGGCCAGGCGATGCCCGTTTACGATTTCAACGCGGATCCCGCGGGTTTCGGGCTGGGCAATGTCGACTTCCGCGGTTTAACACTCGCACCACAAAACCTCTACAACGGTCTGTATTCGACCGGTGCCCTGTCCGGCACGATGTTCACAATTAACGGTGCTGGCGATCTCGTCGCCTTCCGGCCCGATGGTGCTGGGAGTATCGAGCGAGTCTTTGCGTTTGGCAGCGACAACGAAGCGCAGTCACTGACAGCCTCGGCGACACCACAGAACGGTGACACATTTACGCTGACCTTCGACAGCGATATCTATGGCCAACTCACGACGCGTGACATCGACGCGACAAATACGGCTGACCTGCGGGCTGCTCTGCTGGAACTGCGGCCGACCGATCGCCTGGGCGATCTCATTAACAATGTGCCGATCTTTACGGCCGCCGACCTGAACATCACCGGGTCACTGGCTGGCGGCGATCTCCTGATCGAGTTCCAGGGCTTCTATCAGGACAAGCCGGTCAATCTGCTGTCTGTCGATAATTCCGGAATGGGCGGCGGCCGGTCCGTGAGTTCAGCCGTTGCCATTGATGCAAACGGTAATCTGCAGGAGGGGGGCGACGGCATTCGCAGTCAGTCGTCCGTTTCGACAGGTCGAACCGGGGCGACGGGGCTGGCGTTTTCCAATCTGGACTTCAACCTGTGGCACACGACGACCAGACAGGGAGCTGTCGATGTTGCGGGACACGGGATCAATCCGGCCTACGACCTGAGTCGCACCCCGATCGACGAATCACGGGATATCGTCGACGGCCAGGGACAGACGCGGACGCAATCCGAACAACAGGGAGGGACCAGCTTCTACTTTGGACTGGAACAGTTCAGCACATCCTCATCAACTCCGTACCTCAATTACGAGGACACGAATACGCAGTTGGGTATTCTCGACAACGAGTTTCAGCGTGACCTGACCAGTAATGCCAATATCGGCAACAACTACAACCTGCCCGGTGGAGCGCTCGGCAGTCTGCTGACTCAGCCGTTTGACCTGATCTCAGACACTGGGACAGAGTCAAACCGCGACCGGCCGACGCTGTACTTCAACTACTTCCTGGCCACACAGAACGATTCGGCGTCAGATCCGGATGGCTCGTTCAACGACGCGGCCCGCGTGATGATCTCGACCGACGGCGGACGCACCTGGGAACTGCTCGCGACGAACAACACTCCGCGCGATGACAACAGCGAACTGCCGTATTTCAGCTCGCACTCCGATCTGGCGAACAATCAGGACACGCGGCAGGAAGTTCAGGAACTCTTCGACAATACGGGCGTGTGGCGTCAGGCCCGCGTCGACCTGTCCGACTTCGTCGGCATGTCGGGCGTTCGGCTGCGAGTCGATTTCACGACAGCCGGCACGATCGTCGAGAGTGGCTTTACGACAAATGACAGTGATCTGGCTTCGACGGTTGATGGTTTTGGCCGGCTCACGAATACGCTGACAAACGGATACACCAGAGCCGCAAATAACGACGCCGAAGGCTTCTACATTGACGATATTATCATCGGCTGGTCGGAACGCGGTGAGATGATCACCGGGTCGACGGCTGACCAGAATTACTTCACTGTGCCGCAGCCGCCGATGAGTCTGATGCTGCCGCAGGAGATTCTGACCGGTGATTATCAGGTCGAAGTCCGGCGCGGGTTTGAGTATGCCGGTAACGCCAGTTCGACTGATCCCGAGATCGTCGTCGCGAACACGTTCGACCCCAACATCCGGTATATCTCCGGAACAACGGGCATCTTTTCGACAACGACCGGCCTGCAGCTTCCGCAGACGATCACTGACCTCTACAGCACTGCCGTCATGGATGACTTCGAACTGGGAGATTCCGACCCCGCGACGTTCGGCTTCGATCCCACTGTCGGCTGGATCGCCAACGGTACAAACAGCAATGCACCGTGGGGCGTTTTGCCGACCCAGGCTGCAGGGGCGACGACAACATTGAACGGCGGTCTGGGCGCAACCCCTTTGATGGGGACCCTGAACGTTGCAGACGCGTCGATCTTCCCTTCCGGACAGTTCGTCTTTTTTGTCGGAGACGAGCCGATGGGGGGACAGGTGCTGTTTGGAAATACGGTCGGCTTTGTCCGGCAGGCAGCCACGGCCGTCGCGCATTCCAGTGGCGAGACTGTGTCGAACGGCACGTTTGCCGCCCATTCCGGTCCGGTCGGGGCCAACCAGACGACGGTGATGCAGGTCACGGTGACCACCAGCCGGTTCGAGTTCGACTACAAACTGACGGCGGACTCTGGAGATCTGTTCCAGGTGTTCGTCGACGAACTCGGCAGCGAAGGCGGTGCAACTTTCCAGACCGGCACCACAACCAGCCAGTTCGTCCACCAGGTGATCTCGGTCGAACCAGGCACGCACACCATCTTCTTTGTCTACACGAAGGACGGCAGTGACACACTGGGGATTACTGACTCACTGGAAGGCGTCACGATTGACAACGTTGTGTTTGAGGGGCTGAGCGGTGTCTACATCCGTGGCGACCGGAATGTCGAGCGGCAGCAGGGGCACTTCCAGATCGAGAACAACATCATCCGCGATGTGTCGGACACGGCGATTCGCGTCACGGCTGCGCCGCGGTCAACCGTCGGCAATTTTGCAGTCCCCGGCTCGCCGATCAACTTCGACCAGAACAACGCGCAGCGACTGGCCCCCGGTATCACGATCGCCAACAACCTGATCACCGGATTTGAGAACGTGGGCATTCAGTTCGGCGGCGACGCGAACTCACCAGGTTCCAACACCAATCCGGCATCGGCAGTTCCGTTCGGCAAGATCATCAATAACACGATCTTCGGAGCGGACAGCCAGGCCTACGCAACGTCCAACGCGAGCGGCATCGGCATCCTCATTCAGGACTACGCGAGCCCGACGCTGTTGAACAACCTGATCGCCCACACGGACACGGCGATCATGAATAATTCGGCCGGACCAGCGCCGGTCGTCAATCGGACGTTCTTCCACGACAACAACGCCATCGGAGTTCCCGGCCAGAACTCCATCAACGACCCGGCCACAAACCCCCTGTTTGTCGACGTGGGCGCACGCAACTTCTACCTGACGGACGGCGCTCAGGCTGTCGACCGGTCGCTGGGCAGCCTGTCGGATCGTCCCACGTATGTTTCCTTCAAGGCTCAGGCCGGTATCCCGAATTCCGATACCTTCTCGCCGAACCGCGATCTGTTCGGCCAGTTACGCGTCGACGATCCGACTCAGGTGCCGTCTGGTCTGGGTGGCGAAGTCTTCAACGATCTGGGCGCAATCGAACGTGCTGACTTTATCGGCGGCGTTGCTCGACTGACCGTGCCGGAAGACGGTGGTCTCGATGACCTCGATCCACTGTCAACGGTCGTGCATATCGACGCTCCGACCTTCTTCAACCAGATCGTCGTTCAGTTGACGGACTCCGGGATCGGGATTGATGACTCCACGGTCAATCTGACCGGCAGCCAGTTCACGCTGACTCAGACGACCAAACAGGGCACGACCACGCTGCAGAACTTTGTGGATTACACCTTCGTCTACAACGCGAATACGAATGAAGCCATCTTCACATCACTGACTGTGTTCCCGTCGTCAGCCCGTTATCACCTGACGGTTGATAACTCAGTGACTTCCGGCATTCTGGACTTCGCCGCCAATCCGCTTGTGCAGAATCAGCCGGACGGTTCGGTCGGATTCGATATTCTGGTCACTGACGGCGCGAACGACCCGCCGGTCAACACGCTGCCAACGATGCTGGAAATCGATGAAAATGTGATTCCGTTCCCGTCGTCGCTGACGTTCTCAGCAGCCAACGGTAACGCGATCACTGTTGATGACAACGACGCGTTTCTCAGCACGAACGAACTGCGGATCACGCTGTCCGCATCGACGAATTCAGGCTTTGCCGACGGGACATTCACGCTGCCGGCCGGATTTGCGTCGCTCGTGACTCTGGATATCGGAACGGGAACGAACGATACCACGGTCACGTTTACCGGCGTAATTCCGAACCTGAATGCTGTTCTGAACGGACTCGTCTTTACACCGCGTCTGAATTACTCAGGACCGGCCACGATCAACGTTCTCACGAGCGATCTCGGCAACTTCAGCGCGCTGCCGCTCGTTGAGATGTTCGACTCCGACGACATCGTGCTCAACATTATTCCGGCCCTGCTGCCGCCGGCCTTCACGCTCGATCTGCTGGATTCTGCTCCGAGTGGGCCGCTGAGCGTGAGCGAAGACGGCACGGTGACCGACACATTCACCATTGTCCTGCTGCAGCAGCCGTTACCTGGAACCGAAGTCTATTTCAGTTTCACGACTGACGATCCCACCGAAGTCAGCGTGACGCCGTCCGTCATGTTCAATACCAGCGACTGGAACATGCCGAAGACGATTACGGTGACCGGCGTCAATGACGACTTCGACGACGGCGATATCGCCTCGATTCTGACGGTGGCCGTTGATGACCTGCTGACGACCGACCGTCGGTACCGGGACGATGTGCATGCGCCGTCTCAGACGGTTGACATCGTCACCACTGACGACGAAGAGGCCAACTTCACGATCGTGGCTGCGAGTCCGCTGACCGTCAGCGAAGACGGAAGCGTGACCGACACGTTTACCGTCGTGCTCGATGCTCAGCCGCTTCCCGGCACTCAGGTCATTCTGACCGTGACGCCCGGTGATTCCGGTGAGACGTCCGTCGATCAGATGACGCTGACGTTCGACGACATGAACTGGAATGTGCCGCAGACGGTTACGGTGACGGGTGTTGATGACCGCTTCGACGACGGCGACATCACGTCGCAGATCACCATCGCCGTCGACACGGTGAATACGACGGCTCCCGCATTCCTCGATCCGAATCAGGCCGACGCACCGGCGTCTGTCGCACCGCAGACGGTTGATGTTCTGACGACCGACGACGACGAAGCCGATTTCATCATCGATCTGCTGGACGCGGCTCCGTCCGGACCACTGACCGTCAGCGAAGACGGCACGACAACGACCGACTCATTTACGGTTGTCCTCGACGCACAGCCGATTCCAGGGACGCAGGTTGTCATTTCCATCACTCCATCGGATGCGACAGAGATTCAGGCGATTACGTCGCTGACGTTCGATACGAATAACTGGAACATGCCTCAGACGGTAACCGTCCGAGGGGCCAACGATTTCCTCGACGAAGGCGACATTCTGTCATTCGTGACGATCGCCGTTGACACCGTCAACACAACGGCTCCGGCCTTCATTGATCCCAACCAGGCAGATGCTCCGGCTTCTGTTGCGTCGCAGACGGTCAACGTAATCACCGTCGATGACGACGAAGCGAATTTCACCATTGACCTGCTGGATGCGGCACCGAGTGGTCCGCTGATGGTCAGCGAAGACGGCACCACAACGACTGACACGTTCACCGTCGTCCTCGACGCGCAGCCAGTTCCGGGGACTGTCGTCGTACTCACCATCACGGCGGACAATCTGGCGGAAGTCAGCGTGCCGATGTCGATCAGCTTTGATGAAAACGACTGGAACATTCCGCAGACCGTCACGGTCACCGGCGTTGACGACTTCTTCGACGAAGGTAACGTCGCGTCGATCATCACGGTGGCGATTGACACGGCGAATACGACGGCGCCCGCATTCCTCGACCCGAATCAGGGAGCTGCGCCGGCTTCCGTCGCTCCGCAGACGATTGATGTTGTCACGATCGACGACGACGTCGCCGGGTTCACGATTGATCTGCTGGACGCCGCTCCGTCTGGCCCGCTGATGGTCAGCGAGAATGGAACGACCACCACGGACACGTTCACGGTCGTGCTCGATGCGCAGCCGATTCCCGGGACGCAGGTGGTTCTGACCATCACACCGAACGACGCCTCGGAAGTCACTTCCACGATGTCGCTGATGTTCGATACGAACAACTGGAATATGCCGCAGACGGTGAATGTGACCGGAGTGGATGATTTCCTCGACGATGGCGACATACTGTCAACGATTACCGTCGCGATCGACACTGCAAATACGGATGCTCCAGCGTTTCTGAATCCGAATCAGGGAGCGGCTCCGGCCTCTGTGGCGCCGCAGGACGTCAACGTGCTGACCATCGACGACGACGAAGCCGGCTTTACGATCGACCTGCTCGACGCTGGCCCGTCCGGACCACTGCTGGTCAGCGAAGATGGCACAACGACGATCGACACCTTTACGGTCGTTCTTGATTCTCAGCCCGAGGCAGGTACGCAGGTTGTTCTCACGGTCACGGCGAACGATACGACGGAAGTCAGCGTGACCTCGCCACTGACGTTCGACGAAAACAACTGGAATGTCCCGCAGACCGTCACCGTCACCGGCGTCAATGACTTTTTCGACGAAGGCGATATCGCGTCGACCATTACGGTCGCGATCGATCTGGCGAATACGACATCGGCAACCTACGTCGATCCGAATCAGACCGCCCCGCCAGCGTTCGTGTCCTCACAGGACGTCGATGTGGTCACGCTGGACGACGATACGGCAGGTGTCTCGATCAACGAGTTTGACGGCGTGACGGTCGCTGAAACCGGGACCACGGACACGTTCCAGATCACACTGGATGCTCAGCCGCTGCCGGGAACGATCGTCGTCGTGACGTTTATGTCCGGTGATACCGGCGAAGCAACCGTTGCTCCGGCATCGTTCACGTTCAATACCAATAACTGGTTGATTCCACGCACGATTACAGTGACCGGTGTCGACGACCTGTTCGATGACGGGTCCATCGTTTCGCAGATCACTGTCGCCGTGGACGACGGGGCGACAACGGATCCCGCCTTCCAGGATTCGGCCAAAACGCCGGACCAGTTCGTCAACGTCACAACGACGGACGATGACACGGCCGATTTCACAATCAATCTGCTCGACGCGGTTCCGAACGGGCCACTGACCGTCAGCGAAAGTGGTTCGGTCAGCGACTCATTCACTGTCGTCCTGACGGCCCGGCCAGTTCCAGGCACGCAGGTTGTATTCAGCATCACGCCCACAGATGCCTCGGAAGTCAGTGTCACACCGTCTCTGACGTTTGACACAAACAACTGGAACGTGCCGCAGACTGTCAATGTCGCAGGGCTCGACGACTTTTACGACGACGGTGACCTCACGACGGCGGTCACCGTCGCGATCGACACGGCTAACACCGATGCCCCGGCGTTTCTCGACCCGGAGCAGGGGGCTCCGCCGGCGATGGTGGCGTCGCAGACGGTCAACGTGACGACCGTCGACGACGACACCGCCGGTTTTACGATCGACCTGCTTGATGCGGCCCCCAATGGTCCGCTGACTGTCAGCGAAGACGGGACGCAGACGGATTCGTTCACAGTCGTGCTCAAGGCTCAGCCACTGCCGGGAACGCAGGTCGTCTTCAACATCGTGCCGACAGACGCCACGGAAGGCCAGACGTCTACACCGACTCTGACGTTCGATACGAATAACTGGAACATGCCGCAGACGGCATTGATCAGCGGCGTCGATGACCCGTTTGTCGATGGCAACATCCTGACGAACTTCACCGTCTCGATTGCGTCGGCGATGACGACTGATCCCGCCTTCAACGATCCGACGAAGACGCCGGCTCAGAATGTCGCGTTCACGAACGTCGACGACGAAGTGGCCGAGTTCGATATTGTGGAGTCCGGTGGCGCGAGCCTCGTTGCTGAGAGCGGCACGTCGGACACGTTCACAGTCGTGCTGCGTGACCAGCCACTGACGAACGTCACATTGAGTGTCACATCAACGGACACCGGGGAAGTCAGCGTCGATAAGCCAATCCTGACGTTTACGCCGTCAAACTGGAACATGCCACAAACGGTTACGGTGACCGGCGTTGATGAACCCACCGTTGACGGAGATCAGACGATTCCCGTCCGCGTCGCGGTCATCCCTGCCAGTTCGCATGTGCTGTTCCACATGCTGCCCCCCAAAGACGTCAACGTGACGGTGACAGACAACGACGTGCCTTCGTTCAGCGTGACTGAACCGATCGACGGATCATTCCCGGTCACGACCGTCAGCGAGAGCCGTTCGTCGGACACGCTGGCTGTCGTACTCGGAGCACAGCCGGAAACCGACGTCGTCTTCACGGTATCGATCTCTGATCCCACCGAAGCGACACTCAATACGATGCAACTGCGGTTCACCTTCGCGAACTGGAATCAGCCGCAGCAGATCGTCGTCACCGGCGTTGATGACCTCATCGTCGACGGCGCGCAGATTTCGACGCTCACTGTGGCCGTCGATCAGGCTCAGACCAACGACTTCTTTGACGGTCTGGCGACGCAGATGTTTGACGTGACGACGCTCGACAATGACAACGGGCGGTTCCTCGTTTCCAGTCCGTCCAGTTCGATAGTCAGCGAGGACGGAACGTCGCAGACCTTCCAGGTGCTTCTGCAGGCTCAGCCGTTAACAGACGTCGTGCTCGACGTCAGCAGTAGCGACACGACGGAAACCAGCGTCGACAAGCCGATGCTGACTTTTACGTCGAGCAACTGGAATATCTCGCAGACCGTCACCGTGACCGGCGTCGATGACGTCATCGTTGACGGCACGCGGCTGTCGACGATTACCGTCGCGGTCAACGCGGCACTCTCTGACAACGGTTTCGATTCAGCTCTGCCGACGAACCTGGCATTCAGCACGACAGACAACGACGTTGCCGGTTTTACAGTCACAGAATCAAGTGGTACGACGTCTGTCGGCGAAAGCGGAACGACCGATACATTCACCGTCGTGCTTAACGCGCAGCCTCTCTCCGACGTCGTCTTCACGGTGGGCGGCAGCAACTCCGATGAAGCGACGGTCAACGTCAGCACGCTGACATTTACGCCCGGAAACTGGGATCAGCCGCAAACCGTGACCGTCACGGGAGTCGACGACGACACCGTTGACGGGACCGTGATGTCGACCGTGACGGTGGCTGTCAACGATGCCGCGTCAGCGATTGCTTTCCGGAATCTGCCAGACGCCACAGTGACTGTCTCGACGATCGACGACGACACCGCAGGTTTCACAATCACCGAAAGTGGTGGAACTTCAGTCTCTGAATCCGGATCGATGGACACGTTCGACGTCGTGCTCGATGCCCGTCCTCAATCGGACGTCGTGCTGACAGTAGTGAGCGCCAATTCCGGCAGCGTGTCAGCCTCCCCGGCTCTGCTGACCTTTACACCCGACAACTGGGATACTCCGCAGACAGTGACCGTCACCGGGCAGGACGATGCCGTCGTCAATGGCAACCGGACTGTCGATGTTACGGTCAGCGTCAATGTCGCGCAGTCCAATACCGCGTTCGCAGGTGTCAGCGCTCAGACTGTGAACGTCATGCTGACAGACAACGACGTGCCGGGTTTTGCAATCAGTGCTCCAGGCGGCGGCCTCGAAGTCATCGAAACCGGAACGACAGACACGTTCACGGTCGTTCTGACAGCTCAACCGCTGACGAACGTCGTACTCGACGTCAGCAGCAGCGACGTTGGCGAAGCGTCGGTCAATCCGGCTCAGTTGACGTTTACTCCGAGCAACTGGAACGTGCCGCAAACGGTGATTGTTACCGGTGAAGATGATCCGGACGACGATGGCGATCAGGTCTCGCAGATTTCGGTCGCGGTTAATGTTGCCGGTTCTGATGTTCTGTTCGGTGCAGTCGGGCAGCAGATGGTCGCGGTGACGACGTTCGATGACGAAGGCATTGAACTGACAGTGACGCTCCAGCAGGCCACCGGACTGGCTGTCGATACGGACGGGATGGGCAATGTTCTGCTGGCACTGACGGGCGACAGCCTCGCAGACGTCACGGCAACGATCAACGGTGTTCCGACCACTGCACCGTTCCTCGCCAGTGAGATCAAACAGATCAACGTATTTGGCTCCGGCGATGCCAACACGATCGATCTTGGTGCTGTCACGCCAGCCGACTTCTCGTTCATTACCGGTGTCGTGATCAGCGTAAACTCTGGAGACGGCAACGACGTGATCACCGGCAGTTCGTTCGCAGACTTCATCGTCGGAGCCGGTGGCAACGACGTGATCAATGCTGGCGCCGGCAATGACACGATCTTCGGTGGCGCCGGCAAGGACGCGCTCAACGGTGGCGACGGCGATGATGAGCTGTATGGACAAGGTAGTACGGGCGATTCACTGACCGGTGGCGAAGGGAATGACCTGCTCGACGGCGGCCTCGGGAACGACCTCATCATTGAGTTTGTCACTGGAGACCTGACGCTGACGACGACGTCGATGACCGGGCTCGGTAACGACACAGTCGTCAGCGTCGAGCGTGCCAGCCTGCAGGGCAATGGCAGCGCTAACGTGATCGACGCGTCCAGCTTCTTCACTCCGGGACTGACATCCGTCAGTCTGTACGGAGGCGGCGGTAACGACGTGCTGTACGGCTCGGCCGGCAGCGACGTATTGAGTGGTCAGGGAGGCGACGATCGAGTCTTCGCCGGGAACGGGAATGACCGTGTCTTTGGTGGCAGCGGTGCCGATACGCTGAACGGCGAAGCTGGAGATGATCAACTGTTTGGTCAGGGTGGTTCCGGCGACTGGCTGAATGGCGGTTCGGGACTTGACCGGATCAACGGAGGTCGAGGCATCGACCGCGTTGTAGCAAGTGCCGATGTTGACTGGGTCCTGACGAATTCGTCGCTCGACGGTGACGGACATGACACGTTGCTCGCGATCGAATCAGCCGCCCTGACCGGTGGCCCGAGTGACAACGTCATCGATGTGTCTGCTTTCTCGATGAGCTTTGTGATCGCCTCGGGCGGCGACGGCAACGACACACTCATCGGCGGTGATACGCTTAACGTTTTGAACGGCGGCAACGGCGCAGACACGCTGATTGGTGGCCCAAAAGATGACTCACTGCGGGGAGACGCCGGGGACGACTCACTGCTGGGTGGCGACGGTAACGACGTTCTGGAAGGCGGTGACGACAACGACATTCTGCTCGGTCAGGAAGGCAACGATACCCTCGACGGCGGGCGTGGAGCTGACGGCCTGTCTGGAGCTGGTGGCAACGACGTGCTCAACGGCTGGAAGGGCAGCGACCTGGTGCTCGGTGGCCGTGGCGACGATCTGCTGGAGGGTTTCGACGGCAACGACATCCTGATTGGCGGAGTCGGCACCGACACGTTGCTCGGCCAGGTTGGGACTGACACGCTCGTCCGCGGCGACGGAACCGCGTCTGAACCCGGCGACACGGTCGACAATCTGGCCGAAGTCGACGACTTCTTCATGCTCAATCCGATTCCCGCCTGGATCGACGAAATCTGAGCAGGAAATCCGGCATTCAGGAAGACCTGTCTCGCTTGTGGTTGCATCAGCAGGCTGGCGCAGCCACACGCGAACGCTCACTTCTGAATGCTGAGTTGCTGCATCTCAGTGCTGCCGTCCGGTCGTCTGCCCGCATGGCCCAATGAGACGCGAGTCTCCTCGATAACTCTGTCGTGCTGTTCGATCCGCAGCCGCAGGCTTGACCGGTTGGTCGCGACGGGACACGCTCGGTTGCGGCCTGCTTTGAAGACGGCGGGCGGACGTATGGCAACCTCGGATACGCCTCGGATTGAGTATGCACATCGCGATTGTAACGGCTGGCGGCGCCGGGATGTTCTGTGGATCGTGCATGCACGACAACACGTGGGCGCGGGCTCTGCGCGATACCGGACACGAAGTCACGCTGATCCCGACCTATACGCCGATTCGCGTCGACGAAGAAAATCTCAGTTCGCAGCGCGTCTTTTTCGGCGGGATCAATGTTTATCTCGAATATCACTCGCGACTGTGGCGGCGGCTGCCGCGCTGGATGACTCGCTGGGTTGACCATCCAAAACTGATTTCGCTCGCAACGCGTTTCGCGGTCAGTAATGACGCCGGCGAGCTGGGAGAACTCACGCTGGCGATGCTCGACGGCGAGTCCGGTCCTCAGGCGCAGGACGTGGAAGAGTTGGCCACGTTTATCGGACGTGAGCTGAAGCCCGACGTCGTCTGCTTCAGTAATGCTTTACTGGCCGGCGCCGTGCGACGGCTGCGCGGTACTTTCGACGGCCCGATTCTCTGCGTTCTGCAGGGCGACGATATCTTTATTGAGAGTCTCTCACCCGCGTTTCGATCGCGTGTCATCTCGAAGCTGACTGAGCGAGCCGCCGATTTCGACGGCTTTGTCGTTCACAGTGACTACTACCGTGACCATATGGCAAAGCTGCTTTCACTGTCTGCGACGCGGTTTCGATCGATCCCGCTGGGAATCAGCTTTGACGGGCACGTCGGTGAGCCGCGAGTCGCGGCTTCCGAGCCGTTCCGCATCGGGTACTTCGCTCGTGTCTGTCCGGAAAAGGGACTGCATCTTCTGGTCGACGCTGTCAAACAGCTTCGCCGACAGCACCCGGCACTCGCCGTCGAACTGGTCGCTGGCGGTTTTCTTGGAACGCGCGATGCGACCTACTTCGAGCAGGTACAGCGTGATGCGGCGCCACTGGGCGAGAGTTTTCGCTGGGCCGGCAGCCCCCCGGATCATGAAAGTAAAGTCGACCTGCTGTGCTCGCTTGACGTACTCTGCGTACCGACTGTTTATCGCGAGCCAAAGGGACTTTATGCGCTGGAAGCTCTGGCGAACGGAGTCCCGGTCGTCCTGCCAGCTCACGGAGCCTTTCCGCAGATGATCGACTCCACGGGCGGCGGACTGCTGTTCGATCCGCAGCGACCTGCCGAACTGACGTCGCTGCTGGCCCGCCTGATCATGGAACCACAGACGCGAGTCGCTCTGGCTCGGGCGGGTTACCAGGGCGTTCGCAACGCGTACAGCCTGACCGCTATGACTGACGTAACTCTGCGGATCTTCCGGGAATTTCAGCAGCAGCGGACGGGCAACCAACCGGGAAAGGGCCGGCTCGAAGCCGGTTCAGAATCTGTCGAGGTTTGAACGGCGCAGTCTGGCCGGTGCGGGAGCCTGGCGGTATCTGAGCCTGGCAGTGCGAGCACGAGTGGCCTCCCTGCAGGCACAGTCCAGCCCTGGAGCCCCGCTCAATGTCCCCTCGGGTTTTTCACACCGGCAACCCGTCAGTCAGACGGCGAGGAAACAGCTTGAAGCCACTCAGACCCATTGATACCGTAGCCGCCCGTCACGTCGAACTGTTCTGGTTCGGCCAGCGAGACATCTCTGAGTGATTGGTCATTCTCGCAGCGTCACATCACCTTTCTTTTCCTTTCTGCCTCGTCGCTGCTCCTGACCGAATCCGACCATTCCGATCAAATACGCCATTCCAGAGGATCAGTCCGTCGTGTGCCGTTCCGCGCCGGCTTTGCTGCCGTGGAACGTCCGCAGTGGCATTTCCCGGCAGAACGCAGTACGTTTTTCCGCTCTTCTGACTTTCCCACGCCTGCCGTGGTCAAACGTTTGTTTCGGACAGAATGCGTCGTTACTCGGGTCTGTATTCAACTGCCGAAGGTGTCAGCTCCGCAGACGGCTATCGGATTCCGCGACGTTGACTGAGGATTAAATTCGTGCGACGTACCACCTGGCACCCGCAGCACATCCGCGTGAATCATTTCCGACCTCAGTTGGCGGCAGCTCTGCTGTTCACAGGGCTGCTGATTTTCGTCCGCCCGGCGTATGCTCAGAACCAGAATGCGGGCGCCGCACCAGCCGTTCGCGAAACGCCGAAAGAAATGCGGATCGAAAAGGAACTCGTCACGGAAAAAGAGGTCGACGACTGGCGGAAAAAAGACCGTCAGCAGTTTTCGACCGACCTGTTCGCCGGCAAGCTGAACTCAACGACGCAGCCAAAGATCGAGAAGGGCGTCCGCATTCTCGTTCACGAGCTTTCGCTCAAAGCACGACGCGACACGCTCACGGATACGCGTAAGAAGATTCTGCGTGAGATCGACCCGAACGCAAAGGGTCAGCAGATGCGCGAGTTCGTCATGTCGGAAATCGTCAAGCGCGCGGTAGAACTGCTCGACGGAAACTACCTCGTAAGGCTGCACGCGGTGCTGTTGATCGGCGAACTGAATATCGATCAGGGCCAGTACCCCCGTAAGCCGCCGATTGCTTATGTGCAGGGCGCGGCAACACTGATGGACGTGATCGATCCGCCGCAGGGGGGGCTTGTTCAACCGGATGCGGTTCGCGTCCTCGCGGCACGCGGCATTGCCCGCCTGCTCAGGGAAGGCCGGCAGACACTTCCGCCGAATCAGAAACTGACGCCGGATATCGCCCGGCGCGTTCTCGACCAGTTGGGTCGCCGCAACCACGAGTGGTACACGTCGGTGCTGATGGACGCTCTGATTGAGACCGCGCTGCCGACCGTCGTCGATGCCGGGAATGCTCCGCGACCTCTGATCATCGAAGCGCTGGCCCGGCTGATGGCCGACGTCAATCAACCTTACCCGGTCCGCACGCACGCGATGTACTGCCTCGGTCGAGCGCCAATGCCGGGGGGCATCAATGCTGCACCGATTGCCTGGGCGGCGTCGCAGCTTGCTGCTCAGATCGCGACAGATATCAACCAGGGCAAGGTCAGCGGTACGCGCGGTTTTTTTCTGCTGCAGTCGATCTATTTCGGCTACAAGCCCGCGACGCCCGACGAACTGACCACTGACGGCCGTGGCAAGGCCGGCCTGACCAACTCGCTTCCGTCGCAGTCCGTACAGAACGCCTATCGTGATTTTCTGCCGCTCTTTAATGGAGTGATCAAAATCGTCGAGCAGGGTGGACGGGTCATCGCGGCGCCGCAGGCCATTCAGACGCTGCGTCAGGTTCAGCAGCCACCGGACATGACGCTGTCTCCCAATGGCCCGTCGATTCTGAAGGCACTGACGCCGGGAAATATGCCGCCGCAGGCGCAGAATCAGGCGAACGGTCCGGCAAACGCAGCGGTAAATCCCAACGCTGGCTGAGCTTGATTGACCGGGTATCGAGCCCCGGTAAAATCCCTTTTCTCCGCTCGCCCTTCCTGCACCTCGCTGCGGGCAAACCGAGTGGACAGCAACAGGCCGATTCCTGCTTCGTGGCGGGATTGGCTGCATGTTCTTCTGACGGCTGTCCCGTTCCAGGTTTGCCTGACGTCCCTCGACCCGGCTGATCGGTTTCCCCGTGCCGGCTCTGCATCTGTCGAGTGGTCTTCCTGCTTTGCTCAGGCTGATCTGGAGCCTGTTTCCGCGTGAGTACGAGTCATGACGAGTTCCAAAGACCTCTTCGACGATTCGACGATGACGTTCGGCGAGCACCTTGAGTGCCTGCGTGGTCATCTCATCAAAGCCATCTTCTTTCTGACGATCGCCGTCATCGCGTGTCTCTTCTTCGGAGACCGCATTGTTGCCGTCGTGCGGGCACCGATCGACGATGCGCTGGCTAACATGGACCAGGACAAGGTCAAGGTCACCGACGATCTCGACACGTCAAAGTCACCGCTCGATGCGGTCCTTGAATTCTTTGATTTGAAAGACGTCACCAAAGCAGCGCCGGTACCGGAAGAGACGGTCGATCAGAAGAATCCACTGAAGACGGGCATCCCCGGCGATCGAACCGTCCAGATTTCTGTCCTGCCTTCCGAACTGCTGACCGTTCTGCACGCGGCGAACCCGGACACCTTTCCCGAGCCGAAAGTCAGCGAAGGTGAGAAGCCGATGCAGCTTCGAATTGCGGCGCCGGAGTTCCGGGAACTGGCAGAGACGATTGAGCGGCAGCATCAGGCCGTCACGCTCAACGTGCAGGAAGCCTTCCTCACGTATATCAAAGTCGCCGTGATTGCCGGTCTGATCCTCGCCAGCCCGCTGGTCTTTAAAGAGTTGTGGATGTTCGTCGCGGCGGGGCTCTATCCGCACGAAAAGAAATATGTCTACACGTACCTGCCGATGAGCGTTTTTCTGTTTGCCGGCGGCGCCGTCTTCTGCTTCATCGCCGTGTTTCCGTTTGTCCTGAAGTTCCTGCTGGGCTTTAACTCAATGCTCGGTGTGCAGCCGCAGATTCGCCTGTCTGAGTGGATCAGTTTTGCGGTGATGCTGCCGCTGATGTTCGGGATCAGCTTCCAGCTTCCGATGATCATGCTCTTTCTGGAGCGGATTAACGTGTTCGAAGTCTCGGACTACCGCGAGAAGCGGCGGATGGCCATCCTGGTCATCGCGTTTCTGTCGATGATGCTCACGCCTGCCGACCCGATGAGTATGCTGCTGATGATGTTTCCGCTGATCATCCTCTACGAATTCGGCATCTTCCTGTGTCAGTTCCGGATGTCGAAGCCGCCGCTGGAGGGCGGAGTCGAGCCGTTATAGCCAACGCCCGAAAGCAGGCATCTCCATGAGCACTGACTACTCGCATGCGGACATCGGCATCGTTGCAGCGCTGCCCATGGAACTGTCTGCGTTTCTCGGTCGGTGCGAGCGGCCGAACCGGTACAAGGCAGGCGGGCTGGTCTTTCGCGGTGGCCGGTACGACGGAATCCGGGTTGCCGTTGTCGAAGCGGGCATGGGTTTCGTCCGGGCGAGAAAAGCGACATCGGCACTCATTGACGGGCACTCGCCGGACTGGGTGCTCTCGTGTGGCTTTTCCGGTGCGCTGCTGCCTGAGATGCAGATTGGCCAGATCGTTATGGCCAACTCGATTGTCGACCAGCATGGACAGGAACTGCGACAGACACTGAACGCGGCATCGAATCCTGCGGGCGGCCTGTATGTCGGGCGGATCCTGACGGCCGACGAGATGATCCGGACGGTTGACGAGAAACGGGAACTCGCCGAGAAGCACGGAGCGATCGCCGTGGATCTGGAGAGCCTGGCGGTGGCGCAGATCGCGCGTGAGCGGCACAAAAACTTCATGGCCATTCGCGTTATCAGCGACGACATGTCCGCCGACCTGCCGCCGGAAGTGCTGTCAGTCGTCGGCTCGACCGGAGCGATCCGGTTTGGAGCGGCTCTGGGTTCACTCGTGAAACGACCTGAGAGTGCCAAAGAGATGTGGCACCTGCGGGGCAACGCGAAGGCCGCCGCGGAGAGCCTCGCGACCTTCCTCGACGGCGTCGTTCATCAGCTCTGTACAGGCCGCTGAGCGACTCGGTTGCGTTCGGCGAGCGTTGCGCAAACTTCTCGGGACTGTCTTCATTCAATCTTCACGGCAGGCGTCTATCCACACGTGTCTGCGCAGGTTGATCGACCTGCGGCCCGTTTGTTTGTGTGGATGCTGCGATGTCCGTTTTCCGGTTCGACCGATATTCCCGAATGCTGTGGTCGGGAACGTGTCTGTGTCTTTTCACGCTGCTGCCTGGCTGCGGAGGCGGTGAGGATTTCTCGAAGCCGACGATGCCGTCGCTTCCGAGTTCGTTGCCGACTGCGGAGCCCGCCGTTCCCGCGGCCGCTCCGAGCTCAGCCATCGCTGCGCCGGCGTCAGTACCCGAGGTGACAGCAACTGGTCCGGGTGAAGTCGAAACTGCTTCAGCGCCGGCCACCGAAGCCGGCACCACTGCTCCAAAGCCAGCAGAGTCGACACGCAACACCACAGCCTCAGAGGGAACCAATTCAACGACAAGGAATCCTGTTCCCGTGCGAAAGCAGATCGCGTTTGATCTCGCATGGCTGCCGGAGCGGGATCAGATGACGGCGTTTTCAGACGACGGTTCGCTCGTTGCTGTTGGCAGTGAAGATGGCCGGCTGCGGATGTTCGACGTTGGTGCAGGGGCAGTTCGCGATGTCTTTCGAACTCAGAGTCTTCCGATCTCGCAAGTCGTCATCTCGCCGGGCAACGGCGTCCTGGGAGCGGTCACCGCTGACAGGCAACTGCGGCTGCATTCGTCTGGAGGAGTGCAGGGCTTTGATCAGTACCGCCAGTCGAGTCTGCAGAACAGTGCTCAGCAGCGCGGGATCGGCATTCACACAGCGCGAGTGACAGCCGGAGCCTGGCATCCTCAGGGACAACTGCTGGCGACGGCCGCCGCGGACGCGTCGATTCATTTGTGGGATGTGCCGCTGAAAGATGCGCTGGAACTGTCGTCCGGCAGTGATCCCGTCGCCGCAGTGACCGTCAATCCAGATAACGATGTCGTTGCCATCGTTTCGCAGTCCGGTCAGGTCCGGCTGCTTGATTTCGCCGACCAGTCGGTTCTGCAGGAGTTCACAGTCAAAGATTCTGGAACGATCACACGCATCGCTCTTGTGACGAACAGCGATATCGTGCTGCTGGGAACGCAGGACGGAACGATCCTCGCGTATTCGAGCGTGCGTGGCGAAGAGATCACTCGGCTGTCCGGACACAAGGGAGAGGTGACCAGCCTGACGGTGGCGGCGGACGGTCGCTCGTTTCTATCTGCCGACAGTGTCGGGCAATTGAAGCTGTGGCGGTTACCGCTGAACGCGGCGAGTCAACTGGTGCGTTTCGATGCCGAAGTCGACGAGCTGCGCGTGACTGCAGATCGCCGGCACGCCGCGGCACTGGTTCGCGGTCGCGGACTGTCGCTCGTTCGACTGACAACGCCTCCACTCATCCGTCCGGTCAGTGGTCGCAGCGACGATCTAACCGCGATCAGCTTCGTGCAGGTCGGCTCGGTCCTTGTGGGAGCGTCCCGCAGTGGCGCCGTCCGGTTCTGGTCGGTACCTGAAGGCGAACTGATTGCCGAGACTGCTGCGCACAACGGAGCGATTCGCGGACTGGCTCCACATCCGCGTCAGCAGACAGTGGCAACCGCAGGAGAGGATGGCCGGATCCGAATTCTCGAAGTCCCGTCGCGTCTGCCACAGATTCGAAGCCCCGGCGGGAAACTGGTTTCACTGTCGACGTCGTCTGACGGTCTGCTGCTGGCCGCTCAGAATGACGATGGTCAGGTTCGATTGTGGCAGACGGTCAATGGTTCGCAGATCGGGCAACTCGGCGGACACAAAGGCCGAGTGACTGCATTTGCTGCCGGTCGCGAATGGATCGCGGTCGGCGACGAATCCGGCTCCGTCCGGTTTCTGACCAGCGACACGATTCAACCTTCCGGAGACGTGCAGCTCGACTCGGCTGCTGTTGCAGGACTGGCGTTGAGTAATCAGGCAGGCGTTGCGTACGCCGTTGATGACAAAGGCGTTGTTCGAGAACTGACTCTTCCGCCGCCAGCGGATCGCTCACTGAAACTTCCAGGCAGCGGTTTGACGGCCGTCGCGTCGGTCGATGGTGGACGTCGGGCTTTCGTGGCTGGCCTTGATCGTTCGCTGCAGCAGGTCGAACTGACGGGCGACGCGCCCTCCGGCAAAACGATCGGGCAGATGGCTTCAGTCGCCACGACGATTGCTGCCGCAGACGATGGCGCGGTCGTCGTCACCGGACACGCGGACGGCGGTGTCGAGTTTCATGGGACGGCGCGTGCCGCATTGCGGTTTGAAACGGGAAGCTCGGCGAGCGTCAGCTCGGTGACGGTCGATTCGGCAAAGCAACGCGCGCTGACTGCCCATCAGGATGGCACGGTGCGCGAGTGGGATCTTTCCGTCGCGATTCCGGCTCAGTTTGCTGCTGATCAGCAGAAGGCAACGTTGGTTGCTGTCAGTCCAGACGGAAGTCTCGCGGCGCTGGCGACGGCCCGGAAGACCGTACGCGTGCTGCAGGTTGCCGACGGCTCGCTGATTCAGGATCTGAATTCCTTCCAGAGCGAAATCACTGCGCTGGCGTGGGAAGGGGCAGGAAGCCACCTGCTGATTGCCGAACAGGGTGGTTCAGTGCGGCGCATCGAAGGGCGAACCGGTCGCGAAGTCGCGGCCTGGACGGCCAGTGGCTCGGTGACGGCGATTGCCGATCTGCCGGGTCGTCCGGAGTTTCTCGTCGGACTTGAAAGCGGTGCCGTGCAGCGCTGGACGGTCACTGCCGGACCGGGCATCGAGCTGCGTCCGGCTGGCGACGGCCCGATCCAGAAGCTCGTCGTGATGGCCGACTCCGCCGTGCAGATTCGCGCCGGGCAGAAGCTTGAACAGTGGGACGCTCAGAAGGGGCAGAAAACCGGCGAGATTCCAGACACAGTCACCGGCGTCCTGCTGTCGGGTTCAGCCGGTGCAACGGGATCGTTCAGCGTCGCCGATTCGGGAGTCGTCACCTTTCAAAGCCGTACGACACCACCGGTTTCGACGCAATGGAATTGCGGAAGCCGGATTCGTTCGGCAGTGGCCGATGCTCGCGGCACCAGATTTGTCTTCATCACCGAGGACGGAACACTCCGCATTCTGAAATCGCCGCTGCTGCGGTCGGTGAAAGCGCCGTCGAGTGCTGCCCTCGCAGCCAACTGGGATGCAGTCGGGAACGGCATTCTGGCAGCACTGGCTGACGCGCAGATCATTCACTGGGCTGCAGACAGTGGCGTCGCGGAAGCCAGACGGAAACTCAGCGTCGTCGAGCAATCTCAAAGTAACGTGGCCCTGAACAGTGTGGCGTTGGCGAGTGGTGGCTCAGTGATTGCCGGGCTCGCTGGAGCGTCAGCGTTTGTCTGGTCGTCGCCGGACGGGGATCCACGTTCGGGTACGGCGATTTCGTTGCCCGCTGAGGGACGCTGGCTGAAGCTCAATCGGTTGGGCACGCGACTGCTGATCGGACTGGAAAACGGCGAAGTCTGGCTGATCGATACTGCTCATCGCGCGCTGCTGGAACGCCTGTTGTTGCCGAGTGGTGCGTATTCCATTGCTGAGTTTGCAACGGACGGCACCAGTCTATTGATCGGCGGCGCGTCGGCCGAGCTGCGGATTCATCACCCTGCCGTAAGACGCGTACTGGCAACGGACGCGAAGTCCGCGGCCAGCGTTGCGATTGATGAAGCGACGCAGCAGTTCAGCATTGTCGGTGCAGATGGCTCGGTTCGAATCTGGGACGAGGCAGCGGAGCCGGTCGTCAATCGAACCGCTGCCGACGGTGAGGCGGCTCGCCTGACCGTGCTGTCCGGCAATGGTGAATGGGTCGCACAGGTTTACGGCGAATCGTCGATCGGCGTGCGGCGCGTGCGCGACGGTCTGAAACCGACGCTGTTTACGGTCGAGTCGCCGGTTCGCTCACTGGCGGTCAATTTCGACGGACAGTTGCTCGCCGTCGCGACGGTAGCCGGCACACGCGTTCTCGATCGCGCCGGCAATCCAGTGCAGATGATCGACCGCGAGAAACCGGTCGAGCTGGTGACGTTCGTCGGCAGGCAGTCAACGCTGGCTCTGAGCAGTGACGACGGCAGCATTGAGTTTTCGGCATACTCGAATACAGAAGGCGAACTGAAGATCGATGGTCCGGTTGCCGGCGTCGCATTCAGCGCCGGTGCGACGCAACTCGTTTCGTGGGACGACCGCCGTGTCCGGCTGTGGAATCTGGAGTCGGGCGACGAACTGTTGCAGTTCGACAATGCCTCTGCCTCGATGCTCAAAGCTGGCTTTGCGGACGGTGACCGACTGGTGGTCGGAGCAGCTCAGGATGGCCGCGTTTACGTCTGGTCGCTTGCAGATCGAAAGCTGAGGAATCAGTTCGTCGGGCCAGCCGATCCGCGACAGGTCGCCATCGCCACAAGCGGAGCGTTCGTCACGTTCGTTCGGCAGAACGGCCAGCTTGAAACGTACTCGCTGTCCAACGGCGAGCTGCTGGAGACCTGCAATGCGTCCGGAGTGGAAGTTCAGAGTGTTGCTCTGCGGGCTGATGATCTCGCCGTCTTTTCAGGAGCCAGAAACGGCCACATCACGGAACGCAGTCTGAGTGCCGTCACCTCGATTACCGCTCACGGACCGCAACGCGTAACCGATGCGACCTTCAGTTCCCGCAACGGCTTTATCCTGAGCTGCGGTGAAGACGGCACCGTTGCCCTGCACCAGTCGCAGGGCCAGCTTGTGCGGAAGTTTGAAGGTGCAACAGGTACGCCGGTCGGAGTGGCCGAATCGCCTGACAGCTCAATCGTCTGCGCAGTGACCGCGACAGACGATGCGAGTCAACTGACGACCTGGAAGTTCGCGGACGGCACTCTGCTGCAGCAGACGCCGCTGCCAGTCAAAGTGGAGTTCTGCCGTCAGTCACCGAACGGTCTGCTGGCGGCGGTGTCGCGAACCGGAGTCGTTCAGATGGTGAATACGGCGACGGGCGAGCCCACTGAGCGAATTTCAACAATCGGTGAAATCTCAGACGTTGCTGTCGCTGGAGCGGCGCAAGCGCTCGTCACCGGAAGCAGCGACGGCAGCGTGCTCGCGTATCCGTTTCATCTGGTGGCGAGCTTCCGGAATCCGGGAGTGGCGACCTCAATCGACTGGTCAGCGGACGGCCGCTACCTGGCCGCGGGAACGGCGGGACTGATTTCGATCTGGGATGTTCAGTCGCAAGCCGTGGCAACAGAAATCCCGATCAAAGCGCTACCTCCAGACGAGCCGGCCGAAACTGCAAAAGGTGGCGAAAAGATGCTGACACCTGCGGCGCGGCAGAAGGCGGCGACGAACTCGCTGGGCGCACGAGTCAAGACCGCCGGTGCAAAGCCAGGGTCCAAGACGAACGACGAAACGCCGGCGAATCCGCCGCCTGGTAATCTGACGACTCAGGTGCTGATTTCTCCGCGAGGCGAACTGTGCGCGTCGTTTGTTGACGGTTCCGTTCGTCTCTGGAATCTGCGTGAGTCATCGCTGCCGGATGAGGCACCTGTCCCGCACACGATTTTCCGACATCCGTCACCGGTCCTGGCCATCGCGATCGATCCGCTCGGAACGCAGGTTGCCTGCGGCTGTGAGGATTCGAATATCTGGGTCTGGGAGATTGAGTCAGGGCGCGAACTGGCTCGTTTTTCGGGGCATCTGGGAGCGGTGCATGCGCTCGCATTTGAAGCGACGGGCGAGCGACTGTTTTCGACGGGAGCCGATCGCGCTGCGAAGGTCTGGCCGCTGCAGCAGCCAGGTTCCTCGAATCGTAAGCCGGCTGTCGAAATCGCAATGGCAGACTCGTCGCAGCAACTTCGAACCACGCTTGAAAAACAGATCAAATCGGCGGAGAAGGCGGAAGACCGGACACGGCTGCGGGAACTCATTCGCACGCTGGACCGCTCTGATGGGAAGGAAAGCGACGGTTCTGTCGCCACAGAAACAGACGGAGAAATCAGTCGTCTGCGGGCCGCACTCCGTGAGTCATCAACGACGGACAACCGGGAAGCCAGTCGCCGGGAACTGCTGGTTGCACTGCGGGAACGGGAACTCAAACAACGTCTGAACAAGACATCCACGCAGACGGAGCGGGAACGGCTGCGCGAGGAACTCGCCAGGCTGCACAGCGCCGGCTGGAACACGCATCGGCTCAACAGTGGTGAACCGGTCGGAAAACTGGCTGAGATTGATCGTGAGTTTGTGGCGCTATCCAACGACGATTCCCAGAAGTCCGTTCTAAAGGAACAGATCCAGGACATGCTGCGTGAGACGCCGATCTGGCCGCGGACGCGTCAGGAAACCTGGTCGCGTGACGAAACTCATCTGCTGGCGGCGATCCCGACGCATTTCAATTTCGACACGAGTCTGCGCCAAGTCGAACTGGCACTGACGGCTGACGGCCTCACGCTGGCGGCGGCACGCGAGTCGGCTCGACTGAATGCACCGGTTGAAACTCGAAAGGCCGGAGTGCCGCGACGCGCCGGCAGCGCGGAAGATGACGAAACACAACGCCGCGTGCAGGGGGACGTGCGTGCCTGGGATGTTTTGACCGGCACGGAACTGCGGGCGTGGACCGACGTGGAAGGCAGCATCGTGCGGTCGGTCCGGTTCTCTGCTTCCGGCGACACGATCGTCACGGCGCCGGATCTGTTTGCCTTCCGCTTGTCGACCGGTGAATCACGCGAGCTGGCCCGTGGTGTCTCGCTGGCAACGAGTTCTGATCACCAGTTGGCAGCGGTCGGATTGCCGGGACAGGCTCTCGAAATGACCGATGCGGTACGACTCGTCGACCTCGATGCGATGCAGTTTCTGCCGGTTCAGTTTGAAGCTTATGAGGCGACCGTTCCGGCAGTCGCCCTGTCGAACGACGGAACCATTCTCGTTGCCGCCGTTCGCGAGCGAGCCCGGCATCGACTGATTGAATTCGACGCCCGGACGCTGAAACAGCGCGCCGTGCTGGAAGAGTTCGAGCATCGTTCACCGTGGAACGAGGGCACCGGAACACTCGGAATCACACACCTCGCGTTCTCACCGGACGATCGATACCTCGTCGCGTACGGCGCTTACAGGGATGATGACTACCGTCTCACAGCGGTGCAGATGGCGACGCGGAAATCGTCGGTGATCGAGAACGATGCTCCGCTGGTCCGCAGAAATTCGCCAGTCCCATTCCTCTTTACGGGGACACGCGGGCAGCTCGTCATCGATACGCCGACCGGGCTGATGGTCATCAATATGGCCGATGGTCAGACGATTGATGAGCTGACCTATAAGTCACTGCCGGCCGGCGACCGACTGGTCACGCTGTCGAGTGACGGCATGGTTGCTGCTTTCGGCGACGAGTCCGGCGTGATCACGTTAAGGAAACTCGGTCAGGACCAGGGACGCGTGCAGTTTCAGGCACACGCCGGACCGGTTGTCGGGATTGCGTTCGCTCAGGGCGATCGAATGCTGGTGACCGCCGGTGAGGAAAACCAGATTCGTATCTGGTCGCTCGTCGGATTTCTGCACAGCCGGCAGGCCGCTGATCCCATCGAAAAGAAGGTGAGGACGGGAATCTCTCGGAAGCGCCGACCATGAGTTCGAAGCGGAAGCCCTCACCCGGCTGCCACTGCTTTCCGCGCGGCCGAGGACGATCTTCGGCGACACGGTGCGGGATTTATCCCCATCCGTGTTGCGCTGAACGATCTTCAGACTACAGCGATATTCCGGACATCGTCGTGCTGAAAGCAGATGCGAAATGAGCAGCTCACTGCGGGAAATCCAGAACGTCATTGAGCAGCACGACCTGGTGTCGCGCACAGCGTTCGAAGCGTTGATCAAGCGTCAGCGACGGGAGCTGGAGGACGCCGACAGCAAGCGGATTGCCGAGCAGCTCGTCAAAGCCGATTTACTCACTCGCTGGCAGGCGAAGTTTGTTGTGCAGGGCAAGGCGGAACTGCTGACGCTGGGCAGTTACGTCCTGCTGGATCGTCTGGGATCAGGCGGAATGGGCGTCGTGTTCAAAGCCCGGCACCGCACCATGGACCGGATTGTCGCCATCAAAACGCTGCACCCGGAAATCGCCCGACGCAAGGAAACGATTGCCCGCTTCTATCGCGAAGTGAAGGCCGCAGCGAAGCTCGTCGATCGCAACATCGTGACGGCTTACGACGCCGGCCAGGAACGCGATATCCACTTTCTTGTGATGGAATACGTGACCGGTCGCGATCTCAGTGCGATCGTCAGGGAAATGGGGCCGATCGCCTGGCGGCAGGCGGCCGAACTGGTCCTGCAGGCGGCGAGCGGACTGCAGCATGCTCACCGGCAGGGACTCGTTCATCGCGATATCAAACCGAGCAATCTGCTGCTCGACCGCGATGGCACTGTCAAGGTGCTCGATCTGGGTCTGGCCCGGCTGGTGTCTCTGGACGCGGATCAGCAGGAAGCCGCCGGCGAAGACGTGACGCGAGCCGGACAGATCATGGGCACGATGGACTTCATGGCGCCCGAGCAGGCCGAAGATATGTCGACGGTCGACGGGCGGGCCGACATCTACAGTCTGGGTTG
Organism: bacterium; assembly: GCA_016124895.1. Taxonomy (GTDB): domain Bacteria; phylum Planctomycetota; class Planctomycetia; order Planctomycetales; family Planctomycetaceae; genus JAPOLP01. The sequence continues at coordinate 39,833 of WGMU01000140.1, forward strand.
CACGCTGTACTTTCTAATCAACGGCCGGTCGATGTATCCCGGCAGGACTGTACTCAACAAGATGCTCGCGCATCGCCAGCAGCCAATCCCGCCGCTCACGGAGAAAGACACGACGATTCCGCCAATGCTCGAAACGATCTTTCGACGCATGGTGGCAAAGGATCCGGACGATCGCTTTGCATCCATGCAGGATGTTGTGGGGACACTCGAATCGGCTCTGCAGAAGCTGAGCACTCCTGAGGTCGGTTCCGGGACGACACCGTCGATCGCTGCTCAGAAACTGGTTGCCGCCGTTGAGCAGACGCGGGCCGAGATCCCCGCTTACTCAGAACTGTCGGAATTGAAAGGCGGGGCAACCGGCAGCAGCCTCGATCTGGGCGGCTCTTCCGAGATGTCGCTCCCCTGGGCCGAAGACCGGAAATGGCATCAGCGGATCGGTGTCGCTCAATGGGCCATGCTGGCTGCGGCAGCGATCATCGTCGCTGGAGCGATCGTGCTCGTCAAACCGCCGGTCAGGAAACCGGAATTCACACGCGCAGCCAGTGACAACGTTCCGCAGAAGCGCGAACCGCGCGTCTTTCACGCGTCAAGCGCAAAGTTGGAATCTGCGGACGCCCCTCCGTCGGAAGCTGCGGCCGATCAACCCGCACAGACACATCCCGCCGAAAAAGTACCACAGGCGGAAAACAGCTTCAGCCTGTGACGCGGATAACTTCACTCAATATTCGTATACGAATTCGGCGACGTTGAGAGCTTCTTCTGCGGACGTTCTGCCAGGTGGGTCACCGCTTCGAAGTCACTTCAGGCTGAGGAGCGACCCGATCGAGGCAGGTCGACTGTGAGCATCAGTTCCGGAAGACTTTCGGCAGATTGCCCAGCCTCCGCGACCGGCACGCCTCAACCAACCGGAACAACAGGCACAAGTCTGACGAGGATGGCACAGCCGTTACGACCGGCACAAAGAGCATCGCCCCCGCACGCCGATGCTTGATTCTGCCTGGCTCTCGCCCGAGTTGCCGGGGCTGCGCGGATTCTTCCCGGCGCAGCAACAGAATCCCGATGACTGAATGTCAGATTGGATGAGCCCATGCGTGCGGGAATGGATTCCAGCGTGCTGATCGGCCGCCTGCAATGGTGTGTGACTGCTGGTCTGTGTGTTCTGCTGGCGGGTTGTCAGACAACGGCGCCGACAAGCACGGCACTGACAACGAATGCCTGCATCGTTGGCTGCAATGAAGCCGGGCGTCCGCCAGCGTCGAATTTATGTCTCGATGGAACCGTCTGCGGACCGGGCAACTCGTCCGGAATTGTGGGAATGTGCGAGTCGGGGGCCTGCGGTCCTGCCTGTCTATCGCCAGGTCAGTGCGATGGATACTGCAGTGCGGACGGCAACCAGATCGGGCTCTGTGCAAATTGCGGAAACTCGGAATGCGCCAGCCGCGGCTGCCAGGGCTGTCGGTGCGGAAACTGCGACGGTTCTTCCACCGGCGGTGCCTGCCAGCAGTGCGACTACTCTCTGCCGCGCGAGCTGAAGAAAACGTCGTTGCCCGACTACGTGATCGAACCGCCGGACATCCTGCTGATTGAAGTCACGAACAGTCTGCGTCCTCCGGAAGCTCCTCTGAGAGCCGGCGAGCTGGTCGAAGTCCGTGTGGCGAATACGCTGCCGGTCGACCAATACGACGATGGCGTCGCTCAGGCGTTTAAATCAATCGACGGAACATTTCGCGTTCAGACGGATGGAACACTCAACTTCGGTCCGGAATACGGCTCGGTGCCCGTGCGTGGCCTGAGCATCTCGGCGGCACAGCGACTCGTTGAGCTGCACCTCAAGCAGACGCTCCGCAATCCGCGGGTTTATCTGCGACCGGTGACCGACGAGGCGCGACAGCACATTGCGGGCGAGCATCTTGTTAGGCCGGACGGAACTGTTGCTCTCGGCGTTTACGGCAGCGTTTACGTTGCCGGCCTGACACTTGGCGAAGCCCGCCAGGCGATCGAGCGGCATCTCTCGCAGCATCTCTACTCGCCGGAAGTGTCGCTCGACGTGCTCGCCTACAACAGCAAGGTCTACTACATCGTGACCGACGGTGGTGGTGCCGGTGAGCAGGTCTTCCGCTTCCCGGTGACCGGCAACGAAACCGTGCTCGATGCCCTGTCGCAGATTAACGGTCTGCCATCAGTCGCCTCGAAAAAGCACATCTGGATTGCCCGCCCGGCACCGGCAAACGCCGGCTATGAGCAGGTGCTCAACGTCGACTGGAACGGCATTGTACGAGGCGCACAAACGGCGACGAATTATCAGGTTCTGCCCGGCGATCGCATCTATGTGCAGGCTGACAACCTGATCACGTTTGACACTGGTGTCGCGAAGATCACAGCTCCGCTGGAACGAATTCTCGGGTTCGTGCTGCTTGGTCACGGTACAGTCAGAGCGATTCAGTTTGGCCACCGTTATCTCGGCGGCAGCCAGCGTTCCTCACCGTGATTCTGTGTGATCGATCAACTTGCCGATTTCCTCGCCATCGAGGCAGACATGACACGTCCCATCCTGATTCTGCTGACCCTGTGTAGCGGGCTGACGGCCAGTCAGGCAGTCGCGCAGCTTCCGTATCTGCAGTCGCGATCGTTCAGCGGTTATGGTCGGCCGGGCGGAATCGGACCGACCAGCCGACCAGCATTCAGCCCGTACCTCAATCTGCTCCGTGAAGGCAACTCAACGCTCTTCAATTACTACGGACTGGTGCGTCCCGAGATTGAGTTTCGCGCGGCGAACCAGCAGTTTCAGTCGGACTTCGGACGTGTCGACGCTCAGCTTCGCGATACGCGTCGTGAAGGAGCGGGTTCACGATTGTCCCAGAGCGGTCATCAGGTCCGTTTTATGAGCAACCTGCGAGGTCCGAGCGGCAACCTCACCGATGAACAACGAGGTGCATCCGGCGGCAATTCGCAGATCGGGATCACTGGCCACTCCGCCTGGTTCGGGAATACCGGCTCGTGGTATCAGCCGCTCGGTCAAAGCAGTGGTGCGTCTTCGCGAAGCTCTTCGGCAGCTTTGCAGCCGGCTCCAACGGGTTTCTCGTCGGCAGCCGGCAATCAGTCGCTCAGTCCGGCCGCGGCGCTGCCGTCATCCGGTCCTGTTCGCCGCAGTAGATAGATCTCACCCGTTTAGCATCCGTCTGCAGGCGACGTCCCGCGGTTTCGATCGATCAAACGCCCGGAAGCACCTCCATCACAGTCCGACCAACCCACGGATGGGAACGTCATGAGAATTCACTGGATGACGCACAGGACCGCCGTCGCTCTGACCGCTGGAACCGTTACTCTGGCTGCGCTCAGTCAAAGCAGTTCCGGCCTGCTTGCCGGGCTGTTCTCAAAAGACAAGTGCGAACTTCCGAAACGGATCCCCTGCGGAGACTGCTTGTACGGCTATGCACGCACGGTCTGGCGTCCGTGGGGAACCTGTTGCGACAACTCCGTGCAGCCGTATGCGCAGCAGCCGCTGTTCGTTCCCGGCCACGCTTACACTCCCCTGCCCGAAACTCCGTACTCGACTGCACCGTACTCAGCGTCTCCGTATTCGCCAGTGCCAGGCACTCCGTATGACGGGGCGCCGATTATCATCGATTCGCTGCCGGGACTTGTTGAGCCGCCTTACCACGACGCGTCGCCGCAGCCTGCGTATTCAAATCCGAGTCCCGCTGACTCAAGTGAGTTAACGCCCATTCTGCCGGGGCCGTCACCGGGCGGCGCGGCGTCACCGATCGTTGCCCCCAACAGTGAGTCGTTGATTCCTGATCCGCGCCGTCAACCGACACCGTCCAGCAACGTCCGCTCGATCGAAACTCCGGCTCCAAATCCGCAACCTCTTCCGCCAGCGAACAGTCAGGCGTTTCCTGAGCAGCAGGAACTGCCGTTGCGTCAGCAGCCGGCGCTGAACCAGTACCGCGGCCCGATTGAAGACCCAATCCGCGGACTGTTGCCGGGGATGAGTTTCGCAGCTCCGCAGAACAGTGCATCGCCAGTAACCGGCGCTCTTCAGAATTCTGAAGGACCATCCTTTGCTGACGATGGATTACGACCGGATGCACGTTTCCAGTCCGCCGCTCCGGCGTTGACTCCCGGATCGAAGCGATCGCAGCCAGCTACGGACTACAGCGAATACATCCCTCTGCCAAATGCCAGTTCGATTCCGCAGAGCCTGCCGCTGCCAGATCCCGCCGAGCGTTCCGGGCGGCATGATGTTCGTCAGCCCGTCGCGTCACCTCAACAGGATGTCTCACCGTCTACGAGCCACTCGTTTGATGCGGACACGATTCCATTGCCGCAGTCAGGAACGCGTCCGGGGAATCCGTCGTCGCTCGATCCCGACGTCGGACAACACAGACCGCAGTCCCCTCGTGATCCGTATGAGGGCTATCAGACACTGCCAACAGCAACAGAAGTCAAACCTCAAATCGATCACTCACGACCTGGCTTCGAGGAATTGCCGTCGGTTGGTCCTGTGTCCGATCGTGAGCGTGTCACGCAAACATCCGCCGAACACTTCGTCAATCGCGAGCTGCTCAGCAGACCGCAGAAGCCGGCTCAGCCCGTCCCCGTGCGTTCGGAGCAGTCGCAGCGAATACTTGAACTGCAGACTGATCCGGAACCTGCTTGCGAAGTACCGGACTGGAAACCGCTCAGCGATCCATCGAAAACGTATCGGTCCACCGCGCCGGCACGCGGACGCGACTGGCGTACGTTGCAGACTCCGGCCGGCAAGCCCGCTCCGACAGCAACAAGCCAGCAGAACGCCGAAGCAACTCGAATCACTGCTCCTCCCTGGCAATCAGGTTCAGCCAGCGCCACCTCGTCGCGTTCCGGTGACCAGACTATTCGTCAGACGGGAGCAGCTCGATCGGCGCCGACGGATTCATTGAACAGTTCGGTCAACCTGAGTCGGCCCAATTCACTGCCGAGCGTCGAAGCGCTGTTGAGCGGCGCGTGTGCTCCCGATTCGCGTCCGGCTCGCGTCGTTCAGGAAACGCTTTACGACGTCATCGACGTCGATCGCGAATCCCGGCGACGGCCGATCGAATACTCAGTCGCCACTGTGCAGCCGCGATCCCGCGTCACTGCACCATCCAGTCCCGTGTCAACCAGCGAATCAATCACCGACTGGCACTCCATTCGTGCCGCCGATGGAAGCGCTCAGTCGCCCGCTCAATCAAGTCGGCTGACGCGTTGAACCTGGACGGGCGTTGAAGAGCACCGTCGAAAAACACAACCGGAGAGTTACTCCACGACGGCGGCGACGGGGCCAAGCACCAGGACAGCAGCGCTGAAATAGATCACCACGCCGAAGACGTCGACCAGAGCGGCAATGAGCGGATTGCTCATCAGCGCAGGATCCATTCCCAGCTTTTTGAACAGGATAGGCAACATGGCGCCGGTGACTGTCCCCATCATAACCATCAGGAACACCGTCAGACTGACGACGGCTGCCTGAGGCAGCGTAACCATGCAGACCGCGGCGACGAATGACAGCGTCGAAAGACAGCCACCGAGCATCGAAGCGAGTTTCAGTTCGCGCAGGAAGATCGTCAGCTTGTCGCTGCTGTTGAGTTCCCGCGTCGCCATCTCGCGGATGATCAGCGTCGCGGACTGCGAACCAGCGTTACCACCGCTCGCCAGCACCAGTGGCACGAACCAGGCCATCCAGACATAGGCCTCCTGAATCGTCTCGAACTGCTTCATCGTGTAGGCCGTTGCGAGGGCCGCAATCAGCAGAATGACCAGCCAGACGCCGCGTTTCTGCGCGAGAATCAGCAGCGGCGTCGACATATAGCTGTCTTCAAACGGCAGCACGGCCGCCTGCATCTGCGCGTCTTCGTCGGCCTCTTCCTGAATAATGTCCAGGGCGTCGTCGTACGTGACGATGCCGACCAGCCGGTGCTGATTGTCGACAACCGGGATGGCCAGAAAGTCGTACTTCGCGACTTCCTGAGCGACGAACTCCTCGTCATCGTCGACGCGCACGGCAATCACGTCGCGGTGCATGATGTCCGCAAGCTTCGCCGTTCGTTTCGCCTGAATGAGTTCCCGCAGCGAGACGATGCCGTCCAGACGCCGCCCTTCGTCGACAATAAAGATGTAGTAAATCGTCTCACTGTCTGGAGCCTGCACGCGCAACTGCTCGAATGCGTCGGCCACAGTGATTTCTTCCGGCAGCGACGCGTACTCCGTCGTCATGATCGAGCCCGCACTGCCGTCCGGATACGCCAGCAGCTTGCGAATGTCGGCGCGTTCCGCCTGAGCGATCAACGGCAGTAGCGCTTCGACCTGTTCGTCTTCCAGCAGACTCAGAAAGTCGACGCGATCGTCGGGAGCCATTTCCTCAATGAGCTTCGACAGTTCCTTGCGCGGCGCAACGTCGACGAGTTCAACCTGCCGAACACCTTCCAGAAACCCGAAGATTTCCGCCTGCCGCGCCGGCGGACACGACGCCAGCACTGTCCAGACCTCTTCCGTACTCAGGTCTTCAAGCACTTCCGCCAGCACTGCCGGATACAACGCATTGCAGAATTCCGCCAGCGCAGGAACATCCTGTTCTGCGAGGCTTTCGCGGAGATCGGGCAGCAGCAGTGAGCGGTAAAACACAGGAAGTCCTCCTGGAACTTCGATCCAATCCACTCGTCAAATCATCGTTCGATGCGCGTCAATAGGCGAATCGGCCCAGTGTAGCGGCTCAAACCTGACGAACGGTATTTGGTCGGGCTGGCCGGAACGGCATCACGCTTCTTTTCCGGTAAGGATTTCCTGATGCGTGTTGTTCCAGTGCCGGGCTTGAGAGCTGGCGGTCGCGCTGCGCGGGGGCAACAGGTGCAGATACGACTGATGTTGAGACCGACAATGATTCTCAGTGCCGCCGACGCATCCGTCGCAGCGTCTTTCGGTGCCTCTTCCAACTCTGGAAACGGTCATCTGCAACCACGTTGACGCAAACAACCAGAACCCCGGACCATTGCCATCGACAGCCACCGCCGACCGGTTCTTCAACAGGGTCTTACCTGGAAGTCAACGAATTCCCAACTCGGAACACTGGAGATGCGAAGCCAACGGCAGAACCGCTCAACAAGAACACCCGAGCCAGCCGCCAGATGACGGCCAGTTCGGGTGGATTCGATTCACCATTGAATCAAGCGTCGACGCCTACCGGCCGAGCATGTCGACCAGCGGCCCGGCAATCGCGCCGCTTTCGCCGGACTTCCACATGAACCGGACGAGATCGATCATCACACCGCCACAGAGCAGCATTGCGATCGACGCCAGTAGTACGGCACTGAAGACGACGCCTCCCCATTCCTGCTCCACCGGAGCCATTGCAACGCCCGGTGATGGAGCCGCATATTCGCCTTGCGTGTCACCGCCGCCGAATTCGTCGTCGAATGCGTCGTCGTCGGCCATGAACTCTTCGTCGTCAGCGAAGTCCTCGATGTCATCATCAAAGACGTCATCGCCCAGGTCGTCGTCATCGAACGCGTCGTGCGCTTCCAGATCGAAGGTCTCTTCACTTTCGGCACCGGCTCGACTGACCGTCGCCGCCGAACCCGCAGTGACATCGTCGTCGTCAAACAACAGAACGCTGGTGTCGCCACTGCTGTCACCTTCCAGGTCACCGAGTTCGAATTCGCTCTCGTCGTCATCGGACTCGTACGCCGGCATCTGCACCAGCGTTTCCGAACTCGACTTGTCGAGATTCATCACGGGAATTGTGGCTTCCGTCGCGGATGAATCGAGCGACAGACCGCTGTCAGCAGGCATGTCGAGCGAAATACCACTGTCGGCAGGAACGTCGAGCGAGATACCGCTGTCCGCCGCCACGTCAAGCGTAATGCTTTCGTCGTCATCCATAGCCAGTGAGATATCGCTGTCGGTGCCGACATCAAGAGCGATACCACTGTCGTCGGCCATGTCGAGCGAGATGCCGCTGTCCGGGTCAACGTCGAGAGCAATACCGCTGTCGCCACCCAGTTCGAGCATTCCACTTTCGTCGTCTGCATGCGCTTCCAGAACAATGCCGGCTTCGGTATCACCCAGTTTGACATCGCTGTCGCTTTCGCCAGCGGCGGGCAGCAGGCGAACGTCACTGTCCGAGTCTGCGCCGACCAGTTTGACGTCGCTGTCCGAGTCCGTATTGATCACGCGAATATCGCTGGCCAGAGCAATGTCGCTTCCGGAACCGCCGCCATCGATCGACAGGACATCGCTGTCGAGATCGGCCGAAGCACGCGGCGTGTCCTGAGCGAGCAGCCGAACGTCGCTGTCCGACACCTGACCCGAGATCAGAACATCGGCACTCGAGTCGGCCAGGGATTCATCATCAGCTTCGGAAGCCAGCTTAACGTCGCTGTCAGAACGATCGAGATCCAGTGCCAGGTCGCCACTGTCACCTTCATCCAGATCAAGATGCAGCTCTTCGGCCGAGTCTCCCAGCGAAAGCGGGATCGCAACGCTGCCGGAGCTGTCGCCATCATCATCGATCAGATCCATCTCCTCACTGGAATCACCCAGCGATACGGGAATGTCGACACTGCTGGAATCGTCACTCTGATCCGAGACGAGATCCTGATCAAAGACCAGCCGCACGCCGCTGTCGGACGTTCCCTCGGTGCCTGCCAGGTCGTCGTCAGTGAGGATATTGCTGTCCGAGCGACGAATCTTTGTCGGCTGTTCGGCGATTTCATCGTCGTCGTCGAGCACGTTATCGCCGCCAAAAATCGGTACTTCTGGCGAAGAGTCCGCCTGAATCGTCCGCGCGTATTCGTCGAGGTCCGCCGGTCGGAACTTCCAGCTCCCGCGGTCGTTGAAACCGCGAATGTCGCCCCTGGCCCGCGCGTCTTTCAACTGCTCTTCGGTAATGCCGATTTGTGCCGCGGCTTCTTCCAGACTCAGATACTTCTTTGCCATGAGATCCAACCAGTCAAAAGGACAGGGCCGTCAGACTTCCGGCACCGGAATGCCGAGCGGGTTTTGCCAGCACGGTTCGGCGGACGACCTCTCGGTTCGCTCGAAAATGTTGTCGTAACCTCAGTTCCCTCAGCAGATTGCGACCGAAAAAATGGAGTCCTGCATTCTACGAGGCCCCCCTCCCGATTCAACCGCGAGTTTCTGCAACGGATGGATTCGCCCGTCCGCCCGCCTGTTCACAGCAGCAGTGAGGCTGCAAAGTCTGTCACTCCCGCTGAGAGTATCCGCCTGATCGACGGGACGTGCCGGGCAATTGAGCGCAGCCCCCCCAAACCGGCAGTCTCCTCGAGGCATCTTTCCGGGATGTCACTTACGTCCGGATTACGCCGACTCGATCGCTTCGACAGTTTGCAGCCGTTAATTCGATCAATCGTTATCTGCGGGGCTCATCGCCGACGTCCCACGGTCTGCTCGGCCAGTTGCTGACGGACGTGCCACTTTGACTCCCGTTGCGCAGCACGCGGAAGCGGTCGCGAAACATGCCAGCAAGGCGTAAACGCCCCCGTCGCTGTCAATCTTCCCCGCGAAGAATGGACCGAGCGCGCCGATGCCGAAACACATCATGTTGCTGAAGCCGTAACCCGTGCTGCGTCGCGAGGCCGGGATCACTTGAGCAATCAGACTGTTGTAGATGGGCTGATTCATGAAGTGAATCAGTGCCAGCAGACACGCGGCGACAAAACGCTGCGGCCCCTCGGCCACAGACATCCACAACAGCGGCGGCACATTGCCGAACAGCACCAGCACGAGTAGCAGTTCCAGTCGACCCGGCCGACACAGCCGTCCGGCGATGGCCTGCCCAACGGCCGCGCAGAGCAGCACCGCCGTCGCCAGAGCGTTGCGGAAACTCTCGTCCGTCCAGCCATCCGGCTTGAGTCCCGCTCCGTCCATATACCGTGGGAGAAACTGCATAAACGCCGCATAGACGAAGCCCGATAACGCTCCCGACAGAACGAGCACCAGAAACTGCCGCCACGGAATCGGCTCGGCATCCGCAGCCGGTTTCGGAGCAGTTGCCAAAAGGGCGTTCCGGGTTCGCTCACGTCGAGCCGACACACCAAGCAGAACGGCGATGATCAGTGCCGGTATCGTCAGCAGCAGGTAATAGTCACGCCAGGAAACGCTGCCGCTCTGAAATACCAGCGAGGCGCAGAACGGGGCTCCGGCGATGCCCAGCGACCCCAGGATACCGTGCCAGCCGAGCGCCGCGCCTCGGTTTTCCGGAGTCGATGCGCGCGAGATCAGCGCCAGTCCCGCCGGGTGATAGATGCTCGCAAAGCAGCCCATCGCAAACATGACGCCTGCCAGAATGCCGAACGTCGGCGCCCACCAGGTCAGCACAGCCGTCATCGAACAACCAAGCAGATAGACGATCAGCAGCGGCTTCGAGCCGAATCGGTCGGCCAGCCAGCCGGCCACGATCGCCCCCAGCCCGAACGGCAACCGCCACAGCAGACCGAGTTCGCCGGTCTGCTCTTTGCCGACGCCCGGAAAGTCCGCCGCAATCATCTGCTCGACCGCCGGCAGCGCTAGCTCGAACGTATGCACCAGCGCATGAGCACACGACACCAGCAGCACCAGGCGAAACGTCGAAGCAGGCAGGCGCGTCATGCAGTGAGTCCTTTGAGGTGGCGCATCAGAGCGGATCCTGCAGATCGCCGCAAACGGCAGGCGTATCGTCGGAGCCGGCAACGGTCTGAGCGGCTGGCCCGGAATCAGGTTCGCTCGATCTTTCCGACCGCGGCAGCGAGCACATCGGTCAGAACCTGCGGCGTATACTCGGCGCAGCGCAACAGCAGTGACTCATCGTCTGTCGGTGCCTGCTGACGGGAATCGCCAAACCAGAGGGCCAGCGAGGCGGCACGAGCGGGTTCCGCTCGCGACGGAAGCTCGACTTTGATTTCCTTCGACCGATCCTCCGCGACAAATCTGTCGACAACGCCACGGACGTCTGCGATGTCACATTCACCGCCTATCTGCAGCCGAAACGGCCTCTGTCGCAACCTCGCTGCGAGTTCGAGAATGCTCAGCGAAAACCGCGGCGGGACAACGTTTGGAATCAATTCGGCCAGCGGTCCCAGCACAAACCGGCGATACCAGAAGTGCGGATGCGGTACGGTCAGCGTTTCCGATTCGACGATTTTGTCTCCATACAGAATCAGATCGAGGTCCAGCGTCCGTGGTCCCCAGCGAACCGCGCGCGTCCGACCGGCCGAGTTTTCAACACGCTGCAGTTCAGCCAGCAGAACGTACGGATCGAGTGACGTCGCGAAGACACAGGCCGCATTCCAGAACGGATCGCCTGCAGCGCTTCCCATCGGAGTCGACCGAAACAGGTGGCTGCAGTGCAGATCGGAGATCGACTCGTGCCGAGCGAGTTCCTCGCAGGCTGCCGCAATCGTCGCAGGCACGTCGCCGAGGTTGCCACCAATCGCCACTGCCGCCTGAATCATGACCAGCCGCCGGTTTAAATTCGATCTAATGAGTTGAGCGACGTCGATGACCACGTCGATGGCCGGAGTCGGGCTGAGCCTGTGAAGGAAGGCCCGGAGTTTCACTCGTGCGTCGCTCCAGTTCCGGCTACCTCACCGCGCTCAACCGCCGGCCTGAGTCTCAGAAACTGCGCACGTCACGATAGCGGTACGTGCCACCGTTCTGGCGGGCCAGACGTTTGAGATAGTTATCCAGGGCGAGATCGCCGCCTTTACCAAACTCGACGCAATGGATCTGCGTTCGGCCGCGATTGTACTGGCGGATGTCGTCGAGGGCCGCGGCCGAGAGGGGCTCCGTGGCGTCGGTCAGAAAATACAGGTGCTCGGCCCGATAGCTCAGTGCCTTCATCAGCGCCGGCAGGTGAGTCGTTCCGCCTTCGGGAGTCATTCGTTTAATAAACTGGCCAGCCAGCGTCTTATTGATATCCGTCGCCCACTGCAGTCCCGGCGGCTTCCCGCTGATCGTCAGTTGCTCGTACGTGTTGTTGTAAAACAGCACATGAAACTGCTGCGTCGAATCGAGGCTGTTGATACTCGCCAGCAGTTCGCGCTTCGCGACGGCAAGCTGCCGGTAGTCGCCCATGCTGCCGGACCGATCGACGAGATAAACGAACTTCGTCCCCTCGACTTTGATATCGAAGAACGACGTCTGGCCGTGCGCCGCCGAGAGTAGCGCGGTCGGCGATGGCGCGCCTTCGAGTCCAGTCAGCGCGTCGGCGGCTGACGCGGATGTTGCCTGCTTCAGCGGTGAGCCGGCTCCGACGACATCGGCGATTTCGGTCTCGGGGAGTTCAAGCAGGTCGGAGGGCAGTTCCGGCAGACTCTCCGTCGCGGCCGTTGCGACTTCGGCTTCGCTGGGTTGACGGTCTTCGGCGAGCTGATTTTCTTCGGGCGCTGGATGGTCCGAAGTCTTTTCAGCGTCGGCGGTTTCGGCCTGATCCGCAGCGTTTTTGACATAAATGCCGACCTCACGGAAATCATTCTCAGTTGCACCCGAGTTCCCGCTGTCCCAGTGCTGCAGGCTCAGTAGAAACAGCAGCAGCAGCAACCCGTGGCAGACGACCGACGCAAACCAGCTCGGCAGCGTCATCCGCTTCACGGCATCGCCGCGGCTTATTTGCGGTGGTGTCCAGGTTTGCTCCATCACGCGGTCTCAACTCAGCGCTGCAGATGACTACTGGCCAGCGGGTTCGGAGACTCCGCCAGTTCCAGCGGCGGGCGCCACCTTCTCTTCCGGTGGTTTGAACTGATTCACGTACGCCTGTGTGACGTCTTCCGGAGCGACGGTCGCTGGTGGTTTGAAGGCGAAGAGCGACTCGTCGAGCGTGTCCGGCCAGGCCACTTCAGTAAAATCGATCGTGACCATTGGGTACCGGCGGTCGTCCTCGTCCGCTTTCAGATACATGATACGTCGTGGGAAAAGCGAGTCCTGCTCGAAGTAGAGCCGGACCTGATCGGGAACCGTGGGCGGCAGGTCTCGGTCGGCTGGGGCATTCGGGCCGAGAATCCTGTCTCGAAAGCTGCGTTTCCAGCCGCCTTCAATTACGACGAATGTTCGATCGCTCGCATCCTGCTCCCACTGAGCCTCGAACTGCACGGACTTCTGAATCGACGCCAGCAGCCCCTGCAAGCCGCCGAGACCGAGTTCCGCGGTCAGAACGTTCTGCGCCGAAAACCCAGCCTGGCTCGCGGCACTGATGATCTGCTGAACGTTGCGGCGAGTGACCCGCTGCTGGCTGCCGATGTCGGAATACGTCCAGAGGAGCTGTCCGTCACAGACCTCGACCAGCTTTCCGAAGGTGCCACCGACCTGGACCTCGTATTCGAGCCGCAGCTTCAGGTCCGAGCCTTTGAAATAGCGGCCCTCCATCTTGAACTGCCGCTCGCCAATACGGACCGTCTGTTCGAGCTTGGCGTCAATAAAGCGGTAGCCGTTCAGTTTGTCGTGTGCCTGCTGCAGCGTTCGCAGGGCGGATGCCCCGGATTGCTCGTTCCGCCGCACCGTCGTTTCGCTGCCGGCCTGCTTCGCGGCGTCTGGCTGGGATGACTCTGATTGCGCTGTCGCGGCTGATTTTCCAGCCTGCTCAGCAGCCGTCGGAGACGCTTCTTTGGGCGAGTCCTGACCGAATGCGGAGCTGGCCTGCCCGGAATGGAGGGCGTAACCGGTGACTGCAGCGAGAGTTAGACTCAGTGTTAAAACAGGAAGAGTTTTCATGTCAGGCCGAAAACGACGGATTTGCCAAAGATTCCAGTCGCAGCAGTCCGACAAAGGAAGAGGTGAATCCGGAGCGTTCCGAATTCCGCGCGTCGGACCTGCGAGGTCGGGCGGCATTCTGGCAGGCGGCGCAGTCAGCGTCGACGCCAAAGTGGGACGGTCAAACTCGAACGGGAAATCCAGACGCAGAAGCGCCGTGCTGCCTGCGAATCAAATCCAAAGGGAGAGGTGCGGACGGAGCGTGCGCACCGACGGGAAGTGGCTGAAAACTCTGGTCGCGAGGGAACGTAATGAGACTCTATTTTCTGGCCTTGGGCACACTCCTGGTGGTCTGCATTGGCTGTCAGCTTGACGGCCAGCAGATCGTAGACAGGCACGAGCACGTCGCGCCGCCCGCTCAAATGCTGGCCCATCCCGGGCCAATGGTCGACGGTCCCGGACCGGGCGTCATGCCGATGATGGCTCCGCCGCCGGCCCGCTCGTTCCAGACGGAATCAACTCAGGTTCGCTTCACCGGACCGGTCGGCATGAGTATCGGCTGGCAGGCTGGACCTGGTTATGCCGAGAATCAGTTGACGGCTCCCGGCCGTTACAACTTCACTCAGGGAGCGACCTACCGGCTGAAGTTCACCGGCGTTCCCGGAGCCGGCCGAGAAGGTCTGGTCGTCTACCCGAGCCTGCAGGTTTACCCGGCTCACCCGACGACCGACGCTTACCTCTCACACAACAGCGTTCCGCTGGAAGTGACCGACGAAGACCTCGACCAGGTCGAGAGCAACAACTTCGTTACGAAAGTCATCTACCTGCCGGATCCGAAGTTCCAGGAACTGGCGATCGCCGGTGTTGAAACACTGGTTTCGACAAAGCTTGATCCCGGTGTTGATCCGGTCGCCGAAGCCGAACGCCGCGGCACGATCATGGTTGTCCTCCGCATGGGCAACATGGACCTCGAAATGCAGAACAACGCCGTGGCTCCGAACGCTGAAGGCGAGTTTCAGCAGGTTGGCTACTGGAGCGCCGACGGTGCGAACGGCGAACACGTTCCGCCGACGCCGATCGCGATCGAAGGTGGTCTGTCGGTGCCTGGCCCGATGATGGTTGGCGGTCCTGGTGGCCCCGGCCGTCCGGGACTGAATCCGATTTCCGGCGTTGCCGGCACGCCGACCTGGGGAATGCCGATGACGTCGACGCCGATTGGTCTGCCCGGCCCGCCGCACCTGCCGCTCGGTCGTCCCGCCGGTCTGCAGTCGCACACGGTTCGCAACCTGTCGCCTAACAATATCCCGGATCCGGTCAATCACCTGCTGATCGATGTGAAGCACGATCCGGGTTACAGCCTGCCGGAACCGGTGCGGCACATCGAGTACACCGAAAAGCATCCAGTCTACAGCCCCGGCGAAGTGTCCTACCCGGCGTGGGCACTGCCTCAGGGCCAGCAGTAATCGCTGTGTCCTGAAGATGGCTGCGGCTTCTGCAGCCGACCGCACAGTTTGACTGCGACCGCGTTTCCCTGCGGACCAGAGTGGCACAGTGGTGACCTGACATCGGGTCAGGTCACCGCAAGCCTTCGACAGTTTCCGGCCCGAGCCTGTTTGCTGCTGACCTCTGCGAAGTCAGTACGAACAGACCTGAGCCCGAGACCGACGGAGACAATCGATTTCCCCCGACAAGGCTGCAGGCTTCCGGGTAGCTGGATTCGAGATGACGAGTTCCGTGTCGAGACAACCTCTGACGAATGTGACTGAGCCTCTGGCGCAACGCGGGCGATCTTCTCGCATCGCGACGGCGCTGTCGGCGATTCTGCTCTTCGCCCTGATCGCGACACCGGCTGTGGCTCAAATCGTCCCTGACTACCAGGGCTTCTCGCCGCTCGATTCGCGACACACGCCAGGCATGGCCGCTCGCTTTATGGATCTCTCCGGCCGGGCACAGCCGAACTGGTTTCAGCCGATTCAGATCGACGTCGAAGACGGAGCCGAGGTCAGCGTTTATCACTCGCGTCCGGTTCAGGCTCAGGCACTCGCCTCACCCGCTCAACTGAGCGTCATTGTCGGACACACCTACCGGCTGCGAATCCGCAACATCCCGGAGATGCCGGGAGTCGAACTCTTCCCGACGATCGAAATCATTGATCGTCTGCATCCGCCGCGCGGTCAGGAGCATGACTATCCGATTCCCGTCAACATCGACCGGAAAGACATCGACCTCGCACTTGATGGCAATCTGGTGACGCGTGTTGTTTATCTCGAACAGCCGCAGCTTGCCGCTCCTTTTGAACTTGATGCGAGCACGCGAACCCGCGACATCGACGCAGCACAGAATGCACTCGCAGAGGCAGACCGTTATGGCCGACCGTTGCTCATTCTGAGAATGGGTGGCCGGTTGCCTTCGATTCAGGGCGAACCGGTGAGCTTTTACGGCACGGGCGGACCGATCGCCCCGTCGCTGCTGCCAACTGTTCCGACGCCGGCAACAGAGGATGCTCAGGCTGCGGCCCGAGTCCGTCACGGCTCGAACCCGGCACCGGCTACTCGTCGTCGCGTGGCGACAAATGTTCGACAGGCCGTCTCGACGAATGGTCGCCAGGAGGCCGCGCAGTGAAACTTCGCCTTCCAGCCACCACAGCCTGTCTGACCGCACTGGCCGCGGGATCGCTCGCCGGATGTCAGTCACCATTTCTGCCGAGCGCTGCGAACAATGCCGAGCTGACGTCAATCGATCGGCGCGTACTCGCTCAGTACGAGGCGCAGCAGTCCAGCGAGTCGCAATCACGCAACAGCAGACACCAGGCAGTCAGCGTGCGTGAACCTCGATGGGGAGTCGAGGGAGAGGGAGCCGATGGTGTCGCCCGAGTTGCGACAGGGAAACCTGCACCGCACCGGGCGACGCCGTCAGGCGCCTCGATCGCGCTGATGTCTTACAGCCCGACGGCGTACAACGCTCCGCCCGGTGAGATCGCTCATCCCGGTGCGATTGCAGCTCGACGTTCTGCCGACCCCACGGTGCAGGCTGTCAGCTTTTCGCAGGCCGAACCGCGACTGTCAGTCGACGAAAACGGCCAGCGCATTCTGGAGCCGGACTCAAGCTGGATGACCGGCACCGACGCGCAGCGTTATCCGGACGAGTACCTGTTTGATGGCGGCGATCGCGAGCTTCCCGTTCACGAAGGCGCGCTGACGCGATACGGGCTCGACACTCAGGACACGATCGTTGAGTACAGCGATCACACCGGGAAGAAGCATCTCAAAGAGTCAAACCAGGTTGCGATATATGCGCCGCGATTCAGCGCTGTCCGCGCCGTCACAACGCCGGGCGGCGAGTTCAACATCGAACGGCTTGCCGGAATGCAGGACCGGACGCACAACTCGGGCGTGCGGACGAAAATCGGCCCGCAGCGGTACGACCGCACCGACCGCCTGAAAGGCCTCCGCGTGCGATCGCGAGCCAGCGGTATTGAAACTCAGGACTGGCAGAGTGGTCTGGCCAGTACCGTTCGTCTGAGTGCCCACGAAAAGCTGATCAACGCGTTCATGGACTTCTCGTTCGCCATGCCGGGCGAGACCAGTCAGGCGAACGAAGCGCGGCTGCAGGTTGCCATCGACGCAGCCTCGCAGTGGACACGTCATGAAAACCCGGTCGTCATCGCCAAACTCGACTCCCTGCATCAGGTGGAAGCTCGCTTCAAAGCAGCCGAGATGGTTGGTGTTGAGGACGAAGCTCCGAAACCGGGCGATCTGAGAATCGTCAAACTCGCAGACCGCTCCAGTGCGAAGCCAGGCGACGTCGTGACCTTCGTCATTCGATACGACAACGTCGGTGACCGCGAACTGCGCGACGTCACGATCGTCGACAACCTGACGCCGCGGCTCGAATTCCTCGAAGACTCAGCGACGTCCGACCTGCCGGGCGAAGTCTTCATGGAAGACAACGGCGAAGGCAGTCTCGTCCTGACCTTCCGCCTCGACAACCCGCTGCCGGGTCACAAGGTGAAAGACGCGGCAAAGAACCGCGGTAAAGACATCCGCACCGGCGGCGTCATCACCTTCCAGTGCCGTGTCCGGTAGGCCAGGCAAGACGTCAGGTGAGCAGTCACCGCCGAGGCGCGACATCGAGACGGCCACCGCCCCTCAGAACAGCCGGTTCAGCCCGTTGAGCGCCGCCACGCGATAGGCCTCGGCCATCGTCGGGTAGTTGAAGGTCGAGTTCACAAAGTAGTTCAGCGAGTTCTGCTCGCCCGGCTGCGACATGATTGCCTGACCGATGTGGATGATTTCCGACGCGTTGGATCCGAAGCAGTGAATCCCCAGAAGCTGCAGTGTTTCTCGATGGAACAGCAGCTTGAGCATGCCGACGGTCTGGCCGGTGATCTGTGCGCGAGCGAGGCTCTTGAAGCTGCACTGCCCGACTTCGTAAGGCACGCCGTGTTCGGTCAGCTCGCGTTCCGTCCGGCCCAGCGAACTGATCTCCGGACTGGTATAGATGCCAGTCGGTATGTCTTCGATCAGAGCACGGTCACACGCGCCGCTGATCACGTGATGCGCGGCGTAGCGGCCCTGCACGTAGGCGGCACTCGCCAGCGACGGCCAGCCGATCACGTCGCCGACCGCGTAAACCCGCTCGGCGCTCGTGCGGAAGTGTTCGTCAACTTCGATCTGACCGCGCGAGTTTCGTTCGATCCCGACCGTGTCGAGCCCCAGGTCCTCGGTGTTGCCGGTTCGCCCGGCGGCCCACAGCAGGATGTCCGTCTTGATCTGCTTTCCCGAAGCCAGATGCAGAACGACGCCGTCAGCAAGCGGCTCGACGCGGTCGCACGATTCGCGATGTCGGATCACCACGCCGCGTTCGCGCAGGTGGTAACTCAAGGCGTCAATGATCTCATCGTCGAGGAACTCCAGCAGCTTCTCCCGCGGGTGAATCAGGTTCACCTTGACGCCGAGGTTGCGGAACATCGACGCGTATTCGCAGCCGATGACGCCCGCACCGAAGATGCTGATTGACCGCGGCGTCTCGGGCAGATCGAGGATCGTATCGCTGTCGTGAACGCGCGGATGTCCGAAGTCGATGCCGTCCGGACGGTACGGTCGAGAGCCCGTCGCCAGGATGATCGCTCCGGCCTGCAGCCGACGCTTGCCGCCGAGTTCGTCGACGACTTCCACCGTTCCCGGCCCAGCCAGCCGAGCCCGGCCGCGAAACACCGGAACGCGATTGCGGTCGTAGAAACTCTGCCGCATATCGACCTGTTTCTCGATCACCGAACGAGCCGACCGTCTGAGGCTGGGGAATGACAGCACCGCGTTGAGGGCGTCAGCGTCAAGCAGTCGAGTATTGAGCAGGTTGGTTGCCTGAAAGATGGCAAAGCGCAGAGCTTTGCTGGGGATCGTCCCGCGGTGCGTACAGCTTCCGCCGATCTCGTCCCGGTCCTCAATCGCGGCCACAGACCGCCCCAGCTTGGCGACCTGCATCGCGGCCCCTTCCCCACCGGGACCGCTTCCAATCACAACAACGTCGTAGCTTTGAATGCTCATCCTGATGGTGGTTTCCGGGTTCCGAGCACAATGAAAAGCAGGCAGGACCGCGGTCACTGCCGAAGCTGAAAAATCAGACCCTGCTTGTCTATTCCAGAGTTTCCGACAAACGATTCTCGCGGCAGCAGCGACGCAAATCCAATGCCACGAATCGACTCTGCCTGAGCGTGAGCTGCCCGGTGTTGCGGAATCCGTTTCAGAAGCCGCGTCCGACTGCCGGCTTCCCGTTTGATCGGCGAGTCATATCAGTGTTCGCCGTTCGGAACGTGCGCGGCCGTGAAGCCTGTTCTGCCGAGGACCTGCGCAAGCAAACGTCGATCGGATGCTTCATCGGCAGGGAAGGCACGGAAAAGAGTTCTTCGGGCGTTTTCCTGTTCGAGACCGTTTGTCACTGTACGCACCAGGAGAACGCCTCTTGCGAGACCGAAATGCTCAGCTCCCCTGGCGTCTCCGTCCTCGTGCGCGTACATGCCGACCGCCAGGCCGGTGCTCCAGTCCAGTGCGACCAGCAGACGCCCGGGCTTTCCGAATACCGTCTGCTGATTGGCCTCGATTTCCTCACTCGCGATCGCCTTTTCAATCGCCCGATGTCCGCTGCCGTTGTACTTCAGCAACGCCTCGGCAATCAGATGAACCATCACCGCGAACGAGATGACGCGTTCGTAACAGCGTCCGCGATGCTGACCCCACAGATGCTACAGCCGATCCTCGTTCGTCACCCATCGCCACAACGGCTTCAGCCAGAGGCATCCGAGCCAGCACTTCCGGGGAAGGACGATCCATGTCCCAACTCCTTCAATCCCCCCCTCGTCGAATCCCCCAGTCACGACCGCGGAACAGGCATCACCGCGCAGACTTGCGAAAGAACAGAACCTTTACAGCACTGGCCTCCCGACCCCGTACATGTCCGGACCGGTGGTTTCCCGCGCAGACGCGACAGCTTGCACCGGAGACCTGCGGTCGCCGTACGGCGAGGTCAGGAGACCTGCATCAAACAACAAATCTGCACTGAGCAGTGTCAGTTACGGCAACTGGTTCAATGCGGCATCAAGTTCCGTGATCACATCGTCGACCGAATCGATCCCCACGGACAACCGGATCAGTCCGTCGCTGATGCCCCACGCGCGGCGCTCGTCCGGATCCATGAACTTGTGCGACGTTCCGGCCGGCCAGGACACCGTAGTTCGCACGTCGGCCAGTGTCGGCGAGAACGGGATTGTTTCGACGAGTTTGCGGAACAGCGGCCGGACGCCGGATTCGCCGGCCTTCAGCTCGAACGAGACCATCCCACCGGCTCCGTCGGGCAGCAGCCGCTGAGCGATCTCGTAGCTCGCGTGACTGCTCAGTCCCGGATAGTAGACGCGGCTGATGGCGGCGTGACTTGCAAGAAACGTCGCAACAGCCAGCGCGTTCTGCGAGGCCTGCCGGACTCGCAGCGGCAGCGTCCGCAGTCCGCGGGACGCAAGCCAGCATTCAAACGGGTTCGCGTTGAGCCCGAACAGACTCGTGATGCGCCGCACTCTGGTAACCGCATGGTGGTTCCCAGCGACGACGCCCAGCATCACGTCGCCGTGGCCGTTCAGATACTTCGACGCACTGTGAAAGATGATCGCCGCTCCGTGATCGATGGGTCGGAACAGGCACGGCGTCGCGAACGTATTGTCGACAACGACCGGCACCTCACCCATTGCCGTCACTACGGCGGGCAGATCGACAACTTCCATCAGCGGGTTCGAGATACTCTCGATCAGGCACAGTTTCGTCGTCTGGCGGACCGCCGAACTCAGTGCGTCCGGCGAGTTCGCATCGCAAAACGTGACCTCGACACCGAACCGCCGCTGCAGTTCGCCGAGCTGCTGCGACGTGCGGCCGTAGAGGATTCGCCCCGCGACGACATGATCGCCGGTTTTCAGATGGCTGAGGAAAATTGCCGAGACGGCTCCCATCCCCGACGCGCAGACCGCTCCGGCTTCGGCGTGTTCCAGTGCCGCGACATCGGCCGCGAACGCCGAGTGATTCGGGTTGCCGTCGCGTGTGTAGATGTAGCCGTGCTCGGCGGCCGAAGTCACCGCATCAAGCTGCTCGACACCGTGAAGATCAAACGCCGTCGTCTGATACAGCGGCGGATTGCTTGGCCGAGTCGTAAACTCCTCAAACCACCCGCCGCGGGCGCAAACCGATTCATCGTGTAAGGAGCCTGCTTCATTTGAAGGCCGGTCAGATTCGCTCATGGCACCACGTCTGCAGGGCTGACAGCCAGCTTCATTAAGATGGCCGAGTAAAGAATCTGTGATAAGGCCCGTTGGTTGCTGCATCGTTTCCGGCGGCGGTATCATCCGTCGCGGTCAGCCAGCAACGTCACGAGGGCGCATCATGGCGAAGAAGACGGCTCGAAAGAAAGCGGCGCGGCGGAAGAAGATCGACACGGCAAACCCGCTGTCGCGCCGGGTGTCTCGGGCCGAAGCGATCTGGCTCGACGGACCCGTCCCGGCCGGTTTCTGGTCATACGTGAAAAACCAGAAACTGTATCTACTGTGGCTGGGGCAGCAGCTTGGGTTCAAACAGCTCGACGACTACTACCGGCTGATCACCGACGACTTCAAACGCAACCGCGGGAGCAGTATTCTGCTCCACTGCTGGGGTGGCTCTGCCGTGCGCGCGGTCATCGATACGTTTCCGGATCACGACTGGAAGGAATGGCGTTTCGTCTCGTGCCCGCGCCGGTTCTGGAACGATCGCCGGAATCATCGCCGCTATATGGAGTGGCTGGGTGAGAAGATCGGCGTGCGGGAACTCGACGACTGGTACCGCGTGACGAATGAGGATTTCCGACGAGCCAAAGGCGGAGCGTTTCTGCTGAGATACGACAGCACAATCTCAGCGGCCGTGATGACCTGCTTCCCCGAACACCGCTGGCAGGCCTGGAAATTCAGCCGCACACCCAAAGGCTTCTGGGAGAATCGCGAGAACCGTGTCCGCTATCTGAAGTGGCTCGGCCAGGAGTTGGGATTCCGGAAGATGGCCGACTGGTACGCTCTGACGCGCGACGACTTCGAGACGCGTCACGGCAACCAGTTGATGAAGTTCTACCACGGCTCGCCGCTGGCCGCTGCGCTGGACTGCTTCCCGGAGAAGAACTGGGAAGAATGGAAATTCCCCCGCGTTCCGGTCGCCTTCTGGAAAAAGAAGGCCAACAGAGACCGCTATTTCGCCTGGCTGGCAAAAACGCTGAAATTGAAAAACGAATCCGACTGGCAGAAAGTCCGCCGCACCGACCTTAAACAGAATTACGGCGGCGGCCTGCTCGCCGAGTACCAGTCCATTGAAAAGCTGCTGAAGGCAAGGAACAAAAAGCGGTGAGGTAACCCAAACGCAGGGCCAGTTCCCACCGGCCGGGACGTTCATCAGTTGGCCGGTAGAGTCCGTCGCTGAGTAATTGCCGAAGCTTGCGGCGACGTCAGCCTTCCATTCGCGTGCTTTGCTGTAAACGGCGGCCAGAAAACGTGGCGCTGGGCGGGGAGTGGTGGTCGGCGGGAAAACGGAGCGATCAGGCGAT
>WGMU01000077.1 GCA_016124895.1 bacterium
GGACAACTACGGCATCCATGATACTGTCGAGGTCCGCCGCAGCCTTGCGACAGAAGCAGGCCGACGGATCCGTCTGCACTTTCTCCCGCCGTACTGTCCGGACCACAACCGGATCGAACGTGTGTGGCAGGATCTGCATGCCAATGTCACCCGCAATCACCGCTGCTCCAGCATGACGAGCCTGATGAAAAACGTTCGACGCTGGATGGACCAGCGACACAGCCAGGCCAGACTCGCTGCCTGACTGACAATGTCACACAATCACGCTCGTTGATTTAGATTCCGCCTGGACTCTCTGTATGAGACGTTTGCTGCTGCCGCTGCTGCTCGCGACTGTGTGCGCCTCGGTGATTCTGTTCCTCGCGATTCGGGATCGCGGGGCACCGTCCGAAGCGGTGCCGCCGACAGGTCGAACGACTGAGCAACAGCGCCGCACGGAGCCCTCTGCGGCCAGCCGCGTCGCACAAACAACGGACGACGCCCGGCTAACGCCCGACGGAATGACTCAGCCACAACTTCCCGGCGGAACTCAAGAACTTTCGCCGGAACTCGCCCGCCGTTCGAGTTGGACGAACCCGTATGGACCGTCACTGTGGCAAGCTGCGGGCTGGCGTTTTGCCGAAGACTCGATGAGTACAGAGTCGCTCGACCGTTCAACGGCGGAGACGTACTGCACGGCCGAGTTTCTGCGTGAGTGGAACACGTTTTCGGTGGGCCTGACCGTCGACTTTGCGAAGTCATCGGGTGCGTCTGACGAGACATCGCATCAGCTTGTCCTGGAAGTCGTCGACCGAAGCTCGGGCGACTCGCTGCGCGTGACTCTGCAGCCGGATCGAGCCGCGGCTGACAGCGTTCAGAGCGGGCAGGCCGTACTGTTGCGCGAGATCCCGTTGGCTGACGACTTCGAGTTCGGTCGCGTGGGACTGTTACTGACTCCCAATCGGCTGCTGGTTCGCGGCAACGACCGTCTGCTGCTCAACGTGACGCGTCCGTCTGCACTGATCGGCCAGCGTTGCCGCTTCCGCATCCTGGCCCCGCTCGGCACGACCATCCGCGAGCTGCGCTTCGACGGCGAGTGAGCGCGAGTTCCAACATGAGACTCGGCTGGCGGCACTGATGCGAGACTCCCGCCAGACCGTCACTCGCGGAACGTCACCAACGCTTGACGGGCGGAAAGTCCGACCTACGGTCCGCAGGCTGAACCCGATTCATCAGTCCCATTGCCATCCACCGATTTGTCGGCCGCAAAGGTGTTCCCTTGACGGTGAAAAACCAGCAATTAAGACAACTGCTCACTCGTCGCGAGATCGTCCGCTCGTTCGCGCCGCACGACGTCTTCACCGCGCGAGTGCTCGAAGACGCCGGAATCGAGCTGCTGTTTCTGGGCGGTTTTGGCGTCTCGGCGAGCGTGCTCGGCCTGCCAGACGTCGGTCTGACAACGCTGACCGAAATGGCCGAAGCCGTGCGTCACATGGCTGACCGCCTGACGGTTCCGCTGATTGCCGACGGCGATACCGGCCACGGAAACCTGCACAACGTCGCGCGCACCGTTCGCGAGTTTGAACAGGCCGGCGCATCGGGGATGCTCATCGAAGATCAGGTCTCCCCGAAACGCTGCGGTCACTTTGCCGGCAAGCAGGTCGTCACGGCAGCCGAAATGCTCGACCGCCTGCAGGCGGCACTCGACGCCCGCAACGATCCCGACTTTGTCATCATCGCGCGGACCGATGCGCGCGCGGACCTCGGACTCGATGAGGCAATCGATCGCGCTAACCGGTTCGGAGAAGCCGGCGCCGATGTCTGCTTCGTCGAAGCCCCACAGTCTCGCGAGGAACTGGCCCGGATCGCGGCCGAGGTTCCGTATCCGCAACTCGCGAACATGCTCCCCGGTGGAGTGACGCCGATTCTGCCAGCGGACGAACTGCAGCAGCTCGGCTTCCGCATCGTCGTCGACCCGATCGGCACACTGCTCGCCACCGGCCACGTTGTCAGACAGCTTGCCGAAGCTATGCTCCGCGACGGGCGAAGCGATCAGTCAACCGCGCCGCTGCTCAGTTTCGACGAAATCAAGCGGCTGCTGGGACTGCAGGATTTCGTCGCCTCACCGCAACAATCCGCGAACGATGAGCCGGCCTGACACACCTCAATGAAAACAGTGTTAAACACCGTCTGCCTGCTGCTCGCGCTGACACTCTTCGGAACGGTCGGTTTCCGTGTGACGGGCAACAACTCGTGGCTGGAAAGCCTGTACCTGGCCATCATCACACTCACGACCATTGGCTCACGTGACGGTGCTCAGTCAACGGCAACGATGATCTTCGTCATCGTCTACATCGTGACGGGGCTCGGAATCTTCACGTTCAGTGCTTTTCAATTGGGAAGCTGGGTCGTCAGTGCCGATTTTCGCGAGATGCTGGAGAAGCGCCGGATGAAACAGGAAATCAGTCAGCTCGCCAGTCACTCGATCGTCTGCGGACTGGGCCGGATGGGCCAGACGATCTGCCAGTACCTCTCGGAACGAAACCGGCAGTTTGTCGTCATCGACCGCGACGAAGATCGACTCGTCTCGATCTGCCGCGAGAAAGGCTGGCGGCATATCGTCGGCGACTCAACGCACGACGACGTCCTGCAGGCTGCCGGTGTTGAGCGGGCAAGTTCGCTGACAACGGTCCTCTCAACCGACGGCGACAACCTGTTCGTTGTTCTGTCCGCCAGAATGCTCAACTCAAAGTTGAAGATCATCGCCCGCGCCGCTGATGAAGAGTCGATCTCGAAGTTTGAACGAGCCGGCGCGACGCGCGTCGTCAGCCCCTTCAGTACGGGCGCCGTCAAGATGGCCCGCTTCATGCTCAACCCAAGTATCGAGGACTTCATTGAGATTGCCGACAGCCGCGGCAGCGAACTTGAACTGGCGGACATTCAGCTCGATGAATCAAACCCGCTCGTCGGTCGCAGGCTGATGGAAACCGATTTGCGAAACCGCGGCGTCATGGTGATCGGTATTCGTCGGGCCTCTGGCGCCCGTCTGATGCCCCCGCCCGGCGATGCTGTCCTGAACGCTGGCGACTGCCTGTTTGTGTTCGGCAATGCCGATGCCGTCAACGCCATTCTCACCGAACCGGACGGCGCACCGGTCTGAGTTCCGTCGCCGCGAACTGACCATCGGCCACGAATGAGACACGGCGCGAACACGGACAGACTCCGGAAGCGGTGTCTCTCTACGCGCCTTAACCCGGATAATTCATGCAGGGGGATGGCGGGTCGCAAGCTGCTGGCGCGTCGTCAGCAACGGAATTTGAGACAAAGACACGCCGCCATGTGACTTCTCCCTGGATTTGCGACCGCAGACGCACTGCAGCACCGCGCCCCTCATGCCTCGACCCTCGGCCCCCTGCCCCGCTTCATCAGTTTCCGGACGGCAAGCGGAAAGACACCCAGCAGAACAAAGGCAACGGCGATGTCCCAGGTCAGCACTCCGCCGGCTCCGTCTTTCGCCAGCGTGTCGACATCGGGAAATCGCGAGCCCGCCCAGACGATCAGAATCGTTCCGGGAAGCATGCCGAGCTGGCTGACCCACCAGTAAGTCGCCAGCCGCATCGGCGTGAGGCCCATCACCGCGTTGATCACAAAAAACGGAAACGCTGGAATCAGCCGCAGAGTGAAGAGGTAGAACGCGCCTTCACGTTCAAGTTCCCGATTGAACCGCGCCAGGCGATCGCCGAACTTCGACGTAAACGCCTCGCGGAACAGGTAGCGACTCATCAGGAACGCCAGTGTCGCCCCGGACGTCGATGCGAAACTGACCAGAATCAATCCCGGCAGACACTGCACGTACCACGGGTATTCGTCCGCCGGCAGCCGGAAGAACCAGCCATACGCGATTGAAAGAACGGTCGCTCCAGGCAGCGACAAGCCCGTCGCCACGACGTAGATGACAAACGCCACTCCGTAGGTCAGAAACGGATCCGTCTGCTGAAACTCTCGAAACGCCGCTTCACGTTCCGCCAGCGCCTGCAGTGACAGGTCATCTCCGAACCGCCACCAGAGTCCACCAGACACAGCAACGATCAGCAGCAGGACGGAGAGTTTTCTGACGGACCAGCGCCCCGGCGTCGCTGGCTCTGAGGCTGGAGCCGATTGCTCTGCAGCGTCTTCCGTTCTCCCCGTACGTGCCATCAAACCTGCCTCAGTTTCTGAAACGCCGATGCGTGTTTCTGTGACTGCCCAGAAGCCGGCTGGCTCCGGCAGTCGGACGAAATCGATTTCATTCCGCTGTAGCTGTAGCGATGTGGCCACCGGATTGGAACGAAAGACATTCCGGTCGACGGTGAGGTCGACTGCCGCGACCGTGTGCGTCGACAGCGGACTGAATTGCGTCACAATCCGTCGCCCGGTACAGCCTCCGACAGGTTGTACTCGCATCAGCCTGCCTGTCTGTGACCGACCAAACAACGAGTGAAAGATGCCGACGACAATTACTGACATCACGGTGCGAGATATCCGCTTTCCCACTTCGCGCGACCTCGACGGTTCCGACGCGATGAATCCCGATCCGGATTACTCGGCCGCCTATGTGACGCTGCACACCGATCGCGCCGACGGGCTCGCGGGCGACGGGATGACGTTTACGATCGGCCGCGGCAATGAATTGTGCGTCGCAGCGTGCGAATCGCTGAAGCCGCTGGTCGTCGGCCGGACACTGGAATCCTTCACGACCGGCATGGCCGGCTTCTGGAGGCACATGACGGGCGACAGCCAGCTCCGCTGGGTCGGCCCCGAGAAAGGCGTCATCCACCTCGCCACGGCCGCGATCGTCAACGCCGTCTGGGATCTGTGGGCGAAGGTCGAAGACAAACCTCTGTGGCGGCTGCTCGTTGACATGACGCCAGAGCAACTCGTTGGCTGCATCGACTTTCGCTATATCACCGACGCGTTGACGCCGGACGAAGCCGTCGCCCTGCTGCAGCAGCACGCAGCGACCAAAGCCACCCGCATCGCCGAGATGGAGCGGGACGGCTATCCGAGCTACACGACATCCGCCGGCTGGCTCGGCTATCCCGACGACAAGCTGCGGTCGCTCTGCCGCAGTCTGATGGAACGCGGCTGGACGCACTTCAAAATCAAAGTCGGCCGCGACATCGAAGACGACATCCGCCGCTGCCGGATCATCCGCGAGGAGATTGGCCCGAACCGTCGCCTGATGATGGACGCCAATCAGGTGTGGGACGTCGGCCAGGCAATCTCCCATATGCAGCGGCTGGCGGAATTCAACCCGTGGTTTATTGAAGAACCGACGAGCCCCGACGACGTGCTCGGTCATGCCGCCATCGCCAGGGCCATCGCCCCGATCAGTGTCGCCACCGGCGAAATGTGCCAGAACCGGGTGATGTTCAAACAGTTGATGCAGGCCGGCGGGCTGCAGGTCTGTCAGATCGACAGTTGCCGGCTGGGCGGCGTCAACGAGGTCATCGCCGTCATTCTGCTGGCAGCGAAGTTCGGCATCCCCGTCTGCCCGCACGCTGGCGGAGTCGGGTTGTGCGAGTACGTGCAGCATCTGGCTCTGTTCGACTACATCGCTGTCAGCGCGTCGCTGGAGAACCGTCTGACGGAATACTCCGACCACCTGCACGAGCACATGGTCGCCCCTGTCCATATGCAGAACGGCCGCTACATGCCGCCAACGGCTCCAGGCTACAGCATCACCATGAAGCCGGAATCGCTGGCTGAATTTGAGTACCCGAATGGCTCAGCCTGGCAAGGCGAGTAATCAACAAATCCGGTGCAGAAATCAGCCTGGACTGACACCTGCGTTTGAGTCTCCGAGCCAGGCCACGGAACTCAAACGGATCGCGACGTCGGCCTCACCCGCCCGCTGCCGGGTATTGACGGATCGCAAAATGACACGTCACCCGTCAAAGGCATCCGACTCCCGTTCGGAAACCGTCCCCTGCAGGCGCGGCCAGGTCGTGTGAGGGCCGATCACTTTCCACTGAGCTGAGCAATCACTGCCTCGACGGACTCAAGCTGCTTTTCGAGGTTCGCCAGCGTTTCTCTCACGTCAGCGACAACGTTCGCTGGAGCGTTGTTGACGAACTTTTCGTTGGACAGCTTGGCCGAGTGGCCTTTGATGAAGCCTCGCAGTTTGTCGGCTTCTTTCTGCTGGCGGTCGAGTTCCGCTGCAACGTCGATCAGGCCTTCCAGCGGGACGTAGCCGTCGGCGTCGTTCAGGCTGAAGCTGGCGGAAGCGTTCGGGCGAGTGACCTCGGCACCGGCGGCTTCGAGGATCGCTTTGGCGAGATTGTCGAACTGGTCGGCGCAGCCTCGGAGTTCGTTGGCGACTTCGGTCTCGCACTTCAGATGCAGTTGCAGCGGCTGGCTGGGAGCGATGCTGTAGACCGCTCGGATATTCCGCACCGCGATGACCGTTTCCTGCAGCCGCGAGAAGCGCCCTTCGAGCGCGTCATCCCGCAGCGATTCCGGCAGAAGTGATTTCTCCGGCTCATCGCTGTTGACAGGCCAGGCGGCGACCATGACGGACTCGGCGGCGGCTTCCGGAGTGAACAGGCCGCGCTGCGGAGCGATCTCCTGCAGGCGCTGCCAGAGTTCCTCGCAGATAAACGGCGTGAACGGCTGCAGCAGACGGATCAGGTTGTCGAGCACCGCGACCAGAACTCGCTGCGCCGTTGCTTTTTCCCCCTCGCCGCTCGCCCCTTGCCCCTCGCCCCTCAGTCGCGGCTTGATCATTTCGAGGTACCAGTCGCAGAACTCGTTCCACGTGAAGTCGCGGATTGCCTGCGTGGCCTTGTCGAACTGGTAGCGGCCCAGCAGCGTTGTGACTTCGTTCGCGACGCGCGTCAGGCGGCTGAGCACCCAGCGGTCTTCGAGCTGCAGGTCGGCCTCGGTGAACTCGCCCGGCGAGTAGCCTTCGAGATTCAGCATCGCGAAGCGGGCGGCGTTCCAGAACTTGTTGCAGAAGTTGCGACCGTACTCGAACCGCTCGCTGACCATGCGGGCCGCCGGCTGCGACGGGTCGAGGTCGTACTGCGGTGTCGAGAACTGCGACTCCTGCTTGCACTTCGGACACGGCATCAGCACCTTCTCGGACGAGCCGCGGAGCTTCACCTTGACGGTCTCCGGCTTGACCATCGGGCCGCCGTCGTCGAGAGCCTGCGGGATGACGTGCTGGCAGTGCGGGCACTCGTAGCCCATCGGCAGCTTGACGTCCTGCGTCTCGCCCGCGAACGACGAGATCGTGAACCGCACCGCGTCCGTGCCATAGCGGTCGATCAGATCCTGAGGATCGCAGCCGTTCCCCTTCGACTTACTCATCGTCTGCCCGAAGCCGTCGAGGATCTTCGGATGGACGTGCACATGGGCAAACGGAATGTCGCCCATGTTGTAGAGCCCCGTGAGCACCATGCGGGCGACCCACAGCGTGATGATGTCCCGCGACGTGATCAGCACGCTGCCAGGATAAAAGTAGTCGAGGACTTCGTTCCTCGAATCTGCAATCTGAGATTCAGAATCTGAGATTGCAGATTCCCCAGCCAGCGGCGGATTGTGCTTTGTATCCGGCCACCCCAGCGTCGCGTGCGGCCATAGAGCCGAGCTGAACCAGGTGTCGAGAACGTCTTCTTCCTGAACGAAGCCTTTCGCTTCAAGCTCTGCCTCCAATTCATTTGCGCCATCTGCAACACAAGCAAGCAGAACCGGGGTACCTGATTCGTTCAAGAACCGATGAAAAGCTATCTGATCATTCGAGATCTTTGCTTCATCGCCGGAATCAGACTGCTGGACCGAGAACTCTTCGAGGGCTAAGACGCCGTCTTCATTGCGCTGGAATGACATCTGCGTTTGCAGATTCAGCGAACTGAGTACCTTCGAGTCACCGGCAAAGAAACTCTTTAGTTGTTCCGCAAATGGACCGGCGTCTTGAGTGAATGCATCGTTATTGGCTTCCTTGACCCAAACCGGAATCCGGTGTCCCCACCAGAGCTGGCGGCTGATGCACCAGTCGCGTTTTTCGCCGAGCCAGTCGAGGTACGTTCGCTGGTAACGCTGCGGAAAAAAACGGACGTCACGTTTCGATACGGCGTCCATCGCAGACTGGGAAAGATCGATCTTTTTCCCGTCCAGAGTGGTCCATTCTCCCATGCGGATGAACCACTGGTCCGACAGGTACGGCTCAACCGGCGTCTTCGAGCGGTCGCTGTGGGCGAGTTCGATCTTGCGGTCCTCGACCTCGACAAAATGCCCGAGCGCTTCCATGTCCGCCACGATCTTCTTCCGGCAGTCGTACCGGTCCATGCCCTGGTACGCCTCGCCACCGTGCTCGTTGATCGTCGCATCCGGGTTGAGAATGTTGATCTGCTCAAGATTGTTGCGCAGACCGCAGGCGTAGTCGTTGTGGTCGTGCGCCGGCGTCACCTTCACGCAGCCGGTCCCGAGTTCCTTCTTCGCCAGCAGCGCGTCGGCAATGATCGGAATGTCGCGGCCCGTGACCGGGATGCGGCACTTCAGTCCGACCAAATGCTCGTACCGCTCGTCCGTCGGATGCACGCAAACCGCCGAATCGCCGATCATGGTCTCCGGCCGCGTCGTCGAGAACGCCAGCTTCTCGCCGGTCGGCTCGCCGTCTTCGCCGATGACCGGATACGTGAACGTCCAGAAGTGGCCGTCGACTTCTTCGTGAAAGACTTCGTCGTTGGCGACCGCCGTCTGCAGATGCGGATCCCAGTTGACGAGCCGCTTACCGCGGAAGATCAGGCCGTCCTTGAAGAAGTTGAAGAACGTCCGACGCACGGCCTTTGAGCAGACGTCGTCGAGCGTGAACCGCGTCCGCCGCCAGTCGCAGCTTGCTCCGAGCTGCCGCAGCTGTTCGAGGATGCGTTTCTCGTAAGCGTCTTTCCATTTCCAGATGCGCTCGACGAGAGCCTCACGCCCGATGTCGTGCCGCGTCAGCCCTTCTTCCTCGAACATCCGCCGCTCAACGACGGCCTGCGTCGCGATGCCCGCGTGATCGGTGCCTGGCATCCACAGAGATTCGTAACCCTGCATCCGCCGCCAGCGAGTGATCAGATCCTGCAGCGTGCCGTTCAGCGCGTGCCCCATGTGCAGCGCACCGGTCACGTTCGGCAGTGGAATCATGATCGTATGCGGCTTCTTCTCCGCGTTGGGATTCGCGTCGAAGTAGCCATTGTTCTTCCAGAAATCGAGCCATTTCGCCTGGCTCTCCGCGGGCTGGTACTGCTTGGGGATGTCGGACATGACTTACTCAGAGAATGGCAGTATTCGGTTTGCAGCGCAAAGACGCTGAGACGCGAAGGAACGCTAAGTCTTTGCGAATCTCTGCGCCTTCGCGTCTTTGCGCTGCATCGATTCGTTGATCAGGTGCTGGTCGGACAGGCTGCGGGGCTCAGTGGCCGTTGCCGTGAAGCTCGCCTTCGTCCTTGTAGAGCTTGTATTCGACGCTGTCGACCAGGGCGAGCCAGCTGGCTTCGATGATGTTTTCGCTGACGCCGACGGTGCTCCAGACGTCATCTTCGTCCTGGCTTTCGATGACGACTCGCACGCGGGCGGCGGTGCCTTCAGCCGAGTTGATCACGCGGACTTTGTAGTCGACCAGGTGCATCGTCGCGAGATTCGGGAACGCCGGTTCGAGTGCCTTTCGCAGGGCAGCATCGAGTGCGTTGACCGGGCCGTCGCCTTCGCCCACGACGTGCAACGTGTTGCCGTTCACCCGCAGCTTGACGGTGGCTTCCGTGATGGCCGGTGTGTCGTCAGTCGACTCGACGTTGACGCGGAAATGGACCCGCTCGAACTTCGGTTCGTAAGTGCCGGCGACCTTCTTGATCAGCAGGTCGAACGACGCTTCCGCGGCCTCGAACTGGTACCCCTCGGCTTCGAGGTCCTGCACGCGTTCAAGGATGCCCTTCATCAGCTCGTTGTCGTGGTCGATTTTGTACTTCGTTGCCTTCGCCACGATGTTCGACCGACCGGACAATTCGCTGACCAGAACGCGGCGTTCGTTGCCGACCTGTTCCGGACGAATGTGCTCGTAGCTTTCCGCAATCCGGTTGATCGCGTGAACGTGCATCCCACCTTTGTGAGCAAACGCGCTGCGACCGACGT
Source organism: bacterium (assembly GCA_016124895.1). Classification (GTDB taxonomy): domain Bacteria; phylum Planctomycetota; class Planctomycetia; order Planctomycetales; family Planctomycetaceae; genus JAPOLP01. Next base: position 10,132 of record WGMU01000077.1, read on the forward strand.
ACGGCTGATTATTGCGAAAGTTCATGTTCGCAATCTCGTAGACGTAGCGGGACAGCTCGGCGAGATGCTCCAGCGAGCCGTCGATCAGGCAGTCGTAGCCCTGCTTCTTGAGCATCAGGTTGGCAACGACGCTCAGCAGGCACACGTTACCGCAACGTTCGCCGATGCCGTTGATCGTTCCCTGGACCTGAACGGCTCCGTGGTCGAGCGCCGCCAGCGAGTTTGCGACGGCCAGGTCGCTGTCGTTGTGACAGTGAATGCCGACCGGGATCGACAGCGCCGCACGAGCCGCTTCGACCGCTTCGGCAATCTCTTCCGGCAGACGCCCACCGTTGGTGTCGCACAGGCAGACCAGCGATGCGCCAGCTTCTTCGGCGGCTTTGATCGTCTTCAGGGCGAAGTCGCGGTTCGCTCGCAGGCCGTCAAAGAAGTGCTCGGCGTCGTAGATGACCTCGCGGCCTTCGCCAGCCAGGAAGCCGACCGAGTCGCGAATCATCGCCAGATTCTCGGCCTCGTCGACACGCAGAACCTCGGTGACGTGCAGGTCCCAGGTCTTAGCGACGACCGTGCAGACCGGAGCCTTCGAGTCCCGCAGCGCGAGCATCCCGATGTCCTCGTCCGCTCCGATCCCCTTGCGGCGGGTCATGCCAAAAGCGGCAATCTTCGCGTGCTTCCAGTCGGTGTCAGCGGCTCGCTGAAAGAACTCCTCGTCCTTCGGATTCGACAGAGGATAGCCGCCTTCGATGTAGTCAAAGCCGAGTTCGTCGAGCTTCTTCGCGATGAGCAGCTTGTCCTGCAGCGAGAAGTTGACGCCTTCGCCCTGACTGCCGTCGCGGAGCGTTGTGTCGTAAACCTGAATGCGTCGCATGGCGGGTGGCCGGTTCTGAAATTGGTGTCTGAAAGGTCGGTTTTGATACTCAGAAACGTACCTGTAATAACTTCTCGTTTTTCAGGCTGACTGCAGCGCAAAGACGCGAAGGCTCGAAGGCTCGAAGGCACGCAAAGACTTCGCGATTCTTTGCGACTCCGCGTCTTTGCGCTGCACCGACTGGCTGGTTGTCCTGAGACTTCCGGGAAGATGTTTCTCACGCATTCCTGCGGTCACGCTTCGGACGCGGCGAACTCTGACGGGCAGTGATCGTCGCGCGAACCTCAACGGACCAACGAAAAAACCCCCAGGCGGGCGGCCTGAGGGTTTGACGATATTCGGTGTTCGTATCCCCTGAGCCGCGACCTCAGTCCGTAATGCTGACGATCATGCTGACCGGAATCGGCACGATTCGATCGGCAGAGGCGGCGGCAATGTGAAGACGCTGAGGCATCAGAACTCTCCGGGTCATAACAGGTTGCGAATCCTACGCAGCGGCCGGCAGCGGGTCAAACTCCACCTCGCCGAGTTCTCGGGCTTCGCAAAGAAATCCCCAGCGACCCGCACATCGCGGCACTCACTGAATGCGAATGTGTGTTTTCTGCAAATTAATTGCATAACCATTGACACCGGGACAGACCGATTGTCATGCTCACGTCGATTCGAGGTTTTCTTCCGATCCGGTGGATCATGTTCTTTCGCGCTGTCGCCGCTCTGTCTGTCGCTCTGCACATGACCGTGTCACTGCTCGGTCACTTCGGACTGCACGCGCTCGTGGGTGACAGCCACTGCCCAGCCGCGGTTCACGACGCAAACGTCCATACCACCGCGTCGAGTGATTCCCAGACCGGACACGCTCACGCCGGCTGCTGCCACGCTCAGACGCACAACCAGGGCGGGACTCACGCGGATGAAGCTGCCGCGGACGGCTCCCATCAGACCGAGCATCTTCCCGGCAGGCGACATCACTCTCCGCACGACGAACACTCGTGCGACATCTGTTCGGTTCTCGCGCAGGCTCAGACCGCGCCGACCGTCGTTGCGAGCCCCTCGCCGACGCTGCTGCTGACCGAACTGCTTCCAGAACTCGACATCGCTCACGTCGAGTCGCTCAGTGCTGGTTACGAGTCGCGCGGCCCGCCGCTCTGCTGATTCGATGTTTTGCTCAGTCCTGTCGTGCGCAGCACTTGCCGCACTCAGCGCCGGCGCATCTGACCGGCAGGTCCAGGTTCTGTTTGAGAACTCCGTACGACTCGGATTTGTGGTAATCAAACCGCCCCTGGCTCTCAAGAACAGTCGAATAACCACCCCGCACTGGCACTTTCACGTTCACTCTTCGCGAGCCACCTCTGCTTCGTCGGCTCGAACAGGATACTCACCCATGTCTGCACGACTTTACCGCGCGCGGCGCGGTTTCACATTGATTGAACTACTCGTTGTCATTGCCATCATCGCCGTGCTCGTCGCGCTGCTGCTTCCCGCCGTGCAGGCCGCTCGCGAAGCGGCCCGCCGGTCGCAGTGCAAGAACAATCTCAAGCAGATCGGCCTGGCGTTGCACAACTACCACGACCTTGCCTCGTCGCTTCCTCCCGGCTGGATCGGCGTCACCAGCAAAACGTCCGATCCGAAGGGTGAGAGCGGCTTCAGTTGGGGCTCGATGATCCTGCCGCACCTCGATCTGGAAGCCATTCGAAACGACTTCAATTACAGTCTGCCGATCGACAATACGTCGGGCAGCCCGAGCAACGCCTCGCTGCTGCGAACTCAGTTGCCGGTGTTTGAATGCCCGAGCGACTCGCACGACCTGCTCTTCACGACGGTCGACCGCAACGGGATGAACGTCGAACGATCGGTCGCTAACTACGTTGGTCTGTTCGGGACGGTTGAAATTGACGGCTGCGAAAATCCACCGGGAACGGCCCCCGTCACGGCGGCGGGGCAGTGCGTCAGCGACGGAGCGTTTTACCACAACAGTGCGATCCGCTTCCGGGATATCATCGACGGAACCAGCAACACACTGATCGTCGGAGAACGGACGACCTGGGAGGATCCGGTCACCGGCGCCCGATTTTACGGCACGTGGAGCGGCGCTCTGCCAGCGGTTGATGAGGAGCCGTCACGAATTCTCGGCCATGTGGAAGAGTCGCCAAACACCGGTGACCATCCGGAAGACCTCGGTAGTGCGCATCCGGGCGGAGCCCACATGCTGCTGGGCGATGGCCACGTGAAATTCGTCAGTTCAGACATTGACGAAGCGGCCTTCCGGAGCCTCGCGACACGTAATGGAGAGGAACTGCCGGTCGACTTCTGATAAGAATGGGGTCGCCTGCTGTCTGCCCGCCGCAGCACTTCGCTGTGCCGGGTGGCCGCCTCTTTCTGGAACCGACGCCATGCCCACGTCCGCCCGAAACGTCCTGGGAACTCTACTGCAGACCTGCTCGCTGGATCCCGTCACCGGATTTTACCGCGATGGCTGCTGCAACACGGGAGCGGAAGACCTCGGCCTGCACCTGGTCTGCATCGAAGCAACGGCAGAGTTTCTCGAATTCTCGCGCGCTGTTGGCAACGACCTGAGCACGCCGATTCCCGAATACCACTTCCCTGGCCTGCAGCCCGGCGATCGCTGGTGCCTGTGCGTCCAGAGATGGAAACAGGCCCTGGAAGCCGGCATGGCCCCGCGAGTCCACCTCGAAGCCACGCACATCTCCGCCCTCGAATTCGTCGATCTCGAGCAGTTGCAGGACTATGCGATTGTTTGATTCGCAGGGCGTGTCTGCAGTCAGTCATGTGTAACGCAATTGACAGAATCGTCTGACTGAACAGGTAATTGTCGGATGACAGTCTTTGATGGAGGTAACTACTTGCGGCGGAAAATCCGCATAGGCATCGCAGTTCCACCTCGCAACTCACTTAGTGACGAAGGCACAGTATTTGGCTGCTCAGTGGATTCTTGAGTTGCTCGTCAGTAACGCTTGAATCGCCAGGATCGATACAGACTTCTCTGCGGGGCCTGCACGATGTCGCATTCCAAACAGCTCACAACAGTTTGCGGCCTGCTCCTCGCTGCCGTTTTCTTCCTGATCGGTACTCCGGCACTTGCGCAGTCCACGGCGCCGGCCACACCTGTGACCACACAGCCGCCGCCGGTCACGACGGATTTCATTCTGCTCCTTGACGCCCGCCAGACGATGGCGGCGAATACGAACACGTCAGGAAATCCATATGAACGACTGCAGATTGCCGTTGCTGCAGCGAACACTGCCGTGCAGGCGATTCCGGTGGGCACCAATCTTGGCATTGTGATTCTTCAGGACAACGTCCGGACGCTGCGTCCTTTGAGTCCATTGCGGCCAACCGATCGGCAGCACGTTCAGACGGTTCTGTCAAAACTGACGGCGACTGGTCATTCCCCGATGCACCTGGCCATTCAGCATCTTCGGGACCATGTGTTGCTATCACACAGCAAATCGAATGTGTTCCTGCTTTTAATGAGTGACGGCAATGACACCTCGTTCAGTCGAACGCTGACAGAAACCGGCACGCTGAAAAACAAAACCGCATCAATGCGAAGCGTGATGCTGGCGACTTATGTCTCAGATGATTCGCTGGACAAACTTCAGAAAATGGCTCAGGCGATCCACCCCGACGACAACGCCCACCATGTACTCCATCACGGTGATCTTCCGACGGGACTCCTCCCGCTGCAGCTCGCGTGTGACGCAATCGACGACCATCGCCTGGAACTGCTTGCCAGTACCGGATCGGCTTTGAGTGACTCCCGGCGGCTTGTCGGCCGTCTGCAGAATCAACTCGCGACGCTGCAGCAGGTTGAAGCGAATCGGGATCAGTTGCGTCGTCAGCTCGACGCGATCACTCAGGCCGAAGCAACTCAGCGGACAGCGGCTACGCGGCTGAGCAACCGGATCTCAACACTCGAAGCGCAGAAAGCTCAGGCGGACAAAGCAGTCGTTGACCTCAAGGCGGCGCGACAGGCCGACCAGTTAGCCGCCCTGAAACTGCAGGCCGATCTGGATGTCGCTCGTTCTGCATTGACGACGTCGCGAGCTGACCTTCAAAAGGCCGTGTCGGAGCGTGACGCACTGCATGGAAAAGTCGTTGCCGATGTCGAAGCGAAACGCGGTCTGGAAAGTGACCTGAAGGCGGCTCAGGTTCAGGCGAACCTGCTCACCCAGCAACTGAACACCGAACAGGAACTGAAGAAGCTCAAGGAAGAGCGAAAGGCAGGTAACAAACAGGGTCCGAACAACAACGCGGATGAGCAGACGAAGGCCATTCTGTCCGCCATTAACAGCAATCCCTTCGGTCAGTTGTTCGAGTACTTCTGGGCTCAGCTTCTCGGTGTGCTGGGAGTTGTTGGCACTGGTGGATACTTCGGGTGGAAAAATCTGCTCTCGAAAGTTCGGGAAATTGATTCCAATGTAGACACAAAGCTGTCTAACCAGGAGCAGGCCCGGCATGAGCGTGTCAACTCGCTGGCGGGACAGCTTCAGGCAATCCACGAGATACTTCAGCAACGCCCCGCCAGGCTATCTGATCCCGGAAGCCGATTCGGAAATGGTGACGACGGAATCAGTCAGCCACAGGCACTTGCCGTTTCTGAAAAGCTCAGCGAGATTACGGCAGAGCTGAGAGTGATCGGCCGACAGATCGGGGCATCGACCATTAGTGGAACAGCTAAACGAGGCCCGTCGCTGGCTGACCTCAAACTGGTCAATGGAATTGGCTCTGTCACGGCGAGGGAACTCGTCGCCGCAGGGATCGAGAACCTCGCACAACTCTCGGCAGCCTCAGACGATGAACTGCGGAACGTGCCAGAGAATCTGGCCAGAGTGCAGAAATGGCGTGAGGAAGCCGGCTGGATCGTAGCGATCGCCAAAGCCACCGGATCCAGTCGAGAAGACGCGAAGAAGGCCTTTTATGGCCTGGCCGACTCGCATAAGGACGCGCTGGATGTGCTGAACTGGCGAAAGCCCGAAGATGTCGCGGTCATCGTCAAGCTGCTCAGCGACCAGGCGTAGCGTTTGCTGACCGCTCATTCAGGAATAATGGCAGCGGAAACGGCTTAACGACTGCAGCGAGGCTCGCCTTCATGCCGCATGGCAAACTTTGACGGCTGTTGCGTCTCTAACCATAAAATTGGTCGCTCCGCTTCAACTTCCGGACCAGATTCTGGCCAGTTGTTGACGAAACGATACCTGTATGTCCAGTTCCATGCAGGAAACTTCCTCCGGTATCCGGGCGACAGTGCTGATCAATCACCGCAGCCGTTCCGCCTGCACCGTGCTTCGAGACAGCGGGCTGCCTTCAGAATCCCCCTGCACCGCGGCCCTTGATCAGCACTTTGAACCACTCATTCGGGCAAGGATGCGACCATGATTTCTCTTCGAACATTTCTCGACCGCCAGCGACTCCGCAGGCAATTAAATGTTCAACAGTTACTGACCAGGTCGCTTTGCTCAGGTGCGACGTTGACACTCCTGCTCGCGACTGCGGTACCGCAACACGTTCGAGCTGATGATCCCGCGCCTGATTCGGAAGCAGCGAAACAGGCAGCGGCCGAACTGCAGAAGGTCCTCGAACAGGCCGATGCCTCTGTTGATTTGACCGAGAAAAACCTGTCCGAGCAGGTCACGCAGGATGCCGTTGCCGACCTGGCGACTGCGCCTGCCGGTGAAAAAAAGACCTCACTGATCAAACGCGTCACGGAAATCCTGACAAGTGACGAAAAGTTTTCGGATGCTCGCGGCGTGGCGATCAGTGACGACAACGCTGACCAGACCGAGAAAGCACGCACGCTGGTCCTGATTGCCAAAGCCGAGCGAGCCTCCGGTCAGCCAGCTCAGGCCTGGTTCACCCTTCACGAAGCTCAGCAGATCGCGTTGACGCTGACGGATCCAGAATCCGTTGTCGGCGTGTTTCGCGAAATCGGCGCGGTTGAGCACGAACTCATTCAGGACGCCCGCAAACAGGGACGTTCGACGTTCGGAACTCTTGATCCCAAATCCGGGGAAGTCATCGACGCTGTGCTCGATTTCGGCCTGCCCCCCGAGGGCTACAACGAAATCGAGATTCTGCGAACAGGTGGTGGTCCGCTGCGCGAACCGACGATCGTCCGGCATCAGTACTTCTACAACGGAGACCGGTTCTTTCAGGGACCCAACCTGCGAGGTGGCCAGACAATCATTCAGGCCGTTCACCCAGTCACTCAGTGCCTGACGCAGTGCCATGTGACACTGCCGGCCGGGACTCCGATCGTCACCTGCACCGAGCACCAGATTCGGTACCTGTACCCCGAAGTCGCAGTTGTCCTCGACTTCGAACATGACGGCGATGTCGAACTGAATTACCGCCAGAAGCTGAATCCCCACAAGCGGCTGCAGAAGAAACTGATTGGCGGCTCAAAGACGGGCCGTCTGCAGATTCCAGATTCAGGGACAACTTCGACCCTGAGCAATGCCCTGCGAATCGGCGTCGGCAACCCGCTGGAACTGACGACGCGGCTGCCCGTCCTCTCGGATCTGGTGAACCGAAAGAATCGAATCCCAGGCTCTCTGACGTCGCCAAAGTAGTTGAATCGCTCTGCCGGCCACGAACAGACACCGTTGATACACAAGGATTGTTCACTCACTCGAAGCTCAAGGAATCGGGCTCATGTCACTTGGAAAACTGCTTACGCTCGCGATGGGCGTTGCTGTGGTCAGCACTTCAGCAGACGCTGCTGATGAGACCTTCCTGGCAGACTACGGTCTTCCGAAGTTGACCAGTGCGTTCACGGTCAGCGGCACCAGTTCCGTCGGCCTGAATGTGAATGTTTCCGAGTCTCCCGGCGGAAGTGCACAGATTGCCGGAGTGCCGGATAAAGCGCGGATCACCAGTATCAACGGCATCGACCTGACGAAGACAGGACCTGTCACCGGGACCGGCGCAACAGCCATCGCCCAGAACATTACGAGTGCGAAGTCGTCAGTGACTAACGCATCAAGCGGGATCGTCACGATTTCGTACCTCGCAGACAATGCACCTGCGAACACAGTGTCGACGCGGGTTTCACTGGTCAACCTGGCCGTCGCCAGACCGGCAATCCAGACACTTGGGCTCTCCTTTGGAAAGAGCGGTCTGGCAATCGCTGCACCGACGGGAAACGCTCTTGCGGCCGGCCTGCGGACCGGTGACACCGTCACTGCCGCGGGCGGGACTGCGGTCGCGACCCAGGACGACTTTTTTCATTACGCCTATATTGCGTTAAATGCGACACAGTCGTTGACACTGACCATCACGCCCGCTGGAGGTTCCTCGGCGACACCGTTGTCGGTCACGATTTCGGCTGTCCCGGCCACTGTCACACCGGCCAGTCCACTCCTGATCGGACGCGGCGTCAAAGAAGGCACAGGGCCGCCGGTCGACTATCCGGAGTATCTCGCTGCGAACAAAGTCAGCCGTGCCGCGATTCAGTCACCGCTCTCAGAAGAACTGAAGTCTGAAGTGGTCAGCGCTCGAGTCGAACTCTACTACTTCCGGGATGCTCACCGGGCGGCACAGATCATCAACCGCCGAGTGAGGTCGTATAATCGCGCTGCCGTGACGGCCGCTGAACAGGCGGCAGAAGTCGCTCGTGGAGCGAACCTGGACGCGGAAGATTCGCTCGAAACGAAACAGGTTGAAGCGCAGCGGCAGGCTGACATCCTGTTGCAGCTCGAACGAACGCTGGCCGATACCGTCAGCCAGTACCGTCAGGCACTGGCCCCCGGTTCTTCGACTGCCGCCCAGGCAGCAACTCTCAAGACGACGATCGAAACACTGCTGCCGAACATTTCTCAGCAGCGTCAAACCGTCGCCGCGGCCGAAGCCGAAGTGCTGGGCGCCGAACAGAAGGAAGAGCGAACCGCGCGTACACGATTCCAGGCGGAAGTCAGCGCCGGGACAGTCGATCCTGATACTTACGTGCCGGGCAATCCCAACTCGTGGGACCCTGTGGCTCAGGTTTCGATCAGTGTGATCGGCGAAGGCGTTCTCTTCCTCCGTGGACCACGACAGGGCGTGATCGAAATTCGCAAGATGCTCGACGAACTCGATCACCCGGTCGGACAGGTCAAGATCGGCGTGCTGACCGTGCAGTTGAATGGTGAAAGCAATTACCGCATGGACAACACGGTCCGGCAAGTTGAGGGAAATCTCAGTCTCGGCCGGTTTCTGACCTATGTCACCGGTCAGCTTTTTGCTCGATCTGTCTCCGAAACCGCGCGTGAAGTCGCCTTTGAAACCAAGCATTCGACAGGAGCGACACTGGTCGAGGCCGTGCCCTTCGCGGACAGCTTTACAAGTAACCTGGCGAGACTGAACGCGGCCAGCGCCGATATGTCAGGCCCGGCAGCGAACGCGCGCAGGCAAGCTTACCTGCAGGCATTCTTCGGTGACGACTTCCTCTGGGCGCTTTACGAGATCGATCCTCACACGCCGCTGCTCGATCCACTCAACAAGATTGTCTCGCTGAACTCGACAGACACACTGACACTGGCCGAAGGGCTGATCTACACCGGTCTGGCCAAAGACACCGTGCGCGAGCGGATCATGCTGAAGTTCAAGGGTTACCTGATGAGTCAGCTCCCGGAAAAGGAGTTTGAATGGATTCGCACGACGGGAGCCCACAAGTGGTACGACGTCCGCTGGTGGGGAGAAGCAGAAGGTGGCATGAAGTCCGTCTATAAGAAAGCTTTTCGCAACTACAACTTCTCTGCAACGCTCTCGTTCTTTGAACGCGCCGCTGCAGGCAATAACGAACTGAACCCCTTCCAGCGACAACTGATTCGTCTGGTTCAGCTCATCACACTGCGGGAGTCCCTGCAGTTACAGTACGACTCACTGGTTGAGAAACGCATGCTGGCTGAGCAGACTGGAATGTTCACCGGAACGAGCGCGAACGCCCGTCTGCTCGCCCAGCTCGAAATCCATCTGGCGGATCTGGAATCGCAACTGGTCGAGGCCATGGACAGCCTGCGTGGAGCGAAAGCAGCCATCGACAATCTGCTCAAGCGGGCCATGGTCGCGATGGAAGACGACGTTTACGCTCAGTTCTACAACCCGGCACTCGATCGGATTCGCAAGGCCAGCCAGTCGTTTGATGTGGAACTGGGAGTCGTCGAGCGAACGACCATTCTCACGAACAACCGGGCGTTCGCCAAAGTTGACCCGCAGTCGACATACGAGTTTGACCTGCCGAAACGCGACATTCTGCTGGCCGAAGCACTGAAATCGGCCTACGCGCTGCAGCAGGACATTGGCCCCCTGCTGCAGGACCCTTCGTTCCGGGAGCTGGCGACGAAATTCACGAACACCGGCAACGTTGTGCAGAATGTGCTGCCCGGTCTGAGTTCGCAGACCGACCAGCAGTCGCTGATTCTGGGCCAGAACCTCAACGCTCCACAGTTCAACAGCGAGCTGGAAAAGCTGATTCCGAACCCTGCGATCTACCGCTTCCAGAACGGAACAGGTTACGAGGTGCGGCCTGTCATTCAGCCTGACGGTCAGTCGGTCGTCTTCGACTTCAACTACATGTACACGACGGACCTGCTGCAGCCGACGAACTCGGCACAGAAGGGCCTTGGCCGGGTCAAACGCCATTTCATCGACACGGAAGTGCAACTCGGCAATCTGGAATGGAGAGAGATCAGCCGTTACGAGATCGCTTTGAAGGCGGCCCGCAACGGCCAGGGCGTGCCTCTGCTGCAGGATATTCCGATCGCGGGAGCATTGTTCCGACCACTTCCGTCAGACGGAGCGTCGATTCAGAAAAACATCATCGTCGGGCAGTCGACGATCTATCCAACCATTCAGGATCTGCTTGGACTGCGTCCTTCCGAACTGGCTCACGCGAATCTGCCGCAGATTGTCGATCTGCGAAACCGAGCTCAGCAAAGCACCACGGACCAGACAAACAAACTGACGAGGGGTCTGAATGACCTGCTGGGAATCGACGAGTGCAGGCCGTACGAGCTTTCGAAATGTGCGAACACAAATACCGGTCCGGACCACGAGTTGATTCCAGAACCAAAGCATCACGAAAGCGTTCCCTGCCAGTGCCCAGCATGTCAGCAGAAGCGCGCTGCTCTGAACCGGATCCTGCCACTGGAAGTGCCTGCCGTTGAGCCGGTGCAGGTTCCGGCTGAGACCCTGCCATCGCCGGCTGTCGTCCCAGCGGCTGGTGCTCAGTCGGATCCTGGTGAGATCCAGCAGACTGGCTTTCGCAAGCCCGTGGGCAGTGTGCCGCGGCTTGTCACCGCGCCGCAACTGTTGAATGCCGCGGAGTAGCCGACCAGTCCCTGCCCATGATGCTTTCCAGGCGACCCGCCGATCGCTCACGCGATGCGCGGGTCGCTGCTGTTGAATGATCAGTGTCGGTCAGCCTGAATGGTCGGTGTCTGTTTCGTCGGCACGCAGAGTCGTTAGCGAGACGCCCGCGGAGGATCGGCGGTATCGATAAACGTGTCTCCACGGGATCTCGATGAAGATTCGCAGCAACCTTTCAGATTGGGCTCGGGCAATCTGGCAGAGCGGGGGCGTGATCCGATAACGTTGCCGGATGCGCTCGACTTTTCGGACGCAGAACGCCTCGAACGATTGACCAGGCTGGCGCGAGTGACGCGGGCGGCGGGTGATTTCAGAGGCGTGAGTCAGTTTCCGCAATCTTCGCCGGGCTGACGGAACAGCAGTTTTCCGCACGCAGTCGAGTGCCGGCCGGTCTGGCGACATGGAGCCTGCGAGCGAACTTCGATATCGGGTACTGGCAGCCTCGCGAACTCAGCGGTGTGTCGCCGGTTCTCGCGGCCAGGGTCGGCCGGACGTCGAAAGAATTCTGCGCGTGTTCCGCGGCTCGATGCATCCATTCAAACCGGCAGGGAGCCGCTTGTGTCACTGTCCAGGGTTCTGGAATCCCGATTTCGTGGCGATATTCGCTTTCGCGGTCAGGCGTACGTCTCGGCCGAGCGAGTCGAGATTACGCACGTTACGCCCGACCGGCTGTATGGCGTCGTCCATGATGCTGAAGAGTTTCAGACGCAGCTTTCGCGCGAAGAATCCAGCATCGTGCCGTTCTGCACCTGCGCGAAGCCGGGGCAGGAACAGGTCACCTGCAAGCACGTCTGGGCGACGATTCTGCATGCCGAGGCGGAGGGCTATATCAACGGCGGTGTCAAACCCGGCTACTTCCCGCCATTCATTGCGAAGGAAGAGGACGACGATTTCGACATCGACGCCGAACTGTATGAGGATCTGCTCTCCAGCGACGTCTACATCCCGTCGCCGACCGCCCGCAAAGAGAAGTCTGCTGCAGCAAAACCCGCCGAGCGTCCGTTGAGCGAATGGGAGCGACGGCTCAAGTCGATCCGCGATGACCTCGACGAAGGCGATCTGGCCGGGGCGACGTCCCGCGAACGCGAAATCCTGTATCAGCTTGACCTGCCCGCCAGTCGCGAGCACGGTCAGATCGTCGTTGACGTTGTGCAGCGGCAGCGTCGCGCCAGTGGACAATGGGGCAAACTGAAACCGCTCAAGCTGAAGCCCGGCAGGCTCGACGAGATTGAACGCGAAGAAGACCGCCACGTGCTCGCGCTGATGGGGGGCGGCGTCGTCGACCGGACAAACTGGTTCGGGCAGCAGTCGGAGTTTCAGACGGCGGTTTACCGTTACCGGATGCCGCCGGACCTGGCGGACGTCATTCTGCCGCAGCTCTGTGCGACGGATCGATTTGTCCTGCTCGAAATCGACACCGATCCGGAAAAACGCCAGAAGCCGCTGAAGTGGGACGATGGTCCGCCGTGGCAACTCTCAATGGAGGTGCTGCAGGATGACGAATCCGGCCAGTGGACACTTAAAGGCCGGCTGACGCGTGAAGGACTCGACACAACCTGCGACGTGCGTGACGTTTCGTTGATTGTGCCCGGCGGGTTTGTCGTGCGTGGGCGAGCGATTGCGCATCTGGAAGACTTCGGCGCCTATGAGTGGATTCAACTGCTGCGTTCGCGTGAGCCAGTCATGGTCCCGGACGGTGAAGAAGCGAACTTTGTCGACCGGTTGCTCGACATGCCGGCCATGCCGCGGCTCGAATTGCCGGAAGCATTGCGGCTCGAAGAAGTCACGCCCGAATCTCATCCGCAGCTCACCGTGCAGGCGCCTCGCGGTCGCTGGAAACACGAAAAGCTGCGCTGCGAGGTCAATTTCGATTACGGGGGCACGGTTGTACGGGGTTCGAGCCGACGCATGGCGATCGTGCAGCGCGAGCAGGGCAAGTGCCTGGTCCGCGACCGGCATCGCGAGATCGATTACTGGAAGGAACTGGAAGCGAAAGGCTTTCGGAGGCTGCTCGATCGCCGCCGTGGCGCACACGATGTCGAGATCTCTGTTCGCGATCTTGGCGCTGCCGTTCGCGCTCTCATCGATACCGGCTGGCAGGTTCAGGCGGATGGCCAGAGCGTGCGTCAGGCTGGTGATATTCAATTCCGCGTCAACACCTCGATCGACTGGTTCGAGCTGCAGGCCACAGTGCAGTTTGAAGGTGAAGCTGTTGCGCTGCCTGAACTACTGGCCGCGCTGTCACGTGGCGAAACAACAATCCGCCTCGGTGACGGTTCACTTGGAATTCTGCCGGAAGAATGGCTCGACCGTTACGGCCTGCTGACCGGGCTTGGCACGCCCGAGGGCGAGAACCTGAGGTTCTCAAACACGCAGGCCGGATTGCTCGACGCCCTGCTCGCCGGGCAGGAAGACGTCGAGTACGACGAGAAGTTTCTGGAACTGCGGGACAGACTGCGGCAGTTTGAAGGCATTCATTCCATCAGTGAGCCCGAAGGCTTCATTGGAGAGCTGCGCACCTACCAGCGCGAAGGACTCGGCTGGCTGGAGTTCCTGCAGAGTTTCGGATTCGGCGGGTGCCTCGCGGACGACATGGGTCTCGGCAAGACCGTCCAGTTGCTTGCGCTGCTGCAGGATCGCAAGGACCAGAAGCCGGATCCGCACTATCCGACTCTGGTCGTCGTGCCGAAGTCGCTGATGTTCAACTGGCTGGAAGAAGCTGAACGGTTCACGCCGGGCCTGCGAGCGCTCGAGTATATCGGCATCGACCGGGCTCAACTGCGCGACGACTTCCACAAATACGATCTGATCCTCACGACCTACGGCACGCTGCGACGCGACATTTATCAGCTCAAGGATCTGAAGTTCGATTACGTCGTGCTCGACGAAGCCCAAACGATCAAGAATGCGGCGTCGCAGGTCGCCAAAGCATCGCGACTGCTGTCAGCGCGCTACCGAATCGCACTGAGCGGTACGCCGATCGAAAACCACCTCGGCGATCTGTGGTCGATCTTCGAGTTCCTCAATCCGGGGATGCTCGGCCGCAGTTCGCTGTTCCGCATCTACGCCGCGGATTCGCAGGACGAACGATCGCGCGAGATGCTCGGCAAAGGATTGCGGCCGTTCATTCTCCGCCGCACGAAGCAGCAGGTGGCGAATGATCTGCCCGAGAAAGTCGAACAGACGATCCACTGCCGGATGGGCAAAGAGCAGCGCAAACTGTACGACGAGATGCGGCAGCACTACCGTGAGTCGCTGCTCGGCATGATCCGCGACCAGGGCATCGCGAAGTCCCAGATGCACGTGCTGGAAGCGCTGCTGCGGCTGCGGCAGGCGGCCTGCCATCCCGGACTGCTCGACCCGGAACGCAGTCACGAACCCTCCGCGAAGCTTGACGTGCTGATCTCGCAGCTCGATGAGATCATCGACGAGGGGCACAAGTCGCTGGTCTTCTCGCAATTCACCAGTCTGCTGGCGATTGTCCGCGAGCATCTTGACAAACGCGGGATCACGTACGAGTACCTTGACGGACAGACGCGATCGCGCAAGACGCACGTCGACCGGTTTCAGAACGATCCGGACTGTCCGGTGTTTCTGATCAGCCTGAAGGCCGGTGGCCTGGGCCTCAACCTGACCGCTGCCGAATACGTCTTTCTGCTCGACCCGTGGTGGAATCCGGCTGTCGAAGCACAGGCCATCGACCGCGCGCATCGCGTTGGCCAGACACAGCGTGTCTTCGCGTACCGGCTGATCTGCTCAGATACGGTTGAAGAAAAAATTGCCGAACTGCAGAAACAGAAGAAGGACCTGGCGGACGCAATCCTGCAGGAAAACAACAGCCTGATGAAAAACATGAGCGTCGACGACCTCGATATGCTGCTGTCGTAAGCCACTTTTGCAGATCGCGGCACAGCACAAGTCGTCCGGTCAGCCATCGTTTGCCTCGCAGAGACCGAGCGACTTACGCGTGTGCCGCTGGCTTTGCCAGTGGCCTTTGAATGCTGGAGTCTCGCAGGCTTGCACCGACGGAGCCTGTGACACACAGGAGCAGAGATGAAACGCTGAAACCAATCGAAGCTTCTCGATCGACGTTTCAATTTTCCAGGGCGAAAACCACCACCGTCGCTTCTCTCCGAACGCGTTGACGAAAAAATCTGAGAAATCACAGAGGCGGGCAATTGGGACATCGACCTCGCGTGGTAGCTCGGGAAAACGCGAACTATACTCCCGCCGCAGCCCCGGTCCGGAGGTCGGTCGGGTCGCACGAAGTCTGGCTTTCCGTGTTCAGGAGACCCTGCCCATGCCGTTGTTCGAGATCGAGACGAATGCCCACATCATGATTGCGTGGGCGGACGACAAGGAAACCGCTGAAGAAGTTGCGAAGAGCCACTACCCGGATGAAGACGTCCTGCGTCTGACCAAGCGTCCGCGGGATATCTGGGTGATCTCGAAGCGTCTGCTGGGGATTGACGGAGCAGCCGAACCGTGCGACGTCGCCCGTGAATGCCTCGCGAAGGCTCACGGCGACAAAGTCCACGCCATCCGCCTTTACATGATGGATACCGGCGTTGATCTGCACGAAGCACAGCGAGCCATCGAAACCAATATGTCGCTGGGCTGGTAGTCGTGACCGCCCGCTCTGTTCGGGTACGGTCTCGAAATCGGTCGCATGGAGGCGTCCTGTGAATATTGACGAGAAAGCCGCCACTCAACGCGTGACCCGGATGATGGCGATTCCGGGTCGCAGCGGTGAGGAACAGGCCATTGTCGACTTTATCGCTGGCGAACTTCGTGCCGCCGGTGTTCCTGACTCAGCCATCCAGACTGACTCGGCGAACCGCAAAAGCCACCTGGGCGGACAGGTCGGCAACCTGATCGTCAAGCTGCCGGGGACAGTGCGAGGCCCGCGGCGTCTCCTGATGGGGCATGTCGACACCGTACCACTGTGTGTCGGCTGCGAACCCGTTCGCGATGGCAGCGTCATCCGCCCGAAAAGCCGCGACACTGCGCTCGGCGGAGACAATCGTGCCGGTGCCTGCGTCGTCCTGACGGCGATTCTCGAGATTCTCAAGCATGGATTGCCGCATCCGCCGCTGACACTGCTATGGCCCGTGCAGGAAGAAGTCGGACTCGTCGGTGCGCGGCATGTCGCCATCAACAGGCTCGGCAAACCGAAGCTGGCTTTCAACTGGGATGGAGGTCTGCCGTGGATGCTCGTCATGGGGGCGACGGGCGACGTAAACATCGAAATTGAAATCAGCGGGATCGCCAGCCACGCCGGCGCACATCCGGAAGACGGCGTCAGTGCCGCGGCAATCGCATCGCTGGCAATCGCCGACCTGACTCGCAGCGGCTGGCACGGTCGAATTCAGAAAGGCCGCCATACAGGTACCAGCAACGTCGGCATCATCAACGGCGGTGATGCAACAAATGTTGTCATGCCGAAACTGAGGCTCCGAGCGGAAGCACGCAGCCACAAGCCTAACTTTCGTCAGAAGATTGTTGATCAGTTCCGGAAGGCGTTTGAGAACGCCGCTCGCGAATTGAAAACTGCTTCCGGCGAGCACGGCTCGATCCACTTTGAAGCGACGCTGAAATACGAATCGTTTCGGCTCGACCCGAAAGAAGCCGTTGCGCAGGTTGCTGCAGCGGCCATCGAGTCACTCGGTCTGACGCCACAGATGCGAATCTCGAACGGCGGGCTCGACGCGAACTGGATGACGGCCCACGGCATTCCGACGGTCACGCTGGGTTGCGGCCAGGCGGGCATTCACACCGTCGACGAAACGCTCGACGTCGACAGCTTTCTGCAGGCCTGTCGGATCGGTCTTGCGATTGCGACCGGAATCTGAGTTGCCGCCAGCGGTCCGAGGCAGCAAGCTGACGGACTTGTTCCTGCGTCTCCCGGAACCACTCTCGTCAGAGACTTGACAATTTGCCGGGCAGGCGAGTCCGTCCTGTTTCCATCGGTTTGTCCTATGCGAAGTTGTCTGCGACTTCTGTATCGCTGGCTCGTGTGTCTGTTTCTGGTTGCGGTGTTGTTACCGTGGCCGGTCTCGGCGGCTGACGACACTTCGCACGATCGGATTGCGGAGTTGTTGCAACTGCTGGATTCAAAGTCGCGACAGGAGCGAGCAGCGGCAGAGCATGAGCTGTTGCAACTCGGTCCGGCGGTGCTTGATTCGCTGCCGTCACCGGATTTGCTGCCGAGCGTCTCGGTCAGGCAGGCCGTCAGTCGTGTGCGGACGCTGCTCGAACGCATCGCCGCCGAGCAGTCAATCGCGGCGTCCCGCGTCACACTCCGCGGCGAGCTGATGATTCGCGACATCGTCGCCGCGATCGCTGAACAGACCGGGAATGCTCTGACCTGCTCGCGCGGCCCAACGCTCAACAACGAGTCAGCGGGAAGCCGCGAGAAAGAGTCGAAAACCGCGGCCGACGTCTTTCAACGGACGCTCAACGTCGACTGGCGCAGCGAGACTTTCTGGAACGTGATTGGCCAACTCGAAGCGGCGGGGTTTCGCGCGGAGTACCGGCCCGGAAGCACCACTCTCGAACTGGCCCCCGAGACAGCAAAGTCGTCCACGCCAGCAGGGAGGTCGCAGATCGACAAGGCGTTTCGGATCGACGCTCTGCCGGCCGACGTACGAACAATCGACGGCGCGGGCAGTTCGCTCGTCCGGATTCCACTGCGAGTGCTCGCCGAACCGCGGCTGCGCCCGTTGTTCCTGCGCTGCGCGATGGCGGACCTGACATTGACCGCCGGTCAGACAACGCTGCCACCGTTTAGTCCGGAATCGCGATTCGAAATCCCGCTCGGCGACGGCGGCCGCGAAGCCACTGTCGAGCTGCCGTTCACCGCGCCGGGCCCGAAGCCGACCGGCGACTCAATGAAGCTGTCGGGACGTTTGACACTGGTGACCGCGGCCCTCGAACGGCCAATCACGTTCCCGAAGCTGTCGGAGGCGAAAGGTCTGGCCCGACGCCGCGGTGGTGTCACGGTGACAGTCACCGAAACGGCGCTGAGTCCGCCAGACGCGAGAACTCATACGGCTCGAATCAGCACGCAGATTGGCTACGACGCGGGACCGCGCGCGTTCGAGTCTTACCAGAACTGGGTGTTTCACAACCGCGTCTTCCTGATCGACAGATCGAGGCGTGAGTTTGCTCCGAACGACGGCTTCAGCACATTGTTTCAGGACGACGGGACAGTCGGCGTCGAGTACCGCTTCCGCGATCTACCGGAGCATCCGGCCGACTGGCAGTTCACTTACGTTGCCCCGACACTACTGATCAACGTCCCGCTGAACGTCAGCCTCGACGGGATTCCGCTCGCGATTGCTCCGTGACTGCTTCCGCAACTTCAAGAAAAACAGCCGAATGCAGTCGTCGAGCCTTTCCACGCCGTCGACAAACCGCCCGAAAGCTGTCTCGCCAGACTCTTTGCGGGTTTCTCATTTTCCGACGCAATACAGATGCCTGTCCGACCGGATCAGCAGACGCCTGCCATCAACAACGGGGCTGCCATTGAACAGGCTGCCGTCGCGGAGTTCGTTGGTGGCCAGCAGCTCGAACTCGGGTTTCGCCGCGACGACGAATGTCCGGCCATCGCGGTTCAGGTAGTAGATGCGACCGTCGACCAGCACGGCGGATGAGTAAACCTGGCCGGCGCGGTCGACTCGTTCTTCGTAAGCAAGGTCGCCGGATTCGGACTTCGCGGCGTAGGCAATTCCACGCTGGTCGTTCATCCAATACAGGTGACCGCCTAGAAAGACCGGCGACGAAACGTTCGAGCCTTTGTTGTTCGTCCAAATCCGGTGAGTCGAAGTGACGTCACCGCTTCCACCCGTTCTGACCGCCAGCGATGCGATGCCGGATCGGCCACCGAGGCAGTAAACGACTCCTTCATGCGCGACAACGCTCGGCACCATGTACCAGGTGATGTCGGTTTTGCAGGTCCAGAGCTGCTGGCCGTTCGTCGGATCGAACGCCTGAATCGTTCCGTGAGTGGCGATGATGACTTCCTTGCGACCGCCGATCGCATCAGCGACCAGCGGCGTGTTCCAGGCTTCTTTGATGCCGCGCGCCCTCCAGACTTCCTGGCCGGTCGACTTGTTGAGGGCAACCAGCGATTCGCTTTCGACGCTTGCATTGACCAGCAGCAGGTCGCCATGCAGAACCGGCGACGAAGCCGAACCCCAGCCGTGCGTGCGGCTGCCGACGTCGGACTGCCAGAGCTGATTGCCGTCATGGTCGAACGCGATGACGCCTGTCTTGCCGAAGAAAACGTAAACCCGGTCGCGGTCAACGGCCGGAGTGCTCGCCGCGAAACCATGGTCGCGAATCCGTTCTTCTTCGGGCAGTTTCGCTTTGACGGACTTGTCCCAGATTACATCACCGGTCTTCCGGTCGATCGCGATCAGATGCCGCTTCAGGTCATCGAGACTCCCGCCCGGCTGATCCGGGACAAAGTATCCGGTGTAGCAGGTCACGTAGATCCGATCGCCAAAGACCACCGGGCTCGACGCTCCTGGTCCCGGCAACCTGGTCTTCCAGGCGATGTTTTCGTCGAGACTCCAGTTGAGCGGCAGCCCGGTTGCCTCACTGATCCCCATTCCCGTCGGCCCGCGAAATTGAGTCCATTCGATCGAACCTTTCGTCTGAAGTTCGGCACCGCTACCTGCGCTGGATTGAACGGGAGCCTCTGCCACGCCACGTTTACCAGCGGACTGCTCAGTGCCGCTGGCTGCTGCAACGTCTCCCTCAGAACTGCAGCCTGCCAGGACGAGCGCCGACAGCAGGTTCAGCATGCACATTCTGAATCGAAAATTCTGCACGGCGTCACTCCTTCAATGAGTGTCAGTTGCCACCTCGGGCGGCTTGATAAAAAACTCAAACTCCAGCGGCGTCTGCAGCAGCAGTTCGCAGGTCAGTTCGCCAGCTTCTGGCTCGGCGTCGAAGAAGACCAGCCATGCAAAGTCATAGAACTGCCGGATGTGCGAGGGGGCTTCGCGGCCCTGTGAGTCGTGCGTGCGGACCAGAATCTGAGTCCCTGCAGGCAGACCTTCATTACTCAGAATCAGGCACGGAGCTTCGGTCTCAAGAGAAAGCAGCAGGCCCTGTGGGCCTCCGACATATCGCCACTCCAGCCGGTACTGAGCAAACTTCTGATTGCCGGACGCGATCGGAACATTACCGCCGGACGAGTACTGGCGGTTGAAGCCCAGATAATCCGGAAGCTGGAACTCCTGTTTGCCGATCCCGGCACTGGCAACAGGCACCAGTTCTGCTGTTTGTCCCTCCAACGAAGTCAGCGATGTGTCGAACGTATTGTCTTCCAGCACGCGGACTCCACTGATTGTTACACGTTCGTCGTCCGTGAAGTCGGCTCCGGCTTCACGCGTTGCCTGGAAGCGGACTCGCCAGGCTGGTTCATTGCGTGAAAGAGTGACGTCCCATGGAGAAGCGTCATTCCCCAGGACATCCGCGACAGTCTGCAACCCGTAGCTCCAGTGCTCGGCCCGCTTGCCGTCCTTCAGCAACCTGGCATCACATTCAAGCTGCCACCGGCGGCCGTCCTTCGAATCGTTACTACGGCGGTCGTGTGCCTTCAATCGGGCGTTCGTCAGGACCAACGACACCGGGTCCTGGTCGACTGTGGCAGGCAGCGGCTGCGGAGTCCACTCGGTCGCGGGCGGCGTCCAGTTTGGAATGAATGGGAGCGACGCGACTTTCCTGCCATCGCTGTCGAAGAAGTCGAGAGTGGCAGGTCCGTTTGCACGAAACACTGGAAACTCGGAGGCAATGATGATGCGCCGCCACTTGTCCTGAAGGCCGATCACCGTCTCTTTGAAAGGCCGAAACGGCCGCTGGCCTGTACCTTGGCTATGTGAACTCTGGTTTGTGTAAACGTAGCGATGCGGGTTTCTGTCCTGAATCGGTTCGTCATTCGCGCCGGTGACCTCGCAGCGAGACCACCAGTCGAAATCGAGGAAATCTTTCGTCTCCGGATCGTGGCGGCTGACGAAGAAGACCACACTGTTTCGATTGGAACTCTGATTGATCGTTCGCAGGTTTGCCGGTTGAACACGCCAGTGAATACCGGGCGGGAAAATGGGGACCGGCAGTGTGTGCGTTGTTCCGTACGACACAGCGTGCAACGTCAGGACAGAACCGTCCGGCATTGGGACCGTGCTGAGCTGTGGCAGTCCGAATGCCGCAGCCTGTTTGTCGAACTTCGCCAGCATGACCAGCTCGCCCGCGATGATCGACACCGTAACCAGAGCCGAGACGACGATTACGACGGCGGGTGTTAGACGGGAACGCATGGCAGACCGCTTTCAAACAGAGAATCTCGTTCTCACCGTCCCACGCCTCTCGTTCCCACGGTCCCCGTGGGAACGCATTGACCGCCGCTCTGCGGCGATTCGTGGACGCCGGGCGTCCGTGGCCGGCGTTCCCACGCAGAGCGTGGGAACGAGCCAATTCCCAAAGATACAGCAATCGCCACGGTCACACGTGTGCCACTGGCTCTGCCAGTGCCCGTGCCAGGACGCGCTGGCACACAGGACGAGAATACCAGCTCTACTTTGCTGCCTTGCCGACGACAGGCTGGATCCAGGCCTGCTCGAAGTCGTCAATTTCAGAGGGGTTGGGATGCTTCCGTGTCGAAGTTACTCGCGCGCGGACGTAAATCTCGCTGCCCCGGAATTCGTACGAGGCCGTTCGCCCGTCGACGGTCTTCAGCACTTTGCCGATATCGTCGCTGTAACGTCGGGTTGCTCGGATCTCCTTGCCGTTCTTATCAAGTATTGGTGAGGACTCGGCGTCGTATCCGGCGAGTGTTCCGATAAATTCGATGCGGTAATCGACTCCTTCGTTCTCGACGACTTTGATGTCGATCCGGTCGCTGGACGAGGTCACGGATTCGAGCGTCACGCCCGACGACGCGTAAAAGTCGCCGCGTTCCATCGCCGCGATCAGCGCAGCGGGCTGCAGTTCGTCAGCGAGGACCATCACCCAGCCGCGGCCGGGTTCGCTGGCGCGACTGGGGATGTTGTGGTAGTTGTGCCCGTCGTCGGTCCCGACGCCGTACATGACAGGCAACCCGAGTTCCGCAAGCCGCTTCGTGAGGACGATGTCCCACAAACGCTCAGTTGAGGCGTGCTCGGCGTTGCCCGAATTGTTCACGCCAGGATGCCCGTTGTAGACCTCGAAGAACCGCTCGCCGCGCACCGGGGCGAGGTCTTCCGCCGTGATGCCGTAGCCGAAGTTGGGATGGTTCAGGTGGATGAACATCGGCTGGCCAGTGCGTTCGCGCTGAGCGACAACCGCGTTGACGTTGTTCTGCATCGTCTCGGTGACGGACTCGCCATGCAGCGGCGGGATCAGCGACTTGAGGTTCGTCGCGTTCATGTGGATCGACAGCCGCTGAAAGCTGTCGGTGATTTCCTCGCCCTGAATGAGCAGGAACCTGCCGGGGATGGCGAGTTTGTCGCTGACTTCCTGAAACGTCTTCAGTCGGACTTCGGTGCGGCCTTCGACTTCGCGTGACTCGACCCAGTCACCCGGAAACGCAGCCTTCAGTTTCTCAAGCGCGGCCTGTCCGGTCTTCTTCTTCGCGATGTCGACCCAGCGGTCGGTACTGGTTGCCAGGATGTTGTGATCGGTGAAGCCGAGGAAGTCGTAATCGTGCTCGCGGTACCACAGGGCGATCATTTCGAGATAGTCGTCGCCGTCGCTCCACAGCGAGTGTGTATGCAGATTGCCGCGGTACCACTGCTTCGCGCCCGCGGCCTTCAGCGTCGTGGCCTGAGCGGAATGCTGCGGTTCCGTCGGCGCATTGAGAATCAGCAGCAGAGCCACGGCAGCGATGACGCAGCTCGAAATCAGCAGTCGTTTCAGTGATGAGTTCATATCTGGTCCTGATGAAGACACGGCAAGGCAAGGCAGTTATCGCATCGGATAGACACGCTGGCGAACGCTGGAATATGCTCGGACGCGACGCACGACGCCACCGTGCGGGTCAGTTTGAACAACGATTCGCAAAGCTCCAACTCATGCCGAGCCATATTTCACCACCGCTGCTGACTCGTCGCGACACGGTTCGCGCCGGGACTGTCGGACTGCTCGGGATGTCTCTGCCGCGTCTGCTGGAAGCGCAGGCTGCCGCGAATGAAGCAGCCGCCGCAGCGCAGACTCACGGCGCGAAGGCCTGCATCCTGCTCTTTATGTGGGGAGGACCATCGCAGCTTGAGACGTGGGATTTGAAGCCGAACGCGCCTGCCGAGGTCCGCGGCGAATTTCAGCCGATTGCGACCAACGTACCCGGCATTCAGATCGGCGAGTACTTCCCGAAGCTGGCGCAGCGCACCGACAAACTCGCGATCATCCGGTCGATGACGCACCCCAACGTCGACCACCTGACCGCGACGCATTACGTCCTGACCGGGAAGATGCCACCGCCGAGCGGCAACATTCAGGATGACTGGCCGACGTACGGCTCGGTGCTCTCGAAACTCGGGCGTGGCACGCCGCCGCTGCCGCCGTTCGTGTCGATGCGCCCGAAACTCGAAAACACCGTGCCGCGGTTTGTCGAGCAGTCGCACGGCCAGTTCGCCGGCTGGCTCGGGCCGACCTGGGACCCACTGACCATCGACGCCAACCCGGCGATGCCTGATTACCGCATCGGTGACTTCGTGCTGCAGGATGGCGTCACACAGCGGCGCATGGACGAACGTCAGAGTCTGCTGGGACGGTTCGAGAGTCAGCTCTCGCAGCTTGAAACGGACGGCCGGCTCGGCGTGATGAGCCGGCATTACAGCCGCGCCTTCGACCTGCTGGCCTCCGCGGTTGGACGATCAGCGTTTGACCTGACCGACGAGCCGGACGAGATGCGGGACCGCTACGGCCACAATCCGCACGGCCAGTCGGTGCTGCAGGCGCGGCGGCTTGTCGAACGCGGCGTGCCGCTCGTCACCGTCTTCTGGCCGAACGACGGGATCAAGAACGTCAGCGTTTACTGGGACACGCACAGCCGCAACTTCATCGACCACCGCGAGCGGCTGATGCCCGTTGCCGATCAGGCGTTCTCAACACTGCTCGATGATCTGGAAGAACGCGGGATGCTGGACGAAACGCTGGTCATCTGGAGCGGCGAGTTTGGCCGCACGCCGAAAATTGGCCAGCGGAACAGCGACGCCGGGGCCGGCGCCGACGGCCGCGATCACTGGCCCAACGTGTTCAGCTCGGTGCTGGCTGGCGGTGGAGTTCGTGGCGGCCAGGTTTACGGATCGTCGGACCGCTACGCGGCGTATCCCGCTTCGGACGCTGTCAATCCGGTCGACTTTGCCGCGACGGTGTATGAACTGCTCGGCGTCCCCGGCGGACTGGAACTGCGAGACAACCTCAACCGCCCCTTTGCGATCTGCCCCGGTCAACCGATCCGCGAATTGATCGCGTAGTGGCTGTTCGGCAATGCGGTCTGCAGCGCAAAGACGCGGAGCTGCAGAGGAATGCAGAGTTTTCTTAAAAGCGTCTTTGCGGCACTTCGTGTCTCCGCGTCTTTGCGCTGAAAGGCAGAATCAGAATTCTCCCTCATCGGCGAACGGGATATCCAGTGCTTCGAGAATGCGGTCGCAGGCGTCCATGCGGTTGAGCACGTAAAAGTGGATGCCGGGGACGCCTTCGTGGATCAGTTCCTGACACTGCTCGATGGCGAACTCGACGCCGACTTCAAACTGAGCGTCCTTGTCGTCCTGCACGGCTTCGAGCTTCGCCGCCAGGGCTTCAGGGATGACCGCTCCGCACAGCGACGTGATGCGTTTGATCCGGGCAAACTCGGTGATCGGCATAATGCCTGGAATGATCGGCTCGTCGATGCCCTCATCTTCGCAGTCGTCACGGAAGCTCAGAAAGCTGGCGTTGTCGTAAAAGAGCTGCGTGAAAACGGCGTCTGCTCCCGCGTCGATCTTGCGTTTGAGATTCCGGATGTCGGCGGCGAGGTTCGGGGCTTCGGGATGCTTCTCCGGATAGCCGGCGACGCCGATGCCGACATCGTCGAACGATTCACGGATCAGCGAGACCAGTTCGTTCGCGTATCGCAATCCACCTTCGATCTGCACGAATGCAGACTCGCCCTGTGGCGGATCACCGCGCAGCGCCATGATGTTGCGAATGCCGCGAGCGGACGCCATCTCGAGCCACTCGACCAGGTCGTCGCGCGTCGAGCCGACGCAGGTGAAGTGCGCCGTCGCCGTCATGCCGAACCGCTGCTGAATCTCGTCACACAGATCGATCGTCCGCGTCCGCGTGCTGCCCCCCGCGCCGTAGGTGCAGGAGATGAACGCCGGATTCCAGACGGACGCCTGTTCGAGCATGTTGAACAGCGACTCGTCCCCGGCCGCCGACTTCGGCGGAAAGATTTCGATCGACAGGCCGAACGGAATCGTCTGATAGATTTCACCAATACGCATGAACGTTGCTGCTGCTGAAGGTCGAATGGATTCCCCGCGTTCCGTCACGGGGGCGGGAGATTAGCGGACGACGGCTGGCATGTCGAAGACTCTGCCGATCCCGAGCCGGCAGGAAGTGAGACCTGTTGGCTGGCGGGCAATCCGGCTAACGTATCCTTCGATGTGAGTTTGCTGTTGCTGACGGAACTCAGCAGACTGACGGTCGTCGAGCCTCGTCACCTGACGCCGTCGCACGCTCTAACAGCCATCCACCAAAGGCGATCAGTGATGTTTCCGACGACCAGCCCATTGACCCGGCAGGACGCTCTCAACCGACGTGTCTTTCTGGCAGGATCGTCGATCAGTCTGGGAGCTGCGGCGCTGGGATCACTCCAGGGAAGCAAGGCATCAGCAGCGGGCGGACTGACGGGGTTTCCGAACTACGCTCCCAGAGCGAAGCGGATAATCTACCTCTTCCAGTCCGGAGCGCCATCGCAGATGGACCTGTTCGATCCAAAACCGGCAATCGCGGATCGGCGCGGCGAGAACCTGCCGGATTCGATTCGCCAGGGACAGCGTCTGACGACGATGACGTCCGGGCAGAAGACGTTTCCCGTCGCGCCGTCGATCTTCAAATTCGCTCAGCACGGCGAATCCGGCATGTGGCTGAGCGACCTGCTGCCGCAC
Organism: bacterium; assembly: GCA_016124895.1. Classification (GTDB taxonomy): domain Bacteria; phylum Planctomycetota; class Planctomycetia; order Planctomycetales; family Planctomycetaceae; genus JAPOLP01. The sequence continues at coordinate 36,505 of WGMU01000077.1, forward strand.
ATGGCGACGATCGCCGACAAGCTGTGCATGATCCGGACAGTTCATACCGAAGCGATCAATCACGACCCGGCAATCACGTTCTGTCAGACCGGTTCGCAGCTCGCTGGCCGGCCAAGCATCGGCTCATGGGTCGGGTACGGACTCGGCAGCGAAAACGAAGACCTGCCGGCGTACATCGTGCTGACATCGTTCGGCAGCGGACGGCCCAATGATCAGCCGTTGTACGATCGCCTGTGGGGGTCGGGCTTCCTGCCGTCGAAGCACCAGGGCGTCAAGTTCCGCAACACCGGCGACGCGGTGCTGTATCTGTCGAACCCGCCGGGCGTCAGCAACGAAGCTCGCCGCAGCACGCTCGACCGGATCGCCGCACTCAACGAACAGCGTTTTGAAAAGCTCGGCGATCCCGACATTCAGACGCGGATTGCTCAGTACGAGATGGCGTTCCGGATGCAGGCGTCTGTTCCGGAGCTGCTCGATATTTCCAACGAGCCGAAACACATCCTCGACGCCTACGGCTCCGATGTTTCACGGCCGGGAAGTTACGCGGCCAACTGCCTGCTCGCTCGGCGACTGGCTGAACGCGATGTCCGCTTCGTCCAGCTTTTCCACATGGGCTGGGATCACCACGGCGGCTTGCCGGCGGCCATCAAGGGGCAGTGCAACGATACCGACCAGGCGACGACGGCGCTGATCAACGACCTCGACGAACGCGGCCTGCTGGAAGACACGCTGATCGTCTGGGGAGGAGAATTCGGTCGCACGATTTACTCGCAGGGCAACATCACCGCGACAGACTACGGCCGCGATCATCACCCGCGGTGCTTCACCGTGCTGATGGCCGGAGCAGGCGTGAAGTCCGGCCTGACGTACGGCGAGACCGACGACTACTGCTACAACATCGTCAGCAATCCGGTCCACGTACACGATCTGAACGCGACGATCCTGCACCTGCTGGGCATCAATCACGAACGTCTCACGTTTAAATACCAAGGCCGCGATTTCCGCCTGACCGATATCCACGGCAAACTGGTCGAACCCGTGCTGGCGTGAGACTGACTGAAGAGTCGACCGCAGATGGACACGGATTTCGCGGAGCTGATCTGTGTCTCTCTGCGATCATCTGCGGCTGAATTGCGGTGACGACCATCGGTTCCGTCGCGATGCGGGAACCAGAAAGCCACTCGATCAGGGTTTCCGCAGGAACAGCCAGACTCGGCCGTGCGTCTGTTTTCCGGCTGTGATTGACTCGACCTGTCTCCGGGCAACCTCGCGGGAATGATTGATGTGCTGCATCGTCGTCCGAACGTCTCGCATTCGGGCATTCCACAGCGCCGATCGGTCCGGCCCGGAAACACGGTTGGCTGCGGCCTCGCGATACTTGCGAAACAGGAGAGTCCATTCGGTGAGCAGGTCCGACTGTTTCATCAGTGCCGCTTCACGTTCCGCTAGTTCTTCGTCGGTGAGCTGCTTTTCGAATTCTGCGCCGCTGTCTCCGAGTACCAGATCGAGACGGCCATTGCTGTTCCAGTCTGTGACACAGATGCGGGCCATGCCGCCCCGCTCCTCGTCTTTAGTCGCGGCCGGGACCAGATCGTCGGCTCGCGTCAGGTTCGGAGATTCCCGCGTCCCGGTATTCCGGAAGCAGATGACACTGCCGTCGCGAGTGCCGCACAGCAGGTCGGGCAGGCCGTCGGCATCCCAGTCGGCGACCGTCGGGCAGTAGGAAAGATTTCGTGTTGTCTGCGGAACTGCGTCCACTTCCATCGGTTCCCGCTCGGTCGGTACGAACGATGAGCGCGATCCCTCGTTCCGGACAAGAAACAGCCCCTCATTGCTGCCAACGACCAGGTCGAGATCCCCGTCGGCGTCCCAATCGAATGCGAATGGGATCGTCGTATCCCCAAGGCGAAGCCTTGCGCCGTCTGGTTTTGTGAGCGTTCGCCCGGCAAGAAAGCGATCTGAGTCCGATCGTTCGAACAGGATGACGTCGCCGTACCGGTTGCCAGTGATGATGTCTGTGTCGCCGTCGCCATCGAAATCCACCAGTTGCGGACGGAAGGTTCCCCTCGGCGGTGAAATGCAGCCATCTTTGTCGCCGTCGAGAAACAGAGTGAACCCGTCAAAGCGATGATCGACTCCGGTTCCCACGTTTCGATAGATGCGGAGCCGCCCGGTGAAGGATTCACCGACAAGCAGGTCGTCCCGGCCGTCTCCGTCATAGTCGCCAACAAACGGCGCGGCGTGCCCTTCATGTTCGACGTCGATCGGCTGGCCGGACGACATGAGCTGCACGGGCTCTTTGAAGTCGCTCGCGGCGACAATCGGCAATGCGGTCAGAAAGGCGGTCAGAGTCAGGACAGAGCGGATCATCGGTTCGCGTCCTCCCGTGGGCTGCGTCCAAGCCCCTGACGGTTCGAGGCAGGCACCTTCAGAACGAGAGTCGTTCCGAAGGCTGTTCCCACAAGCAGCCGCTTACCGTCCGGGTGAAACGTCAGGGCACCTGGACGTAGATCCGGAAGAGCCCAGTGATGCAGAACGTCACCGGTGCCGACGTCGAAGAATCGAATCCCGGTATCGTGCTGACGCAGAAAGATGGCCCACGAGAACGCCGCCGCCGCGAGCTGCTGGCCGTCTGGCGAGAAGGCAAGAACCTGCCCTCTGCTGTCGGGGATCTGGATTTCATGAATCGGCGTCCCGTTCACCGCGTCGCGAATGATGACCGTGTCTCCCAATAAGTCGCTCGTTGCCAGCCGAGCCCCGTCCGGGCTGATCGCGACAAACAGCAGCCGGTTCCCTGTCCCGTGCCCCTTCATGTGGACTGATTCCGGTTCGGGCTTCGACGTATCCCAGCGAAACAGCGTTTTCGCTTCGTCGACAAACAGCAGCGTCTTGCCGTCGGACGAGAACTGCAGTTTCACGATTGTTGAAGGCAGCTTTGCCACTTCGGCGATCGTCGTGCCGGTCTTCGTCTCAATCAGGCTGACGGTGAAACCGTTCCTGCGAACACGAGGATTGTTGCCGCCCAGCCCTCGAGCCAGAGCGATTCGACTGCCGTCGGGTGAAAACGCCAGAGCCATGATTTCGTCACCTGTCGACTGCGAGAGAAGAACTTCGCCAGTTGAGCGGCTCCAGAGTTTCAGGTGGCCGACGACTCCCGTTTCCCACGTGTTCGAGTGCCCACAGGCAGCGACGAGTTTTCCGTCAGGGGAAACTCCAACTGCCGTGACCCGCGTGTCTGGTTCCTCAGCCAGCTTGATCAGCGTCGTGGGCGTTTGCCTGTCGAGGCTGCGAATGGCGACGGTCCCGTCGTTACTGCCGGTGACGGCAACGAGCCCGTCAGGTGAAACCGCCACATCTACGAGGTAGTCCTCGTGAGAATCGGGAAACGCGAGCACCCGTTTTCCCGTTGAGACATCACGAATATGGACCGCGTTCCTGCCGTTAGTAAGTGCCAAACGTGTTCCGTCGGGCGAGACTGCAACACCGTGCGGTCGCTGGCTGTCGACATTCCGGTCAGCGTCAGCGACGAGCAGCCGCTGCCACGTTCGAGCATCCCAGAACTCAATCGTGTCGTCCTGAACTGCTGCGGCAATTCGACCGTCCGCGGAAACTCCACACGTACACGCACAGATATCTCCCTGGCGGTTTTCCAGAGCGACTTCAAAGACCCGTATCCCCCTCACCGGATCCCAGACGCGAAGCTGCGGGTCGACACGACCGACCACCCTTCCATTCGGCTGCTTCACTCGCCGATAAGCACTATGGCCCGCCGAGACGAGGTGCCCGTCGAGCGTGAAGAAAAGACTGACAATGTTCTCTCCGTGCGCGTCCTCAATCTTGACCGGCTGGCCGCCGTTGACGAGCGACCAGATTCGCAGTGTCTGATGACTTCCTGCCGCCAGGAGATTTCCGTCTCGCGAAAAAGCCAGCCCGAAGAAGCCGGCGACTCGATCTCCGCATTTCAGACTCAACAGGCTTGTGCCGGTCTCGCCGTCCCAGACTCTGACAAAACCGTCACCCCCTGCGGTCGCATAGACAAGTCCGTCGGGCGAGAACGCGACTGCAATCGCATTTCCCTCATGCTCGCTTGCTTGGGAAATGAGCGTTTCGGTCTCGACATCCCACAGCCGTGTGATGCCCTGAGCACATGACGCAGCAATTCGAGTCCCGTCGGGCGACCATGCGATCCCGTACGTCCCGCTTCTCAGGTCCAATGGCGGGTTCTTCAGTTCCTTAACCGGCTCGCCGGTCTCTCCATTCCAGATCCGAACGGAGTAGATACCGCAGCTTGCCAGCAGCTTTCCATTCGGCGACCAGGCAACACCCGACACAGAGTAGACGTGCCGCAGTCGTGTGGTCCCGAGCCGGTCAACAGTCTGTTCCGGAAGACGATCGCCGTAGCGATCGAGCCCTGGTTCGTCGGCCGCAATTCCGTTCGGGAGCGAACCCGTCAACATCGGGATCAGAATCGCCAGGACGACGAGACAACGTGCCTTGCTCCGCGAAAAGCAAACAGCGCATGGTGACGTCATCGCAGAACTCCCAATACAACCAACGAGCCGGCAGGCTTTAAGCGACCATCAGTTCACCTTAGAGGATTGCCCGCCCGCAGTCACGCGTCGCACATTGAGCAGGCCGGACCGAGGAGCGTAGCGACGACGTTCCGGCACTTTCTGCTGAAGCAGTTACGCACAACTGCCGGAGCGGCGCTTCGCTTGATCCGGCCTACAGTGTCGTACTGATGCTATCCGCGCAGGCGGTTCTGGATCTCGGCAGTCAGATCGGCAATCGGGACGCGGACCTGTTCCAGAGTGTCGCGGTCGCGGACGGTGACGCACTGGTCGGTGGCGGTTTCGCCGTCGACGGTGATGCACCACGGCGTGCCGATTTCGTCCTGCTGGCGGTAGCGACGGCCGATTGCTCCCTGCTGCGAATAGGTGACGTTCAGGCCGGCCTTTTTCAGGTCGTGATAGATGGCCTGAGCAGTCTCGGGCATGCCTTCCTTCTTGATGAGCGGGAAGATCGCCGCCTTGATCGGCGCCAGCCGGGGATGAAACTTCATCACCGTGCGCTTCTGCATTTCACCCTTGTCATCCGGAGCTTCGTCCTCCGTATACGCCTCGCAGATGAAGGCCAGCGTGGCGCGGTCGGCACCGGCGGGCGGTTCGATGACGTGCGGCGTGAAGCGTTCGCGGGTCTGATCGTCGAAGTACTGCAGATCCTTGCCGCTGCCTTTCCACTTCGGCTGACCGTTCTCATCAAGCTGCAGTGTCAGCGGGTTGCTGTTCTCGTCGAGCTTGCCTTCCATGTGGCTCCGCAGGTCGAAGTCGCCGCGATGTGCGATGCCTTCCAGTTCGCCGTACTCGCCCGCCGGCAGGAACGGAAACGCGTACTCGACGTCGGCCGTCCCCGTCGAGTAGTGACTCAGTTCCTCGGGATCGTGCTCACGCAGAATCAGCCGCTCGCCGGCCAGCCCGAGATCCTTGTACCACTGCATGCGGCGGTCGCGCCAGTATTTGTACCACTGCTGTGAGCTGTCCGGATGGCAGAAGAATTCGATCTCCATCTGCTCGAATTCGCGCGAGCGGAACGTGAAGTTGCGCGGCGTGATTTCGTTGCGGAAGCTCTTGCCGATCTGGCCGACACCAAACGGCAGCTTGACGCGAGCCGTGTCGAGCACGTTCTTGAAGTTGACGAAGATGCCCTGCGCCGTTTCCGGCCGCAGAAACGCTGCGTCCTCGGCGGTGCCGAGTGCGCCGACGATCGTCTTGAACATCAGATTGAACTCGCGCGGATCGGTAAACGTGCCGGCTGCCGTTACATCGGGTGCGACGGCGCGATGCAGTTCGTCGGCGTTCAGTTTGTCGAGCGTGAGCAGGTCGCTGTGCCAGTCGAGCTTGTCGGCGTACTTCTTCTTGAGCCCGAAGACGGCGAGCGCTCGCGCGATGACGTCTTCTTCCGGCGTCTCGCTCATCGTCGTCACGAAGATCTTTTCCTCGGACGGGTTCGACGCCGAGTCGTAAGTGCAGCTCACCCAGCGACCGCGGACCTGATCGAAGCGGTACCGCTTCTTCGTCTCTTTGCAGTCGACCATCTGATCACAGAACAGGTCGAAGTGGCCTGAGCACTTCCAGACCTGCGGGTGCATGATGATCGAGGTCTCGACGCCACACATTTCAAACGTCGATGGAGCGCCGTCCGGCTGCAGGAACTCGTCATGCGAGGTGATCATGTCGAACCACCACGCATTGCGCACATTCCGTTTCAGCTCGACGCCCAGTGGACCGTAATCCCAGAAGCCCTGAATGCCTCCATAGATTTCCGACGACTGAAACAGAAACCCCCGCCGTTTGCACAGCGAGACGATGGACTCCATGTTCTTGCTCATGTCCGATTGGTCCAGATGGTTGTTGATTGTGATGCTGTCCTGACCGATGTCCGCGTTGTGAATCTGGTTCGGTCGCGCGTATGAAAACAGAAAAAGACGACAGACCGTATCTGTCGTCCTGCAATCGTCGTTGGCTGCGATCCGCATTCGTCTGACGCAAAGGCGGTGAGTCGCAAAGCCTCGCAAAGACAAATCTGAGTCAGAGGACAACCAGACTCGTTCGGCTCACTGATGGACGTTCCACCGTCGAGTCGTTTGAGATTCTGTGCGCCCTTCTGCGACTTAGCGTCTTTGCGTCAGAAAACTCAAGTATTCCTGCTCATTCCGCCGGGCGAAGGAGGCGGGATTGTGGCGAGAACTCGGGAACCAGGTCAACAGGGTCAATGGTGGCCGCAACCCACATGTCGGCATCGAGTTTCAGCCGCAGCACGTTCTGTCCGCCGATCCCTGTGGACAGCGCCGAAAACAACGCATCTTCACCCTGCGACGCCGATCGCCAGTGGTTCTGAGCGATCTGCGCGGCGTCATTGAGAGCAAAGTTGCCGCCGGCCGTCAGCCGCTCGACGACCGCGCCAGCGAACAGTACGTCCTCGGTCGCGATGTGGCCGTTCGTTCCGGCGCAGACCAGATGCACTGGCAGATCGCTGGCTTCGAGGAACCGCACGACCGCAGAGAGGTTCGCAAACGCGCCGGTCACCACGCAATCCGCCTCGGCCGACCGCAGCAGAGCCCGCGTTCCATTCGATGTTGTGAATGCGACCGTGCGTCCGCTGACGGTTTCGTGGTTCCATTCGTGTGGCGAGTTGCTCAGGTCGAAGCCTTCGATCGGCTCGCCGCCCCGTTCGCCCCCGAGCAGAATTTCCGGCCCGTGCTCCTCTCGGTACGCGATCGCGTCGTCGATCGTCTCGCACGGATACATTGCGGCCATGCCGTTCTGAAACCCATGCGCAAGCGTCGTCGTCGCCCGCAGAACGTCAATGACAACCGCAATTCCGCCGCGCAGGTCATCGGGTTGAAACAGCGTCGGCAGCAGGTGGGCAGTGATTTGTCGGCTCATGCGCGGAGCATAGCGGGCACTGCCGAAGTTACATCTGACCAACCGTAGTCCAGTTTCTCCGAAACTGGATGAGTCGCAGAAGTACCAACGATCTTTGTTGACCGGGGGAGCAACGCGGATGACAGTCGCTGGTGTTCGACCTGTTACACGCTGATCTGCGTGGCAGGTTAATCCCGGCAGCAAGTCTTCTCTGCGTCGGACCAGGTTTCGGAGAAACCTGGCTACGGCTGGCTCGCTTGATCAAATCCGTCCGCTCGCGACACTGCCGATCAACAGTCCATCAGCAGCGAAAACGACAAGCAGACCTGCGAAGGAGCCGCCCGATGTCGAATGCGATTGTCCGTCTGTCCGAGATGACGCCGGCCCAGACGGCTGACACGTTTGCGATTCTGGCCGAGAAAAGCGAAGCGACGACGCGTGATGGCAAACCGTATTTTCGCGTGACCTTCCGCGATGCACACCGCGCGGTTCAGTCGATGATCTGGGCAGATCATGGCCATTTCGACGCCTGCCGGGACGAGTGGACGGTCGGGACGTTCTACAAGATCCGCGGCAAGTATTCGGAAAGCAGCTACGGTCCGCAGATCGAGATCGACCGGCTGCGGCCCGTCAACGAATCTGACGTCGAAGCCGGCTTTAACGAAGACGACTTCTTTCCCGTCAGCCGCTACGACCGCGACGAGATGTTTACCGAGCTGCTGCAGATCGTTGAGCAGCAGATCGAGGACGAACCGGTACGGCAGCTCGTCAGTGAGATGCTCACCGGGAACGAGGCCGGCATCAAACGGCACGGTGCCGCCGCGCGAAATCACCACGCGTTTATCGGCGGCTATCTCGAACACACGCTGTCCGTCGTACGGACGGCGGTCTTTCTGGCGGATAAGTACCGCGCGTACTACTCGGAGATGAATCCGCCGCTGTCAAAGTCGCTGCTGATTGCCGGCGCGGTACTGCACGATATCGGCAAGCTGGAAGAACTCGAATTCCGCCCGGAAGGCTGGTCGTACACACCGCGCGGCCGGCTGGTCGGTCACATCCTGATCGGCCGTGACATGGTCAGGAAGAAGGCCGAGTCGATTCCAGAGATGGACGAGGAAACGCTGCTGCGGCTCGAGCATATCATCATCTCGCACCAGAACCTGCCCGAGTGGGGCTCGCCAATCCCGCCGAGCACGCCCGAGGCTCTGCTCGTCCACTTCGCCGACGACATGGACGCCAAGTTCCACGAACTCGCGGTCCAGCTCGAAGCAGCCCAACCCCCCGGTACTGAGTTCACCAGCCGCAACAACCCGCTGCGCCGGATGATCTTCCTGGGGCTGTCGGACGAGCGAACACGGAAGTCCGGCGTTGATGACGGCACCGAGTAATGACGAACGCCGCGCTTCTCACGACCGATAATCCGTAGGCCGGAACTCGCTGCGCTCGGTCCGGTCTACAGGTTTCTCAGCCGAGAACGCAGTCAGTGGTCGATCGACTGCCCACGAGCAGCTATCCTCGCGGGCCGTCTGACTGATCGAAAGTCGCTGATCTCTCTGTTCCTCCGTCGAAGAGTTGCCCCATGAGTTTTCGTGCCTGCCTGCTGAGCTGGATTGTGATTCTGGCGAGTGGCGTTTCGCTGAACGCTGCTGACCGAAACATCATTTTCTTTATCACCGACGACGAGAGTCCAACACTCGGCTGCTACGGCGACAAGGCGGCAGCGACTCCGGCGATTGACACACTGGCTGCAGACGGGACGCGGTTCATCAACGCGTTCGCCACGACCGCGAGCTGCAGTGCCAGCCGGTCGGTGGTCATGTCAGGACTGCACAATCATCGCAACGGTCAGTACGGGCACGCTCACGCGTACCACAAGTTCGCGTCGTATTACAACGTGCTCAGTCTGGCGATGCCGCGGGTGCTGGCGAATGCCGGATACCGGACGGCTCAGATCGGCAAGTACCACGTTGCTCCGGAAGAGGTCTATCGCTTCGAGACGTATCTCAAAGGTGGCAACGGTCGCAACGCCGTGCAGATGGCGGAGGCGTCCCGTGAGTTCATCACGAACAAAGGCGACGACCGGCCGTTCTTCCTCTACTTCGGCACCAGCGATCCGCATCGCGGTGGCGGCAAGGACGAGAACTCGCCGACCAAGCTGAAACCAGACCTGTTCGGCAACAAGCCGAATCGCGGCAGTCATCCGGACGTCAACGAGGTCTTCTTCGATCCGGCCGACGTTCCGATTCCGTCGTTCATGACCGACACGCAGGAGACGCGCGAGGAGCTGGCTCAGTATTACCAGTCGTGCGCCCGCATCGATCAGGGCGTCGCGCGGCTGGTCGAGATCCTCAAGGAAGCCGGTCTGTACGACAAAACGCTGATCGTCTTCACGGCCGATCACGGCATGGCGTTCTCCGGCGGTAAGACGACCGTTTACGAGCCGGGACTCAACGTGCCGTTCGTCGTGCGAAATCCGTACGAGAAGAATCGCGGTGTTGTCTCGAACGCTTTGATCAGCCACGTCGATATCACGCCATCGCTGCTGGACTTTGCTGGCGGGCTGAACCCGAAGACCAACGGCCCAAAGAAACTGGTCGACGCCGACGAGTACTGGAAGGAACGCGGCGAGAATCTAATGGAGAACCGCGGACCGCGCGGCGGCTTCAAGAGTTATCACGGGAAGTCATGGATCAACATCCTCGGCAAACCGGAAGCCGAGCACTGGGACACGGTGTTCGCGTCGCACACGTTCCACGAAATTCAGATGTACTACCCGATGCGCGTCGTCCGCGACCGCAAGTACAAGCTCATCTGGAACATCGCTCATCCCCTGCCCTACCCGTTTGCGTCGGACCTGTGGGCGGCGTCGAGCTTTCAGGCTCAGTTTGAGAAAGGCATGGACGCGCCGTACGGGCGCAAGACCGTCGGCCAGTACATCCACCGACCGCAGTTCGAGCTGTACGACATGCAGAAGGACCGCGATGAAGCGACCAATCTGGCCTACTCGACCGAGTACCAGGACGTCCTCAAGGAATACCAGGCGAAGTTGAAAGCCTTCCAGAAGAGGATGGACGATCCGTGGATCATGAAGTGGGACTACGAGTAGGCATCTCGTCCTGACGATCCACTCCTCTCGTTCCCATGCTCTGCGTGGGAACGTGGTTGCCGCCGCTCCGCGGCGATTGCGGACGCGGAGTGTCAGGTGCTGGCGTTCATACGCAGAGCATGGGAACAAGGAAATGCCGAATGGCTCCAGTAAGAGTGACGCCGGTTGTTTCGGCGCTATGCTTCGCCGCGAGCGTTTGTTCTTTCTACACATGGAATGAAGAGGCTGCCCGTGACGCAGCCAATCCGCCGCTCAACCCGCACGAGTACGCCTTCTGGTTTCGAGTCGGGCTCGGTGCATTTGCTGTCGGTCTTATTGCCGTGCTGGCTGGTCCAGCGTTAAAGCTCAATCAAAAGCTGAGAAACCGAGAGCCAGACCAGTCGACTGCGCGGACCACAACGGGATTTACGGTATCTCGTTCTCATGCCGGGCACAGGAATGAGATGCAGGAGCCGCCGCCTGCGGCTGGGCGTTAAACGACCTCTCGGTCACGTACTGCGCGAACGGAGCTGTGCATACAGTCGATTTATTCTGCAGGCCATTGGCCGGCGGGAACCGGCCCTACATGGATTCAGTCGGTGCGGCCGCCGTTGGGATCTGGTCACGCATCGACGGATAGGGTTCGACGTGAGTTTCGTAGTAGTCGCCGATCATCCAGCGGACGAGCAGGCCCAGTTCTTCGGGCGACATCTTTTCGCCGTAAGCCGGCATGTGGTTTTTCGAGGCGTAAAACTGCTCGCTGCCAGGGTTGCTGATGAAGGCTTTCAGCCACTTCGACGACGCGTACTCGGCGAGGTCCGGGTAGCCGCCGCCTTCGTCGGTGAACTCGAATTCGGAGCCGATCGTGTCGTGGCAGTTGGTGCAGGAATTGAGTTCGTCGCCGCTGGCGAGGGCTGCGCCGTTCATGATCTGCTGACCGCGTTCGACAAGAGATGAGTCGAACTGTTCCGCGTCGTCTGGCCAGGATCGTAATGAGACGAGGTACTCGATCAGTGCCTTGAGATCCTGTTCATTTTCCGGGTTGGAGAAGACTTCGGCGTAGTCCTGCGAAGCGTAGGCCATTTCGGACTCGTCGAGATCGAGGTCCTCGTCTTTGAGGTTTGAGTACCACGCAGCGTTGCGGAGGGCTCCAAAGTGATTGCCATAGTCCATCACGATCCCGCGCATCCACTCGCGCGAGCCGAACGACGCCAGGTCGGTGGCTTCCGGCAGGGCGATCATCGTTTTTGACTTGTCGCTCGGATGAGTCGCTTTGACGAACTGGCCGCGGCCATTGTGACCATCCCAGCGGTGACAGCTCGCGCAATGCTTCGCGAACAGCCTCGGGCCTTGAGTGAACGGGTCCTGCCGCAGGAGCGTGACGGCACCCTCGACCGGAATCATCTCAGGGCGGCCGGCGAGTTCACGAATGCGGTGCGCGTCTCGGTCGGCTTCGGCAATTGCCGCCTGATGGTCGGCGTTGTTCGAGTCCTCGTAAATCGCCAGCGACGTCAGACCGACAATGCCAGCGGTCACGATCCATGTAAACCAGACGTTGAACTTGTGGCCGTTCTTCAGCCGAGCGGTCAGCGGCATCAGCGCGAGGACGGTCATGAGCGCTCCGGGCACGTAGATCGCACCGAACGGAATGCCCAGCGATTCGACCCAATGGAACTTCAGGAAGCGGAACAGAAACAGGAAGTACCATTCGGGTCGTGCGGCTGCGTAAGCCTCGGAGACGTCAGCGGGCGGGCTGAGTTCGGCGCCTTTGAAGATCGCCAGCAGCAGGACGACGGCGAGCACTCCCAGGCAGGCAACGGCGTCTTTCAGCACCTGATCGGGCCAGAAGGTCGTATCCGGCGCGTGGTCGGGATCGTGAACCGTAATGCCGTGACGGCGGAACACGTACAGATGCAGGGCCAGAAACGCGATCAGCAGTCCGGGAAGAATCCCTGCGTGCATCGCAAAGAACCGTGACAGCGTGTGGTGGCTGTAAACGCTGCCACCCTGAGCGATCTCCTGGACCTGCGGGCCGATGACCGGCGTCGCGCCCATGATCTTGGTCGAAACCTGCGTCGCGTAATAACCCTTCTGGTCCCACGGCAGCAGGTATCCGGTCAGGCCGAGTGCCAGGACAATCTTCATCAGGATGATGCCCAGCCAGAAGTTGACCTCACGCGGGGCTTTGTAGGCGCCGTCGATGATCACCTGGATGAGGTGGATCGCCAGCAGCACGGTCATCGCTTGCGCGGCGAAGTGGTGTATCCCGCGGACGATGTTGCCCAGAAACATTTTCTCCTGGATGAAGTACACGCTTTCCCAGGCCGTCTGAGTGCTTGGGTTGTACGCCATCCACAGAAAGATGCCGGTGATCATCTGCAGAGAGAACGTGAAGATCAGCGTGCTGCCCCAAACGTAACGCCAGCGGGCTCCGCCCGGTACGCGTTCGTAGAGGGCTTCGTGCAGAAGCTGTCGGCAGCCGGTCCGATCATCCAGCCATGTGAGCAAAGAACGAATCATACCGGCACCTTTTCGCTGGTGGCCCCGCGGAACTCCTCATACTTCACCCAGACCTGTCCGTCGCGAACGTCGACGTCCAGTGAGTCCATACCGCGTGGCGGGATGTCGTTGATGCGCTCGCCGTCAAGGTCGAACGCACTTGTATGACACGGACAGTAGAAGTCACCTTCGGCCGGGCGATGATCGACGGCGCAGCCCAGATGAGGGCAGATCGTGTTGAAGGCGATGACCTGGCCTTCGATCTTCCGCAGCCAGACGGAGCCGATCGGCTGATTCGGAGACTTGTTCCAGACGTTGACGATGTCCGCGCGCACGGTCACGCGTTGAGGAGTGCCGTCGTCGGGAAGGCCGTCGACGGACAGGCCCAGCGGGATGAAGTCGCCGGCTGCGCCCGTCTTGCGGATGAGCGGGCTCAGGAAGAACAGGCCGCCGATCGAGGCCGGAATGATCCCGACAACGGCGCCGAGTCCGGCCGCGAGAGCCTGCACCAGGAAGTTGCGGCGGGGCGGTTCCGACGGCGGCGCAGCATCGGTGGGCGGAACATCAGCGGGCACATCCAGAGGGGAGGCTGCTGAGTCAGAATCGGGAACGCAGTCTTGATCACTCATGCCGGCACCTCAACGTGGGCAGGGGACGCTGCGCAAACAGAACGCAGTTCCTCATGGCGGGACAGGAATGGGTCAAACACAGTGGAAGGTATGAAAAGGCGGGATGCTCAGCAGGCCGGGGTGGTCTGTTGAGCGGTGAGGCAGGTCAGCGACGGATCACGAAGCAACCAGTTGCTGCATTGCTGGGAGGATTTTTGCCAGAGCGTCGCCGAGAGATCCCGACAGAACCGCTCCAGCAGCCTGTTTGTGACCGCCGCCGCCGAACTGTTCGGCGACCGAAGCCACGTTGATTTCAAGCCGGCTGCGAAAGCTGACTTTGACCGTCTGATTCTGTTGTTCGATCGCGATGAAAGCCGCCTTGACTCCCGCGACCTTGAGGCACTCGTTGACGAGCTCCTCAGTGTCCGACGGGACCGCTCCGGTTTCCACGAAGTCCTTCTGAGAAACCAGGAGGTAGGCCAGTCGTCCTTCCGAATCAACGGTCAGGTTGCAGAGCACGCGTCCGAAGAGTCGCATCCGTGCCGACGAATGCTGCTCGTACAACGCCTGGTAAAGTACATGTGGCCGCGCGCCGAGGTCAATTAAACGAGCAGCGATTGCTAATGTTCTGGCGGTTGTCGAGGGGAATCGGAACCACCCAGTGTCCGTCGCGATGGCACAAAACAACGCATTGGCAGCTTGTTCGGTCAACCGGCCACCGACGGCCTCTGCGAACTCGAAGATCAGCTCGCCTGTCGCAGCGGCGGTGATGTCTTTGAACTCGAGCGCGCCAAGGTTGTCCGAGCTGGCGTGGTGATCGATGACGGCTCGCCGCTTCGCCTTCGAGCTGCGAAAGACGTTGCCGACTTCCTGAAGCTGCACCCAGGCACTGGTATCGACAATCAGATGCACGTCTGTGTTGCGGACGTCGTCGGGAGTGAGACCGTCGCCGAGCTTCCTCGCGCACTTGTCCGGGTCGAGAAAGGCGAGGCTGTCCGGCGAAGCGGACGGGTTGGCGATCTGCACCGATTTGCCCAGCGATTCGAGCACGCAGGCGAGGCCGAGTTCCGAACCGATCGCATCCGCGTCAGGACGGACATGGCTGGAGATGACAAAGTGATCGTACTCGCGAACGATCTCGATCAGCGGCTTCCAGTCGATGGGCATAGAGCAGTCTCAGAGGGGCATTCACTTCCGGAAACCACGGAGCCTAGCGATTGCCTGGCAGCCTGACGACTGCTCGGATCGCCGCGATGTCCTGGTCGAGCTGCTGCCGGAGTGCCTCGGCATTGCTGAACGGCTGAGTGTCGCGGATGCGGCGGACGAATTCGATTTCGACCGGCTGTCCGTACAGGTCGCCGTCGAAGTCGAGCAGGTGCGCTTCGAGCTTGCGGCGATGTTCGCCGAAGGTCGGATTCGGTCCGAGATTGACCGCAGCGACGCGCGGCCCGCCGTCGAAGTGCGCGACGGCCGCGTAAACGCCATCTTTCGGCAGCAGCGTGACGACGTGCGACAGATTGGCTGTCGGGAATCCGATCAGCCGGCCGCGTTCCGAGCCCCTTGCGACCCGGCCCCGCAGTCGATAATTCCGACCGAGGAGGCCGGCTGCCTCTTCGATTTCGCCGTCGATGAGCAATTCGCGAATGACGCTCGACGAGACCATGCGCGTCCCGACGTAAACCGGCGGAACGATGTCGAGTTCCAGCTTCGTCAGTCCGCAGAACGCTTCGAGAGACTGGACAGTGCCCTCGCGGTCGTGACCGAAGTAGAAGTTGGGACCTTCGACCATGCCGCAGGCGCTGAATTCGCCGAGCACCACGGAATCGAAGAAGTCCCGCGCTGATAGATTCAACAACCGCAGATCGGTGGGATAGACAATCAGAAAGTCGACGCCCGCCTGTTCGAGCAGTTCGGCTTTCTGGTCAAACGACGTCAGCGCCGGCGGAGCCTGTTCGGGACGCAGCAGTTCAATCGGGTGCGGATCGAACGTGAACACAACTGCCGGGACACGTCGCTCGCGAGCGTGCCGCGTCAGGCAGGCGACCATCTGCTGATGTCCGCGATGAACGCCGTCAAAGTTCCCGATCGACAGAAACCCGCCGCCATACCCCGCTGAAGAATCGAATCCGTGCAGCAGTTTCATTGTGAGTTTTGCGGGAAAGACGAAGACGGGAGAAAGCTGTCTGATCGCACACGCGATCTTTGGCGATCAGGAGCATCGATGGCGGGACTTTATCGTGCTGAAGGCGCGGCGCGAACAACGAGCGAATTCTCGTTTCCGTCAGAAACCGGGGTGCATTCTCGCACAGAAACGCGGCTCGGGCTGGTGCCGATCCTCATCTCGCCAGAGCGGTTGGGTCAGCACCTTCAGTCACGGCAGGCGGGGAATCCTGCATGTGCTTGTACGTCGTACGGACAAGCCGGAAGCCGACGGAGCGGTAGAGTTCGACGGCCGGGGCATTTTCGGCGGTGGCTTCGAGGTAGACGCGTTTGACGCCGAACTCGCGGAAGCCGTGCAGAGCTTTGACGATGAGGGCTCGACCGAGACCGATGCCGCGGCTGTCGGGAGTGACTCCAACATTCTGCACCGAGCCGGAATCGCGTCCGCTGACGATCCCCTGGATTGTGCCGCAGTCGACAAAATGCGGCGGCTTGCCATTCGAGTTGCCATGACCGACCAGCCAGGTGGCTTCCGGAAGAAACGTCCGCTGGCTGGCGATTTCGAGCATCAGCCGCCGGCAGCCATCCAGCGAACCGAGGCTTGGAAACACCTGCGAATCAAACTCGTCGCGAAAGCTGTGAAACTTCGCCGCCGCGTGCCGATCAAGATCCCGCGGATTCCAGGCAACAAAGCAATATCCGTCCGGCAGAACAGGAGCCTCAAGCTTCCGCTCGGCAAACGTGAACTCCATCCGGAATCGACGGCAGTAACGCATTCTGTGTTCGAAGTCGAAGGCCGGACCGAGCGCAACGAGTTCCGGCAGGATTGCTTGGGATGTGTTGCCGGAACTCGCTGCGCTCGGCCCGGCCTGCATCAGGGATTGCTCAGGTCACCGCTTTCGTCTCCGCCGCTCGAACCGAATCCGGCAGCCGATGGGGACGGTTTCTTTCATTTCGGGGTGTTTGCCGTCGAGAGCAGCCTCGACGGCTTCTTCGACATAGCGGCGGGTGACTTTTTTCGCAGCCGGGTTATCGTCCATTGCTCCCATGTAAACCACTTTGCGGTCGCGGTTCAGAACGAAAAACTCGGGTGTCGCGCCGGCTCCGAACTTCTTCGCGATTTCCTGGGATTCGTCGAACAGATACGCGAACGTGAAGCTTTTGGCCCTGGCCCGCTTCGCCATCTCCTCTGGCTGGTCTTCCGGGATCGTGTTCACGTTGATAGCGACCAGGGCAACGTTCGAATCTTCACCGCAGTGCGACTTTGCGAAGGCGACCAGCCGGTCCTCGTAATCGACGGCGTACGGGCAACTGTTGCAGGTAAAGACGACGACCACGACGTCTTTTTCCTTGAGGTCGCTCAGCGAGTGCTGCTTCCCGTCGACTCCCGGCAGCTTTGACCATTCGGGAGCCTTGTCACCGATGTCCAGAACCGGGTTGTACTTGCCGGCTCCAGCCATTGAAGGCATCGCCAGAAGCAAGGCAACTGCTGCGAATGTCGAAATCAATCTCAATCGGGCGGCCATGGAATCTCAGTTGAGCCTGGGGAGAAACAGAACAGAAAACTGCGGATATCACGGAGGGTTACGGACGCAATGACGGCCGACGCTGGCCATCTGTGTGCATCCGTGAATTCGGTGGTCAATTCTCAGGATGTGTGAATCAGGCACTTTACCGATTCGATTCCGTGGATTGGAAGGTGTGGGGCGGCTTGTGCTACAACTCGCACCCCGCGGCTCGCATTCGAGGCCTGCACTGGACGGCCCATTGCTGAAACTGCTGCCGCCGCGGACGCTTGAGTCTCATGACGAACTCGCTCCGGCCCGATCGCGTGCCGGAATCCCCGTAAACACACTGCGAAAACTGACCGCCAGAAAGGAAAGACCGATGTCCGAAATCGTCGATATTCATGCCAGGCAGATCCTCGACAGCCGTGGCAATCCGACTGTCGAAGTCGACGTGCTGCTCGAAGACGGCCAGCTCGGGCGCGCGGCCGTTCCCAGTGGCGCCAGTACCGGCAAGCACGAAGCCTGCGAACTCCGCGACACCAACCGCAAGGACTACTATGTCGGGAAGGGTGTCCAGCAGGCCGTCGCGAACGTTAACGACGAAATCGCTCCGCGACTGATCGGCCAGGACGTCTTCGATCAGGCGTTCATCGACGCGACAATGATCGAACTCGACGGCACCGAAAACAAATCACGGCTCGGTGCGAACGCAATTCTGGCGGTCTCGCTGGCCAGTGCTCACGCCGCGGCGCAGGCGAGTCTGCTGCCGCTGTTCCGCTATCTGGGCGGTGTTGGTGCGAACTGCCTGCCGGCTCCGATGATGAACATCATCAACGGCGGCGAGCACGCGAATAACTCGATCGACTTCCAGGAATTCATGGTCATGCCGCTGGGCTTTGACTGCTTCAGCGATGCTCTACGTTGCGGTGCCGAAGTCTTCCACTCGTTGAAGAAGGTTCTCGACAGCAAGGGCCTGAGCACTGCGGTCGGCGATGAAGGTGGCTTCGCTCCGAATCTCGGCTCGAATGAAGAGGCCATCGAAGTCATCCAGACGGCCGTCGAGAAGGCCGGCTACGCGTTCGGCGATCAGGTTAAGATCGCGCTCGACTGTGCATCGACTGAGCTGTACGACGAGAAAACCGGCAAGTACACGCTGGAAGGCAGGGAACTGGATTCCGACGGCCTGTGCGAACTGCTGGCCGGCTGGGTGTCTAAGTACCCGATCTGCTCGATCGAAGACGGCCTGGCCGAAGACGACTGGGACGGCTGGAA
>WGMU01000163.1 GCA_016124895.1 bacterium
CAGGTCTTTGATGCGATCCCTTTGAGTATCCGTCAACGCGTGACGAGCAGACATGACCGGTCCTCCTTGACCTCTGACACGAAAACGGAATCGTCCCTGACCCGCCGAAATCCCGCAATCCGAATGTCCACACGGCCTAGTGGTCCGGCGGGAAACGGCCTCAGGGAGCTGCGGCATTCACGTATTGAATGAAGTCTTCCAGGTGTCGGTAATTGTTGCTCCAGGTTGTGTACATGATTCCGTCGATGCCAGGAACATCTTCCGCGGCGGCGAGCCAGTCGGCGACGATCTGTTGCCAGTTGCCGCGGTCGTAATACGTCGCGATGACCTGTCGATGGCCACGGCTGGCGAAGAACTTCAGTGACTGCCGGCTGCGGCCCTGATTCCAGTTGCCGATCAGCGTGCTTTGATCGAGCCCCTCCCAGGAGCCTTTCATCGTGCCGCGCGTCAGCCAGTAGTTGTCGACCGCGTTGTGATACGGATCAAACATATCACTCCAGGTCATGATCGCGGCATCGGGATCGAGTCGGCGAATCGTTTCTGTGCAGCGATGACTGCAGCGGGCCAGAACCTGCGCGGTTGTCGTGCCGGGCTGGTCGCACAACTCACACCAGCCGGCCAGCCGGATCTCGTCCTGAACCATGAGATAAGTCTTCGGCCGGTACAGCTTCCTGACAATTTCGAGATGCTGTTCCAGATATCTGAAGACATCGTCATGCGACAGGCAGACGCACATGCCGTCGTTCAGAGGATGCTGAGCATGAAAGTACGACACTTTCAGACGCTGCCCGTTGCGTATGCGTGAGTCTTTTGCCAGCACGATGGGCGGTTCCGGGTGAGTCACTTCGTACTGGCCAGGCCAGCGGACGCGTCCCATCTGCGGATATTCCCAGCGTTCGAAGTCGCGACCTTCCTCAAACTGCTGTGAACCGTCTTCGCTGACAACTCTGACTGGACAGCCGTCGCGGCGCAGCAGATTGATGCCCGCGACTTCGTGCAGACTGACGTCGTCAATCCAGATTGTGCCGCATCCTGGTTGCCAGCCGCCGACGTACAGCCAGATTTCGCGGTTATCCAGCGTGTTGAAGACGGCCTGATGTTCAGTCCAGCCCTGAGTCGCCCGCACTCCAATCGTTCGCTTCTGCAGATTGAGTCGTCGCTTCTCGCTGACATTACCGTGTACGTGAATGCCCAGACTGTCTGGCCTGACGACATTTTCTGTTTTGATCCAGACGCGCACGTGATACTGGTGCCACGGCTTCAATTGCAGCCTGCGGAACAACCGACAGTTGCCATGTTCAGACGCTGTCTCGAAATGCTGAAACCGCAGCGACGCGTTGCCCGAATGTCTGACTTCACGGTCCTCAAACGATGCCTTGCCAGGCAGATCGATGAAATCCCAGCCGTCGGCGCGGTTGGGTTTGGAAAATGACTCGATATCGCCTGCAGGCAGCAGGTTTGCGCTGCGGACGTGTACGGCGCGACCGTCATGCACCTCGAAGATGCAGTCTCGGACAGGCAGTGCCGCCGCCAGATTGGGATCATTCGAGAGCAACTCGTTTGAGTAGCCGTTGATGCCCATGACGCGCGGGATCAGTTCAACGTTAGCCTTTTCCGCAGCCTGACGGACTCGCCCGATGTTCTCATAAAGTGCCTCCGGCTGTCGGAAACTCAGCAGCATCAGTCGCTTTGTTCCGACGCACATGCCGTTGTACCCGGCCTGACCGGCCCGCTGGATCAGCGAGATGAGTTCTTTTGTCTGGTCATCGCGCCGCAGGTCGAATCCAGGATGGGTGTAAACCCAGCGGCGGGCAAACCGCTGTGCCATGGCGGGTGACTCGGCAAACACGCACACCACCACGACCAGAACAACACAGACTGCTGAGGTGACTCGTCGCATTTCTCGCCTGACATCTTCCGGGATCCCGGCAGTGGCACCAGCGAACTTCATCGCCGCGTTTCCCAGACGCTATTGAGTTCCGCCCGATGCCATCGTACGCTCTTGCCTAGACATCCTACAGAAGAGGCCGCAACTCGGCCACAGCAGGCCGGGTTGTGTGTGGAACAAGGCGACCCGGAATGCGAACTGACAGGCTTCGGGAACTCACGTCGCAAATCCGCAGGCTCATGCGACGTTCGCGGTTCGAAGCGGAGATGAATGATGAGCTGCAGTTTCACATCGACATGCAGGTCGAACAGTTCATCCGCGACGGAATGTCTCCTGCTGAAGCCCGGCGTCAGGCACGCGTTGCATTCGGGGGAGTGGAACAGACGCGTGAGGAATGTCGAGACAACGTGGGAGTGCGGTTGATGAGCGACTTCGTTCATGATCTGCGTTACGCGCTGCGCACGCTCGTCCGCAGCCCCGGTTTTACGATCGTGGCCATCCTGACGCTGGCGATGGGCATTGGAGCGAACACTGCCGTCTTCAGTGTTGTAAACACGCTGCTGCTGCGGCCGCTTCCGTTTCACGAACCAGATCGCATTGTGATGCTCTGGCAGCAGAACACGGAAACCGGTCTCCGTCAGGACCAGGTCGCCTGGGCCGACTACTTCGACTGGCAGGGCCAGAGCACGACAATCGAATCGTTCGCGTGCGTTGTGAACAGCACGGCTGTCAGCCGGAACTTCCTGATGTGGTCCGGCAGTGACGTCACTCGCATTCGCGGGCGACATGTTTCGTCGAGCCTGTTCAAAGTGCTCGGCGTGCGGCCGATGCTTGGCCAGACTCTCGAAGCAGCGGACGACCAGCCAGGTGGTCTGCAGCGCGCGGTGCTCAGCTATGCGCTGTGGACTCAGGCCTTCGGCAGCGATCCGCAGGTGATCGGTCAGTCGATTGATCTGGGACGTGACGAGCCGACGTTTATCAACGTGGGTGGCGAAGCGCGCTTTGAGATTGTCGGCGTGATGCCACCGGATTTCCGGTTTCCGCAGGACGCCGACGTCTGGCTATCGATTGCCGGATACGGCGAAGAACGACGACTGAGAAGCACATTCGCCCGGCGTGACGCACACAGAATATGGGCACTGGGCCGCCTGCACGATGGCGTCACCGTCGAGCAGGCCAGTGCAGAACTCAACACGCTTCAGAGGGAGATCGCCGACGATCCTGAGAATCGGAACATGATCCGTCTGGCATCGGAAGTTGTCGTGACTCCACTGCTGGACCAGGTCAACGGCCAGGCAACGCGGCCGGCGCTGCTGGTGCTGACGGGAGCCGTCGCATTCGTGCTGCTGATCGCCTGCGCGAACGTTGCGAATCTGCTGCTGGCGCGTGCCATGTCGCGTCGTCGCGAGATCGCGATTCGAGTCGCTCTGGGAGCAGGAAGAGTACGCGTCATTCGTCAGCTTCTGACAGAAAGCCTGCTGTGTTGTCGGTGTTCGGTGCTGCCGTTGGAGTGCTGTTCGCCGTCTGGGGAATCGATCTGCTTGAACTGATTCACACGGACTCGGCCTGGCTGGGGGTCAAGGAATTCCGGTTTGACCGACTGGCTGATGTCAGCATCGATCCGACCGTGCTGGGTTTCACTGTCGGCGTTTCGGTCATGACGGGCATCGTCTTCGGGCTGATCCCCGCGACACAGGCATCGCGGCTGAACGTCAATGCGACGCTGAAAGAAGACAGCCGTGCGGGAACGTCGAGCCGTACGACGCGGTTCCTGAGAAACACGCTGCTTGTGTCTGAAGTCGCTTTGGCACTGGTCCTGCTGGTTGGGGCCGGCGTCGCGATGCGCAGTTTCGCGCGAATGATTGACGTCAATGTTGGTCTGCAGCCGGACAACGTACTGCGTGCGGAACTGGATATCGATATGGCTCGTAAGGTCTACGGTCTGGATGCCGCCGGTTCGTTCGAGAAAGCAACGTCGCTGCTGCGATCTGTGCCGGGAGTACAGGGTGTCGCCGGCTGCGGAGAGACTCCTTTAACGAAGAGCGGCTGGAATGACACGTTCCGGATCGTCGGCCCTCTGCACAACGGATTGGATCTCGCCGAACTCCCTTCGACCGACGTGCGGCTGATGGGACCGGGTGCATTTGAGATGCTGGGAATTCCATTGTTGGCCGGCCGCGAGTTTACAGAAGCGGACGACTCCAGCGCGCCCAGCGTAACGATCATTAACGATGCGCTGCGTCAGAAGTTTTTTGGTGACGAAGACCCGGTCGGCCAGAAGATTCAAATGCGCGGCTGGCGCAACATGGAAAAGACGGTCATCGGCGTCGTCGGCAGCATCCGGAACTACAGCAGTGACACTGTCGGCCAGCCGGAACTCTACTTTCCTTTCAAGCAGTCATTTTTTGCCGGAGCAGAAGTCGGGCCTGTCGTGCTGATTCGGGTTCAGGGCAACGCCATGTCGCTCGTTCCAGCACTGCGCCATGCAGTTGACGGCCCCGATCCGCGGCAGCAGGTTCTGGTTCGATTCAGCAGTCTGGATCAGATCCTGGATCTGTCGGCGTCGTCCGAGCGATTTCAGACGGTTCTGCTGAGCTGTTTCGCGGGAGCCGCTCTGCTGCTGGCGATTGTCGGCGTGTTCGGGGTCATGTCGTATTCGACGTCGCAGCGAGTTCAGGAAATCGGCATTCGCGTCGCATTGGGAGCACAGCCGACAGATATCCTCAAAACAGTCACGTGGCAGGGTGTGCTGCTGTGTCTGATCGGCATTGCCATCGGAGTTGCGGTGGCCGTCGCTCTGAGCCAGTTGCTGAGCAGTCTGTTCTTCGGACTGGATTCGCTCGACGCGAGGATGCTGTCTGTCATGAGCACGCTTCTGCTGGCAGTCGGGACACTGGCCAGTCTGTTGCCCGCCTGGAAGGCGCTGCGCATCGATCCGAGTGTGGCTCTGCGGCAGGACTGACGGCATCTTCTCCTTGAAACCGTCAAGCATGCCGTCGTAGCATTGTTCTGTAGACAATCTAGGGGGACAACGGGCCGCAGGCTCGATCGTGGAGCTGGACATGAGCAAAGACCGACTGGAACTGCTGCAGGGAACGCTCGACATGCTGATCCTGAAATCTCTGGATCTGGAGCCAATGCACGGGTTCGGCATCTCAGTACGCATCCGGCAGATGTCTCAGGAAGTGCTGCAGGTCGAGCAGGGATCACTGTATCCGGCTCTGTACCGCCTCGAGAACCGCGGCTGGATTCGATCGAAGTGGGGAGTCTCTGAGAACAATCGCAAAGCAAAGTTTTATGAGCTGACTGCTGCCGGTCGGAAGCAACTTGGTCTCGAACGCGAAAACTGGGAACGGCTCTCAACGGCCATCAATCTGGTGATGGGGATGGCCTGACCGAGGTGATCTGTGGATGTCGTGCGGAAAAAACGCAAATCACTGCGGTGGCTGCGATGGACGCTGCTGTTCGTCGCTGTCAGCGCCGGGGTTGCCGCCACGACAAGCGGCCTGTCATCACTCGACAAGGCGCTTCCGGAATTCGATCGCTCGTCTGTGATCATCGACGAAGTTCAGTATGGCACGTTTACCAGAACGGTCCGTGGGCCAGGAACGCTTGTGCCGGAAGAGATTACCTGGGTCACGACTGACGTTGGTGGCACCATCGTCGAATTGTTTGTGGAACCGGGCCAGAAGATGACTCCGGAGACTCCACTGTTGCGACTGCACGATCCGCAGATGGAGCGTTCCATCCGTGAAGCGGAACGGAACCGCGACTCAGCGAAAGCCGATGTCGAACGGTTCCTGCTGCAGCAGAAATCGCAGCAGCTCGATCTGAAAGTTGCCCGCGAAACAGCTCGGGCTGATTTTGAGGAAGCGCGTGAGCAGGCGGAACTCAACGAGACGCTGGCACGCCGCAGCATCATTTCGCAGCGTCAGTGGCAGTTGTCACGCGACAAAGCAGAACGCAACCGCATGCTGCTGGAAGTGCAGATCGAACGTGAGAAGAACAGCCACGAGACAATGGCGCTGCAGCTTGACGAACGGCAGGCCGCCGTTGACCGGGCTCAGGACTGGCTCGACGAACGTGAGGAGCAGGAACTGGCGCTGCTGGTTCTCGCCGGGACGAGTGGCGTGCTGCAGCAACTGGGCTCAACCGGCGGTGGTCTGGAAGTTGGCCAGCGCATCGCTCAGGGAACTGTTGTGGCTCGAATTTCAGAACCGACGCGTCTGAAAGCAGTGCTTCAGGTGCCGCAGACGCAGGCACGTGACATCGTGCGCGGCCAGCCGGTTGAAGTCGATACGCGCAATGGCATCGTGGCTGGCGTCGTCAGCCGCATTGATCCTGCCGTGCAGAACGACCGGGTCGCCGTCGATGTCGAGCTGACTGGAGAACTGCCGCGCGGGGCTCGACCGGATCTGAGTGTTGAAGGGCTGATCGAAGTTTCGCGCATCAGCGAGGCGCTGTTTGTTCGCAAGCCGGCGTTCAGTCGTGAGCACGGCCGGCTTGAAGTCTTCCGGCTCGAACCGGGCGGAAGGACTGCTGTCAGGATTCCAGTCGAGTTTGGAGCCGCATCGTCCTTCACCATCGAGGTGACGTCGGGGCTGAAGGCTGGCGACGAGATCGTGATCTCTGAGACTTCGCACTGGAAAGACTTTGATCGGGTGTTGTTGAAATAACCTCACGGGGTGCTGCAGACATGACGAGTTCCAGTGAATCGCCGCTGATTTCGATGCGCCAACTCTGCCGCGTGTTTCTCACCGAAGAGATCGAGACCTACGCCCTGTCGGGGGTGGATGTCGAACTGCGACGCGGCGAGTTTGTTTCAATCGCCGGGCCGTCCGGATGCGGCAAGTCGACGCTGCTGTCGATCATGGGACTGCTCGATTCACCAACCGAGGGTGAGTACTTCCTGAAGGGGGATGAAGTCGGGTCGCTTTCCGTGCGGCAGCGCAGCCGGGTGCGCAACCGCGAGATCGGCTTTATTTTTCAGGCCTTCAATCTGATCGGTGACCTGACGGTGTGGGAAAATGTCGAACTGCCGCTGACGTATCGCGGGATGCCGGCAGCCGACCGTCGTGAGCAGGTCGAGCGGGCACTGACGAAAGTCGACATGGCACATCGGATGAGGCATTACCCGGCGCAGTTGTCCGGTGGTCAGCAGCAGCGAGTCGCTGTCGCTCGTGCGCTGGCCGGCAGTCCGGCGATTCTGCTGGCCGACGAACCGACGGGAAATCTCGATTCAAAGAACGGCCTGGCCGTGATGGACCTGCTGAAGGAGCTGCACGCGGATGGTGCCACCATCTGCATGGTGACGCACGACCCCCGTTTCGCCGGCTTCGCTGACCGCACGGTCCACCTGTTTGACGGCAAGGTTGTCTCGGCGGAAGAAGCCGAACAACAGGCATCGGCCGTTGACGTTCCTGCCGCAGTCGCCTCCTGATCCTGCCCGTTGATCTCGCTGGAATTCTCCATGTCGCGGAAGCCGCAGTTCGAATCGGAACTCGATGACGAATTGCAGTTTCATCTCGAACTGCAGACGGAGGAGTTCGTTCGACAGGGGCTGACTCCGGACGATGCACGCCGCGAAGCACAACGGCAGTTTGGCGGTGTCGAGCAGATCAAAGAGCAGGTTCGTGATACGCGGCGGCTCGTCTGGCTGAGCGACGCTCTGCGCGATGCCCGGCTGGGAATCCGGATGCTGCAGCGTTCGCCGGGATTTGTGGTGACCGTTGCACTGATCCTGGGGATTGCGATCGGACTCGCGACGACGATCTTCAGTTTCGTCCGCGCGATTCTGCTGGAACCACTGCCGTATCCTCAAGCGGATCGGCTGGTGGTGATTCGTTCGGTCAATCCCGAGCGTGAACTGCAGCTCTTTGGAGTCTCGTGGCCGGACCTGCAGGACTGGCGGAATCAGGCGACTTCGTTCGATGGCATCGCCGCGTTCCGGCACCTCACCTGCGATCTGACCGACGGACAGTCGACTCAGCGGATTCACGGCATGTCAACGACGCGGGATTTTTTTGAAGTCGTGGATGTGCCGCTCGCCTTTGGAAGAACATTCAACGCGGACGAAGAAGGAACGAAGTCCGGGAAACTGGTACTCGGACACGATCTGTGGTTGCACCGGTTCCGTGGCGACCCGGATATCGTCGGTCGGACTCAGGATGTCTATTCCTGGGCGCGGTATCCGGAAACCGGTCCGTTCGCGTGGGAGATTGTCGGCATCGCGGGCATCGACATTCCGTTTCTCCCGACCGACACCAACGTGGTGCGCGAGTCGCCGGGAATCAACGAACGGGTGGAGTTCTGGCAGCCTCCGTGGGTCTTCAACAAGGATGATCGTACAGCCCGTTACGAGTGGACTGCCGTCGCGCGACTGAAACCCGGCGTGACCATCGAGCAGGCGGCCAGCGAGATGCGGCTCATTTCCAAACGCCTCGCCGATGAGCATCCGGAGTCGAACCGCAACTGGTCGGCTGAAGTGGTGCCGCTGGAAGAACTCGTCACCAGTGAAATCCGGCCGGCCTTGTGGCTGCTGTGCGGAGCAGTTGGCTTCCTGCTGCTCATTGCGTGTGCCAACGTGTCGGGACTGCTCGTCGTGCGCGGCATTGCCCGCCAGCAGGAACTCGCCGTGCGCATCGCACTTGGTGCCGGCCGGTGGAGGCTCATTCGGCAACTGATCACCGAATCGCTGCTGCTCTGCCTGGCCGGCGGAGCGGCAGGGATTCTACTGTCCTTCTGGAGTGTCGACGTCGTGCGGGCATTTGCGCCGCCGGATGTGCCACGTTTGCAGACCGTCCGCATTGATGTGCTGGTGCTTGCCTTCGCACTGGGGCTGTCGGTTCTGACCGGAGTGCTGGTCGGCGGCCTGCCCGCACTGCTCGGTTCGGCCTTCGATCTCAACGAGACTTTGAAGTCAGGCGGTCGCAGTGTGTCGGCTGCGAAGTCGAGACGGCGGATGATGGGCGGGCTGGTGATTGGCGAAGTTGCGGTGTGCCTCGTCCTGTTGACAGGGGCCGGTCTGTTGATCCGCAGCTTTGCCAGCGTTCTGGCCGTCGATCCGGGTTTCCGAACCGACCAGATGCTGACGATGACGGTCTCGCTGCCGTCGGCGAAGTACGAGTGGAAACACAACACGGAATTCTGCGTCGAACTGGTCACGAAACTGCGTGAACTGCCAGGTGTGGAGTCAGCATCAGCAATCCGCGGCGTACCAACACGCGAAACCCATTTCGACTCGAATCTCTACTTCGCCGACCGGCCGCCTGTACCGAAACACGAACTGCCGCAGGCAGTCGCTCGCGTCATCGAACCTGGCTTCTTCGAGACGATGGAGGTCCCCCTGCTGGAAGGCCGACTGTTCGAACCGGCCGACTCGATCGGCAGAATCGGCTACTCGAGAGTAACTGTCTGTAACGAAACCTTTGCGAAGCGATTTTTTCCCGGCGAGTCGGCACTTGGCAAACGCTTCTCAGTGACTGGTTCTGATGAAAACATGATGGAAATCGTGGGTGTTGCTGGAGATGTCCGTTTCAGTGGATTGACCAGGCAGCCAAACGCGGAGTTCTACTATCCCGAGGCGCTGTTCCCGCAGACGGAATTCACGCTGCTCATCCGGACGGCAGGCGAACCGCAATCCCTGCTGGGGACGGTCGAGAAACTTGTACGCGAGGCCGAGCCGGATGTCGTCATCACCGCTCCGCAGTCGATGGACGAAGTGGTTTCTGAATCGCTCTCTCGCGAGCGGTTTCTCATGCTGCTGCTGTCCGTGTTTTCGCTCGGAGCCCTGGTGCTGTCGGTCACTGGCCACTACGGAGTGATGGTCTGGTCGGTATCGCAGCGGCGGCGGGAGATTGGCATCCGTTCGGCTCTGGGGGCGACGACCGCGCAAATCGTCTGGCAGATTGCCGGTGAAGGACTACTGCTGACAATGACCGGCCTGGCCATTGGCGCGGCGCTCAGTCTGGCCGGAGCGCGCTGGATCGAAAGTGAGCTGTACGGCATTGCTGCGACGGATCCGGTCAATCTGGCGACGGCTGTGCTCGTGCTGCTGCTGGCGAGCCTTCTGGCGGTGACGATCCCGGCGATCCGTGGAGCCCGCGTCCACCCGGCCGAAGTGCTGCGCAGCGAGTGAGTTGCCTCGTTCTGAAGCTGACGGAATCCGCATTGACCCCTTGACTGTCTACAGGAAAGAATCTGCAGACTTTCCGATGGGAGCATTCTGCGCCCGTCGCAATCCCACCTCCGGGTCACTTCTGACCACGCTGACAATTCCCATGCCTCGAAATTCCGGGATGCCATCGAGCTTCCGTCAACGGACGCGCGTGCAGAGCGCCGTACGGACGGTCGCTTTGTGCGCAGCTCTGCTGGCCGAGACTGGGTGTTCGCGTCAGTTCTATCGTGAGCAGGCAGACGACCAGGCATTTTCGGTCATTGGTGAAAAGACCTCTGTCGGTTCCTGGACGCCGCCAGGCGACTTCTCCATTCAGCCGAAACCGGAATCGCGCCTGTTTGACGCGTCACCAATCGAATCTCCCGACCTGCCCAACCCGGTTCCGCAGCTCTATCAGTATCAGATTCCGCCAGGTTTCGGGCGTCGAACGCCGGATGCGCTGCAGTCCGAGCAGGCGGCGCGAAGCCGTCTGACGGAAGTCGTTCTGAAGCGTGCCGTAGCAACAGGTGGCTGGAGACCGACGCGTCAGGCTGGCAACGCGATCCATGCGCAGGTTGTAGAAGGTACTTTTGAGAACAAACTGATCGATCGCCTTCTGCTCACGCGGTATCTGGCTCAGGACGAGGCTGGTGCAGAGCGCGATGATGTGCTGGAAGTTGAGCCGGTCACGGTCCCTCCGTCCGCCTGGGAATCGATTCCCGTCGAGTGTCGCGTGCGAATGTTTGAATTCGCCAGCGTACGCGAAGAATACGAGACGTCCTTCAAACACGCTCCGCCGGTTCAGGAACAGGACCGTTCTCCGCGGTTGAGCTTTGATGACATTCTCGGTCTGGCACTGCTCAACAGCCGCGAGTACCAGACGCAGAAGGAACAGCTTTACCGCGTCGCTCTGCGACTGACTCTGCAGCGGTACGATTACGACCTGAAGTTTTCGCCGTTCGGGAACAGCACCGGTCTGGCGTTCGATGCGCAGAACTCGTCAGGTGGTGCATTCAGCACGCTGCGTACGCCGACACAGGCCGGAATGCAGGCGATGCTCAACACGGGCAGCAGCCTGGTCGCGCGGTTCGCGAACGACGTGCTGCTGACCTTTGGCGGGCCGGACGGGTTTGCTGCAGACATCGGGTCAGAGCTGATGTTTGAGCTGACGCATTATGTCCTGCAGAACGATGTCCGGTTTGAACAACTCACGCAGGCCGAGCGAAACGTTGTCTATGCAGCGCGGGACTTCACACATTTCCGCCGGACGTTCTACCAGCAGCTCGCGACGCAGTATTACAACCTGCTGCGCACTTATCGGCAGGTGGAGATTGATTCGCAGAACTACTTCAGTCTTGTTCGCGTCTACAGCCAGCGGGCGATTGAACTCGGTGAGGGCCAGATTCCCCGCGTGCAGATTGATCAGGTCGAACAGAACTCTCTCGCTGGCCGCAGCAGCCTGATCAGTACGTGTAACAGCCTGGAAGGGGCTTTCGATCAACTCAAAGTCACCGTTGGGCTGCCGACGGAAACACGGATCAACTTTGACCTGCGGGAGCTGGATGAGCTGACGCTGCAGGACGAGGTGCTGGTCGCTCTGGAACTCGTGCAGCGCGTCCAGTCGGACCTGGTTACTGAACTGAACCACGAGGAACCTGACCCGGCCAGTCTGCTGAACCACGCGGGAGAACTGGTCGATCAGATGCGGAAAGCTCTGACGCTGCAACGCCGGCTCGATCCGGAATCGGCAGCGGGCGACGACAGCGACACGCGACTGCTGATGACTCAGTCGCAACTCCGAGTCGCCGAACTGCGCGTGATGACTGACCGGGTCTGGCGGCAACTGAAGGCCGACAGGGCGGAGCCCGGCCTGCCCGCCTGGCGGATGCCGGAACGTTCCTTCGAACTGGCCCGTGCCGTACTGACTCAGATGGAGGAAGAGCTGGCCTTCAGCCGACAAGTGAGCGGCACCGAGTCGCCAGACAGCGCGGCCATTCGTACTTCACTAACCGAACTGAAACGGCAGCTTGATATCACGAGGAAGCTCGCCGACGAGGTGCTCAATGACAGCATGTTGCGACGCCTGAGCGAACTGAATCAGCAGGCTGAGCTTCTCATCGAGACGTCGCGCGCCACCGCGCTGCAGGCTGCCGCGATCACGGATGTGCTGGCTCAGTCGCACGGTCTGACACTGCAGCAGACCCCGGAACAATTGATTGCCGCGCCGCTGGCAGCCAGTCGGCGGCTGTTAGAGGATCGCAGCGCCGCGCTGAACTCGATCCGAATTGATCTGGATGACGCGTCGCTGGCTGCCCTGTTGCTTCGTCTGGACCTGATGACTGCTCGGGGGCAACTGGGCGATCAGTGGCGCGGCATCAAGCTGGCGGCGGATAACCTGCGATCCGTTCTGAATCTGTCCGCACGACAGCGGCTGCGCTCCGAGACTGATTCCAACCGGGCGACGGGCATTGACTTTGACGTCAGCGAGACGGAGCTGGCCATCACATTCGATACGCCACTTAACCGGCGGGCTCAACGCAACGCGTTTCGCGAGCAGCTTCTGAATTATCAGCGTTCGCGCCGCGCCCTGATGGAACTGGAAGATCAGATCAAGCAGGACATCCGCGCCGATATCCGGCGGCTGCGACTTGCGGAAGAGCAGCATGCCCTGGCCATCGCGAGTGCGGCGCTCGCCCGCCAGCGGTCAACCAGCACTGAACTCCAGCTTAGACTCGGCGTCGGAGGCATTAAGGCCCGTGACTTTCTCGAAGCTCAGACGGCCTACGCCGCGTCACTGTCCGCCGTCGCTGCCCGGCACATTGAGTACGTCCTCGGCCGGATCCGTCTGTATGTGGACCTCGAACAACTGCAGCTCAACGATCGTGGTCAGTGGGCAGGTCTGCGCGATTCCGAAGAGCAACCGACTCTGGCACCAGCCGCTGGCCCCGGTATCGACTATGGCGACCTCGTACCGAATCTGAATTACTCAGACGAACTGCGCCGCGGCTTCTGATCGCCGCCTCGTCGAATCGACTCCACTCGCAACGTTCCCACACCCCGCAGGCTGGAAACGACCGAGTTGTGACAGAAGGCTGTTCCGCCTGTGACATAGTCGAGACGCACGCTGCGGAGCCTCTGCAGCAGACACCGGCGGAGGCGACGGTGTCGGCAGGCTTATTGGGCCTCCGTCCCAAACCGTTCTTTCACGAGTTGATCGACGGCTGGAATGACGTTCTTTTCGTAGGAGAACGGTTCGCCGAGGGATTCGTCGAAGCGGGATTTCTCCGCACCGTCAGTGTCATACAGGACGACCACCGGAATGCCGGTGCCGAGTTTCGTCTCCTGAATCACGATGCTGTCGACGTTGAGGATCACGTTGGTCAGCGTCGCCTGCTGTTGCGTCAGGAACTCCAGGGCGTGCTCGCGCGCAGACTCGACTGTGTTCGCGCCGAA
The DNA here is from genome assembly GCA_016124895.1 of bacterium. Lineage (GTDB taxonomy): Bacteria > Planctomycetota > Planctomycetia > Planctomycetales > Planctomycetaceae > JAPOLP01. The sequence continues at coordinate 13,497 of WGMU01000163.1, forward strand.
GTCTTCAAAGTCCAGGCTCGCCGAAATGCAGACAACCTGATCCGCCGGGTATTTCCGGCTCAGGGCGACCAGATGCGGAAACTCTTCCATACACGGCGGGCACTGCGTCGACCAGAAATCGACGACGACAATCTTTCCCTGATGGCTCGCGACCCGCTGCAGCAGTTCCTCGTACGAGCAGATCTCCAGATCAACCTTCTGCGTCTCAGTCGAAGCTTCGGATGCTGAGTCCTCTGGCTCGGCCGCATCAGTCTGCGGTGTCGGTTCGACGGTGCCTGTCACCCCTGGCGCAGTGCCAGCGGATTCTCCACAACCGACGACAGCCACGAACAGCGAAAGAACCAGACACGGTTTGAGCACTCTGTAGCCGCACTTGCCAAAGTGCGGGATGTCCGCGTTCTGGCAAATGCGGCTACGTTGAATTCCACGCTTCCAGACACGGCCTGGCGGTGATTGCTTCATGGGAAAACTCCTGAATTGTCCGCCAGTGCGCGACCGGCGAATAAGTTGAGGCCACTGATTGAACACGGTTGAAACACGGAAACAGCGATTCGCTGAGCGTGAAAACCTATCTGTGTTTGATCCGTGTTTCATCCGTGGCAGGCAAATTGATCGTCACTCGCCGCAGTTCTGCAGGTACCAGCGAAACAACGTTCGAAACGGCGGAGTGAAATCTTCCGGGCGGGCGTCGAGGCGGCGGCGAATCTCATGGATGTCCAGATACTCGCCCGCCGCGATCTCGACGGGATCAAACGTCGGCGTTTCGTCAGTGACAGTTTTGTACAGTACGGTGAATTCGTTGGCCGTTTCTGGACCACCGGGGAATTTCGCGAGCCGCGTCAGGGGCGACGTCAGTCCGAGTTCCTCTTCGAGTTCGCGGGGCGCTGCGTCGTTGTAGTCTTCGCCGGCGCTCAGATGCCCGGACGCTGACGACGTGTAGCAGTTCGGGTACTCGTCTTTCGTCGGCGTGCGAAGCTGCAGCAGAAGCTGGCCTCGCAAATTGAACACAAAAATGCTGACCGCCCGGTGCAGCAGCCCGCGAGCGTGAACCTGCGACCGCGGCAGTTGACCGACGACGGCATCGTTTTCGTCGACGACGTCAAAGATCTCTTCGCTCATTGCCAATCCATACGTTGAGTTTCCCCAATGCTGACCGTCGACACTCAACTCAAAGCATGGCAGAACTCGATTCCGAAATCATTCTGCCCCCATCATTCTGCCAGATCGGTCATGGCCAGAATGATGAGTAGCAGGATCATATTCAGAACTGCTGACTGCCCGATTCGCGTTGCCTGGTCGCTTCAGTGGTTGATCCAGCCCGTTGCAGCGTACGCTGAGCGGCGTTGACCGGACTACTCACTACTCCTCTGCCTGGAAGTCTGCTTCGTGAACCATCCCGTCGAGGCTCGCCTGCGTCCGCTCCTTTTCACCGGAGGCGGGCATCGACAGACGCTGCTGGGCTACTTCTTACCAGGCGGGCAGCGGCGGTACTCGGCACGACGTCACGTTGTCGAACTGCCCGACGGCGATGTTCTGGTTCTGCACGATGACTGTCCATCGGACTGGGGGCCTGGCTGCCCGTTCGCGATGCTGATGCACGGTCTCGCCGGCTGTCACGGCAGCAACTACATGGTGCGGATCGCCGGCCAGCTTGTGGATCGAGGTGTCCGCGTTTTTCGGCTCGATCATCGCGGTTCTGGCGCCGCGGCCGAGCGGGCGAAGTTTCCCTACCACGCCGGAAGGTCCGACGATGTCCGCTTCGCGTTTGATAAGGCTTCGCGGCTGTGTCCGGGCTCACTGGGCGGTCTCGCCGGCTTTTCGCTCAGCGGCAACATGCTGCTCAAGATGCTCGGTGAAGACGGCCTTGGGGGACGACGTCCGGCTTATCTCGCGTGCGCCGTCGCAGTGAATCCGCCGATCGATCTCGAACTCTGCTCGCAGGCAATGCGGAACGGCTTCAACCGTCTTTACGACCGGCATTTCACGAAGCTGCTGCTGCCTCATGTCGAGCAACGGTTGCGGACGTTTCCCGATGCACCGCGTCCGATCGGTGATTGGCCACCGAGCACGCTGCGGCAGTTCGATGACCAATACACTGCCCCCGCCTCTGGTTTCGACGGTGTCGAGCATTACTACTCGGAAAGCAGCGCCGCTCAGTTCATTCCGGACATTGACGTCCCGACGCTGATTGTGACTGCGGACGACGACCCGCTGATTCCCGTCGAATCGTTCCGCGAGCTGCCGGCCGTTCCTGCTGTTCAGGTCGAGATTACGAGTCATGGTGGGCATCTCGGGTATCTCGGCCGACCGCCCGATCCGGCCTTCCGCCGCTGGATCGACTGGCGTGTCGTCACCTGGTTCGCCAAGCATCTGCGGTTCTGATTCGCACGGCAGAGGCACGTATTGCAAAGGTAGCGACACGGCGCAAGCCGTCCGGTCGTTATCGCCGTGTGTGCCACTGATTCTGGTTCGGTGGCCGATGGTCGCGCTCGAACGGCTTCCCTATTATCCGCCGCCCCAGATCGTCACATGCACGTAACGAAGTTGTTCCCATGACTGTCCGCACTCGATTCGCCCCCAGCCCGACCGGTTACATGCACATCGGCGGGATGCGCACCGCTCTGTTCAACTGGCTGTATGCCCGCAGGTACGGCGGGCAGTTCATCCTGAGGATCGACGACACCGACCAGCAGCGCAACATCGACGCGGCCCTCGCTCCGATCCTGCAGGCGTTTCGCTGGCTGGGTCTGAATTGGGACGAAGGTCCAGAGGTCGGCGGTCCGTACGGCCCGTACTTCCAGTCGCAGCGCGGCGATCTGTACCAGGCTGCCGCGGCCCGGTTGCTCGCCGAGGGCAAAGCTTACCGCTGCTTCGATTCCGTCGACGAGGTGCAGGCCGACAAGCAGCACCTGCGCGATCACAACGAATTGCCGACGGGAATGCGGCGCTCACTGGAACTTTCGGACGCCGAGATTCAGGCACGGCTTGACCGCGGCGATCCGTGGGTGCTGCGGTTCAAAGTCCCGCACGGCCAGACGATTGCGATCGACGACGAAATCCGTGGACACGTCGAATGGAATTCGTCGCTGATGTTCGATCCGAACATTTCCCGCTCGAACGGCAGCCCGCTGTACAACTTCGCGACGGTCGTCGACGACGCTCAACTGAAAATCACGCACGTCATCCGCGCTGAGGAGCACCTCTCGAATACGGCGATTCAGGTGCTGCTGTACGAAGCGCTGGGTGAGCCCGTGCCAACGTTCGCGCACATCCCGTTTGTCATGGCTCCGGGTACCAGCAAAAAGATCTCGAAGCGCGACATCGACAAGTACCGTAAGAGCCCGTCCTTCAAGACGCTGTTCGATCTTTCCAGCCGCGTGCTGCCACGGTTCGGCGTCGACGAGGAGCAGGTCAACCCGGTTGCTGTCGAGTTTTACGAACAGACGGGCTTCCTGCAGGCTGGCCTGCTGAACTCGCTGGGCCGGACTGGCTGGTCGTTTGACGAAACGACCGAGTTCATGTCGCTCGGTTTTCTGATCGAACACTTCTCGCTGGACCGCGTCGTCAAGAGCGCCGCCGCGTTCGATCCCGAGAAGCTGATGAGCTATCAGGCTCACTGGATGAACGAACTGTCGCTCGCAGACCGCTCCGCCGGCTGTCTGAAGGTCCTGCAGCGTGCCGGCCTGCTGTCCGCCAAGCCGACCGACGCCAGCCGCCAGCACGTCACCGCCGTCGTCGCCGCCCTCGCCGACCGGATCAAAGTCTTCACCGACATCCTGACGTACGAGTACTTCTTCCGCGACGAGATCGAGTACTCCGAAAAAGACTTCCAGAAGCGCGTCGCCAAAGACGGCGTCCCGGAACTGCTCGCCGAGTTCCGCACCGTGCTGGCCGGGACCGACGACTGGTCGGCCGAGCGACTGGAGACCGAGCTGCTGAGCTTCGTCGAAACCCGCGGCCTCGGCGCCGGTCTCCTGATCCACGCCCTCCGGATAGCCGTCACCGGCTCCCCTACCGGTCCCGGCCTCTACGACTGCCTGGTCATCGTCGGCAAGGAAACGGTGCTGCGACGAATTGGCGTGGTCATCGAACGCGCTGCCGAGTAGGCCAGTGAGTGCGTGAACGCCGCATGTGCCTGTAAATGCCCGGAATCAAACAGGATTCCGGACAGAACCCGCCGCCACTGTGGTTTCCCCAAGTTACTGTTCAAAATGCCCGAAGTAGCACAGAGATCATTTGCTGTTGAATGGGGAAGGGGATCAGAACTCAGGCTTCAGGGCTGACGCTGCAGAGAACTCTGAGGTCGTAAGCTCAGACGCAGCGGCACGCCCATCGCTCTGCGGGGCGTAGTCACAGAACATTTCACGAAAAACACCTCAGCCATGTTGTTTGGTGGCTGAGGTGTTCTTTGCAACGGGAGTTGTTTCTATGGCGCCGACTGATACCAGCGCCGACCAATGCCGGTCAGTTTTCCGGAACAGTGAGGACTGGAGTCTTTTCAGGAAGCGGCGGCGCTGATTTCTCCTCGTTCTTTGTCTCAGCAGGTTTCGCCGGCGTTTCGTTGTTGGCAGCCGCCTTTTCCGCCGGTGCTGCTGGCACGTCTTCCGGTTTCAGTTTTGCAGCCATGATGTTGCGGATCTTCTGAGCGACCTCATCCTTCGGTGCCAGGCTCAGGCATTTGTCGAGTTCGCGGACGGCTTCCTTCGGATACCCGAGATAGCCGTAGTGCCAGCCCAGCAGGAACCGCAGCGCTGGCTTGTCGGGATTGTCGTCGCGAGCCTTTTCCAGAGCACGAAGCTGCTTCGTGTAATCGCCAATGTGGGTATACAGCTCACGGTAGTTGCTGCCGATGACGCCCCATTGATCTTCCGGCAGGATTCGCGTCGCGTGCTGGACTGCTCCGGCGGCCTGATCGTACTTGCCGGTGGCAAACAGAGCCTGGCCCAGCATCAGGACATAAGCACCGTTCATCGGATCATCGACAATCGCGTGCTGCCAGTCCCTTGCCGCTGCTTCGTACTGACCATCCCGGAATGCCTGCTCGCCCTGGCTGGCGAAGTTGAGCCCGTCCTCCAGCGCTTCCGGCGAAGGTGCCTCGGCCGTCTGGTCGTCAGCAGGTGACGGAGTCGCCCCGACGGTCTGCTGCACTGGCTGCTGCGCGGCGACGCCAGTCGTCACGACCGGCGTATAAGCGTAATAGCTGCAGATCGGCTGATAGGCAAACAATGGAGAACCGTAGTAGCCGTATCCGGGATACCCGTACCCATATCCGTAGCCGGGATACCCGTAGCTATAGCCGTAGTAGCCGGGATACCCATAACCGAAACCGAAGTTCAGGCCATACGACCCGTAGTAACGGGGATAGCTGAAGTAGTTAAGGAACGGCGAGCTGAAGCCAAAGAAGTAAGACCGGTTCCCCCAACTGTTCAGGTGATTGCGCCAGGTGCTCCCCCACTGTTGCGAATTCCAGCCATGATGGGTCCCGGCTCCGTGGTGGAAGCTGTTCGAGAGCCCTGAGTTCCCGCTGGAGGAATGTCGGAATGACTGGCTCAGATTCCCTGACGAAAACCGCTGGCCGATTCCGGAATTGTGGCCGGAGTACCCGGAATGCCGGCCAGAGAAGTGATGCTGCATGAACGAGGACTGTGGCGCGTGCTGGACGCTGCCCGACGGTCCGCGCGAGGACGTTCCGCCCCGAAATCCGGAACCCGACGAGCGATGACTTCCAGAGAACAGTCCAGTTCCGCTGCCAGGAGCGCTGTGACGTGTCCCGCCGCCGAATGTGCTGCCTCCATTGAAGATGCCTCCGTGGTGCATGCTGCCTCCAAAGCTGCCGCCACCGTGGTGCATGCTGCCTCCAAAGCTGCCGCCACCGTGGTGCATGCTGCCTCCGAAACTGCCGCCACCGTGGTGTCCCCCACCGCCAAAGCTGCCGCCACCTCCGTGGTGTCCCCCACCGCCTCCGCCGTGGTGCTGAGCCAGGGCCGGAGTCGCCATCATCAGGGACGCCACCACGACCATCATTGTGCTGAAATATCGGAAGGACATGATCCGCTCCTTTCCCATAGACAAGTCATCTGCCTGGTTCTCTGGCTATCCGGGTCAACCGGAGTTGCCAGATTGCGAGCAGTCATAGACGAAACACCCTGGTGCGTGTCTGCACAAACCCAGCCCACAGTCCTGCATCAGGCACTCACTGTGCTGCCGACATCGGACGCTCTGACACGCACCAGCACGTGGAGCCACGTTCGAGCGTCGTTCCTCAAGTTTACGTCTGTTGGTCGCTCGTGGTCGAAAGCCATATTTCGTAAGCGGCCAGATTACGCATTCCCGCTGCAGACTCGTTCTTCCAGACCGGAAAAGGCGCCTCAGATTCGCGCGGAGATGACATTCGACTTCCTGACGAGAGAGCTGTTCAGATTCGCCTCGTCTTTCATTTTGAGCCCGCTGTTTGGACGGAACTCGGCGGTCAGTACACTCGAACTTCGCTTCTGACTCAACCTGCCGGGAGAGTGGACGATGTTGAGGATTCCGGGGACGGGCTCTCGTTTTTGCGATGGGATTTCGCGGCGAAGCTGGCTGCAGATTGGGTCGCTGGGGCTCGGTGGGCTGGCGCTGCCGGGGATTCTCAGAGCGGAGGCTCAGTCACAGTTCAAACCAGACTCGCAGCGCAATCAGCCGCGGCGGTTGAAGGGGGTTATCAATATCCTGCTGCCCGGTGGACCGTCGCACCTGGACATGTACGATTTGAAGCCGCTGGCGCCGTCCGAAATCCGGGGCGAGTTTCAGCCGATCGCGACGAATGTGCCCGGCATTGAAATCTGCGAACTGATGCCGCGGCTGGCCGGGATGGCGGACCGGCTGACGCTTATTCGTTCGCTGATGGGCTTTCGCAACGATCACAACACTCACTGGTGTTCAACCGGCTGGGAGTCGCATCCGGCCATGCCGTCGTCACCGATCATTGCTGGTTTTCCACCCGGCGACTGGCCGTCGCTGGGAGCCATCCTCTCGAAGTCGTTCGGCCCGCGCGTGCCGGGCGTTCCTCCATCGGTGGATCTCAGCCCGATCGATGCCGATGCGCGGTTCATTCTGCGGACGGCTCCAGGGCAACCGGGTTATCTCGGTTCGGCGCACTCCGCGTTTGAAGTCGCTGCCGTTGACCGCAGCAATATCACGCTCAACGGAGCGAGTCTGAACCGGCTGAGCGATCGCCGGTCGCTGCTTGCCAGCTTCGACCGCTTCCGCCGAAACGCGGACCAGCCCGCGTTCATCGCGGGACTCGACGAGTTCCATAAGCAGGCCTTCGAAGTACTGACGTCGTCGAAGCTCGCCGACGCACTCGATCTGAACCGCGAGAGTGATTCGATCCGCAGCCGTTACGGGCTCGATCAGGACTTTCCGAACGAGCGCGAAGGACGGACGTTGCTCGACCAGTTCCTGCTGGCCCGGCGAGTGATCGAAGCCGGCGCCCGCTGTGTGACGCTGTCGTTCACTCGCTGGCCGTTCGGCCGGATGCTGCAGGGGGACTACAACTGGGACTGGCACAAGGACAACTTCAACGAAGCCCGCGGCGCGCTGCCACTGTTCGACATCGGTGTCTCGGCGCTGCTGCAGGATCTGATCGACCGCGACCTGATCGACGAAGTCGCCGTCGTTGCCTGGGGCGAGTTCGGCCGCACGCCGAAGATCAATTCGAACGCCGGACGCGATCACTGGCCGAAAGTCGGCGGAGCTTTGATTGCTGGCGGTGGGATGCACTGCGGCCAGGTCATCGGCTCAACGACCCGCTGGGGCGAGGAACCGCTTGACCGCCCGGTCCATTTCCGTGAAGTCTTTGCCTCGCTGTATCAGCGGCTGGGCATCGACGTCAAAACGGCACAGTTCACGGACCTCGCCGGCCGCCCGCAGTACCTTGTCGGCGACGCTCGACCGATGGTCGAACTGGTCGGGTAAGAAGCTGAATCGTCTCAGTGATTGTGAGTCGCGCTGCACTCGCCCGGCGACATGTCTGTTTGCTTTGCGGTCAACTCCATTTCCAGCCAGCGCTTCCCTGCGGATACGTCGCCGAAACAGCGCGTGCGTGCCCATCGTCGAGCCGACTGGAACCGGTTGTCATCGTACCGGGGTTCGGCACCGCGATTATCGAGACCAGCAACGCGGGCGATGGCCGGCGCATGATTATCGACGCAGTTCAGTGTCGACTGCTGAAGCAGATGGTTGCTGCGTCGACAGCGGATTGGTCAGGCGAGCGGACCAGATCGGTGCCTCGCACAGGTCGCCGCTGATAAAGATGTGATGCCACATCTGTGTCGCAAACACCGACACGAGCCCCATTTCCTCGAAGAATCTTAACGGAGACAGACGAGCCCGCTGGCGGCACACCTTCCACGCCCGATGCACGCGAGCGGGGTCGAATATGCCGGTCTTTTCAAGTGACTCGCGACTGAGCAACTGCTGGACGATCGGGGAGTCCGGTTGAAAGAGCGTGTCGCCGAATGGAGCGCGAAACATCTTCTTCGGCTGCCGGGCGACATGACGCGGGAGGAGCCGCTCCGCCATCAACCGCAGAACCCTCTTGTCTCCACGGATGCCGCGCAGCTTCCAGCGTGGATGCAGGCCGGCAAGGTACGAAATAAGGCCATCGTCCAGAAATGGGTATCGCGTCTCGACCGAATTCGCCATCGCCACACGGTCCGACTTCTGACTCAACAGCAGTCCTGGCAGAATCGTCTTATAGCCGGCATACAGAGACCGGTTGAGCGGATGCCAGCGTCGCATTCGGTCAAGGTCGAGTTCGAGATCCTGAAACGCGATCCAGCCGTCGAAGTCATCGAGCACTTCATCGCGGTAGAACAGGCGGCGAGTCGAGCTGGCGACCCGGTACAGGTCGACTTGAGCCAGCGGGCCACCGAACACATTCTGGATTCCCGCCCATTCGGACCACGGCACCTGCCTCGCGATCACAGGACGGCAAAGCCACCGTACGAGCGCGCTGGGGCGAACTCGTCCGCAGTCGAACAGGTTCAACAGTCGATTGATCTTGAACCAGGGATACCCGCCCATGGCTTCGTCCGAACCTTCGCCGGTCAGTGCGACCTTATAGCCCTGATGCCGGACCTCTTCGGCCAGGGCGTAGAGTCCGGCACAGGACGTATCCGTCACGGGACTCTCCGTCGCGGTGACGAGCCAGTGATACCCATCAAGCAATCGTGTCGTATCGCAGCGGACAATCGTTTGCGGAGATCCGGTGTGCTGCGCGATGACGCGCGCCGGACCCGATTCGTCGTAGAACGGTGAATCGATCTGAATAGTGAAGCTGGGAATCGATGTCCCGCGAAGCTGCGTTGCCGTTGCCAGCACGGCGGCGGAATCCACACCTCCGCTGAGATAGCTCACAACGGGAACGTCTGCGTGCAATCGCCTGTCAACGGCGTCGAAGAAGATCGACTGAAACTCGTCCGCGGCCTGCTGTGCAGTGCGGGGATTGTGTTCGTCGCCGGCATCGGGAAAGTCGAGATCCCAGTACGTCCGCTCGTGAATGTCTGCCGGTGAGCGGTCGGAACGGAGTGCAATTTTGAGATAGTGTCCTGGCAGAATCGCAGAGACACCTTCAAACGGAGTCCGCCGCACCGGCATTCCGAAGAAGCAGAAAATGTGATCGATGCCGCGGACATCGACCCGTGGCTCCACACAGCCGGATGCCAGCAGTGACTTGATTTCCGATCCGAAAAACAACCGGTCGCCGCGTCGCGCCCAGTACAACGGACAGATGCCGACCCGGTCGCGGGCAAGGATCACTTCGCGGCGGCGATGATCGTAAAGAACGAAGGCAAACTGGCCGTGCAGATGATCGAAGAACCGCTCGCCATACTCTTCCCACAAATGCACGATGATCTCGGTATCGCAGCGAGTTCGGAAGACATGGCCTTTCGCTTCCAGACGACGTCGCTGTTCCGCGTGATCGAACAGTTCGCCGTTGTAGACAACGATGACGGAACCGTCTTCGTTCGAGAGAGGCTGCTGTCCGTCAGCGAGGTCCACGATACTGAGGCGACGCGAGGCCAGACCGACTCCACCGCCGCGAAAGTAGCCGTGTTCGTCAGGCCCGCGATGCACAATCGCCAGCGACATCCGTTGCAGCACATCCTGCGAAATATCCGAACCCCCGCAGAGATCAATGACACCGGTAATTCCGCACATAAGGACGTGGCTTTCCTGGGTAATCCACAGGGAGACAGAACGGGCTGTCGATCTTATCGGCAAAATGGCGTCGATGACGGTCATCGAGCTTCTGGCGTTTCATTCGACAGGGCGAAACATCGTCTGGCTTGTCTGTCGAGAAAGCCGGAAAAGCGCTGTTGAATCCAGCTTTGGTCCGCGTTTGAAATCCTGTCGCGTGTTAAATGACTGCTGAATGACGACTTGAGATTGGTAACAGGCTGTCTGGCAGGCTGTTGACCCTGGCTCACGAAACAGGCGACGAGGATTTCAGGTTGGTCGTCTGCGATCAGGCGACTGGACGGCGGTGTATGGCAGGAAATCTGTCACGCCGCCAGCGGGCTGCTTGTTGCGGTCGAGTGTGCTGCTCGGATTCCGCAGATCAATGCCTTTCTGCGGAAGCGGTGCGCGCTGACTGTTAGATTCACACCCTGGATGCAGAGGAATCAACCATGTTCAAGAAACACCGACAGACGAAACGCCGCCATTCACTGCAGTCGATCCCGCCGGCTATCGAATTTTGTGAGCAACGTACGTTACTGGCCGCAGCCGGGCTGCTGCCTCCGATGGCTGGTCCGCCAGCACCGCCTGATATAAATGCGGGTCCGCAGGGAAATGGTGGTCACAGCGGAGGGTCTACGGGGCAGGGCCAGATGATGGGACCGCAGCAGCTACCGATGAGACCTCAACTGCCGATGGGGCAGCAGCAGTCAATGTCTCCGCCACCAGTTCAGCCGCCACAGAATGGCGGACCACAGATCACGATTCCGACCGAAGTCAGATCACTCGACGGAACAGGCAACAACCCGAGTGATTCGGAGCTGGGCAGTTCTGCCGAGCCGTTGCTGCGTGTTGCACCCGCCGAGTACGCGGACGGCATCTCCGCCCCGGCCGGAGGTGATCGGCCCAGCGCCCGCGAGATCAGTAATGCAGTCTCGGATCACGTCGCCGATCCCGTGCTGAGCGAGCAGAATCTGTCGGCGATGCTGTATGTCTGGGGGCAGTTTGTTGATCACGACATCGACCTCACGCTGACACAGGACAACAGTGGTGAGTCGCTGCCCATAGCAGTGCCGATCGGCGATCCGTACTTCGATCCGACCGGAACCGGAACTCAGATCATCCCCATGACCCGATCCGCGTTTGACACGTCGACCGGCGACAGCGTCGACAATCCCCGTCAGCAGACCAGTCAGGTCACGGCGTGGCTTGATGGCTCGGTGGTCTACGGTTCTGACGCCGCAACGCTGGCGGGACTGCGGGCTTACGAAGGCGGCCGGATGCTCCTCAGCGACGACGGCCTGCTGCCGACTGACGCGACCGGCCACTTCATGGCCGGCGATATTCGAGCTGAAGACAACCCGCTGCTGACCTCCATGCAGACGCTCTTCGTCCGTGAGCACAACTACTGGGCGGGTCAGATCGCCGCGGCGAATCCTGGTTTGAGTGACGAGGACGTCTTCCAGGCGGCACGCTCGCGAGTCATCGCCGAAATGCAGGCTGTTACGTACAACGAGTTTCTACCGGCGCTGCTCGGTCGGGGAGCAATCCCGACTTACCAGGGCTACGACCCGACGGTGAATCCGACAATCGCCAACGAGTTCTCGACGGCGGCGTATCGTTTCGGCCATTCCACGATTGAGGAGGATATCGAGTTCTTCGGCAATGATGGTACGCCGGTGGCCGAAGAGATCCCGCTGCGTGAGGCGTTTTTCAATCCATCGATTCTTATGGAAAACGGAATTGATTCAGCGCTCAAGTACGCGGCGTCGTCCGTCATGGAAGAGGTTGATCTGCAGGTGGTCGATAGCCTGCGCAACTTCCTGTTTGGTGAACCCGGCCAGGGCGGCTTCGACCTCGTGTCGCTGAACATCCAGCGGGGGCGAGATCACGGCCTGGCGGATTACAACGCTGTGCGCGTCGCCTACGGCCTCGATCCGGTCACCAGCTTCGACCAGATCACGTCCGATCCCGAACTGGCTGCGAAGCTCGAAGCACTGTATGGCTCAGTCGACAACGTCGATGTGTGGGTTGGTGGTCTGGCCGAGGATCACGTCGCGGGCAGTTCAATGGGTCAGCTCTTCCAGACAATCATCGCTGACCAGTTCACACGACTTCGTGACGGTGACCGCTTCTTTTATCAGAACGTCTACTCTGGCGGCGAACTGCAGAGCATCCAGCAGACCTCGCTGGCTGACATCATTGAGCGGAACTCCGTCATCACGAATCTACAGCACGACGTCTTCCACATGAACGCGTCGGTGAGCGGGCAGGTCTTCGCCGATCTCAATGGCAACGGACGTTTGAATCCTCGCGACAAGGGACTGAGAGGCATTCAGGTTCAGTTGCTCAACGCTGAGGGCGACCTGGTCGCGACAACCCGGACCGACGCGCATGGTCGATACCGGTTTGATGAGATCTACGAAACCGGCCAATATCAGATTCGTATCAGCGAAACTGCAGGCAGCCGAGTGACGACCGCAACGACGGTCGACGTGCTGGTCTCGCGCGGTGGTGTAAACCTGCGACACCTGAACTTTGGCCTGCAACCGCTGAGGCGGCGCCGATAACGGGCGATCCGAGACCTGTTTCCAGAAACGAAGGCGGCCTGCCGGTTGATCCGTGAGAATCTCCCGGCAGGTCGTCGTATCTCCTGACCGTGTCGTGCGACAGGATCGCGTCAGCGTGAAGGCGGATCAGGCCGTGGCGGTTTGTTTCTCGATCAGCGCAATGGACACCGGCTGACCACAGCATTCGAAGGTGCCGCACAGGCTGCATGTTTCGCAGTTGGTGGCAGCAGTATCGACCGCGGGCAATGTCAGATCGCAGTCGCTGTTCAGGATGCCCTTCACACTGCCGCCGATCACGTTGGCAACTTCACCCAGCGCATCGCGGACGTCTGCCTCCGTGAGATCGTCAGCGTTCAGGTCGAACATCGCGCAGGCAATTCGGCGGGCGAGTTCCTGTGGAGCACGCACGCGAAGTTCCGCGTTCCAGCAACCGAGAATCCTGATGTTCGCCTCAAGCTGTTCTTCAGAGCTGAAACAGCCGGACGAAACATCCAGAGCAAACGGCAGCCCGAGCATCGTATTGAACAGCGAGCTGGCGATTTCGGCGAGATCACGCGGACGGATGCGGCAGGTCTCAGCCGCGAAGATGTCGGTAACAAACGGTTCCATCGATTTCTTCCCGTTGCAGTGGCAGGTTCAGACCGATGACGGTCTCTGCCGACCCGATAAACAGATAACCGTTCGGCCGCATCTGTCGCAGCGCCCGCCTCAGAATGTCGGCCTTTGTCTGCTGATCGAAATAGATCAGCACGTTGCGGATAAAGATCACGTCGAACTGGCTCGTGATCGGCCACGACGTCGTCAGGTTGAGCCGCTGGAAGTCGATCAGGTTTCGCAGTTCCGGCTTGACCGTCCAGACGCTGCCGCTGCGATCGAAATAGCGCAATAGATTCCTGGCCGGCAGACCGCGGTTGACTTCCAGTTGCGTGTACTGCCCGCTGCTGCACCTGGCGAGCATCTTTTCCGAAATATCCGTCGCAAGGATGCGGACATTCCAGTTGCTGAGCGTTGGGAAGTGCTCACGGATCACCATTGCAATCGTGTAAGGCTCCTGCCCACTGGACGCCGCAGCGCACCAGATTTTCAATTCGCGCCGCGCCGCGTTCTCCTTCGTCACGTCCGGAATGATCTTCGACTGCAGCGCATTGAACGGGTGAATGTCGCGGAAAAAACTGGTTTCGTTGACCGTGACCGCCTGAGCGACCTGGTCGGCGAGCCGTGGCGACTTCGTTCGCCGCAGTTCCGCGACCAGTTGTTCCACGTTCTCCAGTCCGGCTTCCGCCGCCAGAGGCCTCAGCCGCACTTCAATCAGGTCACCCTGTCCGGAGCGCAGAACATTGCCGGATTGCCGGGCAATAAGGTCGCGCAGGAATTCGATATCAGGTGTGGCGATGGGCATGTGGAGAAACCCTTCCTGGCAGGTATGACGTTGTTCCAGAGGGGACGTTGCGAGGCGTGACTTCAGACGGCTGGTGTCAGGACGGGCTGTTCGGCCGCGACGGGTCGGACACGTTGTTCGATCTCAAATCCGATCTGCTCGAGCGGCAGAATGACGCTGGCCAGACCGGCTTCGGCGACAGCGCGAGGCATTCCCCATACGGCGCTCGTGGCCTGGTCCTGCGCGATGATCTGAGCGCCGACGTTGCTCAGCGCACGGCAGCCGTCGAGACCGTCTTTTCCCATTCCGGTCAGAATGACTCCCAGCGCCATATGGCCGAAACAGCGGGCGACGGAGCGGAGCAGGGGATCGACTGCTGGTCGCACTGCGTTTTCTGGTGGTCCCTGATTCAGCTTCAGCCGCAGCCCGGCACCGACACGGGTCACCTCCATGTGAAAATCTCCTGGCGCGATCCAGACTTCACCTGGCCGGACAATTGCGTCGTGAACAGCTTCGCGAACCTGGAGCTTGCAGAGTGCATCCAGCCGATCGGCCATCATCGCGGTAAAGAGTTTTGGCATATGCTGCACAACCAGAACCGGCGCTCGGAAGTCAGCCGGCAGTCGCGTCAGGACCTCGCTGAGCGCCTTGGGGCCGCCCGTTGACGAGCCGATCGCCACAACCGCGGCAGTCTTGCTGCGACGGCGGCTGCTGGATGCGGAAACCCGGACTGGAGCGGATGTGTGTCGACTGGCTTCACCGGGCTCCGTTCGGTGAGATTCCGAAACGAGTTCTTGACGCGACCGGGATCGCGGTGGCGGCTCTGCTGAGTTCCCCGTGACGGATGTAGCTGTCGCCTCCCGCATTGTGGTTTGACGTTTTGCGCTTTCCCGTGGCAGTTTCAGTGGCGAGGCCGGTGTTGCTGTTCGAGTCGCTACAACGACTGTCCCTTGTGACGGAGTTGAAGCCAGCTCGGTCAGAAAGTGAATTTTCGTCACCAGTCCTTGACGGACCGTGTGAATCGCGTCCTCAATGTGAAGCTGCCCGGATGGCTTGGTGACAAAGTCGTTTGCTCCGGCGCTCAGTGCATCGAACGTCGCTGCGGCGCCCTCCGACGTCAGCGAGCTGAACATGACGATTGGCAGGTGGCGACTGCGGCGGCGGATCGCGCGGACGGTATCAATCCCGTCCAGCACCGGCATTTCCACGTCGACGATCACGATGTCCGGCCGCGCTGAGTCAAGATGGTCGAGAGCGTCACGACCATGCTCAGCCTGATAGACGACCTGCAAATCCGGCTCCGCCGAAAGTACGGCGTTCAGAATCCGGCGCATAACGGACGAGTCATCGCAGATCATTACTCGAACTGGTTTTGACATCTCAGAATCCGATGAACAGAGGCGACGGCAGCGATGCAGCGGCCTCCTGCGAGCGGCGACCGGTACGTTGTGACGCGCTGATTTGACGCCCGGGAAAGCGACGTCTGGATGCTTCGGCACTGGTGAGCGATATGTGTCGACTTACCTGGCGACGGCGGCGGTGACTCCGATCAGTTTCAGCTTTTCGAGCAGAATCCCGGCGGTGAACGGCTTCATCACGAACTCGTCGACGCCGGCCATCAGAGCGCGAGCCATGCGTGCCGGCTCGGACTCGGTCGTCACCATGACCATTGGCAGCCACTGGTGCTCAGGCTGCGAACGCACGGTTTCGACGAACTCCAGGCCGTTCATCCCCGGCATGTTCCAGTCGACGAGGACGAGTTTGATGTCGTCGTCGGTCCGCAGCGTTTGCAGTCCGTCCCGGCCGTCTTCGGCTTCGATCATCTCGAAGCCGAGGCTGTTCACAATGCGGCCAAGCAGTCGTCGCATGGCACGCGAGTCGTCAAGGATCAGAGCTTTCATCTGGGATGTTCCCCTCGAAAGGCCGATGAGTTGATAACGAAGCTGCTGCGATTCAGTACCGCGGTTGCCAGTTCGAGAACGGAACCTTCCGCCGCTGTCAGGTCGGCTGATGAACGTGTGCTGCGTTTCCTGTTCGGGAGCCAGCGAGCCGCTGCAGGCGTCGACTTCGTTCGGATGAGCATCCCTCAGTAAAGGTCACAGTCCGTCAGCCGGTGGCGGCGACTCCGCTACCGCTACCGGCAACGGTTTTCGGTGATCCGACATCAGGCAAAGGTGAGTTTGGCATCCGCTTCAGAAGCGGATTTGCATTGCTGACCGACGAGTCCCAGCAGACCTCGGGAAATGGTGAGTGGATACTGGTTACAACTGCTGGAAGACGGTTTCGACCTGACTTCGAATGGAACGGCCCGAACGGGCGACCTGGCCGATGTGATGGCTGATGTCGCTGGTTGCGGCCCCCTGTTCCTGGACAGCGCTGGCGATCGACTGCTGCGCCTCGGACACGCGGGCGATGATCTCGTTGATCCGGTCGACGCACTGAGTGGCAACCTGACTATCGGTCCGAATGGCTTCGATCGATCCGTTGATTTCGTCGGTGGCTTTGCTGGTCTGATTGGCCAGTTCCTTGACCTCGTTGGCGACAACGGCAAAGCCTTTGCCGGCTTCCCCGGCGCGGGCAGCTTCGATTGTTGCATTCAGAGCCAGCAGATTGGTCTGCTCAGCCAGTTGATTGATAACTTTCACGACCTGGCTGATTCGCGCGCCGCTGTCGACCAGCCGACAGATTGCGTTCGAGGTCGATGCAGCCTCGTCGACCGCTCTCCCCGCGATGTCGGCCGCTCGGCCGGCGCTACCGGTGATTTCAGTGATGCTCGCGTTGAGTTGCTGAGAGGCTGAGACGAGTTCGTCAACGCTGGCTGTCACGCCACCGACTGCGCTCGTAATCTGTTTCCCCGAGGAGCCGACCCGCTCAGTCACACAGCGAACGATCAGCAGCGTGAACAGCCCGGTACCGCACAGTCCACCGAGAGCAAACAGGCTGGCCTTGCGGATGCCGGCCGCCACGGCGGCGTCGGCTTCGTCCAGCGACTGGACGATTTCAAACGCTCCGTGCATGTCGCCAGCCTTCCAGTTTTCCATGAGATAACCGGTCAGGTCGACTCCGTCCGAATTGCCCCACAGAGCTTCTGATGTCTTCGGATCACCGTGGCAGATCAGACAGTCCTGCGTGAGTCGAATCGGTCGGAAGTAATGCACGGTGTTGGTTTCGTCGTCGAGGACGAAGGACTCACTGTTTGTTCCGTCGCGAAGTTGTTGCAGCGCCGCGGCCTCCAGAGGCGTGGCCGTGTTCTCCGCGTTCCGCGGTTGCAGTGACGGCACACGAAACTTGTAGCCCCCAGCTTCCGCTTTCTTCAGCACCGCCTGACACGCCGTCATGACAGGCACGGACGACAGCGCTCTGTCGGTGTGCCCGTCGGTGATCCACGCACGGATCTGTTCGAGTGTCACGACGCCGAGGTCCCACTCACTCTGCTTCTGCTCCGCCGCAGCTTCGGCAGTCAGGCAGACGGCACGAGCCTTGTCGACCGTTGCTGCGACGGCCCGCGACCGAGCCTCGCTGACGAACATCAGCAGCAGCGCCCCGATGATCGCTCCCGGAAGGACAACGCCGACGCAGATCACGCGGCCCTGCAAAGACATTCGTTTCAACATGCTCATGACGAATCTGCCTTATTCTCGTTTGCCTCAGCCAGTCTGTACAAACTGCCGAGTTACTCTCCGACAGAATCAGACGGTTGCGGGAGAGTCAGTCGCAACCAGTAACGCTTTCAGACCTGAACTGCGTCCCAGTCGCGGCGCGAGCCGCTGCTGGAATGAGTGACCAGTTCGGCGGTAGAAGCCAGTTCGGGCGAACGGCGAATCAGGTCGTCTAGGTCTGATTCGTCCATGCCGTCAGGAAGGGCCGACGCTGCTTCCTGACGGGACCGTCTTGCGGATTCTTCCGGCCGCAGCACATAGCTTCGCGCGGAGCTGCTGGCGGATTGCGCGTCTTCGGCGAGCCGGCTGACGCTCTCGGCGATCGCCTGGCTGCCGTCGGCGACAGCCAGAATGGTGCGCGAGATTTCGCATGTCATCGCCGTCTGTTCTTCGACAGCGGCAGCAATCGCGTCCTGGCTGGCATTAATCCGCTGGATCACTTCCGAGACGCGACGGATCGCACTGATGGATTCCGCTGTATCGTTCTGAATTGATTCCACACGAGCGACGATTTCCTCCGTCGCCCGGCTGGTCTCACCGGCCAGTTCCTTGACTTCATTCGCAACGACGCCAAATCCCTTGCCGGCCTCACCGGCACGAGCCGCTTCAATCGTTGCGTTCAGCGCCAGCAGGTTCGTCTGTTCGGCAATGGAATGAATCGTTTTGATGACGTTGCCGATTTGCGTGCTGCTTTCGCCCAGTCGGCCGATCGTCTCGTTGGTCGCGTTCGTCGCGTCGACCGCTGACCGAACGACGTCAACCGATTTGTTTGTATTTCCGGAGATCTCCGAGATGGCGGCTTCAAGCTGTTGCACCGCAGCCGCCAGTTCGCCGGCGTTCGCCTTCACACTACAGGCGGCTTTTGCTGCCGCCGCCGCCTGCTTCCGCAGCGGCGTGACAGTATGGCGGACTGTGTACCAGCCCATCAGACACGACAGGCTCAGCACAGCGATGATGAACGCGACCGACCATGCGGTCCTGCTGTGGATGGTTTCCGCCACCGTTGCTTCGTCATTCTGATTCCGAGCTGTCGCCAGCGCGACAACGCGGTCAATCTCGGCGCGGTGTTTCTCGTACTGCTGCTTCAGCGCCCCGCGGGCCAGTTCGTTCGCCCGGGCAGCGTCACCGTTCAGACAGGCGGGGATGAATTCGCTGTCCCGCAGCTCGAAGAACTTGAGTGCCGGTTCGTACGAACCGACGGTCAGTGTCTCCTTCATTTCGCCGGCTTCAAGGTCCTCGATCCAGAAGCTGTGCCGCGTGTCGTATTCGGCACGCAGAGTCTTGCACTTTTCAACCAGAGGCTTGAGTTCTTCAGCGGTCGCACCGTGCTCAACTTCATTGGTCATGGTCAGCACCGTCAGGTACGACTCAATGATGTACTCCGGCGGCGGCAGGATGTCGGCGATCAGATCCTTGCCCTGCACGATCCGGTTGTAAAACGGTCCGTGAACCTTCACGACGGACAGCGTGGCATACGACCACACGCCGTAGGCCAGAAACCCGACGGCGCAGATCGCAACCATCGCGTACAGCTTTTTCGTAATACTCAGTTTCTCAAAAGCCATGACTTGCTCACCTTCTGAACGTAATGCGTTCTGTCGAGGCAACCGGGCTGACTGTCGGCGTCGCTCACGTCACGACGCCTTGCTGCTGAACGCTCGCTGCCGAGCCCGATTGCCTGCCATTGAGGTCAGGATGGAACTGGAGAACGAAACGCCGTCCCATGCGCTGTTTCCACAAAAGGTTCAATGCCAGAGCAGCCCTGCGCCGGCTTCCATAACAAAGTGTTTTTCAAAGACGACGGGCCGGGATGAACACAAGCTCGAGTTGATTCGGCACAGGCCGCGTTCCTAAGTTCGAGTTTGTCACTTTTGGATTGGTGAGGAGACAGATCGACGTCCCTGCGAGAATGAAGGGAGACAGTACTCACCCTTCGCTCGACAAGGACGTCGATCATGGAACTTTGTAACACCTTTCGAGGATTGTTCGAG
>WGMU01000109.1 GCA_016124895.1 bacterium
CTGCATCGTTCCGCCGCGATGCTGCAGCGGCACGCCCGTCGCATCGGAGAGTACGACCAGCAGTTCCCCTTCCTCGTCATCCGCTGGAGCGGCCTGCTGTTCGCGGAACGCCTCGACATCGGCAGCGACGCGGCGGTTCATGCCTTCGAGGCTGCGGACCGACACCTGCAGACCGAGCAGTTCGTGCAGACTGTCCGCCGCTTCCGCGAACGCATCCTTGACGACCATCCGCTGACCTGCAGCTCACCGAACACTGTCACGAGGCGTCGCGGCTGACGTTCGATCTGCTGCAAGGCGACGCCGTCGGTACTCGTCAGTGATGCCGCGGCGTCCTGCTCCTCCTCAGCCTGTGAATGCAGCGTCGAGTATTCGTGGAACCCCAGATTGACTTCAGCGTTTGCTGCTGCGCATTCGAAGGTTTTGGAAAAACCTGCCTACTGCTGGCGACGCACCGTGTTGCTGTTGTTCCTCACGCGACGTCTCTCAGATGCCGCTGGAAGAATGCTTTCGTCCGGTGCCACATTTCATCAGAGAGGACGTGCCCGGTGTCGGGCTCGATGAAACTGCTGAACTGGTCGGCGGCTCCGGCTTTTGCGTAGGCCGACGAAATTCGCTCAAGGCCGGCACGCGCGTGTTCGATCGGGCTGCCGCCGTCGTTCTCGCCGAGGTTGAGATGCAGCGCACGGGGAGCAATCAGCGCAGCCATCTCAGGCGTGTCTCCGTACTGCAGCCAGCCGGGGACAAAGTTCGGGAAGCAGTGCAGCAGATGCTTCTCCTGAATCGCTGAGTAGGTCGGGAGGCAGCAGTTCCCGACCAGCGCTTTCAGCCGCGGTTCGTGTGGACCGACCAGCCAGGTATGGGTTGAGCCAATCGAGTGTCCGTAACAGCCGATGTTCTGCGCGTCGACTTCCGGTCGTTCGCACAGGACGTCAATCGCCCTTCTCATATCAAGAATGTTCTTCCAGGCCATTGAGCGGCCGGCGACGACGTAACGCAGAAACTCAAAGCGTTCAAAGTTGCCGCCCTTGAGTTTCCCAGTTGGATCCTGCCGCTCCTCAAAGCACAGCGCGTCCGGACACAGCACGACGTAACCCTCTTTTGCAAGTGCCGCGCCGGTATGGTGCATCGGATTGCCGGCCAGTCCAGCCGGTTCGTTTTTGCCGAGTTGGTACTCGCCGTTGTGCTGATGCCAGACCGCGACAGCCGGCGCCGGACTGCTTGTCGACACGCCATCCGGAATCAGCAGCAACGCCGGCACTCGATCGCCGGGCTCGACTTCGTACGTCAGCGATTCGATCCGGTAGCCGCTTTTCTGCATCGTCTCGCGAAGCTGCGGCTTGAGCGGGCACGGCTCCGGCCACGGACCGCCGAGACACGTCACCAGTTGTTCGCGAAGCTGCTCGGGCGTCATGTCGCGCGGTCCTTTGCTGGCGTTTGCAGATTCGGCTGCGGCAATCGTTCCGGTGTTGCACAGACCAGAGGAAGCTGCCGCGCCGGCTCCCGCCAGAAGACTCAGCGACTGAATAAAACCGCGACGCGACTCGTTCATGTGGGATTCTCCGGAGACTCGGCTGCAGGACGACCAGACTGTGAGGGCATACGGTATTTCCTCCCGAACCATTCGGCATCTGTCCGGCGGTTTGCGAATCGACAACACGTCCGTATTCTCAAGCTGATTGAGGCCGCATTCGGCCAAGACTTCCGCCGGGAGATGCAAAACGATGACTCATTTTCTGCCTGACCAATCCGGTTTGCCGGTTCGCCACGCGACGATATTCAGCCTGCTCGCGATGCTGCTGGCGGGAGTTCTCGGAAACGAGCCCGCCGTCGCGGATGACAATCGCCCCAACATCGTCGTCATTCTCGTCGACGATCTGCGCTGGGACGAACTCGGCTGCCAGGGGCATCCCTTTGTCAGGACGCCGAATATCGATCGGCTTGCGTATGAAGGGGCGAGGTTCCGCAACGCGTTCTGTACGACACCGCTGTGCTCGCCCGTGCGAGCCTGTCTGCTGACCGGGCTGCACACGCACCATCACGGCATTTTCGACAATACCAACCGCAGCGAACGCAGCCACCAGTTAAAGACGTTTCCGCAGGAGTTACAGCGGGCTGGTTACGAAACCGCGTACGTCGGAAAGTGGCACATGGGCAACGACGACTCCGTGCGTCCCGGCTTCGACCACTGGGTCAGCATGAAGGGCCAGGGCACGTCTTTTGACCCGACATTGAACGTCGACGGCAGGCAGGTTGCCTTCAAAGGGCACACGACCGACGCCCTTAACCAGAAGGCTCTTGAGTTTGTCGAACGCAGGCGTCAGCAGCCTTTCTGCCTGTACGTGGCTCACAAAGCACTGCACCCCGAACTGACGCAGCGCGACGATGGCAGTATCACGGACCCGTCCGCCGCCCGGTTCCAGCCAGCGACGCGGCACGAAGGTCTGTACGTGAACGATGGTGTCCCGAGACGCCTCAACGTAACCGACGCACTCAATGGTAAGCCAGCTCTACAGCGCAGGATTGACGGCCTGCCACCGCTCGGCCCGGAGACCGGAACGCCGGACGAAACGATCCGCGACCGTCTGCGGATGCTCGCCGGAATCGAAGAGGGCGTCGGCCAGTTACTTGCCGCGCTGGAATCCGCCGGGAAGCTCGACAAGACCGTTTTCGTTTTCACCAGCGATCACGGTTACTGGTACGGCGAGCATGGACTGAGCGTCGAGCGGCGACTCGCTTACGAAGAAGGCATCCGCATCCCGCTGCTGATACGTTATCCGCAACTGATCAAAGCCGGCAGCACGCTCGATGAATTCGCACTGAGCATCGACCTCGCGCCGACACTGCTCGATCTGGCCGGCGTCAAATCCGACTGGAAGTTCGATGGCTGTAGCCTGAAACCGCTGCTGGCAGGCGAGCATCCGGCCGACTGTCGCTCGTCGTTTCTGGTTCAGTACAACACTGACACAGTGTTTCCGCGCGTGAGAAACATGGGCTATCGCGCGATCCGGACGCACCGCTGGAAGCTCATTCGCTACAAGGAACTCGACGGCATGGACGAGCTGTATGACCTGGTTGCTGACCCGTACGAAATGCGGAACGTGATCGGCGCACCGGAATCCGCGGCGGTTCTGAGTCAACTGAACCGCGAACTTGACGAAATGCTGACTGACGACGAGCCGTAGCGTGCGACTGGATTAAGTTCTGACAGCGCAGGAAGAAAGCCCGCTGTGGAGAACCACAACGGGCTTTCGACTGTATTCACTGATGCTGAACTCTGGTCAGGATCTGGTCCGTCACGACATCCCTGCCGCTCCGGTGGAAACGTCCCCTGGCAATTGTTCCCGACCCATCGCGTTCACGCCTGCGGTTAGGCAAGCTGCTTTTTGCGACCGACCAGCGTCCGGATTCGCTCAGCAAGCAGAGCGGAGTCGAACGGCTTGCGGAATGTTTCGTTGAAGATGGTGCGGTCGAATCCGGCCGCATTGTCTTCGTCACTCAGCAGACCAATCAGAACGGTTTCGGCGTATTCGGGATTACGGCGAAGGTTCTGAGCGATCAGCAGGGCATCGTTGCGACCCATCGCAAAGTCAACAACGACGCAATCAGGATGCAGCGACTCGGCCTGAATACCGGCCTCGAAGCCGCTCTGGGCGTACTCGATCTTAAAGTCGTCCACACCCATCATTTCATTGAGGCTGGCCTGAATCGGCACTTCAGCCCCAACGAGCAGGATCTTACCCATCGCTTCGTCTTCGAGTTCGCCGAGCGGCATCCCGTGTTCCTTGAGGAACCGGATGAGATGCTCACGCGGGATTCGACGATCCTGCGAGCCGGGAATCCGATAGCCACGCAGGCGACCGGAATCGAACCATTTGCTGACAGTACGGGGTGCAACTTTGCAGATCTTTGCTACCTGTCCAGTAGTGAAGATCGTCTTCATCGCGGGCTCCAGTTTCAGTTCTATGCAGGCAGAGTGAATTCTCTGTCCGCACCCCCCTACGATGGCTGGCTCTCCTGGCCGTCGGGTCCTTCGTCCTTTCCGAGAGCCACCGTGGTGTTGGGTCGGGGTTTGTCTCCAGTCACCGGGTGAACCAGCAGCTCCCGCTGAATTCACCTGCCTAACGTCGGCAACACACAACTGAGGACTTGCGTTACTCCGTTTCTCTTCCTCGAGGAAACTCATTTTCCAGGGGTGTTCCGGGAGCCTCTTGCCCAGCCTGCCTCGGCCAGCCAATAGACGATCCTGACAGTCGCTGGTTGAAGTTCAGAACTTCGACGCACTCCCGTCAGCAGCAGAAACCACACGCCAATCGCCATTGCGTCTGATTCCCCGGACAGCTCTCCCTGCCGTCCTGCTCCCGAGTCCAATCAGCAGATTCGTCGCGACGTCCTGCCTCCCTCCAGATCGCAGGACGCATCCACGCAGCCGCTGACGGACTGACCTCTATTTTCGACGCGACTGGGCCGGCGACTTGAGGACGATTAAGCCCGTGTCAAGGTCAGAATCGGCTTTCGTCCTGCAGCCGCGCCGCCCCGCACGACCAGATGCCCTGTCTGCCACGGCGAATCACTCGAATCTTCGGTACATTTCTCAAATTCGTTGGCGTGGAGGCGTCTGCCACGCCGGATGTTCGCTACAACCGGGATAACCGGCTGCCTCAGCCAGTGGGCCGCGCTTTGCCTGATTGACCGGCTATGAAACCTGTGCCGGACTGAATTCCACGAACATCAGGACGGGCTGTAGCGATGATTTCGTTTGCTTCAGTCTGGCAGATGAGTCACGTGCTGCCAGGTTGTCGACCTCGCCATTCTGACTGGCCCGTCGCGAATTCCAGTCACCCCCGCGGGCTGACGAGTCTCCGCCAATTAAAATGACGCCGTTCAGCGAATGACCGACTCCAGCCGTCTCGAAGGTAAACACACTGTGCCGAACTCTGAAGAACTGAAAACACTGCTGCTTGCCATCCAGTCCGGAAAGGTGGGTGTCGATGCGGGACTCGAACAGCTTCGCTCGACCGGCGATTACTCGCTGAGTGAATCCGACGACTTGTGTCTCGATACCGGCCGCGCGAGTCGCTGTGGTCTGCCGGAAGTCGTGTACGCTCCCGGAAAGAGTGCGAACGCGTTGAGCCGAGCGTTCGAGACATTGCAGGACATCGGGCAGCCGTGCCTGGCGACTCGGGTTTCGCGCGAGCAATCGATTGCACTTCAAAAACGCTTTCCCGAAGTCATCACGAACGAACTGGCCCGGACTGTCCGTCTGCCGGCGCCCGACGGCAATGAAACGTCTCCGGCCTCATCATCAGGCCGAGTGTTCGTACTCTCTGCCGGAACGAGCGATCGGCCGGTTGCGGAAGAGGCGCTGGAAACGCTCTGCTGGGCGAACTGCGACGTTGAACTGATTCTCGATATCGGCGTCGCCGGCCCGCAACGGCTGCTGCGGCACGTCAACCGCCTCAGAACAGCGGCAGCGATTGTCGTCGTCGCCGGAATGGAGGGCGCGCTGCCGTCCGTCGTCGCCGGTCACGTCGGCTGCCCGGTGTTCGCAGTCCCGACAAGTGTCGGCTACGGAGCGGCATTTGGCGGTGTGGCCGCCCTGCTCTCAATGTTGAACAGTTGCGCCGCCAACGTCGCCGTCGTCAACATCGACGCCGGATTCAAGGCCGGCTATCTCGCGGCTCTGGTCGCGCGACAGTCCTGACTTGCTGGTGCAGAGCTTTTCTCAAAAGAGCGTTCGTCAATCATCCGGCGGCAGCTCGCTCTGCTTCTTTTTCGCCCAGGCCGCGGCGCCTTTGATTGCGGCGAAGTCGCCAAGTTCCGAAACGCAGACTCGGAAGCTTTTCTTGAACGACGGCATAATCTGATCGTCAGCGGCGCGCTGCACCTCTTTGACGTACAACTCGGGCAGTGCTTCGACAAGTCCGCCGCCCAGCAGGATGATGTCCGGGTGCAGCAGGTTGACGATCGAGCCGGCCGCCGTGCCGAGTTGTCTCGCCGCGTCGCGGACAATCTGCTCGACAACCGTGTCGCCTTCCTTAATCGCCTGCTTCAGGGCGCCGCTGCGAATGTCGGAGAGATCGGTGCCGGCGATCTCCTTGAGTTTCGGCGCCTGACCACGATAAACGGCTTTCGCGCAGGCTGACGCGATGGCAAGCCGACTGGCGACAGCTTCCAGGCAGCCGCGACGACCGCAGCCGCACAACGGCCCATCCGGATGGACCCGGATATGTCCGACCTCGAAGCACGAATACCTCGATCCCGAGAGAATGTCGCCGTTGCGCACAAATCCGCCACCGATTCCTGTGCCGGGAAACAGACCGACGACCGAGGTGGCGTCTTTGGCGATTCCGAACTGGCACTCGCCGTACACGCCGGCGTCGACATCATTCAGCAGAGTGACCGGGCAGCCGAATTCCTTCTTCAGGATCTTGCAGATCGGAACGTCGCGCCAGCCAAGATTCGGCGTTTCAAGAATCACGCCGTCAATCAGGTCAAGCGGTCCCGGCGCCGCAAAACCGATTCCCGCGATCCGATCGACCGTGACTCCAGCCTCCTCGATCGCCTGCTGAATCGTCTGTTGAACGCGATCAATGCCGGCATCGGCCCCCTGATGCCCCTTGGTGCTTTTGCGTTTGCGTCCGAGGATCTCGAAATTCGAATCGCACACAGCGGCGTACATTTTCGTACCGCCGAGATCGATGCCGATCCACAAATCCCGTTCGCTGGTTCCGCCGGCATCCTCTGCCGCGATGTCGCTCATCATGAACTCCCTGAGTCGCTGGCCGATCGTGCGCCCGCAGGGAGTCTCTTATCGTCGCCGTCGGTTTGGCAAGCGTCAGCGTTGTCGATCCTGACGAATTCGTTCAATTGTCTCGCGCGCCTCTTCACGCGTCAGAACGCCGTCTTGATCGCCGTCCAGCGCGTTGAACAGGAAATGGTGCTGCGTCGGGACTTCTGACTTTTCGAGCTTGCCGTTGCCGTTCTGATCGAGCCGCGCGATCGCCCCGACAAGTTGAGAAATCCGCACCTGGCGAGTGCCGATCGAAAACGTGTCACTGCCAATCGGATCGGGTTCGTTCGATGTTTCTGCCGCTGCGTTTCTGCCAACACGAACTCGCTCGATCCCCAGCGCCGACAGCGGAACCGCGACATCGAAATAGCCGATCATCATCTCGTTCCATGTCTGGTCGCCCCAGCGAACGGTCTGGGTCGGATCAGGATTGTTGAGGTTCGTCTCTGAATTGTCGTAGGCCGCCGTGCAGTGCAGATAGCTGCCTGGCGGCAGTGTCAGCGGCTTCTCAAGCTGGTACGCCGTCTGCCAGTTGAAGTCGTACTGCGGAACGTCGAGCACGATCTGACTGCGACCGTCCGGGAACTTCGCTTCATAACGGAACGACTTGCCGCGCAGGTGCATGTGCGGCATGAACGCGAGGAGCTGGACATCACTCGGCGCCTGCCGCGAATTCGCCTCGACCTGGTAGTTGTCCGCGTGCGGAGGAATCTCGAAACGATGCTGCGCTGCCTGCTGAGTCACGACGACGTGGTCGACGTCCTTCGCATCGGCGAAGACGATCCCGACCCGGCTGAGGTCTTCCTGCGGTGAACCAATCGGTGTGTAGTGGAGCTGAAACACGAGTTCCGAACCGGCCGGGATAAACTTCGCCATGCCGCGAGGATAAGTCGGTGTTCGATAACCAGGCACATACGCCGCAAAGAACTCGCCGACGGTATTACCGAGCCCGGCGCGCTGATCCTTTGGCGGGCGAACGAAGACCAGAATGTGATGGACGACGGCCCGGTTGCCCGGTTGAGCTTCCGCGGCGAGCACCCACTTGTCTTCGGTCAGCTTCGGATCGACACGGAAATACTGATACTTGACTGCTCCTTCGGCAGGGACTTCGTACGGACGATCCTGCATCTCGACGACGAGGTCCGGCTTGCGCGGCAACTGCCAGCCGGAAACGAACTTTTCCGGCTCGGGCAGTTGCGACGCGTCACCTTCCGGACAGCCGGCGGCGACCCACTTCCTGAGCGTCAGCTTTTCGTCGTCAGTCAGCGATCGCTCGTTGCGAAAATGGCCGAATTCTGGATTCGCATGCCACGGCGGCATTCGTCGATCGGCAATGACTTCCAGCATCGTGTCGCCCCAGCCGACGACTTCGTCGTATTTCGTCAGAGCAAACGGAGCGATCTCACCCGCACGATGACATTCAACACAGTGTTTCTGCAGAATCCGGGCGATCTGTTTCGAGTACGTCACGGGACTGTCGAGCTGCGGTTCTTTGACGCGTCCGATGAAACACCCGACGACTTCGGTTGACGGCGTCTTGACGTCGCGCCCGGCCAGCAGATCGTCGATCGCATCTTTGAGGAAGTTCCGTTCGACGGCGTCGCGGATGTAGCCGACGCCGTACTGATCATCGACGCGCCCGTGATAGCGCACCGTTCGTGAGTCATCGAGCACGAAAACTTCCGGCGTTCGCTGTGCTGTGACTTGATCGGCGACGTGATTCCCCAGGTCCTTGAGCACCGGGAAGTCGACCTTGTGAAGACGCGCGTACGCGGCGATCTCCGTGATCGAATCCTGCCGATTGGAATCGATGCCGAGGACGGTGACACCGCGGTCACGATAAGCCCGGTCCAGCTCGCCGAGCCGCGTTCCATACAGCTTCGCGAGCGGACACTCGGTCCCCAGAAACGCGAGGACGACAACCTTGCTATTTTTGAAGTCGCTCAACGAATGCTCGGCTCCGCGGTAGTCTTTGAGCGAAAAATCAGCGACTGCCGTTCCGATGCGGCTGACGTCATCCGCGAGCAGCGGCGCAGCAATGTTCGCCATCAAGAAGACCAGACGGACAGTCAGCAGGGCAGAGCGAAAGCGCATCGAGGCGGCTCCGAAGTGAAACGACAGCAAAGGCACAGACTCGCAGAGTACCGTAATCCGGCGGCCTCGGTTTCAGCCAACGAATTTCCGACGAAGAGAACTGATGGCAGTCGGCCGCGCAGGAATGGGACCGTGCAGGGTGTGACCCGAGACGGCTCGAAACCTTCACGTCCCTCGAAGAAACGCCGCGGAGCGAGAAAGTTTCGCGTGTCACGGCGAGACGGTCATCTGGCGACCGTTGTCCGACGGGCGAATGGCCAGAATGTACGGTACGGCGAAGCGCGCCCAATCGTCGGCCGTCGGGTAATGATCTGCCGCTGCCCCGAAGCAACTCTGCAGCATGTCCGTATTGATGATGCCAGGGTTGAGCGGAACGGCGGCCATGCCGTGCGGAAGTTCATCCGCCAGAGCCATCGTCAGTCCTTCGATCGCGTATTTCGTCGCACAGTACGGAGCCACTTCCGGAGACGTCGACCGGCCCCAGCCCGAACTGAAGTTGACAATGATCCCTTCGGCCCGTTCGACCATCGCCGGTAGCAGATGCCGCAGCACGTTGGCCGTGCCCTTAATGTTGACGTCGATGACTGAGTCGAACTCAGTCGCATCGATCTCCCACAGCGAAGCGTTGCGATTGACGATCGCCGCATTGTTGAGCAGCAGATCTGGCGGCCCGTACTCCTCGATCAGGCTCGCGCACCAGGCGGCCACCTGCCCGTCATCCGCAACGTCGACGCAGTCAAACCGGTGCGGCCTGCTGTGCGTCGCTGCAAGGCTTTTCACCGCGTCCAGAGACCGGCCACAGCCGACAACCGTGTGCCCTTCGGCGATAAAGCCATCGGTCATCGCGCGTCCGAGCCCGCGCGTCGCCCCGGTGATCACAATTGTTCGACTGTCAGACATCCGGCGATCTCCAGCAGAGAATTCAGACCATGCCGCGGGAGGATAGGCAACCGAATGCAAGCCGTCACGCTTCGGCCAACGCAGCAGTTCCAACGGTCAACAGGCAAATGACAGCAGGTCGAAGAATCCCCTGGCGGTTTCCTGTCGGAAATCTCCCACTGTCGCTCGTCTGCAATGATTTCTGAGTTTGCACCGCAATCGGCAGCGACTCTCGAAGAGCCTGTCGCCTCGTTACGAAACACTTTGCCCAGCTCCCGTAACAAGCCTGTGCCGGCACGACCGGTCCGAATCAGCTACGCTCACAATCTGTTACGGATGTCTTGCGGACGGATTTCAGATTCTGAGGAGTGACGCAGATGGCTGAGCTGGAATTTTCAGGACGCACGGCGCTGGTGACGGGAGGTTCGCGCGGAATTGGACGCGCCTGTGTCGAGATGCTTGCACGCAACGGGGCCAGCGTAGCGGTCAATTTCCGGTCGAATTCGCAGGCGGCACAGCTTGCCGTCGAAGCAGTAAAATCACTGGGCCAGCGCGCGATTGCCGTGCAGGCAGACGTCAGCAATGAGGCTCAGGTTCGATCGATGGTCGAAACGGTCGAGCAGGAACTCGGACCGATCGACCTGCTGATCAACAACGCGGGCGTCTTTCATTTCGCAACGCACGATCAGACAGATCTTGCCATCTGGAACGACACGATCGCCTGCAACCTGACCGGCGTCTTTCTGGTGACGTGGTCAGTGAAGCAGTCCATGATCGAACGCGGCTTTGGTCGCATCGTCAATCTGTCGTCGATCTCGGCGCTGCGTGCCCGCCCGAATTCAATCGCGTACGCGGCCAGCAAGGCTGGCGTGACCGGCTTCACAAAGAGCGTCGCGGAAGCGTTTGCTGCTGACAACATCCGCGTCAACGCGATTGCTCCCGGACTGATTGATACGGAGATTCTGAACGGCGTCGACCAGGGCATGCTTGATCGCATCGTGGAAACAACGCCGCTGGGTCGGATCGGAACCCCGGACGACATCGCTGACGTCGCGAGATTTCTCCTGTCGGACGAGTCGCGATTCATGACGGGTCAGACCGTTGTCGTCAGTGGCGGTCGGGTCATGCTGCCGTAGCGGCTCATTGAGACGGGCGATCGATCGCCGACTGAGCCGGTGACGGTCGTGTCGGTCGCTTTCACGAAGTCAGGTGCTTTGGGCACTGCGCAAAAAAGAAACGCCCCGGAGTCTCAGCGAGTCTCCAAGGGCGCTGGTTCACGAAGTGCCCAGTCCTCAGCAGGTTCTGCCGGGAACGCGGCTGCGATTATGGCGTTGTCGAAAAGGTGCTGACGTCAGGCGTCGCCGGCACGAGTTGTGACTTCTCCTTCTCATCGCCGAACAGCAGGATGATCCCGCCGCTGCCACCGCCCCCAACGTCTTTGGCGTTGTAGATGAATTCGGCGTTCTGCCGCTTATCGATCTGCTCGATCAGCTTCTCAAGATGCGACAGCGTGTAGGCGTCAATCCTGTCACGGCCCTTGAGTACCTGCTCGATGCGCTTACGAATCCGGTTCAGCTCGAACGACGCCAGATTCGTGATCGGCTTATCGGCTTCCGTCCGGACGCTGCCCGGCACGCTGAGATCGATCAGGCGCTGCAGATGCTCTTCCTGCAGGTTACGTCGCAGGCTGGAGACCAGCGGAACACGATCGGTGTACTGCTTGTCGGGCGTCTTTTCGACTTCCTGCCAGATCGCGTCCGTCAGTGACCGCAGCACTTCCGGCAGCGTCAGAGCATCCTGGTCAGCAGGCACCCGCAGTTCATTGTCGTAGATGCGGCGCAGCGTCGTCGGGTTCATGATCATCGTCAGCGTTGATGCCTGGATGCCGATGATCTTGTCATGGACCGGCCAGGTCGCTTCGTCGTTGAAGGCCGCGAATCCATCTCCGTCGAGCCATTTATCGACCGTCAGGTGAGCCAGCAGTTCGGGGTTCAGGCCGAAGGCGTCATCGAAGAATGTGTTTTCGATGACAAACTTCAACGCGTCCTTCTGCTGCTGTGCCGGAACGACGATCACGGGTTCTGGAGCGTCTTTGTCCCCCTTCAGCGACCGACTGGTAAACGCTCCACCCAGCCAGTTGGCCATCATACTGACCGCTCGCGACTGCAGGCTAAGCGTCAGCGTGTAGCCCCAGCGGGCTCGAGCCCAGCTCTCACCATCTTTGACGAAATCGCCAACCAGTCGCTGACGCTCATGCTGAATCAGTTCCATCTGATTATTGGCGTAGTCGAGCGGCTCTTTCGTGAAGTCATAACGGCGCGACCTCGGATCCGGTCCGCCGGTCTCCTCATCAGTGCCGTAAATCAGCTCCGGCTCGTTCACTCGGGCGAGGATCGACTTCAGGTCACTCGACAGCGTGTAACCGTATTCGATCGCCCATTCGTCATACGGACCGATGCCGATCATCGACCAGTCGCCCTGCTTCTTCGTTTTATCAGCTCGCAGATTGATCGGCAGGTAATCCATGACAGAACCAGCCAACGGTTTCCTGCCGATGACCTCGTCGCTGTTCATCTCTTCGAACGAATAGATACTCGACGCCTTGAAATTGTGACGCAGGCCGAGCGTGTGGCCGACTTCGTGAGCGACCAGTTCGGCGATGAGCGGTCCGATAAACGACTCGGGCATCTCGTCGAGCTTCTGCTCGTCGCTTTTCGGTTTGGCCTTTTCGTCGTCCTTCTTCTCCTCCTCTTTCTTTTCGTCGTCCTTTTTCTCGTCAGCGTCTTTCTTCTCCTCGTCGTTCTTCTTTTCAACGTCCTTTTTGTCGTCGTCTTCGTCGTCCTTCTTCTTTTTCTTCTTGTCCTTGTCAGCGTCCAGCAGTGCGAAGTGAATTGCAGCCAGTGCGATGTCGAGTGTCTTGCCCTGAGTCGCCAGGCACAGACCGTTGACCTGGCTGGTGCGACCGATCAGGCCGTCATACTCATCGTCGCCCAGAAGCTGCGAATCGACTTTGGCAATCGGATGGCCGGACAGCGGCAGCATCGACTGGCGCTGAATCTCGCGGGCGATTTCCGGACGACGGGCCGCACTCGCGAGTCGAAGACGAGGATCCCAGCGAGGATTCTCGGCCAGCCAGGCGAGCGTCTCGGGGCCGAAGCCTTCCATGGCGACGGCTGGAAGAATCTCGTCAAACTGCTGGAAGTAATGTCGAATCCAGCCGTCCGTCAGAATGATGTCCGCGTCGAGGATCTCACCGGTCATCGGGTTCACGCGGCTGGGACCGATGGCTGTGCCGATGTCGTTATTCAGCCAGCGGATGAAGTTGTACCGGACGTCTTCCGGATCGAGGCCCATGTTGCGGCCGGTCTGGGCGTCCTGATAATCGACTTCGATCGCGTTCAGAAAACCAACTTTCTCGTACGCTTTGTTCCAGTATTCGATCCCCTGCGTCACCCAGCGGCGATAACGCACCGGCACGGTGTGTTCGAGAATGAAGGTGATCGGCTTGACCGGCGGGCTGAGCTTCAGCGACGGATCGCGTTTCTCCAGGTGCCAGCGGTTGATGTAGCGTACGCGGGTTTCCGTGTCTTTGTACTTGCCAAGATCGACGTAACTCGTCGTGAAGTAACCAACGCGGGCATCGGCTTCACGCGGGCGGAACTTCGGATTCGGATTCAGAACGCTGAACGAGTAATGCAGGGTCTGCACAATACCGCCGCGTGACGTCGGGCCTTCGATGGCAACTTCGATGTTTTCAGGGAACGCCTTCGCGGTCGAAATCGAAATCAGGTACGGGCTTGAGAATCGCGTTCCGAAAAACGTCGACGAGTTGTTGACGAGAATCGAGGTCAGATCGATGACCGGGCCGCCTGTCGGACCTTTGGTCAGAATCTGCGTGTCAAGAACCAGGCGGTCGGTAAACAGCCGTTTGACGGACGCCCTGGATTCCGGGTCGCCATTCGAGCGGACTTCGACGTTCGGCTGCATCATCGCCAGCCGTTTGCCGAACTGCCGCCAGTAGAAGTAGAGGTCGCCTTCCTGCAGTCCGGCAAACCGGTCGCCGCCAGCCGTCGTCAGGGCGAGAAAGTACTTCTGCGACGCGAAGCTGGCCGGCAGTTCCGCCAGCAGCTTCGGCTCAGTTTTGTGCTGATAAAGCGTGTACATCGAACGCGCTCCGTCCGATGTCGACACGACTTTGTTGTAGTCAGCCAGAACCTGAGTGTGCGGTGGAAACTCCGCACGCGGAGCCGAAGTCGGCGGCGTCGACTGAGCCTGCACGGTGGACACGGGCAGACCGGCCATCATGAGCAGCACTGCGAGGCCGTTGAAGCTGAGGAACCACGTTCGCTTCATGTGTCATTCCCTGATTCAAAAGAAAAGTTCGGATGCCAGACTTCCGCGGAGCGCCCCATCGACTCGACAGTAAGGTGTCGACGGGAACAGTCAGTACCGGGTTCCGGCAGAATCCGGCCGCAAAGCTTTCGCATTTCGGGCAAATTACCCGAACGCCCGATTCTACTCGCGCAAAGAAAGCAATGACGAGTCTGCGGGCGTCAGAATCCCGAACCGCTCAAGAGCTGAACCGGACTCAGGCTGATGGGGATTCGGCACGGGAAGCAGCGGTCTGTTGCCGTGCGGCAACGTGAGGCGGTTCGAGACACTTCGAGGTGCATTCCGGAACAGAGACGTGACAGAATCTGCCGGATGAGCAAGCCGTTCGTGAATGTGCCTTCGCTACGAAATGCCACAAAGGGGCAGTCTCTCACGAACTGATCAACAGCGTGATCAGCAGGATTCAGCGGAATGATCAGGTCTGACAAGTAGCGAGGTCTGACAAGTAGCGAGGTCGGAGAGGAGCGAGGTCGGAGAGGAGCGAGGTCGGAGAGGAGCGAGGTCGGAGAGGAGCGAGGGCCGACGAGTCTGATTCACTGGAAACGTCGCACGGAATTCATTCCGTTCCAGACGCGTCACCTCTCAATGCGCTACGGGTTGCGGAAGTCGTCGAGCGGGTCGCTGTTTGTGTCGGGATTGTACTGGCCTTCGCCTGCCTGGAAGCGGCGATTGTGGAACCAGCCCAGTCGGACTTTCGCCCACCACGGTGAGTAGTCCCAGCCCCAGGTACCCTCGCGGTTATAGATGCGAGTGTCGCCGCCTTTGGCCGCACCGCCGCCGACGTAATACCCACCGTACTTACTCTCGTCCTGGCAGACGGCCCACGGAGCGACGAGATGCGGGCAGCCGGTTCGTGCGAGATGCTCGTCCGTGGTCTTCTCCGTCTCTTCGTATTTCCATTCGTGAATGCCCAGAAAGCTGGTCTGAGGATCGAGGTCGACTCGCTGCTTGAGCTTTGTGAAGAACTGCTTCAGCTTCGATGGCTGCGGTTCCTCGTCCTGAGCTGATGCAGTCAAAGCAACGCTGAGCAGTAGCAAACTCAGCAGCAGAGCGAGGCATTTCCGGACGAGCATGGCGACCACCCTGTCTGGCTCGACGCGTAACGGCGACGGCAGACAGCCATCGCGGAACGAAAAACCCCAGGTCGTGACGGCCTGGGGAATTTCTCGTTGATCAGATTGTCTGACGAGCGGCGAACCACTTGCCTGAGGTGCCTGCCGGATAACGAGTTCTGCTTTGTTCGTCCGTTTGTTTCGCTGCTGACAGCGGGCTGCTTGAGCCTCGGATCAACCCAGTGGGTTTCGCAGAAACTTCTGATAGGGCAGGCGAATTCCGTCTACACGGACTTCATCGGCTGTGAGCACGGAGCTAGGCGGCAGAAAACTGCCGGCGCCGACAAAGGTTACCACGTCATCCTGATCGACACCGTCGCCCGAGACGCCAAAGCCGCCGATCAGGTCCTCATTAGTCCCGTAAATCGGCGTACTTCCGGGAAAGAAAACGACGCCGCTTTGATTCTCGAAGTTATTCGGGTCGCGGAAGTTGCTGCCCGGATTGAACGAGTTGAAGCCGAGTACCGTATCGAAGTCGGTGTACGGAATTGGAGCCGTGGACTCGACGATCTTTGCTGCCGGATCGGCGAATGAGAGGCTTGGGTCGGCGTCAACGATGTCGTGCAGAATCGAGAAGTTGCCAGGCACCGTGCCGTCCTGCCCTGACGGAAAACGAGGTTCGGACATGAAGCGGAACGTGCGATTTGTCGCGGCGGTTTCGATGGGGACGACGTTTCCATCCTGCCCGACCAACTGGTCGATCGGTTGCAGGTCCGTGGACGCGTAATAGGCGGTGTTGCGTGCTTTCGAGACAGCAACCTCAATCGAGAAGACCGTCGCGTCACGCATTCGGTAGAGGCCGAGCACTTCGCCGCTGGCATCCGTTACTGCCATGACCATCCGCGTGCGGCTGCCCAGTGGAAGTCGAATCGCGGCGCGAACCTGACCGGCTTCGGCGATCGCCTGCGTGATAATCTGTTCGACTTCGGCAGCGGTGATGTCCGGGCCAGGCACGCCGTCGAAATCACCGCCGTCATGCGGAGTCACCAGCCAGCCGTGCGGAACGGACTGCCCGTCAATCGTGATATCGCCGCCCCCGGTCACAATCTGATTGGCGCCGTTGAGGTTGCCGGGGTTCAGCAGGTCAGCGGGATTGAGCCCCTGATCGGCGACGATCTGCGGTGCGCTCAGCAGCAGTTGCTGAACGCCGAGGATCCCAGCCGTTGGACCAATCACCTGAAGTTGAATACCAACGAGGTCAAGCCGACCGAACGGAATATCAATGTCCGGTACGGGATGATTGCCCGGCTTGGCCCCCGCGATCTGAGCGTTC
Organism: bacterium; assembly: GCA_016124895.1. Lineage (GTDB taxonomy): Bacteria > Planctomycetota > Planctomycetia > Planctomycetales > Planctomycetaceae > JAPOLP01. The sequence continues at coordinate 16,541 of WGMU01000109.1, forward strand.
GCCCCATTGCTGCCGCCCGCCGCGACGACGGCGATGAATTCGGATTCAAGAGTTTTCGGAGCATTCGTCCGCTGCAGTTCCGTCTGTCCCGGCTGGTAGCCCTGCTCGAACAGAGCTGTGCCGTCATCGCCGGGGAAGAAGACGCCAATGCCACCGATGATCGTGTCGCCGTTGCCATCCCCGTTCGTGTCTCGATACAGCGGAACTCCGCCGGGCAGCGTTGCGATGCCGCGCGCCTGAGCCGTCGGATCAATGCCCGACACATAGCCGTACGACTCCGGAGCGCTGATCCGCAGACTGTCGGCGACGCCGTTCATGTCGGCGTCCGGATTGTCGTTGATGCCGTCGCCATCGGTGTCGAGAGGCACGTAAGTCGGATCGATATTGAACCGGTTCGCCAGAGTAATGTCGTCAGCGGTCCCTTTAATATGGTCCGGTCCCGGATTCAGCAGGCTGTCGCGATTGGTCGTTTCGATATCGAACAGGTCGACCGGCGGCGTGTACATGATCTCGGGCGGAAAGTGCCCGCCGACACCGATTGGAGCCACCAGTCCCGGACCGCGGACCAGCGGATCGGTCGAATTCGGATTGGAGTTCACTTCGCGATAGGTGATCGTGCTCTGACTGATAAACCGGACGAGTCGCGACGTGATCGGAGCGAAGGTTCCATTGACCGGATCTCCGTTGGCAAAGAATGCCGCAGTCCGCGCCTTCGCGACGGCTCCATCAATTGCAAATACGAGCGTGTTCTCTTCCGCAGAGCCGGCATCAATCATTCCGTTTCCGTTGCCGGCTGTCGTCGCGTTGGCCGGATTGTCGAAGTTCGAGATAACTCCGTCTTCGACGCGGACGCCGAGAATGTTTCCGCCTCGGTCAACGATCGCGATGATGGCGTCATTGCTCGGCGAAACTGTCGTTGCGTAATCGAGGATCTGCGCAACTTCAGCAGCACTCAGTTGCGGATAACCGGTAATCATGGTGTGCAGCCCGTGAACTGCCGCTACATCGGGCGACTCGCTGGACAGAACCGGGATGTCGTAATTCGCCGCCGCGATTGCATAAGAGTCGGGACCGCGCTCGGCGTCGTAAACGCCGTTCATAATGTCGCCGCGAACCGGAACCCCCGCGTCGGTGATCCCCAGTACGTGGCCCATTTCGTGGCCGACGATCGTTCCGAAGTCAAACGTACCGTCCGGATTTCCATTCCCGGTTGCCGTGTCGAATGTCTCGGTATGGTCAACGAGGATGACCCGCTGAAGCTGGCTGCTGCCGTCGGGCGAGTTCAGTTCGACGCTACCACCGAGACCGAGCACCTCGCCGGGTGAGCTTTCAAATCCCGCGGCTTCGAGTGCGCCTTTGTAGATAATCACGACGTCGGAATCGGCGGCCTGAGTGTCGCGTTCAAACTGCAGTTGATCGCCGGTCGCGGCCTGCCAGTTGAGGAAGGCTTCCTCTGCTGCCGCGCGCTCGGCGGGTGTGATCTCGTTCTGGTAACCAGCGAAGTTACGGAAGTCGTACCGCACAACAACGGGCTCGGCGGTCGACTGCGCGTTCGGGCCAGCGACCGACTGCGTGGGAAGGGCCTGACTACTCGCCGTCGATTGACTCAGCAGCGTGGCGACGCTTCCGCTGCTCGAAACCGAAGAGACGACAGCGGCGCTCGCTGCCGATGCACTCGCCGACGTCCCGCTGCCGTTGAGCGAGCCGACCGCGGCTCCCGGCCCTGAACCGGCAGCACCCCCTGACGAACCCGCGACTGATGACGCAATCGCTGCAGCGAGATTTGCGATGGCCTGCGCCGTCGGACCGGCTCCTGGTGCGAATGTCAGATCGGCGGCCTGGCTGAGCCCGCGGCCGGAATCCTGCGACTCCAGTGCTTCGCGGAGTTTCCGCAGTGCTTCTTCAGAGTCATTCGTCGGAACGTCTGCGGAATCTGATCGAGTTTCCTCGTCATTATCGCCGGCGTCTTTTGTGGATGCTGACGTCGTGCTGGTATCCTTTTCGGCTGGGTCAGCATCAGGATTGCCCTGGGCATCGAACTCAGTCGCGTCAACCTCGCTGGCGAATCCGAGCAGAGCGAATTGCTCAGCCTGTTCAATTGCCCGAGCGACGTCCGATGGTTCGACACTTTCCGCACCCGCGGGCTTCGCATCTGCACCTGCCGCTGATTCCGAGGCAGTCTCGGCCGCTTCCTGCTGCATCTGCAGCGCGATCGCCAGTCGCTCGGCCTCAGGCAGTGACGGCCCCTCGGGAGAGGTTTCGCTGAACTGCTGCAGTCGCGTGCGGAGTGCCTCAACACCCGTCTGATATTCCAGGAGAGCCAGTTCGCCCGGTGTGAGTGCCTCAAGCTGCTGAGGCGTCAGCAGATCGATCGATTCAATCGGCAGCAGGCTTCCGGCCAGCGTGCCTGACTGCGTTGGGACGAGGCTGCCCAGCAGCAGTTTCTGTTCGAGCGGCTCCGACGGGCCGCCGCGCCTGCGCGTGACACGCCTCAGGACGGTACGTGAACGCACACCGCTGGACTTCGATTCGTTTCGCCAGGTCACGGCAGACTCTCCCTGCAACCACCGTCCGACTCCCCAGCCTGGCGGTGACGCTCCCTCGTCATCTGTCGCGGCGATGCCTTCAGTCGCCGCCGTCCCTCCCAGAGCGGCGTAGCGCGGCACAGTCCGCAGAATTCTCACTCTCATCGAAATCGGAATAACCGGCACAGCCAGTCAACTCGAAATCGGTTCCGACAACCGAATCCGGCAAGTTCGAACCGGTGTCGGAGTGTACGAGTGGTGCCGCAGCCCGAGTCGCGACGTTCAAAACTTCAATTCTCAAATCGAGCTGGAATGTCTGCGTCGCGAGTCCGTGGCAACAGCACCAGAACTCACAATCAGCCGCGGAATCCTGAGAATCCGGGAACTATCGCCGCCGAGCCTCGTCTCAATGCTCTTGAAACTACCGACGTTTTGGCGGAACGTGAGTGCTCGACAGTGGTTACGAGCCGCGACACTTTTCTGATCCGATCTGAAAGTTAGAGTGATCGGCTCACGCGCCGCCGCCGAATCGCACTTGAAGGACAGGACGACGCCATGAACGGCCAGACGAACAACGAACGACTCTCTGCACTGATCGATGGCGAGCTGGCCGACGAAGAACGCGCCGCTCTGGAACAGGAAGTGGCTCTGTCGCCGGAACTCCGGCACGAGCTGGCTGAGCTGCGTCGCGTCTCAGCCGTCGTCAGGGAGCTGCCGCAGATTCCGGCTCCGGCCAGCCTGCACGGAGCCGTGATGGCTGAAATTCAGCAGCCTGTTCACCTCGGTAATGACCGCCCGGCCGGCTCGGGACGCGCCGGCGGTCGACCGGGAATGTCGCGGTTGCTCGGTCTGTCCGCCGCAGTCGCCGTCGCAATCGGAGCTGCTGTCTGGTTCAGTCAGAAAAACGACAGTCAGATTGCCGGGAATGGCGGCGGCGCTCCGGAAATCATCTCCGTGCAACAGGGGCGCCGGGAAGCCGTGGCAAACCGGTCCGAGTTGCGCGGCTCGCCGGCTGAATCCACAGAGTCGGTCACAGGCAGCCGGGATATCACAGGTGGCCGGGGCACAGTCAATGTCGAGACGCGACATCGCGTTCTGCAGATTTCCCGTGACGACCTGACGTCCGCACGCGTGGGCGACATCGTCGAGGCCGTTGACGCAAACGGCGACGCTGTCGGCGTGATTCGCCTGACCGTCGTCGATCGTAAACTCGGGGTTGAAGCCTTGCAGGTCCTGCTGACCGCACAGCAGTTTGAAACTGTCAACGGTAGCGAAACCGAGCCCAACGCCGATCAGAGCAGTCTGGTCGCTGTGTATGTGGAGTCAGATCGTGAGAAACTCTCGCAGGCGATCAGCGAATTCCGACGTCAGCTCGATTTCGGTTCGCTGGAAGTTGCCTCGCCAGTCAGCGTCGCCGCACTTGAACCGGAAACCCGCAACGAACTGGGAATTGATAGACTGCCCGACTCAGCCACCGCGACCCCGTCGCAACGGACCGTCGCTCTGAAACCTGGCAGCCAGCTCGACCGACTGGTTCAGTCCGACGTAGCCACTGCAGATGGCGACAAATCGGCAACCGGCGCTGCCGATGTTCCGAAAGTCGTCCGCAGCTCGGACAAGCCCGTGCGAGTCATCTTTGTTGTCGTTGACGGCCCGGCCACCGGCGCGAAGATCAAAGCCGCTCCGAAAGAGAACGACGCTGCCTGACAGCAGTACCGACCCAATCGCTCGCCGATCGGACATCCACTCAGCACAATGCAGCCGCTCTTCGGAGCGGCTTTTTTTGTTTTTGAGCGGCGATGTGAAGACGGTTTCGAATCTCGCGACGAAATTCGTCAGACGCCTCAACTCTCGACCACAGTCTCTCATTGAGATTCGCGATCAGACGACCCGGTCTCTGTGCGCTTCGGCGCCGAATGGACGGGTTCGCCAACTGGCGGAAGTCCGAATTTCAATAGATGCCTGAATTTCAAATCTAAAGCACAAAGGGCCAGGACGGACATCCCATGAAGCACGCTCGAAGCTCCGCTCAGTCTGCCTTCGTTCGCCGCTGCCTCGCAGTGACCGTCGCCATTCTGGCACTGTTGTCGGCCGTTTCCCGATTGCCGGCAGCCGAGCGGCCGAACGTTGTCTGGATTCTATCGGAAGACAACTCGATCCACTGGCTGCGGCTGTATGGCTACGAACTCGGAGTGACGCCAAACATCGAACAACTCGCCGAGCAGGGCGTTACGTTCGAGCACGCGTTCTCAAACGCGCCGGTCTGTTCGGTCGCCCGGACGACGCTGATGACCGGCATCCTCGCGCCGCGTGTCGGCTTTCAGTATCACCGCAAATCGAAGCTGGCGCACCTGCCGCCGGGAGCCGAGCTGTTTCCAGCGCTGCTCAAGCAGGCTGGCTACTATACGTCGAACAATTCCAAGAAGGACTACAACGTCGTCGAGGGGGACGTCTGGCACGAGTCGTCGAACAAGGCGAGCTGGCGTGACCGGCCGTCGAAAGGTACTCCGTTCTTCCACATGCAGACAACGACGCTCTCGCACGAAAGCTCGCTGCACTTCAGTCGCGAGGTGATGGAGAATGAGAAGACGATCACGGACCCGGCTGCTGTGAAAATCGCTCCGTACCATCCCGACACGCCAACGTTCCGCTACACGTACGCCCGCTACTTCGACCGAATGCGGTTGATTGACGAACAGGTCGGCAAGCTCGTCGGACAGCTTCGCGAAGACGGCCTGCTCGACGACACCTTCATCTTCTACTTCGGCGATCACGGCGGCGTATTGCCGCGCGGCAAGGGCTACGCCTACGAATCCGGCCTGCACGTTCCGCTGGTCGTGCGAGTTCCCGAAAACTGGCGGCACCTCGTTGATCGAGAACCGGGCTCGCGTGCGAACGGCTTTGTCAGCTTTATCGACTTCGGGCCGACGGTGCTGAATCTGGCCGGCATCGAGACTCCAAAGACAAGCGATGGCCGACCGTTTCTCGGCAAGGGAGTCTCGGCTGCCGACGTCGAATCACGCGACGAATCGTTTGGCTACGCGGATCGCTTCGACGAGAAGTACGACCTGGTCCGCTCGCTGCGAAAAGGCCGGTACCACTACATCCGTAATTACCAGCCGTTCAACCCGGACGGCCTGCAGAACAACTATCGCTATCGGATGCTCGCCTACCAGGAATGGCGGGAGCTGTACCACGCGGACAAGCTGAACGCTGAGCAGCGGCAGTTCTTTGAGGCTCGACCGGCCGAGCAGTTGTTCGACGTCGAGGCCGACCCGCGCGAGGTTCGGAACCTCGCCGACGATCCACAGTACGCAGCCGTACGCGATCAGTTGCGGGCTCGACTGCGCGAGATCGTCCAGACACTGCCGGACCTCAGCTTCTACCCCGAACCGTTTATGGTTGACCACGCGCTCGATGACGGCGCGGCGTTCGGGCAGCAGCACCAGGCAGAGATCGCGGGGCTGGTCGACCTGATCGACCACCAGCTTTCACCGTATGGTGTCGCCCGGCGTCATATTCGGTCGGCGTTGCAGTCAGAGAATCCGTGGCGTCGCTACTGGGGACTGATCCTGTGCAGCAGCTTCGGTAATAATGCTGCCGAGTTTGGACCTCGGGCCAAAGAACTTTGTGACGATCCCGAACTGCTCGTCCGCGTCCGCGCCGCTGAGTTCCTCGGCATCGCGAAGCTCGGTGATCCGCAGCCTGCACTCAAAAGCGTCCTCAAAGAATCAACGTCCGACGTCGAAACGCTGCTGACGTTCAACACCGTCGTTCTGCTCCGCGACCACTACGGCTACGAGTTCGATATCAAGCCGGGCGAAGTGAACTCAACAGGCGGTGAAGTCAGCCGCCGCCTCGAATACCTCGGCATCGCGCCGCCTGAGCAGCAGAAACGTGCAGTCAGGAACCAGAACAAAAAGTAGAAGGCCGGACCGAGCGCAGCGAGTTCCGGCACGATTGCCGTGCGGCATCGCCGGAGCGGCGCAGAGCTTGATCCGGCCTACGTGTCTCAAGGTCGGCGTGGCTCCGGTAGCGGCATGGCGATCAGCTCGCCGCCGACTGCGGCAACGCGAGCGACAACGGCCTCGAACATCGCGGCACCTTTCTCAGGTGATGCCAGATCCGGGCGTCCGGTGTGACCGCGGCGGGTGCGTTGAGCCATGTCCTGGCAGATGAAGACTCCGTGCTGCATGTCGCGCAGGTAATCGGTCGCGTCTTCGAGATCGTCTATGTGTACCAGGTCCGGTCGCAGGTGCATGACAAGTGACGTCTCCGCTTCGCACGCGTGGCCGAGGATTTTGTCACTGCCGTCCAGCCGGTCGATGATCTCCTTCTCGGCGATGCTCCAGTATGAAGCAGCGGTCAGCAGCACGTGCGGGTAATCCGGCTGCAGCCGACGCAATGCGACGCGCATCGGATCGATGTTTCCTCCGTGACCGTTGAGCAGCAGCACGCGACGATAGCCGTCGTCGAGCAGCGGCTTGAGCAACTGGCACAGCAGCGTCGTGTAGGTTTCCAGTTCGAGCGTGACCGTCGCGCCCCACGGCAGGTGGTGATGGCTCGCTCCCGGCCACAGCGTTGGCAGCAGCAGGACTGAGTCGCGGCACCGCTGTTCGACAGCTTCGGCAATACCGCCACAGATAATCGTGTCCGTCCCGGTCGGCATGTGCGGGCCGTGCTGCTCGCAAGCAGCGATCGGCAGCACTACCAGCGTCTGTTCGCGGTCCACCTGCCGAAGCTGGCCGGAAGTCATTTCCTGAAATTTCATCTCTGTTCTCTCTCAGATTAAGAAGCCAAAAGCACGGTCGAACGACAGAATCATTCTGCCCGCCTGACGCCCCTCAGCCCGCCTCCGGGACAACGTCAGAAGACGGTTTACCTTCAGATGTTGATTTGCCCGCGGGACCTGACGTTGCCGCCATCACGGCTCGAAACGAAAACGCGGCGTGACCGGCGTCGGCGGCAGAAAACGGCGCGATCGCGCTGATCGCCAGCGAGAGGATCATCGCCAGACCGAATCCGACCGGCCAGAACCACATCGGAAACCAGGTGGGACACCAGAACGTCAGCCCCAGCGTAATGCCCGCCGAAATCAGCACGCCGGCGAAGACTCCGACCGTCGAGCAGTGGCGGACGAACAGGCCGAGCAGAAACACCGCGAGCAACGGGCCTCCAAACGCGGCCGTCAGTTTCTTGCTGACGGCGAAAACGTCTCCGAGTGAATTGACGTTGCACGCGAGCGCGATCGTCAAACTGCCCAGCACAATGATCAGCGTCCGGATCGTCAGGACTTCGCCGCTGCTGGTCGACGGCGCCCAGCGCGGCGCCAGTCGGTCGCGGAAATCAACGATGAGCGCAGTCGTAATCGAGTGAACTCCGGAGTCGATGCTCGACATGATCGCCGCCATCAGAGCGGCCAGAAACAACCCCTTGAGTCCCGGCGGAAAGTGCAGCTTGACGAACTCGGGCATCGCGTTGTCGGCCAGCTTGAACTCGCGCATGTGCTGCTCGACCCGCTTCGGGTTCGCCTCGTAAAACGCCGCAAGCTGTTCCCTGTCAGGAGTGGTCAGCCAGTCGCCCGTCTGGTCGAAATCCCAGGCATGAATCGTCCTCTCGCCCGAGTTGAAGTCGTCCACAACTCGGTTTACGAGCAGCGGCACCAGTTCGTTCGGCCGGTTCTTGAAATAGCCGAACAGTCCGACGCCGATCATCAGCAGCGCCGGGACGATCAGCCAGAAGCCGGCGAGGTTGATCAGGCCTCCAATCTGCGACGTCCGTTCGGACCTTGACGCGATGAACCGCTGCACGGCGACCTGATCCGCGGCCGTGGCCGACAGCGCTTCCAGAAAGACGCCCAGCAGGATCGCCCAACTGCCATATTTCAGCGTCACCGACGGAGTCCAGTCGAACAGCAGATTGGGACGGCCATCGAAGTAGGTGCCGAAAACGCCGCTGACTCCGTCGTCTTCCATCGCGAGCAGCAGGCCGAGAGCCACGGCGATCGTTGTGCTGAAAACGAAGAACTGCACGACGTCGGTCCACATCACGGCGCGAAGACCGCCGAGCATTGTGTAGAAGATTGCGGCGACTCCGAGACCGATAATCACGACGGTCTGGTCCAGTCCCGAAATCCCTGAGACAACGACCGACGCCGCGTACGTCGCCGAGGCCATCCAGCCGATTCTCAGCAGAACGAACAGTCCGCTGGCGAGACACCGCACGGATACATGAAACCGCCGTTCGAGATACTCGTACGCCGTCTGCACCTTCAGTCGTGCGTAGACCGGGATGAAGACCCACAGAACCAGTGGCGTGATCAGCAGAAACGCCACCAGCGACATCAGACCAAGCCGTAGACTGTCGCCGTAACTCGATGCCGGATAGAAGGCGAAACTGTTTGAGGAAAACAGCGTCGCCATGACACTCAAGCCGACGGTCAGCCAGCCCATCGAGTTATTCGCCGCGAAGAATTCGCTTCGCGTCTGATGCCGGCCGAAGTAAACGCCGAGTCCCACAGTCAGCAGCAGGTAAGCGGTAATGACGGCGTAATCGAGTGCATGCATGGTGGTTCTGTTGAGCTTCAACGAGGCGACGGACGGCAGACAATCTGAGGTCTCCGAGCGGAGAAGAAAACTCAACTCGCTGCCTGACTTCCGACAGAGATGAATCTCAACCACGGATTTTACGGATGAGCACGGATTTCGGATTCTGCCCGAGCAGTCTCCGTGCCCATCCGCGAAACCCGTGGTCAATGCACGTCAGCCTTGTCTGGACCAGGAGACAGCCATGATCCCTCACACAATGTCGCGCGACGAAGTGCGAGACGTTGACCAGCGAGCGATTGAAGAATTCGGCCTGCCGGGCGTGGTGCTGATGGAAAATGCCGGACGCGGCTGCGTCGACTGGCTGGCCGAGCTGGGTGTTTCCGGCCGGGTCGTCATCTGCGCCGGGCGAGGCAACAACGGTGGCGACGGGTTCGTCATCGCACGGCATCTTGAGAACCGAGGGATCAACGTTCTCGTGCTGCTGTTCGCCGATCCGGAATCACTGCGCGGCGACGCGGCGATTAACTGCCGAGTGCTTGAACGGGCAGGCACGCCGGTCCGCGCCATCAAAGACGCCGATTCTGACGACTCCTGGCAGATGCAGATCGCCTCGGCCGACTGGATCATCGACGCACTGCTCGGCACCGGCACGCGTGGCTCTCTGCGCGATCCGTTTCCAGCGATCATCGTGGCAATCAACGCAGCGTCTGGTCGAGTCTTCGCGATCGACCTGCCGAGTGGACTCGACTGCGACACTGGCGAGCCGGTCGATACGAAGTCACCACTCGCCGTCAAAGCGGAATTCACCGCAACGTTCGTCGCCTGTAAGCTGGGCTTCGAGAATTCCAATGCCGCACAATTCACCGGAGACATCCGCGTGATCGATATCGGGGTTCCGCACGCGATGTTCGAGTCGGACTCAAAGTAGCAGCCAACCTGCTGGTTTCGCTTCTTCGACGGCTGCCTGCGTCGCCAGATGCGCCCTGAGATGCTGAACGTGATCTCGCCGCTTGACGGATTTCGTGGCGGCGAGCCCATTGCAATTTGCGGATCTTCTCGACACAAAGGAGCCGCGAACTTGTCCGGTCGTTGTTTCGCATCTAAAACGAGTTACCCGTTAGCAGGAGGTGCCGTGCCAATTATGACCGGTCTGTAAGATGCCTCGCAGAACCGGCCGGCCTCGGCAACCGAAACTCTCTGACGAAGTCGACAACGTCGCATGGTGCGGCCTGTCATTGCTTTCTTCCCCTGTCGACCCCTGAATTCAAAGGAACCCGTCGATGAAGAAGCTTGTTGCCCTGAGTGTTGCTGCAGTTCTGGCCGTCACCAGCATGGTGTCGGCTGACGACGTCAAGTCCGGGCTCGAACCCGGAAGCAGCGTCGGAGCGTTCCAGGTCCGGGATATCACGGGACCGTCGAAAGGCAAATCGCTGTGTTACCGCTGCCAGTACGGCGGGCGCCCGGTCGTCAGTATTTTCGCCCGCGACGTCAACGACGAACTCGTTGACCTGATTAAGAAAGTCGACAAGCAGGTCGGCGAAAACAAAGACAAAGACATGAAGGCCTTCGTCGTGCTGCTGACCGACGAGCCGGAAGCTGCGGCTGCGAAGCTCGAAAAGGTGGCTTCAACTGCAAAGGTCAAGAATGTCCCGCTGACCGTCTTCGACGGCGAAGCTGGTCCGCCGTCCTACAAGATCGCCAAAGACGCCGACGTCAGTGTCATGATGTGGGTTGGCAGCAAGGTCAAAGTCAATGAAGCCTTTGCCAAAGGCAAGTTGACGAAAGACTCTGTTGCCACCGTCGTCAAGGAATCGAAGAAGATTCTGGAGTAAGCGACACGCTGACTGATTGATCAACTCGAACCCCGCTTTGCTGCGTGCGAGCGGGGTTTCTTTTCGCGCCAGTGATTTTCGGTACCCGTCCTCAGCGACAGACGGACGGTGACGGCTTCGGTCCAGCGACAGAAGTGTTCTGGCAGCTCACACGTCGCTGCTGGCTGGCGTCTGTTCAACCTGCAGCGCGTTGATCAGCCTTTGCAGCAGGACCTGATCGAGCGGGTGCAGTAGTGACGCGTTGAACCCGGTCGCCTGGGCCTGCGTCAACGTCGCGCGGGCGGCCTCCGGATTGCGATCATCGAGCTGAGCAGCGGCCAGGTGCAGCAGCAGAGTTGACGTGGCCTGGCCATTCGCCATTGCCTGCTGCAGATCGGCAATGGCCTGTCGCGTCCGGTGCTGCCCCAGCAGGATACAGGCACGCGTATCGAGAAGTTGCGGCGTGAGACCTGCCGTTTGCATTGCCCGCTCGATCAGCGTCAGCGCGTCGTCTGCGTCGCGCCGCTGCATTCCGAGCAGCCAGGCGAGGTTGTTCAGCGCCGGCAGATTCTGCATGTCGACGTGCAACACCTGGCGGTAGAGCGATTCCGCCTCCGCATAACGCTCCTGCAGCGATCGCAAATCCGCGAGGCAGACTTTGATCAGCAGCGCCTGCGGCCGCTGTTTGAGTGCGGTCGTCAGCTTCTCGTCGACGCGCGCCATCCGAGCGTGCGTCGGCCCGGTTGAGAGCATCGCCAGCGAGAGTCCCGCTGCCGCTTCCGGGTCGAGCTGCTGCCAGACTTCGTCAAGCTGTTCGAACGCTTCCACATCGCGGCCGTGATTCAACTGCCAGGCGACGAGTTGCCCCACCTGTCGCGGGTCAAGCTTCACCGCTTCGGTCAGAAATGCGAGCGCGGCAGCATCGAGGTCTGTATTCGAATCGCCGTTGGAACCAGCGGCACAGGCAACAGCCGCGGCTTCTGTCAGCCGCGCGACTTTCTGTTCCTGATCACTGGCCGCAGCGACAAACGACGTCAGCAGAGTAACGGCCTGCGTCGTCTCGCGATATTTGACCGCCAGTCGCGTTTCGAGCCGCAGCGCTGTGGCAGCTTCTGGAAACCGCGAGCGCAGCCGCTTCAGTCCACGTTCGGCTGTGTCGCGGTCAGCGTGTTCGACGAGATGCTCGACATAGTCGGACAGCAGTCGTTCGCTGACCTCGCCGTTCTGCAACGAGCGTTCAAGCTGAGCCGTCGCTTCATCGAGTCGGCCAATGGACTCATACAGCTTTCCCAGCAGCCAGCGGTCACGTGGCAGCAGTTGATTCTGATCGTCCAGCGTTTCGAACAACAGGATCGCCTGCGCCCGTTCGTCAGCCAGCAACGAGGACGCAAGCACTGCGGCGCGAATGCGCAGATCTTCAACAGCGGGCTGAGGTGTCGCTGTTGTATTTTCGTCGAGCAACTCCAGCGCCCGCTGCCGGGACGCGTAGTCATTGTGGCCGTTGAGCAGCAGAGCAAGACGCCGCCGTGCTGACTGGCCGATCGTCGTTGTCGCGTCCGCATCACCCACCAGCCGTTCGAGCAGTGTTTCCGCGTGAGACGACAATCCGTTCTGCAGATACACGCTCGCCAATCCGTCGAGTGCTTTCAGATCGGCAGCTTCGTTCGCCGCTTCCCGCTGAAACAGTTCCGCGGCTCGCGCATGATCGCCGAACAGCGCGTAGGCCTGAGCCAGCTCCGTCACGCTCATTTTCTGCGCGTGCCTGCGGAACAGTGCCAGCGCTTCGTCCTGTCGTCCAGCTCGCACATAAAGTTCCATCAGTGTGCGCGCGGTTGCCGCATCGCCAGGCGACAGATCGAGCGCCTGCTGCAATTGCGATTCCGCCTGCCGGGAATTGCCGGCCGCTGCAAGCGCCTGGCCCATCCACAATGCAGCGTGTTGCCGATCGCCTGCCTGCTGAGCCAGCCGCGCCAGCGCGACGAGAAACTCAAGTCGATCTGCCTGGCTGGTCCGCGCCTCGATCAGCAACTGCTCAGCAGCGGCAATGCGTCCCTGCGACGCCAGCAGCTCAGCCTGCAACAGCGCGACCTGAGTCGGATCGGCTCCGTGCTTCGTCGCCTCAGTCAGCAGTGTCTCCGCCTCACGCCACTCGCGAGCGACTTCCGGCAACTGCAGGTTCTGTAGAATCAGCAGCCGGGCCAGCAGCAATCGCACCTGAGGCAGCGACGCCAGCGGTCTGTACTCGGCAATTGCCGCCTGCAGTTTCTTCTGCCGCAACAGCGACGATGCCAGCGCCAGCCGGCCAGGGACCGACTTCGGGTGATACTTCATGACCTGTCGCAGCGTCACGAGTTCCTGATCGGTCTCGCCCAGCTCGCGATGACAGGTGGCAATGGCGATGTCAGTCCGTTCGAGCATTTCCGGCGTGTCGGCCTGAAAACGTCGTGCCTCGTTGAACAGACTGAGCGCCTGCCGCCACTGTTTTTGAGCCATCGCGATGCGGCCGTCGAGAAACAGGCGCAGCGCATCTGATCCCGGTGTTCGAGGCAACCGGTTGATGGCTTCGTGCGCCTTGTCGAACTCACCTCGTTCGATGGTCAGATCAGCAAGCAGCACGTGCGCCCGATGGTCACCTGGATGATCACTCAACAATTCCGCGAGCCGCTGCAGCGCCTGCTGCTGATCACCAAAATGCGATTCGATCACAATTGCCTGCAGCCTGAGATCAAGCCTGTCCGGCGCGAGTTCCATCGCCCGCTTGAGCTGATTGCGGACGAGATGCAGCAGACGTTCCGCTTTCGGCGCCTGCCCTCGTGATCGAGCTGCCGCAATCCGTTCATACCCGAGTTCTGTGGCCGCGAGAAGCAGGTCGCCATTCTCACCGTCACGATCAAGTGCCTGCTGCAGATCGTCTGCTGCGGCGTCAAGTTTTCCGATACGTTGCCGAAACTTTGCACGAGCCAGCCACGCGGCCGGATCGTTCGCGTTCAGTTCGACCAGACGATCCAGCAGCGCAGCAGCCTGCTCGGCCTCGTCCAGCATGTCGAGACGCAGGTTGGCCAGCGCGGCCCAGGCATCAATCAGTCGGGGCGAAAAGTCAATGGCCTGCTCGAACGACTCGCCCGCCTGCTCGTACTCTCCCATCTGTTGCTGACAGAGCCCGGCCTGTAACGCGAGCTTCCCATCCGTCGAATAAATCTGCTGCAGCGTCTGGACATGGCTGAGAGCATCCGAGTATCGACCGATCGCCGTTGCCGTTGCGATCTGTCGACGCCGAATGTCTTCGCGTGTCGGGTCGGCACGCAGCACGTCTTCGTAAATCGCAAAGATCTGCCGCTGCGCTCCCGGCCCCTCCGCTGATTCGTCGAGCAGAATGCCCAGCGTTGCCAGCGCGTTCGTATCGTTGGGAACCATCCCGACATAGCGATTGAAATAGTCACGGGCTTTAGTGAAGTCGCCGTCTTCGCGGGCTCGTTCCCCAAGCTCGATCAGCGTGCCGGCGTTTCTTCGCATCTGCCAGCCGTGAATCGCGACGACCGACGAGAAGAAGACTCCGCCCGCGGCAAGTAGAATGGCCACGAACCGGTAGTTGATCATCCGCGGACGGATTTCGGCCGCCTCTTCCGATGTAATCTGACTCCGCGTCAGGCCCGCCGGATGTTCCCTGCTGGTCAATGATGAGTCTGCTGTCTTCATACTTCCTCCCAATCGTCTTTCCCGCAACTGCCGCTGAGGCATTGCGGTCGTCAGTCCGGCCGGATCCCTCGTCGATTGCTGCACATGTCGCAGCAGCAGACCGATGCTGAACCCGACTGACACACCGGCCAGATCTGCGACAAAGTCAGCGCCGTCGACCGTCCGCCCTGGAACGAAATGCTGCAGCAGTTCAGTCGAGACCGCGTGAACTGCGGCAACCGCCCCCGCCAGATAAGTCGCCTTTCGCGAGCGTGACACCGCCCACCACATCAGGCAGACAGTCAGCGTCAGGTAACCGCAGACGTGATACAGCTTGTCAGAAACGCCGTGCTCCAGAACCCGGGCCGCATCGCCGCGCAACCAGCGGACGAACCACCAGGGATCGGTCGACAGCAGCGCGTACGAGAGTCCCAGCGTAGCGCATATGGCAATCGCCAGACGGACTCGCGCCGGCGCGCAGCGTTCGCTGCACACCGCCGAGAGAACTCGTCGCAGAACGCCCGGCAGAAGACTCACGAAATGAACTCCTTCCGGTCAGACGCGGTGCGGACAACCTCGCGACTGTCGCTTGATCCAGCCCCGCCAGTGGCGCTGAAAAACTCCGCGAGCACCGTTTCGCAGTGCGTTTCGTGAGCCTGGAACCAGCTTTCGTCGGCGTAGGTTTTCCACTTGTCGAACGGCGGTGGCGTAATCAGCGGCAGCAGGGGCTCAATGTGCCGCAGGTCGATTTCGCAGAGCTGAAATAACTGGAACAGCGACTGTTCCGGACGCGTCGTCAGCTCTTCAAAACTCAATGACAGGTCGCACCAGGTCCGGCCGTAAACATACGACAGCTTCCACAGGAAGTAGTGCAACTGATACGGATGCTCGATTGATCGTTCGTCGAGAAACGGAAAGTGGTACTTGAGATCGCGTGCCCAGCGACAGAGGTAAAAACCATCGACGTCCGGGAAGTCCACCATGTGTCCGTCGATGGGAAATCGATCCGGCCGACCGAGCATTGAGCACCATTGATCGCGCGGGTGCCGGTAAAGGTGAATCAGTTTCGCGTTCGGATAATTCTTTCGTGCCCACGGCAGGCGAAAGTCGAGCCGGTTGAACTGCAGCACCGGACGTCCGCTTGCGTGCTCGATCAGCCCGTCGATATACGCCCGCATTTCCGGCTGCCACTCGTCTTCGGACAGATAGAAATTCTGTTCGTTCCACTCGTCACGAAAGACCTGCCCCAGTGCTTCGAGGCCGTCGAACTCGCGCCAGTAATCGTCGACCTGACGGTGCGTCGCATCGACCCGGTCTCCGCGCATGTGCGGGTCAAACCAGCGCCGTTCGTTGAACGGTTCGTAATACGACGTCATGCCGGGAACGTTGCGAAACAGATTCCACGTCAGCGTTGATCCGCTGCGAAAGCGGGCCGAAATCAGCACGATGTCCGATCGTTCGTTCGTCGCTGGACCGCGCGACGCAGTGCCAAGACTCGGGTATGGCGTCTCGGTCAGCAGAGCCGAATGGAAATCCCGCGGCGCAGTACGCAGCAATCCGCGCAGCGCGTTCGCGGCGGCCTGCCGCCCGTCGTCCGTCGCCGCAGCACGCCGCAGCGTCGCGAAGAACAAGTTTCGAAGTCTGACTCTCAGTGCTTTCATTCCACGTGGTTTCCTGTGGTCGTTCCGAATGGTTGAGTTTCAGCCGATCCAGCGTCCGTCGTCGTCAGACAGCACTTACACAGCAGCAACAGCCGGAGGTATTCCTGCGAAGTCAAATCGCTCGCGTTCAAAATCCGGCGAGTGGTCACGTTCGACGTTCCGGATCGATGACAGTTTCAACGCACCACAGCCCAGCAGCGCGGTGTAGTACGGAATCTCCAGCGCTTCGAGGCTCACAAACTGAGCCGACACGGCAAAGCCGCAGAGTCCGACCAGCGCCATGCGGGCCACATACCGACACCATTCGTCCTCAACAGAGACGCTGTTCCAGGTCAGCAGCCACAGCCGGAAAATGCACAGCAGATAAAACCCGAGGTAGAGAAACAGGCCGGGAAAGCCGAGTTCCGCCAGGGTCTGCACCCACAGCGAGTGCGCCTCTTTGCCGGCCTTCCATCCATAGCGAGGTGCCAGAACCGGCCAGTGATTCGGCCCGCAACCCATCACGGGATCCTGCATCGTGACGTCCCAGCAGTCCTTCCACAGATCGATGCGACTTTGCGCCGAAGCTTCGCGCTCACCACCCTCCTTGACGAACGTCGTCATGAATCGTTCGCGCACTTCGGGACCGGCAAGCACGGCGGCCGACACCGCAGCCGCAAGCATGAAGGCATACATTTTCGGCGTGCGCGGAATGACAAAGACGGTCGCCATGCCGGCAACCAGTGCCCCGAGCATTCCGCCGCGACTGAACGAGAACAGAATGCAGTGCCCCATCAGCAGGCAGAAGAACATCGCCAGACCGCGCTGCCACAGCTTCTCGGAGTGCAGGCTCAGAAAGAACGCGACGCCGATCCCGGTCACCATTCCGATCGCCGCGCTGTTGTTGTCCATATCCGCAAAGCCGTCGAACCGCAGCACGTTGTAGCCCGAGAAGTAATACGAATTCAGTTCGTAGGCGACGTATCCCTGCGACGCGACGATCGTCCAGGCGAGCTGCTGCAGTTGCCTGCGATCATTGATGCAGCACAGCCCAATCATGAACGGAATGACGATCTTGGCCAGCCGTTCGACATAGTCCCAGGCCAGAAACTGATTCGGCGGAAAATACGCCTCGAAGTACGACCAGCCGAGAAAGGCCAGCAGCAGGGCAGCGACGGAAAAGCTGCGTCCGAGATTGAACCGCGCGGACTTCGTAAACACGAATCCGGCCAGCATCGCCAGCGCGAGGATCAGGCTGTAACGTCCTGGCGGCACAGACCAGGGCCACATCGCTTCTGGTCGCACAATGGCGAACGAGACGTAGCACAGCAGTCCGTAAAACGGATTGATCAGTGCGGCCAGTGAACCACCGACCGTCGTGCCAAACGTGAAGAGCAATCCCTTCATGCGCTGGTTTCCGGTGAGGTGACAGGTTCAATGGTGACTGGACAGGGCGGGTCGACTGCTGTGGTGGGTCCGGCGAAATCGTTCAGCCCCAGAAAACTCATCAGCGGAGTCAGGCACTGATCCCAGCGATGATGTGCGGTGACGTATGCCTGACCGGCCAGTCCGATGTCGTCACGCAGCGACGCGTCGTCGAGCAGTCGCAGCATCTTCGCGATCCACTCGTCGCGCTGCGTTGCCTGGAACAGGTGCGTTCCGTCCTGAACGTTGAGTCCAGCCAGCGGTGCCGGCGAGGCAACGACTGCGCGCGCCATCGCCAGCGCTTCGAGCACTTTATTCTGCACGCCGCGAGCAATCTGCAGCGGTACGACGGCAACCGCTGCGGCGTTCAACCACGGACGAACGTCCGGCACAGTTCCCGGCACGCTGACGCCAGGCAGTTCAGCGAGTTCGCGCACTGTTGCTATGGGTTCGCGGCCCACGATGTTCAGTGTTGCATCTGGCCTCTGCGAGTGAATCGCCGGCCAGAGTTCGCGCGCGAACCAGACGATGCCGTCGATGTTCGGCTTGTAATCCAGCGCTCCGACAAAGACGCAACCACGCTCCGCGGCGCGGTCGATCTGAGGAGTGAAGTAGTCGACGTCGACGCCGTTCGGAATCGCTTCGATCGGACTGTCGGGGCGGAACGCTCGATACAGTCTGGCTTCCGGTTCGCTGACGAAGGTCAGGCCGGCGCACCAGTCGGACAATGACGCTTCGAGCTCCCGGAGTCGGCGACCTTCGATGCCGAACAGTGTCCGTTTCAGAAACCGCGACGCTGCTGAGTACTCAAGCCATTTCTCGCTGTCGACGTCGATCAGATCCACGTAACGTCGTGCCTGCGCGAGGCTCGACGCCTGGAGATACGGAGCCAGCGCCGACGACGAGCACAGCGCCGCGTCGAACGACGCTTCAGAGGCCCATTCGTCAACGACTGTCTTCAACGCCGGAGACTCAAACGCGCCCGCGGAGATCGTTCGCCCTCTCAGCAGACTGACTCCGGCCCGCAGCCAGCGGCCGCAGCGTTCCACCGGAACGATTGCCACGCGGGCGCACAGTCGATTGAGAACGTCGCGCGTCTCGTCGGTGACGGGCTCGTCTGCCAGGCAGCCCAGCCAGACGTTCGTTCGCGCCGCCAGATGCTCCAGGAAATGGAACGTCCGGATCCGGTCTCCACGATTAGGCGGGTGCGGAACGCGATGCGTCAGAAACAGCAGCGTCGGTTTGGTCACCGGAGACCTCGGTCGATGGTCCGTGAAATGTCCCGTCGTCCGGGAGTTTCACCGACTGGCGTTCCCGGTCTGCATCAGGCGTGCTGCGGCTGCAGTTCGGAGGCCGTCGCAGCGGGCAGACGACTGGCGAACGAGCCGTACAGTCCGGCGGTAAGCGGGTACTCGCGCGGACTGTCCGCGATCGACGCCAGCGAGTCCGTCATCGTCGCGAAGCGGAACCGCGGCAGCAGTGCGTTCAGTTTGTGTTCGGTCGTGGCGAGGTTCTGATAATGCCGGAACCGCGAAAGAAGCCGGCCGGGCAGCCTGGGCTGGTCCGGATCGACTTCCCACGGGTGAATGTAGAACACGAATGGACGGTTCGACTGACGGGAATAACGGTCGAGACAGAAGCAGGAAAAGCGGAAAGGATACAGCCGGAAATATCCGCCTCCCGAGACCGGCAGTCGCAGCGCAGCGAACCGCAGTGCCGTTCCGGGAAACTCGTCGAGCGTGCCGGCAGGCGTCACGATGCAGTGCGGCGCAGGATCAGCCTCCGGAATACCGTAACGATCGTGATAAACGGGATAGACGCTCGAATCGCCGGTAAAGCCTTCCTCGACGAGAATCTGCAGAGCCCACAGCGACCGGCGCGTAATCGAAAAACTCGGTGCCCGGTACAGCCGAATCGGTTCGCCGGTGATGTCCTGCAGGACGTCGCGGCTGGCGATCAGGTCAGCTCGAAACTCTTCCGGCGACAGTTCGTAGACCAGCCGGTGCCAGTAGCTGTGACAGCCGATCTCGTGACCGGACTGCCGAATTTCACGCACCAGTTCGGGAAAGCGATTCGCGACCCAGCCCAGCACAAAAAACGTTGCCGCTGTCTGCTGCGCATCGAGCACCCGCAGGATCCGCTGCGTGCTGGCAACGACCCGCGAGGGATAGTCATCCCACTCTCGCGGCGAGATGCGGTCGGCAAATCCCGAGACATGGAAGTAGTCTTCCACATCGACCGTCATCGCGTGCGTGAGAGATTGCTGAATCATTCGTTACGACCGGGAGTGAGTTCGCCGCGCCGCCATCCACGACAGGAACAGCGGACTTATCAGGACACCGCATCCGGCGCCGACGACTCAACCTGAAACACCGACTGGCGAATCACTGGCAGCAGTTCACGCAGAAATTCTTCCGGCGGAGTCGTTCCGTCGAGCGGAAGCAAGTCGTGTGCCTCCTGTGTGACGTACAGCTTGAAGAGCGCGGGGCAACCGGCGAATTCGATCCGCGGACTCGCCGGCGTCGACCAGTGCCCGTCTGCCGTCCAGCTCCAGAAAATCCGGGCCTTTTGCGAGTTGCCTCGGCCGGGTTTGCGGAACTGAGCCGTCATCAGCGAATCCGTCGGCGCTGCGTCGGAGCCGGACCTCGACGGGTTGCCGCGTTCTTCAA
Organism: bacterium; assembly: GCA_016124895.1. Classification (GTDB taxonomy): domain Bacteria; phylum Planctomycetota; class Planctomycetia; order Planctomycetales; family Planctomycetaceae; genus JAPOLP01. The sequence goes on from WGMU01000109.1 coordinate 36,834, forward strand.
AGGCAACACGGTGAAGCTGCAGGTCACCAACCTGCTCGTAACCCTGGCCGACGTAGCAGGCGGTCGGCGGGTGGACGGCGATCGGCCCGGTCGAGCCACACATCAGGAGCAGTGTGACAATCGCGCCCGTCCGCTGATGGCGATAGTGCCTCATGCAGTAGCTGCTCAGTTCGGCCAGCTTCAACTCGTCATCACTGACGGTGCCTTCTTCGATACAGATCCAGTCATTGATCTGCCGCGGTACGTTGTGAACGCGTGCCGCGATCCCGTTCAGATCCGTCGTCGTCCACCGCCCGCTCCACCTGCCGTGAACGATACCGCCAGCGATCAGCAGCAGAAGACCGGTGAGGAGGGGAATGGAATTGCGGAAAGACATCAGAAAGCTCACCCAGGGATAACGTTGGAATTCGGAACGCGGAAATCGGAGACGGGGTGTCAAAGCAACAGACTGCTGTTTCTGACCTCCGCGTTGCAACTTCCGACTTCGTCAATTCATGCAGTCGGCTCTGCCGGTCCGTAGTGATAGTCGTACGAGTATCCGTAGCCGCTCAGGTTCGAGCGGACTCCGACCATTACGGCGTCGATCAGATCGATGCCGAAACGTTCGACGCGTTCGCAGGCGACGGCCACGGCGGGCAGGCGGCTCAGATGCGACCGGACGGCAATGATCGCTCCGTCGACGTTGCTGCCGACCGTTCCGCCGTCGGCGACGTACAGGACCGGCGACGAGTCAACGATGACAAACTCGTACTCCTTACGCAGTTCTTTGAAGAGCCAGCTTGCTCCGTTACGGGCCAGTGCCGCCAGCGCGTCCTCGTTGACCCGCCCGGCCGGGATCACATCCAGGCAGTCCTGACTCGTTTTGTGAATCACGGTTTGCGTATCGAGCTTCTCGGAAAGCAACTCGCAGAGACCCAGTTCGAGTGGTACGTTCAGCAGTGTGTGCGCTCGCGGCTTTCGCAGATCGAAATCGACCAGCACGGTCTTACGGCCTGCTCGTGCCAGACTGCCCGCGAGCTGACACGCAAACGTCGTTTTCCCTTCACCGGGCGCCGCGCTGACGATCATCAGCACCTGCTTCTGATCGGCATCCGGAGCGTGCAGCAGGATCGAGCGGACGGTATCGACCGATTCGATCAGCGCGTTGTTCCACAGGTTGATGCGGGCATCTTTCGGACTCTTCCAGAACTGCAGCAGCGGTCGCGGCATTGCCGGTAATGCCCCCAGCAGTTCCAGTCCCAGGGTCTGCGCGACGTCTTTGGGATCAGTGATGCGCCGCGCTCGAAACTCCATCACCGCAACGATCAGGAAGACCATCCCCAGTGAACCGATCCCGGCCGCGGCCGTCAGCTTTGTCTTCTTGCCTGTGTCGCGCGTCTGCGGCACGTCGGCTTCCTGCAGCAGCGTGACGCGCGTCGGCGACTTCAGTTCGATGCGCAGTGCCTCCATTTCGCCACCGACTTTGTCGGAGACCTTCGCGATCTGCTCGATCTCGGTCTTCATCAGTTCCAGTTCGAACGACGACGTTCCGATGCTGTTCACCAGCTCGCTGTATTTGTCGAGCTCTTCGCGGAGTGCGCGTTCCTGCTTCGCCAGCATTTCCAGTCGCGAGACGGGTTCGGCGGACGCCTCCGGAGACAGACCGGCGGCTACGCGTTCCATCTCGGCGAGTTCTTCTCGGTAACGAGTCAGCGTCGGATGATTCTGATCGACGACCTGCTGCTCGTACCGCGCGATCAGATCCTTGAGCTGCGCAACGCGGCTCGTGGCAAACGCAACGCGAGGATCAACTGTCTGTCCCGGTGCGGCAGACGCGGGCAGCGCCATTGCCGGCAATGAAGAAGCATCCTTTCGCGAGGCGCCGGGATCGCCTTTTCGCGACTCCGAAATCTCCGCGACGCTCTGCTGATGAATCTGCGCCTGCATCAGTTCGAAACGCACGCGGGCGTGCTCGCGCCGCAGCAGCGAAATCTGTTCGAGTGCCATCTGATGCTTGATCGAGAGGGCGGCTGAGTCACCGGTCCCAAGCTGCCGCGCGAGATGCTCGACACGTTCCTCTTTCTTGCGGACTTTCTCTTCAGTTTCGTTATAGATCTGTTCGAGTTCCGAAACGCGGGCGATGCGTTTCTTCCGGTCGGCGAGTACGACTTCATCGAGATACGCGTCTTTCACCGCGTTAACAAGTGCCGACAGCTCTTCAGGATGCTCACCGCTCAGCGCCATCTGCAGGATTTCCGGGCTGTTGTACGTGCCAACTTTGACGACGTTCTGCAGCCACTCCACCGGATGTTCGATCCCGCGCAACGTTCTGAGGTCACTGATCCCCGGTCGACGCAGGGCGGCGTTGAGTACGAAGCGGCTCTTGACGAGCGCCATCTGCGTCTGTCGAAACGTGAAGAAATCGTCTTCCCCTTCGGCGGTCGAGAAGACAAGCCGTGGTGCATTCTCGTCGATTTTCAACAGAGCGTACGCGGTATACGGAGCGGGCATCGCGAACCACGCCGCGACGACTGCAACGATGGTCAGCGGAACACCGAACGCAACCGCCGTCCGCCACTGCCGCCGCCAGGCAAGTACCAGTCCCTGCGGAGTGATCGGCTCGGCAAACTGCAGCGCTCGTCGTACTGAGTTACCGCGCAAGCCATTTCCACCCGGAACGGACTGCGGCTGATGCGGCGCAACCACCGGTGCAGACGGAGCCGCGATCGAGCCGGTGACGGGCCGAACTTCAGGCGAATGAGTTGTTGCCGTGTGCAGGTCTGACGTCGACATGACAAGAATTCCTGTCGGTGATGCGTGAGGCAGGCTGCTTTAAACAGCCGTGACTGTCTCCGCGGTTTCCTCTACTTCGATTTCGGAGTCGGCGGTCGTTTGCGCTGCAATCGTTCGGGATTCGACCGCTGGAAAAGAACTCGCACGACCCGGCGGCGCAGCCTCCAGCGTTCGCTGATTGAAGACCGGAATGACGTCGCGTGGCGGCGGCGCTACGAGAATGTGAGCGAGCAACCAGAGTTCGATGCGCAGCGTCACGAGCGCCAGAATCATCATCAGCCAGCCAGCGAAGTCGTGAAAAACGAGCTTCGCCCAGGTACTGCCCACCGTTTCAAACAGGATTCCCGTCGCTGTAATCCGAACTACGTTGCAGAGCATCGCGATCGGAACCGCGCTGACGACAATCAGCCCGCGTTCCCAGACCGTCTGATCAATCAGGATGGCGACCGCGGTTGAGACGGCAAAAAAGACAACCAGCATCCGCAGCCCGCTGCAGGTTTCGGCAACGCCGATCGTCGTCTCGTCAATCCGGATCAGGTTGCCTTCGGCGATCGCCGGGAATCCGAGTGTCTGCAGAGTGAAAGTGCTGGCCAGCGTCGCGATCGACTGCAGCGGCCCGCCGAGCAGCGTTTCAATGCGGTATGGCAACGGCACCATGAAACTCAGGAACAGAATCCCCGGCCAGGCACACCGCCACGCCGTCCGGCCACCGAGCAGCAGACAGACACCGGCAACACTCGGCAGCAGCGACAGCCAGTCCAGCGCCTCGAAATAGAAGCGCGACGCGGCGAGCCTCATTCCAACGGCTGCGGCAATCAGTGGCAGCCCGAGCCACGACGGCAAAAGTTCGCCTCGACTCAGCTTGTCACGGCGAAGCCAGATCAGTGCAGCGGCAACCAGTGGAACAATAAATCCATGCGAGTACTGCGGATCGATGCTCCAGCGATGCGCGAGTGTCGCCAGCGTCGGCCAGTAGCTCCAGACGAGCACAACAAGAGCGCCTCCCAGCAGAACACGCTGCGGTGCGTTCGACGACTCGCGAATGTTCAACGTTTGCGGCATTCGGATTTCTTTAACGGCGAATCGCCGACAGTCAGCGTCCCGGAAAATCAAGCTTCGTTCAGCAGGACGAGCCTGCGCAGACAGACTCTGCTCCGAGACGGTCCCGGTTGAGGAAACATAGATCGCCAGGTGCGCACCGCCGGGATTTGCCGCAGTGCGGTCGAGCGACAGTTGATCGCCACTGCAGATTGCCAGCGTTCTGTCGATTGTGGCGACACGACAGGTCATCACGATTGTCGGAGTCTGTTGCTGATCGGCAGCGAGGTCGTTGCCATGCGGAATCGTCAGACTCGCAGACGTCGACGCGACGGGCGAATGTCAGAACAATGCTCAAGCTGCTACGCCAGACTTCGATCGGCTGGACAGTCCGTTTTCGGGATGCCGGTGCTGTCGCGGCGTGCCGGGCGCGGAGTTTGCGTCGCTGACATCGTCGCTCGACAACGCAGGCCACACGGCGTGACAGACCGTTGCCAGCCGTTCCAGTCCGATCACTGGTCGGCGATTCGCAGCAATTCTGAATTACTCAGGGCGGATGCCTGCTTAAAGTCGCCGCCGAACGTGATTCGTACGGCGTGCCGCGTTCCTGTGGGCTAATCACTTTGACAAGTGACGTCTCGAACTGTCTGAGGTCTTCCCATGAGTCGACTGATCACTTTCGCTGCTCTGGCCGCGCTCGTCTTTTCCGCGACGTCCGCCGAAGCTGGCTGGACTTACGGTTTCGCCGGTGTCACGAACAACTCACCGGTGAATACCGCCATCGGCGAAAACCAGTTGGCTGTCGAAGTCGTCAGGCTGCGACGCAGCAGTCAGGTCCAGCTTCTGTTTACAAACTCCGGGCCGGACGCGTCATCGATTACCGACGTTTACCTCGACGATGAAAGCTCGCTCTTTTCGAGCATCCGATCAATTCAGAATTACTCAGGCGTCAGCTTCTCGCAGGGGGCGACCCCCGGAAATCTGCCGGGTGGAAACAACCTGGAGGACCCGTTCGTCACGACGCTCGGTCTGAACGCGGACTCGGATCCGCCGGTCGAAAAGAACGGCGTCAACCCCGGCGAGAAGCTGGGCATCACGCTGAATCTGGCAAGCGGCGTTTCGTTTTCAGATGTCATTGCTGCAATTAACAGTGCGGCCCTGCGAGTCGGCATCCATGTGCAGGGCTTCGCCAACGGCGGCAGCGAGAGCTTTGTCAATGTGAACCCGACCAATCCCGACGGCCCGCCGATCGTGCCGGAACCAACGGGTCTGGCCCTGGCCGGAATCGCGCTCGGCGGCCTGCTGGTCAAACGCCGCCGCAGGTCGCACAGTGATGGCACCATCGACGGCTGACGACCTTTGGTTCGGCTCGGATCATGAAAGCCCGCTCGACGGATTGGCGTCGACGGGCTTTTTTTTGGCGCACCCGGCTAATGTCGAAGACGGACTCGCAGGAGTTGGGACGGATGATTCATCGGTCGCTGAATTCTGGCGAATCCAGCGACCTGCAAAGGCTCAGTTTGTCCGCGTTTGACGCTTGTCGGACGCGTCTTTTTGATCTTGCCGTCAGCAGCTCAATCCAGATGAAAGGCTTCCCGCAATTCGCTGATCACAACATCGGGCATCACGGACACGCTACCGATCGCTCGCGCATTGATGACGGCTTCCGCAGTCGATTCCAGCACTTCCAGGCGGTCAAACGTGTCGAGCACGCTGGAGCCGGTCACCAGCACGCCGTCGTTTTCAAGAATTGCTGCGGGTGACGCGGCCGACACGTACCCGGCGATGCTGCCGTCATTCTGGTACTGCATTCCGTACGGCACACGGTGGACATCGCGCAGAAAAACGTAGCTCTCCGGAATCGTGCGCGCGTCGAACGCCGACCTGGTGACGCTGAATGCCGTCGCGTTCACTGGATGGGCAAACGCGATGGCCTGCACGTGAGGATGAGCCCGGTAGATCGCCTGATGAGCGAAGACCGCTCGGCTCGCTTTCTTTCCCGTTTCCCGCCGCTCGCCGTCGATCAGCACGAGATCCGCGACGTCGAGCGTTTCACGATCCTGTTGAGTCGGTGTCACGATAAACGAGTCATCGTCAAGCCGCGCGGAAAAGCTGCCTTCTGTGCTGATCAGCAGCCGCTGCCGACAGCCGCGGCGAATGAACTGACAGAGCTGCCGTCGCAGTTCCATTTCCTCACTTGAGGCCGATTCCGGTTCGAACGATTCCAGAGCAACGCTGCGGCTGTGAGCCAGTTCGAGTTCGGCGGGTGACAGAGACCGGATGTCGCCAAGCTGGCGGCCTTTGATGATCGTCTTCGCCGCAAACTCAAACGCCTCGAATCGCTGAAACGCGTGAGACAGCGACTCGCCACCGACAACGACTCCGTGGTTTTCGAGAATCACGCTGTCACAGCCGTCGGCGAATGTCGCAGCGATGCGTTGACCGAGCTGCTCGCTGCCCGGCAGCGCGTAGGGGGCAAACCCCGTCTTCCCGCAGACCGAACTGGCCTGATGAAAAAGCCGCGTGTCCGGCGTCTGTCCGCAGATGCTGAACGCGACCAGCGCTACCGGATGCGCATGCACGATTGCCCTGACATCTGGACGAACGTCGTAAATCGCCTTGTGAAACGGAAACTCGGACGATGGCCGATGCGTGCCCTGCACTGACCCGTCCGAACGGACGCACACAATGTCATCCCGCGTCAGACTGCCCTTGTCGACTCGCGCTGGTGAAATCCAGATATCTCCGCATTCCTCGCGAATCGAAAGGTTGCCGCCTGAAGTCGTCGTCATGCGATAACGATAGATGCGGTCCATCGTCTGCATAATCTCGTCACGAGGATGCGTGAGCTGCCTGGTCATCGGGTCTTCTCCGCGAGTCGGAAACCGGTTGCCGGCGAAGAATACTCGAACGCCGGATTGTCATCGCGTCTGCGCCGTCGACTGAGGCAGCGTTGTGCCAAACCATTCCAGCAGCAGTTGCGGGCACCCGGCTGACCGGAAGCCGTGCTTTACGAGACTCACGCCTCATGTCTGTCAATGCTGATTGACCCAGCCGTCATGTACCCACCGTGCCGCCGCATCTCGATTGAAGAGGTAGTCAGCGACGACTTCCTGCTCGACCCAGTCGGGCCTGAGCGGCTGGAACTTGCTCAGACGGTATGCCGGCAGGGAGGCAGCGATCGACTGCAATCGCCCTGAGCAGGGGGTGAGTCACCTTGCCCCGCCGCGGGTCCGTGAACTCCGCAAAGTGGTCCTGCAATCGCACACGTCCCTGTGATTTCGCCATCCTTTCATCCTGCTCCCGAGACCACATCAGTTCGCCCGTCACTCCAGCAGTACACGCTCCCCACACCCGTACTCTGATAACAACTGGACCAGAATCCTGGGGCAGGCCAAGACGTATTCGGCTGAGTGACAAAGACATCGACATCCAGCTTATGCCCGCCGGTTATCCTCTCGCCCCAGCAACATAAGCTGCAGTGATTTCGCTGGTTGGGCTCTCAAAGACATCCGCTGCCGAGCCGCATTCGATCACCGTCCCGGTTCCGTCTCCATGCCAGAACACCGCGACGTCGTCCGCGATCCGTCGGGCCTGCGCCAGGTTGTGTGTCACGATCAGCACTGTGATCCGCTCCTGTAACTCGCGAATCAGATCTTCAACGACCGAACCCGCCAGTGGGTCCAGCGCGCTGCAGGGCTCATCGAACAGGATTACTTCAGGCTGGAGCGCCAGAGCCCGCGCGATACACAATCGCTGCTGCTGACCTCCCGACAGTTCCAGAGCTGACTGATCGAGCCGATCTTTGACCTCATCCCAGAGCCCAACGTCTCGCAGGCTGAGTTCGATGATTCCGTCGATCTCGTTTGCCGCGACACGATGCTCCTTCAGCGGGAGCGCGAGATTCCGGCGAATCGACAACGCAAACGGATTCGGCTTCTGAAACACCATCCCTACGCGACGTCGCAGCACGAACACATCATACTCCCGCGAGAGGATGTCCTCGCCCTCGAGTCGCACGCGGCCCGAAACCTGGCAGCCGGGAATCAGATCCGTCAGCCGGTTCAGCACACACAGAAACGTACTTTTACCGCAGCCCGACGGCCCGACGATGGCCGTGATCCGCTGACAACGCACGCTCAGATTGACGTCGCGCAGCGCCGGCCGGTTTCCGTAAGCAACGTTCAGCCCGTCGATACGGAACACGTCGGACGAGTGGGCGGCGGGGTGTTCCGTCAAAGCGGCATCGCATTGAGTCATCTTCGCGATGTCGTCGTCCGGCGCAGATGTTTGCAGTTTCGGATCGCCCATCAGGACACCCTCGCGGTTTGATGCCGCAGCCAGCGATCTGCCAGCACCGCGGCAGCCACGTTGACAATCAGCAGTAAGCACAGCAGCACCGCCGCCGACGCATAGGCCCGTGCCTCACCGCCCGGCACGTTCATCGCCAGATCGTAAATATGCACGGACACCGTCCGGCCGGAATCGAGCAGCGACTCGGGCATTCGCGTCACATAGCCGCTTGTAAAGATAAGTGCCGCGGTTTCCGCCGCCGCGCGTCCCAGCCCGAGCATCACGCCGACGACGACTCCGTGCAGCGCCGCCGGAAGCAGCAGATGCCGCAGTGCTGTACTGCGGCTGATCGCCAGCGCTGCGGCACCGAGTCGCAGCTCGTCCGGCACGCTGCGAAGTCCAGCAAACGTCGTCTGCACAACCAGCGGCAGAATCATGCACGCCAGCGTCAGCCCTCCGGCCGCAATCGAGAACCCCAGTCTCAGTTCCTGACAGAACACGACCATGCCGAACAACCCGAACACGATCGACGGAACACTCGCCAGCAGGTCGAGCGACCGTCGAATCAATGCAACAGGGCGACTCGACGGTCGAGCAAACTCAGACAGCCAGACCGCGGCTCCAACTCCCAACGGAACCGCGATACCCAAACAGACGCTGAGCACAAGAGCAGTCGAGACCAGCACCGTGCCGATCCCGCCATTCCGCCCGGCATCAAGCGGCTCGCTGGTCAGAAACGACCACGACACTTCTTGCAAACCGTGACCGAGCACGCTGCCGACCAGCCAGCCAGACACGGCAAGAACAACGAACACCGCCGCCCAGCCAGCAGTCCGGGTCAAGGCGTCAGCCGCGGCGGATCGAGGTTGACTTCTCATCGTCGCCCTCTCCTGCGCCTCAGCAAACCCGCTCCGGCGACAAAGAGGCTCGATGTGAGCATCAGCAGCAATCCCGTCGCGAACAACGCCGCACGATGCCCAGAAGTCGCGTATCCCATCTCCAGGGCGATGTTCGCCGTAATCGTCCTCACCGGATCGAACAGACTGTCAGGCATCTGCACGATATTTCCGCAGACAATGACAATGGCCATCGTTTCGCCAACCGCCCGCGCTGCCCCGAGCAGAACGCCAGCGACCATTCCGCGACGCGCCAGTGGAACAGCAAGCTTCCAGACAACTGCGCCTCGCCCAATCCCCAGCGCCGCTGCCGAGCGATACAGCTCGTTGGGAACAGCGCGCAAGGACGCGTCTGTCGCAAGCGCCACCGTGGGGATCAGCATCAGTGTCAACACAAGAATTCCCGCCAGCAGACTCTGTCCCGGGGGGTGCCAGGCATTAATCAGCGGCACGAGAACGACCAGCCCCCAGAACCCGAACACGACCGACGGGACTCCATTGAGCAGTTCCAGCACGCGACGCAACAGCCACGCCAGCGTTCGAGAAGAGTAGAACTCGGCCACGATTACCGAGAACAGAGCCAGCGGCGTCGCCAGCAGAACTGCACCGAGCGTCACCAGCCCGGAACCGACCAGCATCGGAGTCATGCCGAACTGCGGTGCTGTCTCGTCCGTCGGTCGCCACACGGAATCACTCACAAACCGAGCGACGCCAGGATCCCGCAGTGCCGGCAGAGCCTGCCAGAAGACAAACGCGACAATCAACAACGTCAGGCAGCCCGACATCGCCGCCGCCAGCCGCAGCAGCCGCTCGAGCCAACGGTCGCCATTCAACCACGAATTACTGCGTGACTGCTTCAAAACCCTGTGCCCTGATCAGATCGTGCATCTGTGGAGATTTCGCGTAGTCAAGGAATGCAGCCGCAAGTCCCGTTGGCTCACCCTTTGAAACGATCAGCAGGGGCCGAGTGATTTTGAACGCGCCGGATGCAACGTTCTCGGTCGTCAGTTCGATGCCGTCGACCGGAAGCACGCGGATTGGGGTCCCCAGGTCAGCTTCCGACTGCGCCGCCCCGATTGACACATACCCAATCGCCAACCTGTTGCCGGCGACCGTCTTGATGCCGTGCTGGTTATCGCCAACGACAACGTCTGCTGTGATCTGCTCGTTCTTCAGGCCAAAGTGATTCAGAAACACTTCCAGCGTCGCGCGTCCTTCTGCCTTGTTGACAATCACAACGTCAGCGTCTTCTCCACCCAGCTCCGACCAGTTCGTGATCGCTCCGGTAAAGAGCTGCACGACCTGTCCCGACGTCAGCGAACTCAGCGGGTTGTCAGCGTTGACAATCACACTGACTCCATCAATCGCCAGTTGATGTCCCACAAGTCCCTGTTCAACTTCATCCTTTTTCAGAGCGCGCGACGCCAGACCCAGGTCCGCCACGCCAGAAAGGGCGTCGGCAATTCCTCGAGACGAGCCGCCAGTCTGAACATCAACGCGAACGTCCGGATGCTCGGTTTCAAAGCGTTTCGCAATCTCCACCGCCAGCGGAGCCACCGTGCTCGACCCGGTGAGCACCAGCTTTCCGCTCAGCTTCAAATTGCCCGAGCCTCTAGCCGGCTCGATGTCTCCATTGTCCCGCACCACAGCCTGACTATCTGGCTCCGCACCGCAGCCACTCAAAAAAGTTACCGCCAACACAGCGCACATCACGGCGCATCCGCCACGACACAATGACCATCCCTGAGCGTTCGCGGACAGAAGTGGGTTCGACAGAGATTCGATCACAGCAATTCTCCCGGTGAATTGAACCGACAACATCGCAGCGAGGCTCACTCAAACACCAGCCGACAGCAGCCCAGTTCCAGCGTCGCGCCTCGCCGTTTCGATTCGACATGCGGAGCCAGCCGGTACAGCACGGCCTTGCCGTCGCGTTCTCCAGTCACAATCCCGGCTTCACGCAGCACGCGCAGGTGATGCGACAGCAGCGTCGATTCCACCTGCAGTTCGTCGTTGATCTCACCAACCCGTCGCGGCCCGGACATCAACTGTCGGACTACTGCCAGTCGCGTTTCATCCGCCAGAACTTTCAGAATCTCAGCACAGGAAACTTCCGTTGCAGTTTCCATCAACGACCTCGCTGCAGAATCAGACGGGGACAGCAACCAATTCTCAGTTCAGTGCCAGTCACGTCACCTGGATCACCATTGACTTGAATGGTCATTCAAGCGAGTTCGGCCAGAGATGCAAGTGAAGCAGTCCACAAGTCAGACAACGGAAACGCCATGGAGTGACGTTCAAGCAAAGAACAGCGTGCAGGCGGAACCAACTGCGTCTGCAAGGAGATGGCGGGAGACGCTCGCTTCCCACCTCAGAATCGGCCACGCAGGCCAGGCTCTCAATCGGCAGCCCCGGCACCTGACGCCGGGCCAATGGTTGGGCAGTCAGATCGGAGGAAGATCTGAACCGACATCTTCAGAACGAAGGCCCCAGTATTCCGGCAGTGGAGCTTCGATTGTCAGTTCGTCGTAGCGAATCGGATGTTTCAGCGTCAGCGATCTCGCGTGCAAAGCAATTCTCGCGGGTTCCGCGATCGAACCCAGTCGCTCGAACGCCGCTGCCTCACCGTCGCCTGCTCCGCCACCGCTCTCACTCCGCCACGGACAACCGCCGTACTTAACGTCGCCGGCAACCGGACAGCCACGTGACGCAAACTGCACGCGAATCTGATGCATGCGGCCTGTCAGCAAGTGGACTTCAACCAGACACTTTCCGTCGAACGAACCCAGCACGCGATAGTCCAGCCGCGCTTCCTTCGCTCGCTCAGCATTGGGATCACAGACTTCACTGCGGGCTTCCTCGGGTACCTTTCTCAACCAGTCAACGAGCAGACCGGAGCCCGCGTCGGGAGTCCGTTCCAGCAGCGCCCAGTAAACTTTCGAGACCTGCCGCTTCTCAAACTGCTCAGCCACACGAGCAGCCGTCTTCGAATTGCGGGTAAAAACAATGACGCCCGACGTCGGCCCATCAAGTCGATGCGGAATGCCAAGATAGACGTTGCCGGCTTTCTGATAACGCTCCCGCAGCCAGTCCTTCACCGCACCGACCAGCGTCCCGCCTCCGCCAGGAACGCCTTCCGTCAGCAACCCGGCGGGCTTGTTCACAGCCAGCAGCGGCCCATCCTCAAGCAGCAGCCAGCCTGAAGCCAACTCTGGCTGATCAATGTCAGGAGCGACCTGCGCCAGGGAAACTTCGTCCACAGCATTATCAGTCCGCGTCATTCAGTCTCTCGTTCTCGTCAGACGCCACAGCGTTCCGAATCATCAGGTCTGCCTGGCCAATCATCTCTCCCCTCATAGTGCCGCAAAGTTCGCCCTTCCATCGCTTGCAGGTTTGGCCACAACTGCTCTTCTTGGCCGTTTGCCAGTCTGATCAAATCTGCACAATGAGGCAACTGCGGACAGTCAGGCAGCGATTGGTTTCGAAGACCGGTGGGACTGCAGCTTGAGCATTGTCGGGGGTGCGCTCAATTGTGATTACGCGATTGGGTAAGGCTGGTTATTCTGGCACTTTCTCATGTTTCTGACAGGCTCATGTTTCAGACAGGGAGGTGCGCGGATGGACTGGGACGGGCTGACTGCGGAAGAACGCCTGGTGGCCGAGCAGGCGGTGTTGAATCTGCGGTCGTTAAATCAGGCGTGTGATGCTGCCGCCGACGGAACCGCGCTGGCGATCGCTGAGCGGGTCGCGGTGGAACAGGGATGCGACCTGACGCGACGCATTCTGCAGACCGCTGTCGACCGCCAGACACAGGCGGTCGAAAAAAAGGGGCGCCGATTATGCTGAGCTACGCATAATCGGCGCCCTTCTTTTTTACGGAGCAGCAGAGTGACGATTGTGTCTTCATGCGTAGCTGCATTCGCCAGAACGCGGACAAAACAGGAATTCCCGTGTTCTCGAACGCGGCTACGCGCAATCGTTTATCCGACAATCGGTAGCCTGGTTCTTCCCAAACCCGGTCAGACGCAGAGAACGCGTCGACGTCAACGACCGAGCCCCACGCGGCTGAGATGATCTGACGGCAACGCTCTCGCGTCCGGAATCCCGCGTTGGCGACCGAATCTGGTTCGTGGCTTCACTCTGCCGGCTTTCACCCAGCCATAGCCGGGTTCACGTCGAAGCCGGGAAGGTTTCGCACGGCAGGCAAAACGTTTCGGCGACGGCGGTGTTTGTGACACGACCCGCGTGCGTGTTGACTGCGGCGGCAATGCCCGTGTCTCGCTGAGCCGCGGCTGAGATTCCGAGATCGGCAATCTGCAGCACGTAGGGCAGCGTGACGTTGCACAGCGCGTATGTGCTTGTGCGCCCGACGGCGCCTGGCATGTTTGTGACGCAGTAATGGACGATGTCGTCGACAATGTACGTCGGCTCGGAATGCGTGGTCGGGCGACTTGTCTCGGCACAGCCTCCCTGATCGATGCAGACATCGATCAGCACCGCACCGGGCTTCATCAGTTTCAGGTCGCTGCTGGAAATCAGATGCGGCGCGCGGGCTCCAGGAATCAGTACCGAGCCGATGACCAGATCCGCCAGTTGCAACTGTTCGCGGATCGTGTGGCGGTCGCTGAACAGCGTGTTGACGTTCGCCGGCATGATATCTTCGAGGTAGCGCAGTCGTTCGACGTTGACGTCGAGAATCGCGATGTCGGCCTGAAAACCTGCTGCGATCTGAGCCGCGTTTTTACCGACGACGCCACCACCGAGTACGACGATATGTGCCGGCATGACACCGGGTACTCCGCCGAGCAGGATGCCGCGGCCTTCCTGCGGACGTTCCAGAAACTTCGCGCCCTCCTGAATGCTCATCCGGCCGGCGACCTCGCTCATCGGTGTCAGCAGCGGCAGGTCGCCTTTCGGGCCGCGGAGCGTTTCGTACGCAACGGCGGTCGCGCCGGTTTCGAGTATGCCGCGAGTCAGCTCTTCACTCGCCGCGAAATGGAAATAGGTGAAAACGACCTGACCGTCACGCAGCAACGGCCATTCGACGGCTTGTGGTTCTTTCACTTTGACAATCAGGTCGGCCTGACTGAAAACCGCTGCCGCGTCGGGCACGATTTCAGCGCCATGCTGCGCGTACTGATCGTCCGGGATGCCGCTGCCGACTCCCGCTCGGGTCTGGATGAGCACGCGATGCCCGCGCCTTGTCAGTTCCTCGACGCCAACCGGCAGCATGGCCACTCGATACTCGTCCTGTTTGATTTCTCGTGGAACGCCAACAACCGTCATGAACAACCTCGTGATTTCAATGCGTTTCGAGAATGAGCCCGGAACAGCCGACGCCGGGCAGGCCGCGTGTTAATCTGCAAAGCCGATCATCGGAAGTCGAGCGTTGATGGTCGATAGTTAATCACCGGGCTGACCGGCCCGAAGTGGGTTCAGCGTCGCACGTCTTCGCGGTCCGGGCAATGGACTGCGGCCGTTCCGTTGGTCCAGATCATTATCGCTGCTCTCTGCGAGTTGACATCGCGGCCTGCTGTGGAGTCGTCTGAGTTGTCTCATCGTCAGTCCTGCCGATCCGTTTTCCTGGCCACCGCCTTCGGCCGTCGTGGCGCCATGTCGATCGGGCTCGTTCTGGCGGGCTGTGTTTTGCTCGCTCTGGCCGTTCAGAGTCTGCTGACGGGGTCACTGGGACTGATTCCACTGAACGATGTCGACCGAGCCGGTCTGGTGGCGACGCTCGGCGGCATGGCGGTTTTCAGTCCCGGCGATCGGATGCTCAACGAGATCCAACTCGGACTGACCCCGCTGCTGCTGATCGCTGGTGGCGTTTGCGTTCTAACGATCGGAGGCTCGTTTGTTCTGCTGCGGCTGCGCCGGCGTTCGTTGCCCAACGAGTCGAACTTTGGCCTCGCTGCTCCGTGGTTCTGGTGGCTGCTGCCGGGTGGTGTCGAGCTGCTGCAGCTTCTGGCATTCGCGGCCGGATTGAGTGGAACCTCGGCGCTGCTGTACTCGCTGAGCAGTCTGGTGCTGCTCGTCGCGCTGGCTGGCTGGCTGAGCAGTCTGCTGATACTGCTTCACGGCGACAATGAGGGTTCGCCAGCAACTGAGGCCAGAGTGGCTGAGTCAGGCCGGCAGCCGCGGAGTCCCGCAAGCTGGCCGGTCCTCATTGGAATCGGCGTCTTCATTGCCGTCTTCATCACACTGAACGTACAGCTCTATCGCGGACTGCTGGTGCCACACGGCGATTCGGCCATGTACGAAGAGCACCTCTGGAACCTGCTTCACGGGAAGGGCTTCCGCAGTTATCTCGATCAGGGGCTGTTTCTGGGCGAGCACATTCAGGTGGTGCATGTTCTGCTGATTCCGATTTACGCCATCTTCCCGTCGCTGATCACGCTGGAAGTCTGTGAGACCGTCACGCTGGCATCGGGCGCGTTGCCGGTTTTCTGGATGACGAGACGGGCGAGCGGTTCAACGTGGTGCGCGTCGCTGCTCGCACTGAGCTGGCTGCTGTATCCACCGCTGCAGTTCCTGGACATCGCCGTCGATCTGAAGACCTTCCGGCCGATCTCGTTCGGCGTGCCGGCTCTGCTGTTTGCCTTCGATCAGTACGAACGGCGGCGTTACCGCACGATGCTGCTGCTGTTTGCTGTCGCACTGCTGTCGAAAGAGGACTACGCGCTGATCCTCGGCCCGCTCGGGTTATGGCTTGCCTGGGACGCGCTGTGTCGATCGCGTCGCGCATCAGCAGCGAACGCTGAAGCGAGCGGCGACACGGACGGCCGACCGACGTCGAAGCTGCATGCCGTCCTGCCTGGACTGGGGCTGGCGGTGTTTGCCGTCGCGTGGCTGCTGCTCTGCACTCGAGTTCTGATTCCGTGGTTCCGCGACGGCGCCGAGCTGCACTACGTGCGCTATTTCTCGCGCTTCGGCGATTCGCCCGGCGAGATCGTCGCCAACATGATTACGCAGCCCGGCCTGCTGTGGTCGGCTCTGGCGACGGTGGGAACGGTTCGCTATGTCCTGACGCTGCTGTTGCCGCTGGCGTTTGTGCCGCTGTTCGGCTTCTCCCGGTTTCTGGTCGGCGTGCCGATCCTTGGACTGCTGTGCCTCAACGAAATCATTCAGAGCGACCCGATGCCGTGGCATCACTTCCATGCGCCGCTGCTGCCCGTTCTGTACTGGGCCGCGGTGGGAGGACTCGGCGCGCTGTCGCGATTGAAACTCGAACAGCTTCCGATCCGCCTGCGTCCGCTGCTGCGTGCGACCGATGCGAAAT
Organism: bacterium; assembly: GCA_016124895.1. Lineage (GTDB taxonomy): Bacteria > Planctomycetota > Planctomycetia > Planctomycetales > Planctomycetaceae > JAPOLP01. Next base: position 53,112 of record WGMU01000109.1, read on the forward strand.
TCGCAGCCGCAGCGTTCTGCGCGAGTCTTGTCGCCGGCGCCGTGATCGGCATCAGTCCGCTGTCGATTCAGTTCTGGTCGCCGCACTCGTTCTATGCGTGGCAGAAACTGTATGTGCCCGGCCCGCGTGCGGAACTGTTTCCGAAAGTACTCGCTGTGATCCCGCAGAACGCGCGCGTCGCGTCGACGGACTTCGTGCATCCGCGATTCACTCACTTCGAGCGGTCGTATGACTACAGTCACTACCCGCGCCGCGTCGCAAATTACGAAGACCGCGTGCCCGACGACACCGACTTCATCGTGATCGACACGCGGCATTACTACAGCGAAATTCATACGCTCGACCAGGTCCGCGAACTCCGCAGGGAACCGGAGAAGTGGCAAGTCCTCGACACCGGCACGCACGGCTACTTCATCGTGCTGAAACGGCGTGAGAGTGTTCGGCTGTCGCCGGACGGTCGGTAGCGAATGGCCCGCGCAGAGACGCAGAGGAATCACGATTGGAAATTCTCTGCGACTTCGAGTCTCTGTGCGGGATTGACCGACTGTGAACTCACACGCTTTCCAGCCAGGCCGTCAGCAGACGATGGTAGGCATTGAGATCGTCGCGGTGAGCCATCTCGGTGACGGTGTGGATGTATTTGATCGGGCAGGCGAAGGCGACTGTGCGGACTCCGCGGCGCGTGCGCTGGATCGCCGCTCCATCCTGGCCGCCACGGGGGAGAATCCCGCGCTGGCATTTGATGTTTGCTGCCGAGGCGATTGCTTCGATCTCCTCGATCAACCGGATGTCGCCGATCATCGAGCTGTCCATGATGTGCAGACAGACGCCGTCGCCCGCGACTGTCACGCGTTCCTCGTCGGGCACGCCGGGTGTCTTGCAGCACAGCGTCGTGTCGCAGGCGACGGCGAGATCGGGATCGACTTCGTACGCCGCCGGGAAGGCGCCGCGCAAACCGACTTCCTCCTGCACCGTCCAGGCGGCGTAAACGTCGCAGTTGTGATGCGTCAGGTTCTCGATCGCTCGAATCTGAGCCCAGCAGCCGACGCGATTATCCAGACACTGCGACACGACGCTACTGCCGATCTCCTCGAACGGACCGTCGAGCACGACCATATCCCCAATGCGAACTCTGGCTTTGACGTCTTCAGCCGGCAGACTCAGGTCGATGAAAAACTCGGAAATCTCGGGGACCTTCTTTTTCTCTTCCTCGGTCGCGATATGAATCGGCCGGCCGCCGGGATTCATCACGCCGGGGAGGTCGCCACTGCCCGTGCAGATGCGGACACGGCGAGCGAACAGGTTACGGGTGTCGAAGCCGCCGACCGGATTCACGCGAACAAAACCGTCGTCCGAGATGTGCTTGACCAGAAAGCCGATCTGATCCATATGGGCCGCGAGGAGTATCTTGACCGGTGGGCCGCTGCTCGCCGCGCCGTCTTTGGGTCTTGCCTTGCGAAGACCGATCAGTGAGCCCATCGCGTCGATATGCACTTCGTCAAACAGGTTGAGGTCACGAACGGACTGCTCGATGACGTCGCGAATGCGGTCTTCGCGGCCGGGAACGGATGGTGTCTGCGTCAGGGTTTTCAAGAGTTCCATTGCGTGACTCCGAAGGCAGATTGTCGTTGTTCGCTCCGCGGACAGAACGCTGGCGAAGATTTGCTGAAACGGTCGTTTCCGTTGACGTCGGGAGCCGACAGCATCAATTGTCAGCCGACGCTTCGATCGCGGAGCGATCAGCGACTTTAAGCGAAAAGAACCCGACGCCGAAGACGCCGGGTTCTCTGTCAGACGATCGCTGTTTCAGATGCTGCTACTGGAACTTCCGCAGTGCGTAGCTGGCGCCGCGCCAGGCGGAGAGCTGCCGCTTGTTGGTGGCCAGCGCTTGCTGATAGCTGTTTGCCGCTTCCTGTCGCTGGCCGTCGTTGAGCTGATGTTCGGCGATGAAGAAGCGAGCCTCGCAGAGCTGCGCTGTCTGAATGGCTGGCTCTGTTCGGTCAACGTGGTTGATCAGGTCGGCTTCCGTGATGTCGCCGATGTGGTACAGAATCACCCAGTCGATCCAGTTGCGTTCTTTCTCCCCCCGGCCACGGCTGGACTGAGCGATGCCAGTTGCTTCGGCTTTGCGCCCCAGCTTGAGCAACGTCCAGGTTCGCCACGGATCGATGAAGCGGGCTTCCGGCGAGATCTGAATCACAGCGTTGAACTCGGTAAGCGCTCCGGCGTAGTCGCGGCCGAAGAACTTTGCAAAGCCGAGGTCGGCGTGTGCGATCGGATCGTTGGGAGTTGCTTTGACGACGGCATCGTAATCCTGCACAGCTTCCTGCCAGCGCCCCTGAACCAGCTTCGCCGTGCCGAGCATACTGCGGACCGCCGGCTGGTTCGGATTGAGCTGCAGTGAGGCGAGCAGGTCTTTTTCAGCTTCCGCCGGACGTCCGCCTTCGAGCCAGACGTAACCGCGATTGGTCAGCGCGATGTCGTACTTGGGATTCTTCTGCAGCGCGGCCGAGAAGGCGCGGATCGCGTCATTGAGCTGCTTGCGGTTCATGTGGAACATGCCGCGGTTGTTGTCGACGAGCGGCTCTTTCGGAAGCGCCGCCGCCGCCTGCTCATAAGTCTGCAGCACTTCGGCATCCTGACCGGCTTCCGCGTAAGCATCGGCCATCGCCATGTACGCGGCCAGGTGCTGCGGGAAGGCACCAATTGCCGACTTGAAGTCCTGAGTCGCGTTGACAGGCTGCTTCATCGCGGCGAACGCGAGACCTCGCTGATAGAAGACGTTGGCCTTCTGCTCGGCGGTGATTGTGGCCGTTTCCAGAAGCTGGCCCGCAACGTTGACCGTCACTTGAGCGTGCTGCGGCTGATCCTCAAGCCGCGTCAGGCTGGTCATGCCGTAAAGGTACGGCAGGTAGTAGTTGAACTCGGGCTCCGACGCGGCACTGATCGCCTGCCGGGCGTCGGTGATCCCATCGCGAATCATCGCGGCATTGCCCATGACGATGCCCAGTTCGATGCGGGCACTGCCGCGCAGATGCAGGGCAATGTTGTCCTTGTCGTTCTTTTCGAGAATTCCTGACGCGGTGTCAATGACCTGCTGCCAGTCGCCAGCCGCGTAGGCCTGCGTCGCCTGTTCGCGCTGGGCTTCGTGTTCGGGAGCGGGGTCAGCGAGCACGGGGCTCGCAGCAAACAGTAGCAGCAATGTCAGCGCAGAGAACTTCCTCATGTCGGGACGCCTTTCCACCTGTGAGGACTCAGTCGTTCGGGGTCGGAGGGCATTGAAGACCCATTCCACAGAGTTCCAGCCGACCCACCCTGCGGCACGCATCCAACCGTGCCCGCCAGCAATGCCCCGGAACCCGCGCGGACTATAGGAGGAAATCGAATTCCGCTCCTAGACGGGTCTGAGAGCCCGGTGGGAATCGAGACCCGGGCAGAGAAACGACGTTCAAATGTAGCCCTGTGTGAAAGACTCGCTCAAAGGCGGACCCCAAGCTCGTCCGAGATTGACTGAAGCAACGATTTAAGGGGTACGGTATCCCAGCCGAGATAAGCAAATCTGCGACGAAGAGCCACTACGAACGCTTTGAATGCCGCGACACTGAGATACTGCCAAGTCAGGGTTGAAATGCCTTTTTCTAAAGCGCGAAACCCTGGTGTGGCGGTTGAGTCTGACGACCTGCTGAAACTCAGCTCTGCGATCGCCCACATATGCGAGTGAGCCGCCGCCGAAAGAAGTCGATAAGCGCTGGCTTGCCCAAGCTCACTGTCGATGAGATTTGTAATGTGCGGAAAACGAACTCCGATGCCAACCCGCTTCATTTGTGTTTTCGGATCAAGAACTGGGGGGAATCCCAATTGTTTGGCTTGGTTTTCCAGTCGATCAATCTCAAGGTCGATGGTACCAACCTCCGGAGATACGATTATCTGCGAGTGCTGCTTCTCTCGGTACAACTTCCGCTTTTGAATGAGCCCTTCATAGAGGTACGCGAGGAGACGTTTCACACGGTCACTTGCGTCGATTTCCGGATCGAGCAGCCACGCAGAAAGAGCCGACGATTCCAACGATGCTCTGACACATGTAAGCGGTGCCTTGGATTGTGTGGGAGGCTCAGTCAGCCGCAGAAATGACTGGATTTCATCCGCAGCGGCTTCGACGAGAAGGAGAGCCGGACCGAGAATGTTCTTGACAGATTGAGGCCGCACGAATGATCTGACTTCACTTGCGAATGGTGAGCCCGGATGTACGGAGTCGGCCTGTGCGTCAATGAGTTTGCCGGACGCGGACAGCAAAGAATTCAACGTCGCTCTTCGTGATTCAACTTCGTCTGGCGTCAGATCTGGCATTTCAATGCCTCTGCTTGAGGAACATACCGTCCATCTTGTCTGTTTGGCGATCTTCTCAAGTGGTTCACTCTTCGGGTGGCTACTCTTGCTCCAACCCCGCCACTCGAAAACGGAAACCTGATGTACGCCTATTTTGACTTGAGCTTCCACAGTGTGTCTGCGAGCGATTTGCCGAGACCTTCGGCGCTCGCCTGCCAGCGTTCTTCTTTCAGTCGTCCGTCGTCGTCAAAAGCGTCGCTGGCGTTGCGAATCGTCACCTGATCGGGCAGAACCAGCACGCCGATGTTGCTGAGAATCGAGCGGACGTGGACCAGGCCCCGCAGTCCGCCGAGCGGCCCGGGTGATGCAGCCATAATCGCGGCCGTCTTTCGGTGAAAGGCCGCAAGCGTCGGGAGATCAGCGTTTGGCCGAGACACCCAGTCGATCGTGTTTTTGAGCAGCGGGGTGATCGAACTGTTGTACTCAGGCGAGGCGATCAGCAGTCCGTCATGTTCGATAAACAACTGCCGAAGCCGGGCCAGCGTTTCCGAGTTGAGAATCTCAGGTTCGAGGTCCTGGTCGAACAGCGGCAGAGCAAACTCCCGCAGGTCGAGTACCGTCACGTCGGCGCCGGCCCGTCCGGCTCCTTCGGCCGCGATGCGGACCAGCCGGGCGTTGAAGGAGTCTTTCCGCGTACTGCCAGCGAGGGCCAGAATTCGTGGCGTGGTCATTGTTCATTCTCCAGAGCTGGTGGATGCCAGACGCGGTGAGCGAGTGCGTCTGACCGGATTCTTTGAAAAGCAGGTTTGTTGAATCGGCAAAATGCTCCCGACTCCAGGGCTCAATTCAGGCAAGTTCAAACAGCATGATCTCGGCGTCGCTGAGAGCTGTTATCGAAAGAACGCTCTCGTCGCTGATGGCAGCGCCGTCGCCGGCTCGCAGATGGAAATCGCGAACGGTTGCCTCGCCACGAAGCACCTGCAGCCAGGCGTGGCGGTCGGAGTTCAGTTCGTGCGTGATCTCGCGGCCCGCGTCGATCGACGACAGGAAAATCCGCACGTCCTGATGGATCAGCAGCGAGCCAGCCGCCGTATCAGGCGACGCCACCAGCCGCAATTGATTGTGGCGCTCAGGTTCGGGAAACCGCTTCTGTTCGTAGCTCGGCTCGATCCCCTTGCGGTCGGGAAACAGCCAGACCTGATAGAGATGCGTTGACTCGGTGGCGGACGGGTTGAACTCGCTGTGAGTAATCCCCGTGCCGGCCGACATCCGCTGAAGCTCGCCCGCGTGCAGCACTTCGCCGTTGCCGATTGAATCCCGATGTTCGAGGGCGCCTGCGAGCACGTAAGTCACGATCTCCATATCGTGGTGCGGATGTGTGCCGAAACCGCCTGCAGGCGCGATGACGTCTTCGTTCATCACACGCAGCGACCGGAACCGCATGTGATCGCGGTCCTGGTAGGTCGCGAAGGAAAACGTATGGTGCGTGTCGAGCCACCCGTGATCGGCGTGACCTCGATCTTCTGCTTTGCGAATCCGGATCATTGGAAACTCCTTACTCGCTGCGATGGTAAATTCGCTACGACAATTAGTTACACATCATGTACTGGGCCAAAAGGGAGTGCGTTAATCCTCAGACTCCAGACTCAGACGAGTCTTCTCGAGCAACTGACTGAGCTGCGTCAGCTCCTTACGGGTCAGATGTCCGATCAGTTGTTTTTCCAGGTCCGTGATTGGCTGGTCCAGTTGCTTCAACAGAGTTTTGGCTGAGTCGGTCAGTTCGATGTAGATGACGCGGCGATCCTCGGAGCACCGATCCCGTCGGACGAGTTGCTGCGCTTCCAGTCGGTCAATCAGACCGGTCATGGCCGGCACGACCTGTATCAGCCGCGCGCCAATTTCGCGGCACGGCAGCGGTTTGCCTTCGCCACGAAGAATTCGCAGAACGTTGTACTGCGACAGCGTCAGCCCATGTTCCCGCAGCAGACGACCGAAGCGGTTCTGAAACTGATCGCTGGTCCGCAGGATATTCAACACGGCCTCCTGCTCGGGCGAAGCGAAGGTGTTTTTCTTCTTCAGATCACGCTGTAACTGGCTGGCTGCCATGACTGAACCTCAAAACTCTCTTTAGTGACGCGACGATAGATTATATGTAATCTATCGTCGCGTCAATGACTTTCTTGTCAAAACATCGGACCTGCGTTTCTCGCTGGTACGCGAGAATAGAAACGGGAAGGGCAGGCCTGCAGGAAACCACCTGCTGCAACAGAAGCAGGATGTCTGACAGGGCTCAGTGCCGGTCGAGACCAGTGAGCAGGTGCTCGACGTTGTCGGCGTGGTGGGCGATTTCCAGGACGGTGCGGCGGATTTCTTCAGGGTCGACAGTCGCTCGCGGGTAGGTGTCGACGACGACGAAGTGCGGCTGGCCGTCGATTTCCCGCAGCGCCAGGCTGCCGTGCAGCATCGCGGAGTTCAGTCGCAGAGCCTGCTCGTAATATTCAGGCTCGGCCGGACAGCAGATACTGTAAAACAGCAGCAGCCGGTCACTGACGTCGTGACTGCTCGGCTCCAGAAAGACGCGCTGGCTGCGGTTGCCGGGCAGCGTGCGTGTCAGGATATAGCCGTCGCCGTTGCGTTCCCAGACAACGCTGGTCTCGTGTCGGAACGCTTCGATGAGCAGGCTTTCGAGATCGCGTTCGTGACCGAGCACGGCGTGCAGCAGTTGAGCGACTTCGACGGCGTCGCGCGGGCGGTTACCAGGAACTGGATCAGTCATTGCGGCGACGGCGCTGGCAACTTCGAGTCCGAGTTCTGGCCGTTTGTCACGGATGTTCGGGATTGAAGTTTCATTGCGACCACGGAAACGGAGCTGGGCGAGTGACTCGGCACGGTAGGGCAACTCGCCGCTGAGCATCAGGTACAGGCAGATGCCGAGCGCATAAACGTCGCTGGCCGGGCCGGCCGGTTCGCCGTTAAACAGTTCCGGCGCCATGAAGTTCGGCGTGCCGCACAGTCCCTCGGCGACCGGTCTGCCCTGGCTGTTCAGAACGCGTTTGGCGAGTCCGAAGTCGCTGAGTTTCGGAATGCCGCGACGTGTGAGCATGAGATTGTCGGGTTTGATGTCGCGATGAATAATGCCTTCGCGATGCGCGGCGGCGAGTCCGTCCGCCGCTCCCGACGCCAGAGCCAGTGAGCGGGTGACCGGCAATGCTCCCTGGTCGTTGATCAGTTCCTGCAGCGAGCGGCCCGAGATGAATTCCATTTCCAGAAAATGCGTGCCTTCGACCTGTCCGACCGCGTGAACTGTGACAATGTTAGGATGAACGAGCGCGGCGGCAGCGCGACCTTCCTGGACAAAGCGTTCGATGTACTCGTCGTCAGCCGGGCCGTGTTTCGGCGAGAGGATTTTCAAGGCACAGCGACGTTGCAGATCGGAGTGCAGGGCGAGGTAAACGCGTCCCATTCCGCCGCTGCCAATCAGCGAGATGCACTGATAAACGTGAAGTGTCCGACCGATCAGCGGGTCTTCGGCATCGGTGACCCGGGCAATCCCGCGACTCGCCTCGGCGGGCGGTTCACTGACCTGAGTCAGAATCGTTTCCTGAGTGGACGTGTCATTCCAGATACACCGCTCACCGCAGTTCGGACAGACACCGCCTTTCACGGGCTGCAGGAAACGCTGGTTGCAGCCAACACAGAAAAGCGTCAGCGTGGTGGACAGAGAGTCGATCGGCGGATTGCTCAAACGTGCCCTCAAGCTGGCAGCGGAAATTCAGTCGGAATACAGGTCATCTGGTTGGGAACCTGGCCAGGCTGGCGATACCGTCAGTTCAGTTTGCCGGAATCTGAGGCGAATTTCGAGTTGTCAGGCAAAGACAGTCGCAAGGGCCGTGAGCCAAATGGCAACATATCGCTTTGAACGTCGTGCGAAATCCGGCTGGCACGCGGCTGGCCGGCTGCAAGACTCAGGATCGTAGAACGTCGCATGAGCACAGTCTCAGACGATTTCCGTCCGGCAACGGGAGTGACGAGTGAATTCTGATCGCGATCTATCCGACGGCCTCGCTCATCCGGAACCGTTCGAACTGGAAACGGCCCGGCCCGGCGCTGAATCCGGCGCGCCCGCACTGCCTGCAATAGACGATCCCGGGATGGCGGAAGCGGCGGCGTTTCACGAGGTCTGGGAGTCAGACTCTCTGCCTGATGAACCGACGGCGCCGCTTCGTGTTGCGCGCGAACCGGCCCGTCGACACAAGGCCGGAATCGGTCTGCCGGAAGCCGTGCTGTGGACAGTGGGAGTGCTGGCGGTTCACGTGATGGGAGGCATTGCCGCAGTCGCCTGGATCCTGATTTCGCACGTGATGCAGGGTGCGGCGGGAAGAAATCCAGGAGCCGCACAGGCGGCAGTTCAAGAACTCTTTACGGACCGTCTTGCGCTCCAGACGCTGATGGGTGAAAACGTTCTGACGCTGCTGATTGGTGAGATGGGCATCTTCGTCGCTGCGGCCGTCTTCTTCTCACTGCTGCGAGTCGGCTGGAGTCCGCGGCAGAAGCTCGGACTGACAGCGATTTCGACCAGGCAGTTTCTGCTGATACTGGCTGCGATCGTGCCGTTGTCGCTTGTCTGCGGAACGCTGCACCAGTGGACCACCGCCGGGTGGGAAGCAATCGCTGAGCATTTCCCGGTGCTGCAGTCAGCGTTTGAAGGAGCGGACGTCAATCAGCAGCTCAAACCGCTGAGCGATAAGGCCCCGCTGGGACTGCTGATTCTGGTGATCGCTCTCGCCCCGGCAATTGGTGAAGAGATCGTCTTTCGTGGCGTGATTGGCCGCGGGCTTGTCGCCAGGTACGGAGTTCTGCCGGGCGTCATTGTGACGTCGCTGCTGTTTGCGAGCGTGCATCTGCATCCCGCTCACGTCGTCGCACTGTTGCCGCTGGCCTTCTTTATCCACTTCGTCTATTTGACAACGCGGAGTTTCTGGGCTCCAGTACTGCTGCACTTTGCGAATAATTCACTGGCGGCGATTCTCCTGAAAGTCGGCAGCCAGCTTGAGGGGACGGCCCTGGCCGACGACCAGGGCTTGCCGATCTGGGGATTTGCTGTCGCCGCGGTACTGGTTGGACTGGCAGCCTGGGCGTTGTGGGCAAATCGCGTCGAGTACCGGCTGCCGAGCGGGCGGCTTTGGTCACTTGGCTACGAGTCGGTTGAAATGCCGCCGGTTGGTTCAGGAGCGGTCGCGGTCCAGCTCCGCGGAAACCCCGGTTTCTGCTCGTTCGCTTTGCTGTCGGCATTCCTGTTCACGGGGCTGTTCGCGGTGAGTATTGCGGTGGCCCTGCAGGACGCAGCGGTCCTCGCGAAGTAGGTTCTGGAACGTGCTGGAACGATGCGCTGGCTGGCGATCTGCACGGCGAGATACTCCCTGAACGTGACGCCTCGCCGGTCCAGACGCAGTTCAGCCTCGTAACTGAGGCTGGGCGGTCCCGACCAGACTCAAACAGGAAGCTGGTCTCGCCTCTTGCGTACAGGCAGGTTGAAGCTGCGGTGGGCGCCGGGTAGGATTCCCCGTCGCAACTGGAAGTGTGCTCGGGAGTTTCGACACACGCTGCCTATCCATTCAAGCTGGCGATGAGCGACTCACTGCTGTCGGTCGCGAACGCCGCAGTTTCGGGCGAAATTGATCTGCCCGCTGGCGATGCCCGGCTCACGGCTCAGTTCGAGTTTGTCACTTGTTGTCACCCGGCGAGGCTGAGAAACGAGGTTAATTGGGTGATCGTTCTTTTCTGTGACGGTGGGCAGTTGGCAGCGAGGGCGAGTCTTTCTTCGAAGCTCTGACGACGCAGCGTGGTCAGCATGTCGGCGAACGACGGCCATTGCTTCTGCGGATACCACGGGCGATCCGGGAATTCCACGTGACGATGACCATGCTCATGGAACCACACGACGATCAGACTGTAA
>WGMU01000026.1 GCA_016124895.1 bacterium
CCTGCACGAGGCACGGCTACTGACGAGTGCATGGAAGCGTGAGTACAACGACGTGCGACCGCACAGCAGCCTGGGGTACGTGGCCCCGGCGGCGTTCGCGCGAGCGTGTGCTGATTCCGTTCGGGCTGCGCCCTCACTCCATCAGCACACGCTCCCTACACCCCGACTCTCATAACAACCGGACCAAAAACCTGGGGCAGGCCAGGATGCGGCATGATGAACGCGGTATTTCAGAGAATCTGTGAGTTTGGTTCGAGCATTGACTCGCCTGAAGGTTGGGAGTTTCTGCCGCCGGATGACCGGCTGATCGTCGTTGATCGTTCAGGTCATGAGATTCTTGAGTTGTTGAGAGGTGACTTTTCTGACACCGATCTGGTTGCAGCAAAAGTGATCACAGATGTCACTGGCGTGGCCTCGCAGCTCAATCCGGCGCTGGATGCCAGCTCGCTTCTCGTGCAGAAGGTCATGCGCGGCGATCGGCTCATCGACTTGAGCACTCATCGCGGTAGCATCTGTTCGCCGTCGCCGCCTTGCTTCGACATTTCACGCGACGTCGAAACCGTTCGCAGGACCAGGTTGTGGCAGAAGAACCTTTTTGTCGTCTTCTGCACGTCCGACCTATCGGTGTTGCGGAAGCTTGGCTTACCTGTAGTAGGCAGCGCCGGTCTCGGCTCACTCTCAGGCAAACAGCTTGTTGAGTTGTTCGGCCCACGCGATGGTTTCGACTATGGCCCTGTTCGCCATGTCAGAAACTCGGCGCCGGTTTTCCGATGTGTCGAAAGGCTCGTTCTTGTCGGGTGGTCCGTAACCGGCATGACGCTGCACGTGTCCGACACAGGGCGCGAAATCATAGATGCTCTGCATGCCGCAATTCGAGCATACTGTTTCCTCACAGACGATGTTCTCGTGTGGCAACCTTCTTCTCGCGATATCAGTCGATTTGAGGTCGGGCGGCGGGCCAGAGACACTGAGATGTTATGCGTATCATTTCGCCAGAGTCTGAAGAATTCGGTGAGGCCGATTCGGTACTTTGTTAAGCATGGTGCTCATCTGAGCCATAGTCTGTCGAGTGCCAGGGAGAGACTCAGAATCGAACTGGAAAAACACGGACGCAGTCCGTCGGCCTTCCTGACGCAGGCCATTCTTGAGTACCGGGAAGGGCTCGATTCAGAAATCGTAAAGCCGATTCGTGACGAAGCTGCCTCTCCGTTCGTTGATCCTTCAAAGCGACCACTTTTTCATTTGCTGGCCGATATTGTTGCTCAAATTCACAAGAATGATCCCCTCCTGTTGGAGGCAGGCAACGGCATGTCTGCACGTTCGAATGGTTCCAGTGGTAATGGGGTCGATGAACAGTGTCGTCTCTGGGACAAAGCGATTGCCGTGTATCGCGAGTTGAAATCAACGCGTTAAGCGACGGTTCTGATTTTGCAAGGTAGTAGATCGAGTGAGAACGACAGTGAGAGACTTTGAGCACGATGAACCTGTTCGAAGTTCCTTGAGCAGCGGTCCCGACGAGATGGATTTCGTTTCCAGCGTCCGGATGCTGATCGAGTATGCACAACAGTCGGGCAGTCCCTCGGACGACGAATCGCGAATGTTTGCCTGGAATGAATGTCTACGAAATCTTCGGGAGGCGATCATCGAGCCATTGATGAAAGACGCACTGGCCTGTCCGCAACCGGCAGGCCGCGTTTTGCGGCTGGCCAATGCACAGCTCAGTCAGGTCTTTCATGTTCAGGCGCTTTCCATGATCGAGCGGATGACAAGACGAACCGCGCAACAGGGACTCGACCGGAGCAACGGATTCGCTGCGAATGAAGTCAGGGATCTGCTGAGTATTGTCGACCGAGTGATTCGATCATCGCAGTCGGCTCAGGAGACGGAGAACGAAAAGAGATCATGGCGAACCAGACCGATAGCGATTTCAGCGACTGCCCTGGATTGAGTGGCCTTATGCTGGGCGATGAAGAGATGAATGCGCTCCGAACGCAGGGATTTGTCACCGCGGAACGGCGAGGGAGCAATCTCTACTTCAAACTACGCTTCCGTGTACATGGTAAGCAACGAGTCAGATACCTCGGCAGGGACGCAACGCTCGCTGATCGCATCCGTCAGGAACTGGACGCGATTCGTGCTCCAAAGCGAATTCTGCAGAACATGCACAGGGTAGATCAGCATGCGCGAAGGTTGCTTCGGCAGATGAAGAGCGAACTGAGCCCGATTCTGGCGGTTCACGGTTACCGATTTCATGGGATGGCGATCCGCAAGGCACGGCGGGACGAGTTGGCAGAAACCCGGAAAGAACGAACGCAAACTGAAAGAGATCAATGATGAGTGAGCTGCGAGAAACTGAGATGTGTCGACCTGACGAAGTTGCCGCCGATCGGTCCGAGGCGGCAGTGCTGACTCCACACGAGCAGGCCCGCAGACAGCGAGTTGATGATTATCAGCTTCAGTCGCTGGAACTGAAAAACCCGCTTGCGGCCAACCTTGGTTCAATGAGTGGTAGTCTCATGCGGACCAGTCTGTGGATGGAAGAGGCAATTAGCGATGCGATGACCATGCAGCTTCCCACCGTAGAGGGGCTGCAACGCCTGTTACCAGCGATCGAGACTCAATTGAAGCTGACGCGTCAGGTCGATCGGCTTGCGCAGCTTTCGATTCGAATTTCGGAAGAGAAGTGACTCTGAAGCTGCGAAAAGGTGATGCGAGACTTGGGAGTACGGCGTTCAAAGCGAAGAATTGGCAAATTGATACCCATTGCCATCGCTGTTGTCGCCCGGTACGCACCAATAGTTGAGCCTAGGCCGACCGGATAATTGAAGCGGTCATAGGGTGATTGTTTTGTGCCAGACAATATCCCCGATCGATCCAATCTTTGTGTCTCAATCTGCGGTAAGATCCAGCCTTTGTGTCTCAATGGATCCAGACCTACCGTCTCTGGGCGTCGTAGGCCCTTGCACAGCAGGGCAATAAGATCCAACCTTTCTGTCTCCCATCAGGCCTGGTGGGAGAGATCAAGGCTCGATCTTTGATTCGTCGACGCGTTGCAGAATCAAATGCAGAGAGGTCTGACGAGAATGATTGAGTACCGTTTGAGGTCACAGCTTCACGTCTGTCCGTGGTCGATCTGCGGTCTGGTTCTCCTGAGTGGAGTTCTTCTGACTCCGGCAACTCTGCATGGTGCGGAGCGGGCTGTCGCGTTGCAGTTTGAAAACCTGACACCCATCAACGGCACGGAGCAATGGGACTGGTGGCAGGCTCGTACGGCCAGCGTTCCTGGTCCTCAGCCGCTGTGGGTGACCACGATGTCCGAGACAGGCAAGACCGGGTCGCACAACTTCCACGATATCTATCAGTCACTGAGTCGCGATGCCGGCAGAACGTGGAGCCATCCGGTCATAATCCCGGCACTGAAACGCACTCTGCAGCCGGACAACTACGAGGTCGCACCGGGAGACCTGTGGCCTGTCTGGCACGCAAAGTCCGGCCATGTCCTGGCAACCGGCAAGACATTCAATTTTGAAGATGGAGAACGCGAGAACCGGCTGCGTGAGCGGGTCTCCTACGCGTCCATGAACCCGGCCACCGGAGAATGGGGCGCGCTGAAGTTCGTCACCATGCCGGAGAAAGACCATTCGGGCCACACAATTACGGCTGCCAATGCCGGATGTAATCAGCGGTTCGATCTGGAAAACGGCGAGATTCTGCTGCCCGTTCGGTACTGGCGGGATCCGAAAAAGCACAACTACACAACGATAGTGGTCCGCTGCTCGTACGACGGCGAGACTCTCAGCTACATCGAACACGGTTCCGAACTGACGATTCCCAAAGGCCGCGGGCTTTATGAACCGTCACTGACCCGCTTCCGCGGTCGATACTTTCTGACTCTGCGGGCCGATCATTCGGCGTTCGTCACCTCAGGCACTGACGGTATCCATTTCGATCCTGTTGAGGAATGGAAGTTCGACGCTGGCCAGCCACTGGGCAGCTACAACACTCAGCAGCATTGGGTGACCGTTGGAGGTGGACTGTTTCTGATCTACACGCGAAAAGGCGCGGACAACGATCACATCATGCGCCACCGGGCTCCACTGTTTATCGGGCAGGTTGATCCGGACACGCTGCGAGTCATCCGCTCGACCGAACGCATTCTGATTCCGGAAAATCACGCAACTCTGGGGAATTCCGGCATTTGCCGGATCAGCGACAGCGAAACGCTGGTGACCTGCGGCGAGGGACTGCTCGGGCTCGGGAAACGCAAAGACGAAAACAACAAAGTGCTGTTTGTGAAGATCTCCGGACCCCCTCAATAACGACATCGCCAATCTCGCGACGGAGGAACTTCATGAAGGTGTGCATAAGCTACCGTTGGCTGGTCCTCAGTCTTCTGGTTCTGACATTCATCGTCGCCATTGGCCCGCGACTCCGGGCTGCGGAGCAGGGCAAGCGGCCGAACATCCTCTTCATTTACACAGACGACCATTCCTACCGGACGGTCGGCTGTTATCCACAGTCCTATCCGTGGGTGAAGACGCCGACGATCGACCGGCTCGCAAAGGAGGGCGTCCGCTTCGAGTACGCTTACATCGGCACCTGGTGTATGCCATCGCGGGCCACGTTGTTGACCGGGCATCACCAGTTTGGTGTCGAGTCGATGCGGATGGTCGGAGAGTATCCCGGCAGCACCTACGATCCGGCGAAGTGTCCCTTCTGGCCGCAGGTGTTCCGGGAGCATGGCTACACGACGGCTCACATCGGCAAGTGGCACACCGGGACCGATACCGGCTACGGACGCGACTGGGACTTTCAGATTGTCTGGAACCGGCCGAAGCATCCCGAGACCTCGCAGAATTACTACTACAACCAGCCGGTCACGTATCAGGGCGGCGAGACGAAGATCCTGAAGGAGTACTCGACCGACAAGTATACGGACTGGGCGGTCGACTACATCTCGGGCAACGGACGCGACACATCAAAACCATGGTACCTGTGGCTGTGTTACGGAGCCGTCCACAGCCCGTCCACGCCGGCCGACCGTCACATGGCCGAATACCCTGAGATCGACGTCCCGACTCCCGCCGACATCTTCCCACCGCGACCCGGCAAGCCGGCCTGGGCGCAGAAAGTCAACGTGTGGGAAAAGGCCGAGAACGGCATCCCGATGATCGGCAAGCGAAGTCTCACCTCGTGGGTGCGGCAGTATCACCAGGGCGTCCTGGCGATTGACGAGGGCATCGACCGGTTGCTGAAAACACTCGATGAAACCGGCCAGCGAGAGAACACGCTGATCATCTTCACCTCAGACCAGGGCTTCGCCTGGGGGCAGCACGGCTTCCGTCAGAAGGTGGCCGCGTACGACGCGACCATTCGCTCGCCGATGATCATCAGCATGCCCGGCCGCATTCCGCAGAACGCCGTCTGCCCGACACCGGTCGGCGGCGTTGACCTGGTGCCGACAATCTTCCGCTTTGCCGGCATCGACCTGCCGTGGGAAATGCACGGCCACGACCTGACGCCGCTGCTGGAGAATCCGCAGGCCGACTGGCCGCACCCGATGCTGCTGACCGCGACCGGCCGCACTTATGGCTCGGACACCGACACGATCCCCGAGGGCCAGGCGGCCTATCACGGACTGGTCCCGTGGTACGTGATGCTGCGTCAGGGCAAATACAAATACGTCCGCCCGCTGATCGACGACATCGAGGAACTCTACGACCTGGAACAGGACCCCGACGAGCTAACCAACCTCGCCGTCCAGCCCCAGCACCAGAAAACCCTGACCACCCTCCGAGCCGCCGCCCTCACCGAACTCAATCGCACCAACGCCGGCTTTGTGAATTCCATGCCACCTGTCCGCGAAGGCATCTGACCCACAACAGGACCGGTGGGCCGGACCAAGCGCAGCGCCGTTCCGGCAGCCATATCGCCACTCCAATGCCGGAGCAGCGTCGCTGCGCTCCTCGATCCGGCGTGCCCCTTTGAACTTGCGACTATCACGAGAAGGTATGCACGCCAGCGGGCCGAGGAGATTCAACGGACTTGGTCGACTTCGGTAGCGCAAACTTGTACGCTCTGCGATTATGGCCTGCCGTGTCGGTAAGGCAGATTACACTTATCTTTGGCAAGTCTACTGGTAGAGCATATGGCCAGACTGCCGATCTTCAGCTACAAAGACAACGACTTGACGCTCGCTAAGTGCGTTATACATAGCCAGCCTCGCCATTGGAGGACGGCTCTGTTTAGCATGATCATCACGATCTTTATGAGCGTGGTTCCCGCAGCGTCAGCAGCTCTCATTCTTTCGCTGGCCTCGTTTTCGTACAAGTGGACTGACTTCGTGAAAAATGGCGAAGTCGCAATATTCTGCGTAGGCCTACTGTCATCCTCAATTCTTCTGACAGCGAAGGAACTAAAGTCTCCGTTTGCGCATCGGCAACTGTTCTCATTCTTGGGACTTGCGGGAGTTATCCTAGCAATGGCCTGCTATGGCGGACTATGTGTCGCAAGCGCTCAGGCTACATCAACCACGCAAACTTCGGGAACGACAACTGCACTTAATCTTGCACTGACGCTCTCTCTTATCCTCTACGGTTACACCATCTTTCTCTCTGCTATCGTAACCTTCGTAGATGAGGTACGTGAGGATTTACCGGAGCAACTTATAACGGAAGCGCGTGAGGCGATGCAGGACAATGCAGGCCTGCGAGAGCAGTTCCGTGGATTGAGCGAGGACAACGATGCCTAAGTCCACAGATCACATTGTCGCAGCATGCTTGGAAGTAGAACAGCCTTTGGGCACGTTTTATGTAGCTGTGCTTGAAGCAGTTGATGCTGTCTTCATCTCCAAGGCCGACATACGTCGAATTGAAGACGACGATATCGGAAGAGCTGTGGGCATTCAACGGCGAGTAAATCCCAAACGAGTGCAAGAGATTCGAGCTTATGTGCGCACTCTAGACGCGAGCTTTCCCACCAGCATCATCTTATCGGTCGGCAGTAGCCACGTCCGTATGGACAAGACTCGGAACGAACTACGAATCGCTCGTTTAGAGGACATAGCAGAAGTAATTGATGGGCAGCATCGCCTAAAAGGGCTTGAGGGATTCGACGGTACATTTCAGGTTACAGTGACGATCTTCGTTGATATGGATGTTCAAGATAAAGCAATGGTATTCTCGACCATAAACCTTGCACAGACAAAAGTGAACAAATCGCTTGTTTATGATTTATACGAGTTTGCTAAGAGTCGAAGTCCGCAGAAGACATGCCATGACATTGCGAAGCTGATGAATTACGAGGCCGGAAGCCCATTTTTTCATTCCATCAAAATTCTCGGGACTGCGAGCGAGGAAGGCTTGGAGACAATCACTCAGTCAGGCTTTGTCGAGCCAATTCTTGACATGATTACAAGAGATGCGCTTGCCGATCGCGACAGAATTCAGAGACGGGAGGAACTTGAGCGAGCAGCGGGTCGCGAAGCCAAACGGCTGATATTCAGAAACTTTTTCATCGATCAGAATGACGGACACATCGCGAAAGTGATATGGAATTTCTTTTCCGCTGTCGAAAGGCGATGGAACGATGCTTGGACAACTGTAGAACGCGGGAACGTTATCAATCGCAGCACAGGATACAGAGCGCTTGCACGATTCATGCGTGACGCATATGTACATTTAGGGGTGGAAATCCCGAAGACGTCTGATTTCCTAGGGCTTCTTGATGGGATACCGCTTTCAGATGAAGACTTTACACCAGATAAGTTCAAGCCTGGAAGTAGCGGTGAATCTGAGCTGCGTAGACAGCTTCTATCGGGTGCAGACATTCCCGAGTACAGTCGGTGACCTTCAAGGCGTGGGGCATGGCAGTAACAGGATGGGACGGGCAGTTGCTCTCGTCACTTTGCAAATAGTACAGAGCAGTGCTGAACGCTCTGCAGGGGCAAGGATTACTGCAACGACTCCAGCCAGGCGAGCAGGTCGGCGGCCTGTTGGGGAGTGAGGTCTCTCAGCAGTCTCTCTGGCATCAGGGATGTTCGCTGGCGGAAGATTTCTTCGATGTCGTCGGCGGGGATCTCGTGGTCTTTGTTCTGGGCGTCGCGGAGGATGACTTTCGTGTCGGACTGTTCGATCAGCAGGCCGGAGAGAACTTTGCCAGAACTCGTCTGCACCAGCCAGGTGGCGAATTTCGGGTCGATGGTTTTTGACGGTTCCAGCAGGCTCTCCAGCAGTTTGGCCCGGTCCAGTCGTTTGCCGATCTGAGTCAGCTCGGGACCGACGGACTTACCCTGCGTGCCGACTCGATGACAGTTGCGGCACGAGACGCCACTTGCGTTGAGGAACAGGTCACGCCCACGGGCCACATCACCGGGCATTGCCAGCAACTGAGTGGCATTGATCGAATCGCCCAGGCGTTCGATCCGCTGATCGTCAGGGATGAATGACTCGAACAAGTCCCGCACCGCGATGTTGTCATGCTGCGTGGCTGCTTTGATGACCAGTTCGCTGAGCGTGGGCGTCAGTCGATCGTTCTGCAGGGCGCGGCGGAGAGCGACGGCGCCGCGCGCGGTGCTCAGCAGTTCGGCGGTCAGGTCTGTTCGGCGTTTCGCTCGCTGTACCGCTCGGCCGTTTGCCTGCTGCTGAGCCTGCGTCAGTGCTGTATCCATGTCGTTCTGTGTGGGCAGGTCACGACCGTCGCGAGTGGCGATTCCGCGAGCGATCGTCCATTGAACGAACGCGGCGTCTCCCTGTTCGGTTTGCAGGATCGTCGGCTCGTCGAGAGCAGCGAGTTCGTCGATCTTTTCGGCCAGCGGAATGTCCGGGGGGAGCTGCTGAATCCAGTCGTGGACAAGCTGCAGCCCTGTTTCGTCGATCAATCGCGATCCCAGGTGCGGCATGTGTCCGGCACCGGTTTTGGCCACGCGGAAATACAACACGGAACGGAAGGGATCGCCGGGCGCGATGATGCGGGCATCGTCGATGCCAAACGCCCCCTGCGACGGCCGCGTGTCGACGGCCTCGGTCTTGTAGATCGGCTGGTCAAACGGCAGATAGATGCGGGCCGAGCCACCGCCATTGAAGCGGTGACAGTGAGCACAATTGATATGCAGATACGACCGGGCTCGCTGTGTCAGGTCGGCGGACGCATCGAAGGGATCAACCAGGTGAGGCCGCTCACGCGGCGGAACGGGATCTTTGATGACCGCGAATTTGTCATCCGGAGAAACGTCGGGCGGCACGTCGTGCAGGACGCCCAGCGAGTAGAGGTGTTCAAGCTGATTCTGGTCCGTGCCGCCTGCCACCGGGCGATTCAACTGAGCCGTGTTGAAGGCCAGAGAGAACTCAGCCCACGGGTTGTGGCAGCGGATGCACTCGGTACGCGACGAGAACCGCCAGGTCTGATGACGGACTCCGCCGGGGGCGTCGCTGTCGACCACGCGAAATGTGGCTGTCGAACCGGTCGCGTCGACCAGTTCGGCGTCGGTCTGGTCTTCGTTCCAGCGATAGCTGTATCCGCGCCAGTCATACCCGTTGAAGTGCAGAAGCTGAGTTTCGATCCGCCGCTTCGTTGCTGGGTCGCCAGCCGTCAGTTCGAGCGACAGCGTCTTCATCAGCACGGCATCGTTCGGGTAATCCATCACGCGACGGAACATCGAACCGGCGACTTGATTCGCCTGGTCGTGGATTCCAATGGATGTCTCGCCCGGCAGACCGAGCCAGCGTTCCGACTCGGCATGATCGCCCCACTGAGCCGCGTTGATGGAAAACGGCACGACTCCCGAGGCCGGGGAGTGCTCAGTCACGGATTCGAACAACCCTGTCTGGCTGAGCCGCCGGGGGAACTCGAATTCATTCGCCGGGACTTCGTTCCGCACGAGTTCATGAATGGAGCCGTCGTCGTAGTCGAGCAGCAGCAGTTCGCCGTCGTTGCGTTCGGCGAAGCCGACGATGCGCACAGTTGGTTCGACCAGTTCGCGTCGCGGGCCGACTTTGCCGCCATCGACACGAACGCTCCAGAAGCGGCGTGTTTCCCAGTCTCCGAAGATGTAGTGCCCGTCGAGTTCCGGCAGCCGCTTGCCGCGATAGACAAAGCCGCCGGTGATGGAAGCGGCTTCCGTGTGTGGGATCTCGACCGCGGGTGGCGTGACCGGCGTGGGTCCGGGACGCTGTTCCGGCCGCACCGGCTGGTGGCCTTCGACCAGGCTCCAGCCGTAGTTGTCGCCGGGATGCACTCGATAAACCAGTTCCCACAGTTCCCATCCGACATCGCCGACCCACAGATCGCCGGTTTTGCGGTCGAAGCTCATTTTCCACGGGTTGCGCATGCCGTAGGCCCAGATCTCCTTGCGCGTACCTTCCGGCAGGACCAGAGCTGCCTCGACAGTGGCGCCCTCGCTGCCCTTTGCCGTCACAGTGGCCTTTGTTGTTGCGGCGACAAATGGATTGTCGTCCGGAATCGCGTAGGCCAGTTCCTCGGACCGGCGGTTCACATCAATGCGCATGACACTGGAAAGCAGGTTCGTCACGTCCTGCCCGGAGGTCAATCCGTCCGGCGGAAACGCGTTGCCACCATCGCCTGCGGAGATATAGAGCATCCCGTCCAGACCGAATTTCAGGCAGCCGCCGTTATGTCCGCCCTGCAACCATGAGATGATCTCGACTTCGCTGTCGAGCACGGCCTGCGGTGGATCGCTGTGATCAGCCAGCAACTGGACGACGCGCGTTCCATGCGGATGCTGGCCTCGGCCACCCTTCCGATAACTGACGACGTAACAGACGTAGAACTTCCGGTTCGTGGCGAAGTCCGGGTGAAACGTCAGACCATAGACCGCGCCGGGCGAAACTTTGTCGTCGTCAGCCAGAGACCCGTTGAGCTTCTCGACCAGTTGCCGCACATCCAGAAACAGATCCGGCTGGCGGCAGTCACGATCGTCGGGAATCGAATAGATGCGGCCGCTCTGTTCCGCGACAAACAGCCGCTCGGTCTCCGGCGCACTCGTCAGAACTGTTGGTTGCGTAAATCCCAGGTGAGGAAACACCCTCTGTGCCCGATACGGCAGCGGCGGCTCAGGGCTGCCTTTGACGCGCGACGTCGTCCACGCGGGACGTTTCGCATCCTGTGCCTGCACCTCGGGAACATTGCTCAGGCAGGTCCCGGCCAGAAACACGAGCAGAGCAATTCCTGCCTGGCAGACTTTCGCAACTGGATTCACGGCAATCTCTCTGACAGTCAGGTGGCGTCCCGCCTTCCGCAGGCGTGAGACAGAAACCGACCGAGTATCCAGCATTCATCCAAAATGCGAAACCAGCCGACTTGAGCCGGTCATGGCAGCCGGTCAATGACAAGCTGCAAACGGACTTTGTCCGTGACGGGCTTTCCTGCCCGCACGTCGTCTTCGCTGAAGGTCGCCATCATCACGACACCCTCTGGTGTCCGGTTGTAGTCGTAGACGACGTAGATCGTGCCGTCGCTCGAGTCGACTCCGTCGGGGTAGGTCACATGTTCCCGCTCATCAATCATCAGGCCTCCCTGCCAGGTTTTGCCGTCGTCGTCCGACACAAACGCCATCAGCTTTTCGCGGCCAGTGCGTTCATGCAGCGGTCCGTGCTTGACGAGCAGCAGGTTTCCGGATCTCAAGCGACGTACAAAGAAACGTGATGTCGGATGCCGGAGTGAACTGCGTTCAACGGTGGACCACGTTCTGCCCTGGTCGTGTGAAATGGTCTCGGCCAGGCCACGGCTGCGCACCAGCATCCACAGCGAGCCGTCGCGACGTTCGACGATCATGGGCTCATCCGGTCCACGGACTTCCGGAGGCAGTACGTTCGCCGTGCCGCGAAGGTGAAATGTTCTTCCCTGATCTTCCGTGGCATACACACGAATGCTGTTGTCGGCCTTCCAGACAGACGAGGTCAGCAGCCAGTCACCGTTCGCAAGCACGGTTGGCTTGTTCAACATGATGCCATCGCCCAGCCGGAGCGGTTTCGACCATGTGGGATCGTCGGCATCCGGATTCGCCGAAACGATGGCCCATACTCCATATCGACCGTCCTGCTGGCCAAAGCTCTGGCCCCAGAACACCCACAACTGTCCCGCCGGATCGATCCAGATCGAGGCTGACATCGCACGCACTCCACGACGCGGCAGAATCATCAGTCTGACATCGGACCAGGTTTGCCCATTGTCGTCACTCGAGCGCAGGACCTGGTAGTTGCGAGTGCTCTCAACGTCTCGGCCATAGACCGCCCACAGTCGTCCCGTTGCCGTTCTCTCGATTCCCGGAACACCCTGTCGCTGCGTCGGCGGAATGTGCTGCCGCCACGGGTTGATGACCAGAGCTGCCGGCTCCAGCGCGATGTCCGGCTCGGGATCAGCCGCACCAGCCGGAGACATAAAGAACGAAAGGACAATCACCGTCTGCGACGTCTTAAGTATCGATCCGACGGACATCTGCCTGCCTGTCATCACTGTGGTTGCCACTGGGGATTGCGTTGCTCCGGCAGCGGAGCCGGAACGCGATTTATCCACGCGAGCAGTTCGTCCAGCAGTTCATCGCGCTTCGCGCGTTGCCGGCCGGCAAGGTTGTGGTGCTCACCGGGATCGCTGGCGAGGTTGTACAGCTCGATGGCGTTGTTCGAGTCGATCCGGTCGCGGCCTCCGTCGAGCTGCCATTCTTCATGATACAGATGCAGCTTCCAGTCGCCGTGACGGATGACACTGACCGGTCGCGTGCGGAAGATCGGATCACGACCGCGCGGCACGGGACCATTGAGGTAGCCAGGGAAGTGCCAGAAGACGGCGGAGCGTTTGAGTGCGGGCTGTCCCTGAAACAGCGGCAGCAGGTTTTCGCCATCAAGCAGTGAAGAGGGTTGTTCGGCGCCGGCGACTGCGAGAAATGACGGAAAGAAGTCGACGTTGATCACCGGCACGTCGCAGGTCGTTCCCGGTGCGACCGTCCCTGGCCAGCGTACGATCATGGGCACACGAATGCCACCTTCGTAGTAGCAGCCTTTCTTGCCGCGCAACGGTTCCTGCGAAACGGCCGTGCCACCGTTGTCGGACGTGAACAGCACCAGCGTGTTCTCTTCGAGTCCAAGCTCCGCCAGCTTCTTCAGGACAAGCCCCACTCCTGTATCGAGATCAGCGAGGCACGCGGCGAACAGCGGATCGTGATGCTTCTCTCCGGCCGTCTTTGACTGGAAGTGTTTCAGCGTGGCCTTACGTCCCTGCAGTCGTGAATGGACGGCATAGTGCGGCAAGTAAGCGAAGAATGGTCGTTGCTGGTTGGCCGCGATGAACTCGCACGCCGCGGCTGTGATCGAGAAGATGCCTTTCGGATCGTCTGGATCGTCGCTGTTAAGTCCATGCTGCGAAACCTTGACAACATCGAATCCAGAACGCTCTGACTTGCCGTTCTTCGAGTCCGTCAGGTGGCACTTGCCGAACATGCCGGTCACATAGCCTGCCTGCTTCATCGCTTCGCCGAGCGTGACTGTGCTCAGTGGCAGACTGGCTTTGTTCCCGATGGGAATCATGCGCATCAGGTCGACTGGCCCGCGTTTCGTACTGCCGACGGCATAGACGCTGTGCCGCGGTGTGTACTGCCCGGACAGCATACAGGCGCGACTGGGCGCACAGTTTCCGGCAGAGGAGTAGGCATGTCGAAATACCATGCCGTCACGGGCGAGCCGATCCAGATGCGGTGTCTCACAGAAATCCGAGCCGGCATAACCCGGCTCCTGCCAGCCCAGATCGTCGGCAAAGATCAGAACGATGTTCGGCCGGTCGGCGGCAAGGAGTGGCACAGATCCGGATGCGCAGATCAGGCACGCAATCAGCATCAGCGACACGCGGGGGATGACAATCTCAAGAAATCTCATGGCTGTTCTCCTGGACCTTGTGAGTTCAGTGTCTTCTGCTGCCTGGTAAATGACCAGCCAGCGCGAGGCTCGGCATAATGAGTCGATGCGTGTCGTTTGGAATGGTGACCGAGTTTTTGTGATGAGTGCCTCTCCGCGAGACTGCCGAGTTACGAAACCGGCGCATGCCGAGTGCTGTTCGATGCGGTTGATCGCTTGCGGGTCTCAGTGAAGCGAGCTAGCTTCAGACGAGTCACACTGCCGTGACGACCGCCGCGCTCCGGTTCAGGTCTCCGGCGACAGGAAATTCCGCTCGCCGGCTGCTGGCCTCTCCCCAAGGAGCGGTTCATGTCTGAAGGTGCGGTGAATCCTGACTCTCTCGATATGGGAACCGCGGCACTGCCTGGCCGCGCGGCTCTGGACATCGCTGTTGTCCGGGAGCTGAGCCAGCGGTCTGATCTGCGCGGCCTCGTGCGGTTCGGCAGTCATGTCCTTGTGATGCTGCTCACCGGCACCTGCGTGTGGCTCGCTCAGCCGAACTGGTATCTGCTGGTGCCGGCGATGATTCTGCATGGCTTCACGATTGTGACCATGTTCGCGCCGATGCATGAATGCGTGCATCGGACGGCATTTGCCACGCGGGCTGTGAACGAAGTGTTCGGATGGATCGCCGGTGTGCTGAGCTTTTACAATTTCACCTACTACCGCCATTACCACACCTGGCATCATCGCTACACGCAGATTCCCGATAAGGATCCTGAGCTGATGACGCCCAAGCCGCGGTCGTTCCTGAGCTACCTGATCGAAATCAGCGGTGTGCTGTTCTGGTTCTTTCGACCCCTTCACTTTGTCCAACTGGCTCTGGGGATGGCTCGGCGATATCCGTTCGTGCCGGAGCGGGCGAGATGGAATATCGCGGCGTCAGCGGCCTGCCAGTTGGCGATCTATGTGGCGGGTGTCACATCCATCTTCATGGGGTATCCGTGGGCTCTGTATTACTGGTTTCTGCCGGCGCTGCTAGCTCAGCCGCTGCTGCGAGCGATTCTGATCGTTGAACATACCGGCTGCACGAACGACGAAAACGGTCTGACGAATACGCGCACGACGCTGGCGATGTTTCCCGTCCGGCTGCTGATGTGGAACATGCCTTTTCACACGGAACATCATCTCTATCCGTCGATCCCGTTTCATGAGCTGCCACGGGCGCATCAGAAGCTGAAAGAGAAGCTGGTGCATCTTGCTCCGAGTTACGTTGCAGCGAACCGGGAAGTCATTGGCTCACTGCACACCACTGCAGATACTAATTCCTGATGACCGACACCACTTCATCTCTGCCGTACGAAGTCTTCACGCTGCCGGATTTCCGCCTGCAGTGTGGGATGATCGTTCCGGAACTCCGTCTGGCGTATCAGACGTATGGCACACTGAACGCAGCGCGGTCGAACGTCATTCTCTATCCAACCTCGTACGGGGCTCAGCATCCCGATATTGACTGGCTGATCCAGCCGGACGGGATTCTGGATCCCGAGCGCTACTTCATCATCATTCCCAACATGTTCGGCAATGGGTTGTCGAGTTCACCCAGCAATCTTCCGGAGCCGTTCGGACCGGGCCGCTGGCCGCTCTTTACGCATGTCGACAACGTGACGGCGCAGCGAAAGCTGCTGACCGAGGTGTTTGGCATCGAACGGCTGGCGCTGGCCTATGGCTGGTCCATGGGTGGTCAGCAAGCGCTGCACTGGGGAGCGATGTTTCCCAAATGCGTCGAACGGATTGCCGCCATCTGCACGGCCGCGAAAACCTCACCGCACAGTATTGTGTTTCTGGAAGGACTGCGGTCTGTGCTGACGTGCGATCCTGCCTGGAGTGGCGATCGCTTCACGGCACGTCCGGAGCGTGGGCTGCGGGCATTCGGCCGCGTCTATGCGGGCTGGGCGCTGTCGCAGGCGTTCTACCGCGAACACGTTTATCTCAAGGTCGGTTATTCCTCGCTGGAGGATTTTCTGATCCGTGACTGGGAAGCCAGCTTTCTGCGCCGTGATGCCGCGAATCTGCTGTCGATGATTGAGACCTGGAAGCGGTCGGACATCAGCGACAACGACCGGTATCAGGGAGACCTGACCAGAGCACTGGCGTCGATCCAGGCCAGGACGCTGATCATGCCGGGAAGCATGGATTTGTACTTCACAGCAGAAGACAGCCAGGCCGAGGCACAGCAGATTCCGAATGCCGAGTTCCGGCCGATTCCCTCGATCTGGGGCCACCGGGCCGGGAATCCGGTGAAGTCGCCCCAGGACCAGGGTTTCATCAGAACAGCGATTGCCGAACTGCTGAGCGCTTAAGCAGCACGGCAGAACTCTTTCTCAGAAGATGGGCTGATGAGCTTGCGCAAACGCGCCGAAGAACTCGGCATCCGCTATTTCCTCGTCTCCTTTTCCGATCTTTTTGGCGTCTCGCGAGCCAAGCTGGTGCCTGCTGCGTTGATCGATGACATCAGCGAAACCGGAGCCGCATTCGCGGGGTTTGCCGCCTGGCTGGATCTGAGTCCTGCCGACCCTGACGTGGTTGCGATTCCGGATCCGGCGAGTTTCATTCAGCTCCCGTGGAAACCAGAGATCGGCTGGCTGGCGGCGGATTTGTGGATGACTGGCGAACCACTGGCTCAAGCACCGCGGCAGGTTCTCAAGCGATCTCTGTCTCGCGCCGTCGAACGCGGCTTCGAACTGCGTACGGGTGTCGAATGCGAATTCTTCCTGCTCAGCGCCGACGACTGGTCCGTGTCTGATGCATGCGACACTCAGCAGAAGCCGTGTTATGACCAGCGGGCTCTGTCGCGGCAGATTGATCTGATCTCGCAGATCTGTGACTACCTGACGGCACTCGGCTGGGAGCCGTATCAGAACGACCACGAGGATGCCAACGGGCAGTTCGAGATCAACTGGAAGTACTCCGAAGCGCTGCGAACGGCGGACCAGCAGATCTTCTTCAAGTACCTGGTCAAGTCCGTGGCCGAGCAACATGGCCTGCGAGCCACCTTCATGCCCAAGCCGTTTTCGCATCTGACGGGCAACGGCTGCCACACGCATGTCTCATTGTGGGATCGTGAGAGCGGCAGCAACCTTTTCCTGGATTCCGACGACCCGTTGGGCCTGTCGACACTGGCATACCGTTTCCTGGGCGGCGTGCTGCATTCCGCCGAAGCGTTGTGTGCGATCGTGACGCCGACCGTGAATTCCTACCGCCGGATTGGTGCTCCAGTGACAGCTTCGGGAGCCACCTGGTCTCCGGACACGATCAGCTATGCCGGAAATAACCGCACGCACATGATCCGCATTCCCGGTCCTGGGCGGATTGAACTCCGTCTGGCCGATGGCTCAGCCAATGCGTATCTGTTGCCGGCCGCCATTCTGGAAGCTGGACTCGATGGGATTGAGCACGACCGTGATCCCGGTCCGCCGCTGGACGTCAACATTTATCAGAACGCGGGCCTGGCCTCTGATGTGCGACGACTGCCCGGCACTCTGCTGGACGCTCTGCGGCACTTCGAGTCGAACACGGTTCTGAAAACCGGGCTCGGTGAGGAGTTTGCCGGGTCGTACCTGAAGCTCAAACGCGCCGAATGGAGTGACTACTCCAGCCAGGTGTCCGCCTGGGAAATTGAGCACACGCTCGACTGCTGAAGCCTGGCCGTACTCTGTGTTGATCCTGAAAGTCGTTCTGATGAACGGCGGCGGCTATGATGTGTGATTCGTCGGACTGCCAGCCGGGTTTTCAGCCGATTGCGGGAGGCATACTCAAAATGGATTTGCGCCGTAGAGACTTTCTTGCCAGCAGCGTCCTGTCGTCATTCGCTCTGACGTCTCGCGTCTTTGCCGAATGGGAGCCGAGTCAGCGTTATCCCGATCCGCGTGTCCGGATCATTGATTCCAGCTTCGCGAAGTACCGGCTGAGCCTGGCCAAAGTCGAACGGATCGCGACCGGGATGCGCTGGAGTGAAGGTCCTGTCTGGTTTGGCGATGGGCGTTTCCTGCTGTGGAGCGATATCCCCAACAATCGAATTATGAAATGGGAGGAAGAGACCGGTGCCGTCAGCGTCTTCCGCCGCCCGTCGAACAACTCGAACGGCAACACACGCGACCGACAGGGACGACTGATTACCTGTGAGCATGATTCGCGTCGCGTGACTCGCACGGAGTACGACGGATCGATCACGGTCATCGCAGATCAGTTTGAGGGCAAGCCGCTCAACTCACCGAATGATGCCGTGTGTCCGTCCGACGAGTCGCTCTGGTTCACCGATCCGCCGTTTGGCATCCTCGGCTTTTACGAAGGCCATCAGGCGAAACAGGCACTGCCGACCAGCGTCTATCGCTGGGACCCGAAGACGAAGAAGATCGCTGTCGTCATCGGTGAGATCGAGCGTCCCAATGGTCTCGCGTTTTCACCGGACGAATCCAGGCTGTACGTCGTCGAGGCTGGCGTCACACCGCGTGTGATTCGCGTCTACGATGTGACCGACGACGGCACTCAGGTCAGTCGTGGCCGAACTTTGATCACCGCCGAACCCGACGGAACACCGGACGGCCTGCGCGTCGATGTCGACGGCAACCTGTGGGTCGGCTGGGGCATGGGCAAAGAGGGGCTCGATGGAGTTTCGATCTTCAATCCGGATGGCAAACTCATCGGCCGGATTGATCTTCCCGAACGTTGTGCCAATGTCTGCTTCGGCGGTCGTCATCGCAATCGCCTTTTCATGTGCGGCAGCACGTCCGTGTATTCGCTGTTCGTGAACACGCAGGGAGCACCCGGGGCGGTGTGATGATAACTGCCGTTTTCAACTCTCGACGCCGAACGATCGTTGTCGAGCACGCCTGCTGTTGCTGTGAGAACAATCTGATGTCGAACCGCCTGACCCTGATCTGTGGGCTCGTCCTGAATGTCCTGCTGACCGCTCTGCATTCAGCGTCCGGGGCTGATGCTCCGGATACGCTGAGGCTGACGCTGCCGCGTGAGTTCTACGCCGTCGTCGGACAGGACATGAGTGTCTATTTCGACAACGTCGTCCTGACACAGACACCGGAAGAGTATCAGTTCAAGGTGCAGTGCCCGCTCGGTCACAGTGAGCAGCGACGCTGGACCGTTCAGCCACGGAACGAAGATGTCGGAGTTCACGACTTTGAGTTGACTGTCAGTCATCCCGACAGTGTGGATCAGGCCCGCGCGAAATGCCGGCTGCAGATCGTGCCCGCTGATGCGGGACGTGACGACAACGTGACGCTGCTGATTGTGGGCGACAGCCTGACTCATGCGACGCTGTATCCGAACGAGCTGGCTCGGCTGTTATCGCTGCCGGGAAATCCTGCCTGGAAGATGCTGGGCACGCACCGCCCGACTTCGGCCGCCGCCGGCGTTCAGCACGAAGGCTACGGCGGCTGGACCTGGCAGCGGTTCGTGAGTCACTACGAGCCGAATCCGGACGGCACGTATCGCAAACGCAGCAGTCCATTCGTGTTTCTTAGCGCTGCCGGAAAACCCGAGCTGAATGTCGGCCGCTACTTCAGCGAAGCCGGCGCGCGTCCTGACGTCACTTTCTTCCTGCTGGGAATCAACGATTGTTTCGGTGCCGATCCAGAAGACCCTGCCGCGATTGACGCCCGCATCGACAGCATGTTCGAGCAGGCGGACGCGCTGCTGAAGGCATTCCGTGAAGCGTGCCCGGAAACGGATCTGGCGCTCTGCGTGACGACTCCACCGAACGCGCGCGAGTCCGGTTTCGAGGCCAATTACAAGGGCCGCTATCACCGCTGGGGCTGGAAGCGGATTCAGCATCGTCTCGTCGAGCGGCAACTCGCCCACTTCGATGAGCAGAACCAGCTTGAGACAAAGTCCAGGCAGGGGCGGCTGTTTCTGGTTCCCACTGAATTGAACCTCGACCCGATCGACGGCTATCCGGAAAACAACGGCGTTCATCCGAATGCGACCGGCTACCAGCAGATTGGCGGATCGCTCTACGCCTGGTTGAAATGGCGTCTGGCAACACAAAACTGACGCCGCACCTGGTTGCGATGGTCAGTCGTCGGACTTCAGCTCCTGCAGAAGGACATCTCATGCCACGTCACTGGATTTTGAGCTGCGCTGCTTACGGCTCGCTGGTCGTTCTGCTGAGCTTCGCCAGACCCGGCGGCCTTCGGGGAGATGAGCCGGCACGACTGGAGTTCACTCGGATGGTGGCTCACTGGGCGAACTATGCCGACCCGGCTTACCTGAACTTCATCGATGAAGCGCAGCCCGAACTCGCGCAGCACGGGTTCTACGGGGCTCATTTCTGGAGCCTTGCGCACACTCCGCACTTCAAAGGGTACCCGGCTCATTTCCCGGTGCAGGGATTGCCGGAGTGCGGGCAGTGGTTCGAGGACCGCAACGCCGCGCTCCGGCAGCGCGGAGTCAAAGTCGTCGGGCACTTCAATGTCGAGTTTCTGGTTGGCGATCTGGACGGACCAAATGGTCCCACCGGCTTCTTCCATTTCTATCGAAACCTGTGGGACGAGCAGGAACTCGGCCCGAAGCCCGTTGACGATCCGCGGCAACTTCTGGAACGCGGTCCGGACGGGGAACCAATCGGGCAGACGGGGTACGGCATCGGCGGGATGCACGAATACTGGGCGTGCCTGCGAAATCCTCACTGGCAGGCGGTCATGCGGGCGTGGGTGAAGCGCGGGATCGAACGCGGCCTCGATGGTTTCATTGCTAACTATTTCTACCGGCACAACTGCCTGTGCGAGCATTGTCAGTCCGGCTTCCGCAGTTACCTGGCCGAGCGGTTCTCGCAAGGCGAGCTGCAGTCAAAGTTCGGCATCGCCGATGCGCAAACGCATCCGTTCGAGGAAATCGTTTACTGGCACAAGCCGGAAGAATCGACGCCGCTGCGGCGTGAGATGCTGCGCTGGTCACAGATCTCCAACAAGCAGGTGTTCGACGATGTCTTTCTGAAATACGGTCGCTCGCTGAAGCCCGATCTGATCGTGGCGCAGTGGGATCACCTCAGCAGCTTCAGTCAGCTCAGTGGTGACGAACGCTGCCTGCTGCCCGTCGAACTCTGGGGGCGGAACGAAGACTACCTGTGGTACAGCACAGGAGGAGCCGCTTACTACACTGACCTGGAGAAACGGTTTCTGGGTGAGGGCACGCTGCAGGCACGCTACATCCGCGGCAGTTTCGACGACAAACCCTTCACGCTCGGCAAATACGAAAGCACGCGCATCCGGACCGCGATTGCCGAACTGGCTGCGAACGGTGGCGCTCCGATGGGCTTCTACACGCGGTTTACCGATCCTGAAGCCCGAGCCGTGATCGCTCGCTACTACCAGTTCCTCAAACGCCATGACGCGCTGTTCCGTGCGAACCGGCCGTACGCCGGGACCGTGCTGCTGTATCCGCGCCGAGCTGTTCACGACGGCCGTCTCGATCCGGTGGCCACGTTTCGCGAACTCGGAACACGGTTGCTCGACGAGCACGTTCTGTTCGACATTCTGCCCGACGATCTGGCCCGACCGGAATTGCTGGCCCGGTATCGACACGTCGTTGCCGTCGATGCGCCTGACCTGTCCGCCGTGCTCGACGATCCGCAGCGCAGCCGATTCGATGTGCCGTACACCATCCGCGTTTCGGCCAGCCGTCCTGCGGAAGCTGACGAGCTGACGCTGCACTGTGTGAACTACAACCGCGAGGAACCGCCGCGCAAGCGGAATGGTGAGCCCAGCGCCGGTCGAGGCATCTCCGACGAGAAACCAACGGCAACGGCTCCAGCGCAAATCCGGCTGAGGTTGCCCGACGGAATGACCTGCCGCCGCGTCGAATTCCTGACCCCCGAGCAAGCGACCGCCACCGAACTGGAGCATTCCAGCGAGTCGGGCTTCCTCACCTGCGAAGTGCCGTCGTTTCTGGTCTACGGAGTGGTCCGCGTCATTCCGTAGCGCAGCCGTAGTCAGGTTTCTCCGAAACCTGGAGGAGCGAAGTTGACGGACACTATCTCGCAAACACGATGACAACGTACGCTCGACGCTGCTTCTGACGTCCTGCGAGTTTCGGAGAAACTCGCCTACAACTGCTTCGAGTCGCGCTTGTTGGCCGGTTGAGCGGTCGGCAGGTTTCTCCAAATCTGAGTGAACCGCGGCGCACGGATGCGGCCACTCAGACTCGCTGAATCCGACTTACGTGAGTGACGTACATGCTGCGATTCGTCAGGCAGATATTCCGCCGAAATGCCGGCCCGTTTCGGTTCGAGTCGAGCGGGCGTTGCGGCGTGGTTGTTTATGAAGAGAACAACCGAACTCTGGAGTTGTCTTGGGAAATGTCCGGTGTGTCGCGGTGTGACTTTGTAATTGAGCTGGATCTACGCTGCTGGACGGCTCCAGAGCAGACTCCGATCGCGATCGAGGAACAACTGCAGATTCTCGGGAAGTTGCGAGCGTGGCTGCAGAGTTGCGGGTATCGCACGAATGTTGATCTTCCCAAAGACGTCGCACAGGACAATCGCCCCTGTATCTGGGCCGGTTGCGAGGAACGGTGCTATCGGGCGATGGCGATTTGTCCGAAACACTACGACCTCAGTCTGCTGCGGCCCGAGTGAAGTATTCTGGTCCGAAGCTGTGGTTCGGAGTGAAAGGGTTGGTCGTGGCGGGAAGTGAGTTAATCTGTCTGGGTCAATCGAGAGTCCTCGCTGCCTGTCCCGCCTTCTGGAACTGCCCACCTGATGTGCAACGCCTCTCGAATTCTTCTGTCGCTGGTTGTCGCCGGTCTGGTGGCGAGTTCGTTGCCTTCCGCTCGCGGAGACGAGTCAACTGCCGAACTGCGTCGACTGGCGACGAACTTCTGCATCGATTGCCACCAGCCGGACGGTTCAGAAGCGGGTGTCGATCTTGAGAGTTTGACGAAGCGGGACGACTTCGCGGCGGACTTCCGACTGTGGCGGCGCGTGGTCGAGCAGCTCGATCAGAAGCTGATGCCGCCGTCATCGGCCGCTGCGCAGCCGACCGAGGCTCAACGACGCCAGCTTGTTGCGGGGATTCGTCGAGGCATTGCGGTGGCCGAAAAGCAGCATGATGGCGAGCCGGGGAACGTCGTGATCCGCCGTCTGACCAGCGCCGAGTACGGTTACGCAATTCGCGATCTGACGGGCGTGGATTTCAACGTCGAACGCAACTTCGTGCCTGACGCGGTCGGCGGAGCCGGGTTTACGAATACGGGCATCGTGCAGTTCACCGAGGACGCGATCCTGGAACGCTATCTCGAAGCCGCGCGGCAGATTGCCGATCACGCCGTGGTCGGCACCGGCCCGCTGCAGTTCTTTCAGGATTCGGGAGCGACCGGGTTCGAACTGTCGGCGATCGACCGCATTCTGAAGATTTACCGGATGCACGGCTTTCGCACATCGGCGGGTGAAGGCGGTCAGCCGTTCGGGACCGAAAAGTATCCGCTGGCCTTCCTCACCACCTGGCAGTTTCGGTACCGCGAGCAACTCGGCCGCGCCGATGTCGCGTTGCAGACTCTCGCTGACGAAGCCGGTATCGAGCCGCGGTTTGCCGAGTACATTCACGAAATCCTGACAGCCGAGTCGCCAGCATTTCCGACGTCGAAGATCGTGGCTGCCTGGCGGCAATTGCCGTCACCGACAAGCAACGAGGCTCCGACCTCTGAGCAGATCAGAATCGAGTGCGAACAGATCGCCGCGCTGCTGCGCCGCTGGCAGAACCGTTTCGGCGTGAACCCGGACGCCAAAGAAGAAGCGCCGATTCTGCGACCGGATCGGTTCAGCGTGCAGCGGACTCAACCGTTCGAGATGAACATCAACTGGCCGCAGGGAACGACGACTGCGCACCTGGTGATTTCCGTCGAGTCTGCGAACGGCGACGGTTCGCCTCGTGCGGCGATCACCTGGCAGAACCCGCAGATTCAGTTTCGTGACTATGCGAAGCGCCTCGCAGACCCGGCGCCGCTGCGGGACTTTCTGTCCGACGAGACGATCGCGCAGTTGAAGTTGGGCGGTCACTGGTTCGATCGCGAACTTCCGCCGACGGACTTTGGAACGGTCGGTACGCATTCGCTGGCGTTCGAGCTGCCGATCCCCGAGGGCGCGCGGTCCGGGCGACTGCTCGTGACGGCGGTACTCGACGTCGAGCACGGTGATGACTGCATCGTCCGCTGCACGGTCGCGCAACGGGAAGAAACTGATCAGGGCAAGTCGGTCTCTGGTCTGCTGGCCGATCCGCACAGCCCGGCCTTCGCCGAGTGGAAACGCGGCGTGCTGGAGTTCGCCCGCCTGCTGCCGCAGATGTCGCAGCGCGAACCTGCTCCGTCGGACCGCGACCCGGTCCCGGCTCCAGTCGACGGCACATACAACAACGCCGAGCGGAACTTCTTTCACACACGGATCAAGTACTTCCGCGACGACGAGTTTCTAGTGCGGAACATTCTTGACGAGGAGACGCGACGCCAGCTCGATCAGGCCTGGGCCGACCTGAAAGGTTCGTTCGAGTTTCACGAAACCTGGCTGCAGTTCCTGGCCCGCAAGTACGTCATCGACCTCGCTGGCCGCCGCATCGCAGTGCTCGACGATGACTGGATCGCAAATCTGCCGAGCGAAGCTCGTGGTTACGTGACGCCGTTGAAAGCCGACTTCGATCAGACGCAGTCGCTGTTCGCCGCTGCCCGATCGGGGCACGTGCGGGACGTGGTCCTTCTTGCTGCCAAAGCCTGGCGGCGGCCACTCTCGGAGTCCGAGCAGAACAGCCTGTCCGCGTTTTATCAGTCGCTGAGAACTGAGTCTGGCCTCGATCACCGTTCCGCGATCTGTGCGGTCATCGCCCGTGTGCTGATCTCACCGGGGTTTCTGTATCGATCGGAACGAGCGACCGATGAAGCGGGTATCGAAACACGATCCGTTCCGCTCTCGCAGTGGGAACTGGCGTCGCGGTTGAGCTTTCTGATCTGGTCGTCAGTGCCCGACGACGAACTGCGTCGTGCCGCGACGGCGGGAGAACTTGCGACTGAGGAACAGCTCAGACAGCAGGTGCGACGAATGCTGCGTGATCCGAAGTCGCAACGGTTCGCGACAGAGTTCTTCGGGCAGTGGTTCGGCTTTTACCGCTTCGATCAGTTCCGGGGGATCGATGAAGCGCTGTTCCCGGAGTTCTCGAAGTCGGTGCAGCAGGCGATGTACGACGAGGCGGTCGCGTTCTTCGATTTCGTCTTGCGTGGCGATCGCCCGGTTAATGAGATCCTGTTCGCCGATTACGCCTTCCTGAATCCGCAACTGGCTGAGCATTACGGAATCGACGTCGCGCTCGACGGCCGGAACGAACTGCAGCGCGTGACGGACTCGGGACGTTTTCATCGTGGTGGGTTGCTGAAGCTGGGAGCGGTCCTCGCGACCACGTCCGCACCGCGGCGGACCAGTCCCGTCAAACGCGGCGACTGGATTCTGCGTCGCGTGCTCGGTGCGACGATCCCGCCACCGCCCGCCGATGCCGGTTCGATCGCCGCGGATGAAGTTGTCGACGACGGCCAGTCGATTCGTCAGCGACTGATTGCGCACCGCCGTGACGCCTCATGCCACAACTGCCACGCACGCTTTGACGCGTTCGGCTTTGCACTGGAGAACTTCGATCCCGTCGGACGCTGGAGAACTCGGTACCGCGATCAGCAGCCGGTCGAAACCTCGGGTGAGCTGCGTGACGGTCGCGAGGTTTCCGGAGTCGACGGTCTGCACGATTACCTGCGCGACGAACTGCCGCGCTTTCACGAAACGCTGGCGACGCGGCTGCTCGGATACTCGCTGGGCCGTCAGGAAGAGGTCGGTGACCGGTCGCTGATTGTCGAACTTCAGCAGCACATGCAGGACGCTGGTGGCATGGCGGGCCTGCTGGAACGCATCGTGACCAGCCGGCAGTTTCGGTTTCAAAATAGTCAGCCCGCTCCGTCGAGATGACCCGGCGTGACTGGCGTTTCGCCGTCGGAGAGAAATCGTCATTCGCAGTGAAAGGCTTGCTGATGGTTCCTTTTGAATTTGAAGCCTGTCGAGCAATCAGCTCATCTCGACGGAGCGAGATGGCTACTATGGACGGTTGGTTGCTCGATGTCGTATTTCTAACCCGGCAGACACCTCGTGAGTCGCTCCATGGCTGAACTTCAGAACGAACACTGGTGGCATGACGGCGTTTCCCGCCGCTCATTTCTGAGCGCCGGTGGCGCGAGCCTCGCGCTGCCGTGGCTGATGTCGCTGCCGCTGCGGGCTGAGTCGGGGAAGCGGACGACTGACGACACGTCGTTGCCGCCAGTCCGGTTTGCGTGCCTGTACTTCTCGAATGGCGTCGAGCCGGCGCACTGGTGGGCGAAGGGTCGCGGAGCCGGGATGCAGCTCGGCCCCGGCATGACGCCGCTCGCTCCACATTGCGAAGACCTTGTGATCATCGACGGCCTGTTCAACGCGCAGGCCGTTGCGAACCCGAGCGCTCACCTGGGCCGGATGCCAAATCTGCTCTCCGGTGCCTGGGTCAGTCTCGACCAGAACGACATCCGCGTTGGGCGTTCGATGGACCAGGTTCTCGCGCAGCAGATCGGCGAGCGGACGGCGCTGCCGAGTCTGGTGCTGGGCATCGAGCCGACCGAGCTGCGTCTCGAAGACGGCCTGTCGATGATTTACGGCTCGTGTATCTCCTGGGCGAGCCCGACGAAGCCGGCCACGAAAGAGATCTACCCGGCACGGGCGTTCGATCAGATCGTCGGCGGCCAGGGGCAACGGAAGCTCGACCGCAGCATCCTTGATCAGGTGCTGTCCGATGCGAAGTCGTTGCGGACTCAGCTTTCAACGAGTGACCGTGTCAAACTCGACGAGTACCTTGAATCGATCCGCAGCATTGAGCAACGTATCGATCGCGCCTCGAAGGAGGAGCGACTTGAAGGCTGGCGTCCAACGCTGGAGGCCCCGAACCTGCCGCGTCCGGCGGACGAACTGCCGCAGGAAGTTCCCGATCACATGCGGCTGATGCTCGATCTGATCGTCCTCGCGTTTCAGATGGACAAAACCCGCATTGCAACCTGCATGTTGAACAACGACCTCTCGCAGATGAACTTCGGATTCCTGGAGGGCGTGCATGGCAGCCTGCATCTGGACCTGACGCACAACGGTCGCGATCCGGAACTCGAAGCGATGTACCTGCAGAC
Source organism: bacterium (assembly GCA_016124895.1). Lineage (GTDB taxonomy): Bacteria > Planctomycetota > Planctomycetia > Planctomycetales > Planctomycetaceae > JAPOLP01. The sequence continues at coordinate 27,084 of WGMU01000026.1, forward strand.
GAACCGGTTCCATGTCAGCCAGTTCGCGTATCTGATCGATCGGTTGAAACAGATCGACGAAGGCGGCCAGTCGCTGCTGCACAGTTCGCTGCTGATGTGCTGCTCGAATTTGTTCGACGGCGACAGACATCAGGCCGACCGCCTGCCAATCGTCCTCGCCGGCCAGGCAGGCGGCACGCTGAAAACCGGACGAATTCTTAATTATCTCGATCGTCCCAACGACCAGCGCCGCGCCTGCAGTCTATACCTGTCCATGCTGGGTCGTCTGGGGGTCCAACTGCCACGATTCGGTGACGCGGATCAGCGGCTGTCCGATCTCTAACTCGACACTGGATAGCGCCACATTGGCGAAATCGGCGAGTAGACAAGCACGAAGCGCCAGCGAGTGTGTGACGGAAAGGACTCACTCGCTTGCGCTTCGTGCTTGTACGACAACCGCAAGTGGTGCTCAACTAACGAGCCAGGCAACAGTCGGCGGTGGACAGGTCGTTGAGCAAAAACCGGCACTGGGCGTAGGATGAAACCTGCCTCGGGATGCAGACTTCGGTTCAAAGACAGGAGCAGCAACGTGCAGAGCGGCCAGGGGGAACCGGATTCATCAGCGAAGGCCCTGGAACTGCGCGGGCAGTTTGCTGCTGCCTGGAAGTCCGGAGCGCGGCCCGACATCCAGGACTTTCTGCAGGACGTCGATACAGCAGCAAGACCAGACGTCCTGGCGGAACTGATCAGCGTCGACATGGCTCAACGGCGGGAGCACGGTGAGGAACCGCAGAAGCAGGACTATCTGGAACTCTTTCCCGACGATCACCCAACGGTCTCGGCCGCTTTCAGCGAATTCCTCGACACGGTCGCGGACGTCCGGGAACAGTCGGCAGCGGAGTCTGCAGAGCCGGACGTTTCCTTCGGCGAAGGCCAGAAGCTTGGCAAATACGAAATCCGCAGCGTGCTCGGCAGAGGCGGCATGGGAGTCGTCTTCGGGGCGTACGACACAGTGATCCGGCGGGATGTTGCGATCAAACTGCTGTCCAGGAAGCACTCGAAGAATGAGCGGGCGCTGTTGCGACTACTGCAGGAAGCGCGAGCCGCCGGGGCAATTCAGCATCCGAACATCGTCGCCATCTACGACGTGCTGGAAGAGAACGATTCCTTTTTCGTCGTCATGGAACGCGTCGACGGCGAAGATCTGATGCAGATCCTCAAGCGGTCTCCAGGCCGCCGCGCCGACTGGCGCACAGCGTCGCGCATCATCCGAGACTGCTGTGACGCGCTCGCGGCCGCGCATGGCCGGGACATGATCCATCGTGACGTGAAGCCGCAGAACATCATGCTGACCGCTGATTCGCGAGCCAAGCTGCTGGACTTTGGACTGGCCAAGTCCGTCAGCGGCGAGAATACCGCACTGACTCGGGACGGCACGGTGCTGGGCACGCCCGACTTCATGAGCCCCGAGCAGTGCATGGCGGAGGAGACGAATCATCGCTCCGACATTTACTCGCTCGGAGCGACCTTCTTCATGCTGCTGACGGGTCGGCCGCCGTTCCAGGGCAAGGGCGATCACATGAAAGTCATGTTCGCTCAGTGCCACGACCCGGTCCCGAGCGTGACGGAACTTGTCCCGGAAGCCCCGCCGGACTGCGACGCGATCATCCGAAAGGCGATGGCCAAGAATCCGGATGACCGCTACCAGAGTGCCCGTGAGTTCGGAACCGCCGTCGACCTGCTGCTTGAAAGCGACGGAGGTTCGACTGTCGCGCTTGAGCCTACCGAACCTCCTCCTGCTGACGTGCCGGAGCCGATTGTCAGACGCCCGTGGAAACTGATCGCCGCCGTTGGAGGGCTCGCGATCGCTGTCGCCGTCGGCCTGTTCGCCTTCAACCGACCTGGCATGACCGATCCATCAGCGGAGAATGGTGCCAGGATCAACAGTCTCCCGGCCTCTTCCCTGTTCCGTGGTGTCACCGCAGACATGATCACGTTCGGAACGACGACCGCCTACTCCGGCCCCAGCAGCGAGCTGGGTCATAACATGACGGTCGGCATCAGGGCCTGCTTCGCCAGCGTCAACGACGAGGGCGGGATTCACGGTCGCCGGCTCGAACTCCGCGTTCTCGACGATGGTTACGACCCCGATCGCGCGCTCGCGAATATGGTCGAGCTGTTCGACAGGCGTCAGGTCTTTGCGGTGATTGGAAACGTCGGCACGCCGACCGCTCGTGTGGCCGCGCCGTATGCCGTTGAGCACGGATACCTGTTCTTCGCTCCGTTTACCGGAGCGAGCCTGCTGCGCAGGGATCCCCCGGATCGATACGTCTTCAACTACCGGGCCAGCTACGCCGACGAGACGTCCGCGATGGTGAAGTACTTCGTGGACGAACTGCGGGTTCCGGCCGAGAGCATCGCGGTCTTCGCTCAGAATGACTCGTACGGCGACGACGGATTCCACGGCGTTGCGAAGTCGATGCGGGCTTACGGGCTGCGGGAAGAGGACGTGCTGCGCGTCGGGTACGAACGCAATCAGTTGGACATTGACGCGGCCGTCACCGGCATTCTGGACGGTCCACGGGACGTCAAAGCCATCATCATGGTGCCGACCTACAAGGTGGCCGCGCGGTTTGTGAAACGCATCCGGGAAGCCCGGCCGGAGATGATGTTCGGCGCGGTCTCGTTCGTTGACGGCAAGGCTCTCGCGGAAGAGTTTCAGGAGACCGGTCCTGATTTCGGCGATGGCGTGATCGTCACGCAGGTCGTTCCGCACTACCTGTCCAATGCGACGGGCGTCCTGCGATATCGGGAAGCGCTGCAGAAGTACTATCCCGAGTATCAGCCCGGCTTCGTTTCTCTGGAAGGGTTCATTGCGGCACGCTGCCTGGTCGAGGGGCTGAAGACAGCCGGTCCGGAACTGAACACTGAGAAGCTGGTCGACTCGCTTGAGTCGATCGAGGGACTCGACCTCGGCATCGGCCCGATCATCCGCTTCAGCCCGTCACGCCATCAGGCCTCCAGTAAAGTCTGGGCGACCCGGCTGAACGCGAACGGTGAGTTCGACAATATCGATATCGACTAAGTCAGGAGGGGCTGTGCCGAACGCCTGCGCGACGTTCGCGGCAGAGAACTACAGGTCCCTCCATCCCACTCATTTGCCAGATGGCTCGCGGATATTCGTGGCGACTTCCGGACTGCCGACCGTGCTGTCGCCGGCCGTTCGTCAACTCAATGATTGACCGTCCTGTCGAGAGGTGCAGACTCATGTTGGACCCGGACGCGAGGATTCCTGGCAAACTGCTCAGTGGCCGTCGCGAGCTGACCGCGATGTCGCTGACCACCGGACTGATTCTGTCCGTCGTGATGGGCGCGGCGAATGTGTATCTGGGGCTGCGTGTCGGAATGACGGTCTCGGCGTCGATTCCGGCAGCAGTCCTCGCAACCGGCCTGCTGCGGGGCGTGTTCAACCGGCGGTCCATTCTGGAAGCGAACATCGTTCAGACCAGCGCATCGGCGGGTGAGTCGCTGGCGGCGGGCATCATCTTCACGATGCCGGCGCTGATTCTGACCGGTATCTGGCAGGACTTTGATTACTGGACGACGACGCTGGTCGCTCTGTCCGGCGGGCTGCTCGGCATTCTGATGATGATCCCGATGCGCCGCGCGATCGTCGTTGAATCAACGGACCTCAAATTCCCCGAAGGTGTCGCGTGTGCCGAAGTGCTGCGTGCCGGGGCGGCGGAGCATGGCGAAATCGAGGGCGAATCGCTGGGAACGGAACTGGTCTTTGGCGGACTGCTGGCCGGAGCGCTCATCAAGTTCTGCTCGGGATTCCTCGGCATTCTGAAAGCGAGTGTCGAATACGGGGCACGAGCCGGAGGACGGACCTGGTACTTCGGGATGGATGTCTCGCCGGCGCTGCTGGCGGTGGGTCTGATCGTCGGTCTGCCGGTTGCCAGTCAGGTGTTTCTGGGCGGAGCACTCGGCTGGTATGTCCTCATTCCACTGCTCAGTACGCAGCCGATGGAGGGTTCTGCGGTCGAGCACGCCTTCAAGCTATGGTCGACCGAGATTCGTTATGTCGGTGTCGGCGCGATGATCGTGGGTGGGTTGGCGGCCATCTGGAAAGTGCGGCATGGCATCGCGGCGGCGTTTCGAGAACTGTTCGGAAATCTGCAGGCGCCAGCGACAGTCGGCGGCGAGCAGTCCGACCGTGAGAGCGACGTCCTGAATCGCAATCTGGAGTTCCCGTATCTCGTCGGCCTGGGCCTCGTCTGTGCGGCGATCGTGTTCGGTGTTTACTTCGTCCTGCTGCAACGATCGCTGGGAATCACGTTGCTGGCAACGGGCGCGGCGCTGGTGCTGTCATTCTTCTTTACCGCCGTCGCGAGCTACATCGTCGGCCTGGTGGGAAACTCGAACAGTCCGGTGTCGGGGATGACGATCTCGGCCGTGCTGCTGACTGGGCTGATGCTCTGGGTCGGCAACTTCAGCGGGGAAGCCGGCATCCTGGCGATGCTGGGAGTCGCCGGCATTGTCTGCTGCGTGGCCTGTACGGCGGGCGATGTCTGCAATGATCTGAAGACCGGACAGCTTGTCGGTGCGAGCCCGCGCAGCCAGCAGATCGCTCAGGTGCTGGGCGTCCTGGTCGCGGCGTTCATCATGGCTCCGGTGATGAAAATTCTGCACGAAGGCTCGCTGAATGCCGGAACGGGCGGCATCGGCGGTGAGGAACTGGTCGCGCCGCAGGCCGGTCTGTTTGCCTCACTGGCGAAAGGCTTTTTCGCTGAGGGCTCAACAATCCCGTGGGATATGGTCGGCTGGGGAGTTGGTCTGGCCGTGCTGATTCTGATCGCCGATCTGCCGCTGGCTCTGAAGCACAGCAGCTTCCGTCTGCATGTGATGCCCGTGGCGGTCGGCATTTACCTGCCTGCCGAGCTGTCCGTTCCGATCCTGCTCGGCGGCATTCTGCACTGGCTGATCTCACGTCGCCCGAGTTCCGAGCATGCGGTCAAACGCAGCGTTCTGCTGGCGTCCGGCATCATCGCTGGCGAGTCCCTGATGGGCGTCGGCTTGGGCCTGACCGCATTCCTCGGACAGAAGCCGCTGGGACTTGGAGACTCCCTCCCGCCGCTCGCCCTGGGAGCCATTTCCGTCGTCGTCCTGTTCGCCGTTCTGGCCGCGACGTACGTGATTTCAGTGCGGAGTTCCAGTCGGGAGTAGGACCGGTTCCCACCGGTCAGATATTCCCGGAAAGGTGGCATTCGTCATGACAGAGTTCCGGTAGAGAAACCCAGGCGAGACCGGACCCGGTCCCATGACAGACAATTCCGGAGACGCCAGACATTCGCAGAGGTGATCATTCACTTTGCCCACAGCCATTATTGGCTTATCACGAATTGCCACATGTGTCCCGTTGACAGTCTGCTCTCATCTGAGGATGAGCCTGTATCCCGGTGCGCATCCGGGTTCGTCACGGGATACAGACAAGTATTTGCCTGAACTCCCGCAAACGGAAGGGCCTGATTTGAGCGTCGAACAAGGGATTCGCGAACTCCCCTCAAAGTTCGCTTCCAACCTGAAGAAGCGAATGGGCGACCGCGTTCGCGAGATGGAAGACGACGACAAATCGCACTTCCTCATCTATCAAGTGCCTGGAGTCACGTACGAGGAAGGCCACTTGATTGACGTGTATCAAAACAAGGGCCGTTTTCTCTACAAGTACGCAGGCAGCTTCCTCGAAAACGCGGCGAGGACCAGTGCCGCGTCCGCCAGGGCAACGCCGACGCCAACCTGAGCCTCATCCGCCGCCACGCTCTGGCTCTGCTGAAGAACGAGCGCACGGCGAAGGTCGGAGTCAAAACCAAACGCCTGTCCGCCGCTCTCGACGAAGACTACCTCACCAAAGTCCTGCTCGGAGCATAACTTAACGTGCAATCGCCCTGGTCCGCTAACCCGGTTATCTCAGGTATTAGTAAAAACGAAGCCAGCCGCGAGTCCTTATGGAGTCGCGGCCGGTTTGTGTTTTCAACCTTCTTGGGCCGGTGGAAACCGGCTCGACCGGGTTACAGAGTCAGGACGCCTTTGGCGTCAAGGTAGGCGACCACTTCCTGGGCGAGTTCGTCGATGCCCTTGTTGTTGGAATCGAGGACCAGTTCCGGGTTCTCCGGCGCTTCGTACGGATCGTCGATGCCGGTAAACCCTTTGATCTCGCCGGCGCGGGCTTTCTTATACAGGCCCTTCGGATCGCGGGCTTCACAGGTTTCCAGCGAGGCGTTGACGAAGATCTCGATGAACTGGCCGTCGTCCAGCAGCGCCCGGACAGCGTCACGGTCTGCTTTGTAGGGCGAGATGAAGGCCGTCGACGTGATGACGCCAGCATCGGAGAACAGCTTGGCAACTTCGCCGATACGACGGATATTCTCCGCGCGATCTGCGGCAGAGAAGCCCAGGTTTTTGTTCAAGCCATGACGGATATTGTCGCCATCCAGCAGGTAAGTCCGCTTGCCCTGTTCGTGCAGCAGGTGATCGACGACGTTGGCAATCGTGCTCTTGCCGCAGGCGCTCAGGCCCGTGAACCACAAGACGGCGCCTTTGTGGCCGGCCTGCTTCCAGCGGGACGCTCGGTCCACATGGTGATCATGCCAGGTGATGTTGGTTGCTTTCTGTTCGCTCATGTCTGCCTTTCGCAACTTGAATGGGCTGTTCGAATCGGGAATCCCGCTGCGTTTCGGGCGGGAATTGCTGGCGGTTCGCAGGATCGTAGAGAAAGCCGAACTGCGAGAAAAGTCCGGGAAAACCGGCTGATTTCGATTCGACGTGCCGACCACCGCGGAATTTGAGCGAACGCATTTCCGGAATTCTTCAGGTTTTCTGCACGGATCGCGTCGCGGGAGGCCACTACTGATCTATGCGGCTATCTGTTTTGACCCGATCACGGTTTGCCACTGGCTCTGCCTGTGCCCGAGTCTCCTGAAGCACTGGCAGAGCCGGTGGCACACGACGATGAGTCAGACAGACGCAGCGCCTCACAACTCGCCCATATGACCACGCTGCTTTATCCGCGGTCTTCATGCCTCGGCCCATCGGCCTTAGAACAACCCGGACCTTCGCCATGCGATTGACATTGAGAACTCTGCTGGCCTATCTCGACGATATCCTGGAACCCGCTCAGGCGCGCGAGATCGGTGCGAAGATCAGTGAGAGCGGTTACGCGTCTTCGCTGGTGGAGCACATTCGCGAGGTGATGCGGCAGCGGCGGCTGGGAGCACCGGATGCGAGCGGTCCGGGAATGGGGCTCGACCCGAACGCGGTGGCTGAATACCTCGACAATACGTTGACGCCGGAAGACGTCGCCGATATCGAGAAGGTCTGTCTGGAATCGGATCTGCATCTGGCCGAGGTCGCAGCCTGCCATCAGATCCTGACGATTGTGCTCGGCGAACCGGTCGACGTTCCGGAGCGGACACGCGAACGGATGTACGTGCTCGGCTCGGTGTCGAGTTCACTGAAAGTCGAAGCGGACGCCAGGTCGAATGGCGAAGCGAAGCAGCCGGTTCCTTCTGTCACGTCCTCGCCGCAGCCGAAACCGGAATCTCAGAAGCCGCGTGAGTTTGAAGGCGTCCCTGATTATCTGCGCCCAACTCCTGTCTGGCGACGCGTTGGTCCGATCGTTGTCGGACTGGTGGTCCTCGGCGTCTGGCTGTTGATGGTCTCCTCTGACCCGTCAATCAATCGGTCGACGAAGACACCCAGTTCTGAGAGTGGCGAGCAGGTGGTCGACGCTTCAGGAGCGTCCGGCGACGGCTCGGCTGCGGGGATCGCGGATGGGATTCTGTCCGGTGCAGGCAACGAAGTCCCCGAGAATTCCAAACCGGAATCCAAGGCCGAGACAGCGGGAGCAGGCAAGCTTCTGGCCTCGACGGGGAAAGCTCCATCGATTCGTGACCTGGATGGCTTTGATCCGGCTCCGCCCGCCGATGCGCCGGAAACGGGAACGCCGGCAGCCACTTCAGTGGCGAACGCGAACGCAGCAGATACGAGTCGAACACCGACCACTCCACCGGTTCCTGAGCCGGCGGCGGTGACCACTCCGGGGCCGACTCCGGCAACGGTCAGTCGCACAACGCAACCGACAACCGTGGCAGCGGTGACTCCAGGAACCCGGCTGGCTCCGTCGCCCGACGGAGTGGCACCAGCGCCGGCCACGACGACTGAGAACCCGGCGGCAGCCGTGTCGTCTCCAGCCGGACCGCAGTTCCAGCCCGCACCGGAAATGCTGTACGCGTCGCGGGATGGCATTTTTCTGTCGCGAACAGAAGACGGCTGGCGAGCGATACCGCATCGCGCCGCCTTGCGAGCGGGAGACGCTCTGGCCGCGCCTGAACCATTTGCATCACTGATTGATGTCGCATCACTCGGTTTGACCATCGAAGCGTTTGGCGGGACGGCGTTCGAGGTCCTCGGTTCCACGGCCGAGAACCAACTGGTTCTGCGAATGACCCAGGGACGGCTGGCATTTCAGAATCGTGCGATCACTGATCCCGACAAGCCGGCGACAATCAGTGTGCAGATTGGCGACGAACGATTTCATCTCGTCTTCTCGACGGAGAACTCTGTCTGCGGTCTTGAAGTGATGCCGACGGAGCCGCAGAAGTTCGAGCAACCACCGGTTGACGATCAGTACGTCGGCAATCTGTTCGTGGCACGTGGCGCGGTCAATGTGAGCGTGGGAAAACCCGGTGGACGACTGCTGGCGGCTCCTGCGTGGTTGCCTCTGACGGTGTCCGTACGCAAGCGAATGGAGGAAGCCGGCGAGGACGTGCCGATTCTACCGGTCCCGGAATGGCTCGATCTGGATGCTGAGCGGCTCACGCCGGCCCAGCGCCGATATGCGACTCGCTTTGAAAAGGAACTCGATCCCGAAGTCCCCATTCATCTCAGTGTGCCGGCGATCGTTGATTCCAAAGTTCCTGACCTGTCGACGCTGGCCGTCAAATGTCTCGGCGTCACCGGCCTGGCCGAACCGCTCGTTGAAGCGCTTTCCCGAGTCGAGTTTGTTGAAGCACGCGACGCAGCGGCACAGGCAATCCGTCAGTGGCTGCCTCGCGATCAAGCCAACAAAGTCAAACTGCAACACGCCCTGGAGATGAACTTTCCGCCCGAGCAGATTGAACCGATCTATCGGCTGCTGTGGGGCTACGACGAAGCCGATGCGGAAAACGCGGCAACTTCACAGATTCTGGTCGACTGGCTGTCGCACGACAGCGAGGTCATCCGACAACTCGCGTTCTTTCACATCTACCGGCTGACCGGGCAGAAGTACGACTATCGTCCGAATAACCCTGAAGACCAGCGTCGTGCCGCCGTGAAACGCTGGGAGGCGCATCTCAGCAAACACAGCGGCAAGCTGCTGCCGTAAACCGGTGTGCAAGATTGCCTGTGCCAGTGGTTTCGGGCAACGTGGACTCACTTGGCCGCGTCGCGTCGTCCGCCAGATGTACGCTGCGAACCCACCGGGCCAGCCTGATCGCTTTGTAAGAGCGCTCGCTCTCAACCGACCCAATGGAAGCCACGACCAGCCAAATCACACTGCTTCAGCACCGGTGTACGGTTACCGCAACAAAGAATACGGTCAGCTCTGAATCATCGCGCTTCTTCACCACACACCGACTCATCGGACAATCCAGTATCCCACGATTCGGCGATGAGCCTGAGCCACCGCGTTAGTGTCTGGCTGGAACCTTTTTTGTGGAAGTGACATTGGCGTTTGTCGAGAAGTCTGGAGCAGCCTGCGGGCGAGCTGTGCGACCGACCTTGCCGGGGTATTTCCGTTACACGCTGCCGTCGCATGGCTCGGGCATTCAGAGCAAGTCGCATATTCCCATTATTGAACAGTCAACGACGACGACTGGCAACGCGCCCGAGTGATGCCGCAGATGATGCCATCTGATGCCGTTTCGCCCCGTATGTCCCCGCACGGCAATCAATGCCCGTCATCGAAAACCCCTGAAAAACGGGCAAAAACGAGCCGCTGCGAAACTGTACGAAATAGCAAGATGGCCCTGGCGGGACTCGAACCGGATCCCGTAACCGGCAACGAGGCAACGAGGTTACGTCAATCGGGCGAAATCCAGCCCGGGATTGATGCCGTAGGCGCTGCCATTCCTGCCGATCTGGCCTGGCTGACGACAGTCTGGCCGACGCTGCCGGCTGACGTGCAGGAGTCGATTCTCATGATTGCTCGCGATGGAATCGGTGAATTCTGAGGAACACATCGACAGGTCAGCTCAGTGCGTCGATTACCCACTGGGCAGTCGAACTGTTCGTGGAATTGTCAGTTGGCTGTGGCAGCGGAAAGGTCTCTGCTGTGCGCCCCCGATTGTGTTCTCGACATCATGATATGTGACGGCAAGTGCGCTCATTTCGGCGGATTCCGTTGTTCGATAGACTCTGAAGCCCAGTCGAGACTTCCCAATTTCGGGGCAATGCTTGCGTACACTTCCCCTGAGGTTCGATTGTGCCGAAGGCACTGGATGCTTTCGAGTGGGCCGATCGTGGCGTAGGATGGTTTTTCAGGATGAGTTAGACTCCCAATGTGGGTGAGGGATCGCCCTCCTGATGGAGCCTAGGAGGCATATGACATGAATCGACTTCAACTGGCGACTCTGATTTCGTGGGCAGGTGAACGAGGAATTGAGGGACGCAAACGCCTTCAGAAGGTCGTGTTCTTTTTGCAACAGGCCGGTTGCCCGCTCGATTGCCAGTATACGCTTCACTACTACGGCCCGTACTCTCGTGATGTCGCCGACGCCTGCGATGAGATGGTGACGGCAAGATTGGTCACCGAAACGGGCGGGCCTCAGAGCGGGGGGGCCTACGCCTACACGCTCGCACCGTGGATTCACGCTGTATTGGCGGATACGCCGAATGCCGAGATGCAGCCATTTGAACGGCTGGGAAGGGATCTCATCAGCGAGAGCATCTGGTCGCTGGAATTGGGGTCGACAATCCTGTTCTTTTACCGGCAAACCAGCGACTGGAATCAAGCGTTGGCTAAAGCGTGTGAGTTCAAGAAGGTGCCTGCTGACACCGAAGCCAGTCAAGTGGCGCTGGGACTCGCCCAGCGTGTGGATGCAGCGACGCGGAACTAGCGGTCAGGGGGCCAGGTGTCCGACAAAGTTTTTCGCGATCCGCTTTACAACTACATCTCATTCGACCGAGATCGCGACGAATGGCTGCTCAAACTGCTGGACTGCCGGGAAGTGCAGCGGCTGCGTCGGATACACCAACTCGGCGTGAGTAACTTCACGTATCCCGGTGCGGATCACACACGCCTTGCGCACAGTCTCGGCGTGACGCATCTGATGAAACTCGTACTGGAACATCTCGAACGTACGAACGCCGCCGAGAAGATCAAAGGAGCGCGCCAGGCCCTTTTGGCCACGGCCCTGCTGCATGATGTTGGGCATGGGCCGTTTTCGCATCTGTTCGAGCCGTGCCTCGGAATCAATCACGAGCAATGGTCGATCGCGGTAATCAGCGATGAATCCACTCAGGTGCATCAAGTCCTCAGAGACGAGGCCCCTCATCTGCCAAACCACGTTGCCGATCTGATCGACTCTAACAATCAGAAATACCCGGCATGGCAACGGGCGCTGATGTCGAGTCAGCTCGACGTAGACCGGCTCGACTATCTGCGGCGCGACAGCTTGTTTACCGGAGCAGGCTACGGTCATTTCGACTGGCACCGGTTACTGACCACCATCGAATTCTACGATGGAGAGACCGATCTGGTCTGGCCAGAGAAGGCGGCGCTGGCCATTGAGGAATACATCTTCGCCAGGTACTACATGTACCAGAACGTCTACCTGCATAAGACCACGCGCGGGTACGAGCAGCTTCTTCAGGCGATGTGGAAACGGGCGAATCAGCTCCGAAGCGATGGGACCAACATTCAGGCCAACCCCGTGCTTGAACGATTCTGGAAGTACCAGAAGCCCGAACCGGGTTCGATGCCCGTTGCTGACTATCTCGCCGTCGAGGAGTTCACCGTACTGGATCAAATCCAGCAATGGGTTGGGCACGGCGACAAGTCACTCTCCGATTGTGCAAGACGTTTTCTGGAACGAAACGGACTAGGAGTCTGTCCGAGAATCAAAACAGACCTGGATTTTCCGCAGGGAATGCGCTACAGGGTGACGTGGCTGTGGGGGGTATTTCCGGTGGCAGTGGTGAGGTCAGGGATGAGCAAGACGTTTCGCAAGTGGGCTCCGGATCAGATGTGGCTGTTGCCGCCCTCGCCGCGGGACTGGCTGGAGGACGGGCATCTGGTCTATTTCCTGCTGGATGTTGTCGGCGAGATGGACCTGGCTCCGTTCTTTGAGCGGTATCGGAACTCGGTGTCCGGCCA
>WGMU01000095.1 GCA_016124895.1 bacterium
GTCTGCGTGACACCTTGAGACACACGGGGGATCGTCAATTTCACGAACGAAGGGAACACGGATTCTCGTTCGTCGATAACTCCCTCGGAAGCCAGCACTTACAGTCGCGGCGATATCCCAAAATGGCGCTGTCCAACTAAGCTGGCTGTCACGGAGGGTCGTAGCCGCCGGGGTGCCAGGGGTGGCAGCGACAGATGCGCAGCGTGCCTTTCCAGGCTCCGCGGATGACGCCGTATTTGCGCACGGCTCCGATAAAATAGTTGCTGCAGGTCGGCTGAAAGCGGCACTGCTGGCCGACGATCGGACTCAGCGTGAGCTGATACAGCCGCACCAGGGCGATCAGGATCAGCGACGGCAGTTGAACGAGAAGCGACAGCAGCTTCACGGGGCGGCCTTATTGCTCAAGCAGCTCTTATTTGCCGATCAGTTCCAGCATCTGCTCGGCGTAACGTTCGCCGAGGGTCAGTTGACTCTTCCGGTCAAAGTGAACCTTGTCGATGACGGTCAGCCCGGCAGCCGACGCGACTCCTGTGGCGGGAACAGTCTCGGGGAGTTGACGGAGCAGGCCGTTAACCGGAGCTTCGCCGTAAATCTCGCCGGCGACGAACGGCAGGTTCGGCGAATTCAGGTCGGCCCGCAGCGACTCGATCACGCGCTGTAACTTGTCGAGGTACTTCGGATCGTCACGGTTAGCTTCGCCCTGATGCCAGATTACCCCGTCGACTTTTAATCTCTCGACCGCCTGCAGTCGCTTCAGTGTGTTGTCGTAGAGCGGGCGACCCTTCTGCCACTCTTCGACCGAAGTTCCGCCGCGGGCGTTCGAGATCAGGCCGACCGTCGTGTCGGGCAGCCTTTTTGTCAGGCCGCAAGCGAAACCGACTCCCGGACTGATGCGTTGCATACTGAGTTCCTTGCGGTCGGTCGCGAACCGATTCAGCGGACTGGTCGCCGGGATCCACTGACCGTGGTCATCGAGCAACAGGACATGGGGAATCGGCTGATCGTCGCCCTTTTCGAGCGCCGCCCGGCCGGCCATATTCGACTGGCCAATAAGCAGAAACACGCGGTCGGGAGTTACTTTGTCCTGAGCGAAACTCGAGACTGCAACGAGTCCGAATGCGAAAGCAAACAGCGAACAAACGAGACGACACATCGGGAAACTCCTGTGTTGACGACAGTGCCAGTCGCGGCAGGATCGTCGAGGGGCGTGAGAATCTCCAGCGAATCCGGCTTCTCAAGCGGAACGAAGTTTGGCCAGTTGCTGGCCTGTCACGATTGCGTCAGACTCCGCGCGCTTGCCCAGGGAACGGCCCGAATACGCAGATCAGGCAGTTCGAGAATTTTCTGATGCGCAGCTTTTTGAGACTCACGCGAAGGTGCAAAGACGCGAAGCTTTGCAGCGAACGCTCTTGTCATTCTTCGCAGCTTTGCGCGAGTCCAACCTGTCTGGTTGTGGCTCTGCCTCGCCGAGTCGTTGCTGTTGTCTGTGAACGGGATCGGAATCGGAGAAACGAACGATGAAATTCGAAGGCCGCAACGCCATCGTCACCGGAGCCTCAAAAGGGATCGGCCGGGCTGTCGCGATCGAACTGGCTCGACAGGGAGCGAACGTCGGGATCAATTACTACTCAGGTACCAACGGCGCTGCCGAGGTTGCTCGCGAAGTTGAGGCGCTTGGTCGCAAGGCGATTCTGCTGCAGGGCGACGTTTCCGATCAGTCTTTTGTTGAAAGCATGGTGCAGCGCGTCGTCGACGAGTGCGGCTCGCTGGAGCATTACGTGTCCAACGCCGTGTACAGCGACCGCGAGCGGATGATCGATGCTGACATGGCCGGCTTTCGACGTACAATCGACGTCTCGATGTGGGGTGCATTTTACGGCGTTCGAGCTGCAGCTCAGCAGATGGTCAGGCAGGGAAAAGGCGGCGCGATCACCGTCGTCAGCTCGCCGCACGCGGTAATCGCTATCCCGACAGCAATGGCTTACAACATGGCGAAGGCGGCGATCGACCATATGGCTCGCACAGCGGCCATCGAACTGGCTGAGCATCGTATCCGCGTCAACATCGTTCATCCCGGCTGGATCGACACGCCTGGCGAGCGGAAGTTTTTCTCTGAAGATCAGATTCAGGCTGGCGGGCAGAAGCTTCCCTGGGGCCGTATGGGAACGCCGGAGGAAATCGGCAAGGCGATCGTGTGGACGCTGTCCGACGACGCGGACTACATGACGGGCAGCACGCTGACGATTGATGGAGGCGTCAGTCTACCGTGGTGGTCGAACCGCGACTCCGGCGAGATGTAATGTCGAGCAGACTCGGACGGCAGGTCGTTGACGCAGAGTTGCCTGCAGACACGACGGCCTGAATCGGGTTTTACTGAATCCTCAAGGTGCCGTGATGAAGCTCGGAATTCTGTCGCGCAGCCCGCTGTGTTACAGCACGGCCCGGCTTAAGGAAGCCGCTGATCAGCGCGGTCACGAAGCGCGCGTGCTCGATACGCTGCGTTTCGGGATCGATCTGAAGCAGGCGGACCCGGACCTGTTCTATCGCGGCAGGCATCTGAGTGATTACGACGCTGTGCTGCCGCGTATCGGTGCGTCGATCACGTACTTCGGTACGGCAGTCGTGCGTCAGTTCGAGCAGATGGACGTGTTCTGTGCGAACTCGGCCGCCGGAATCTCGAACTCGCGTGACAAGCTCCGCAGCCTGCAGATCCTCAGTCGCCATCAGATCGGCATTCCCCAGACGACCTTCGTGCGGCATCGCAAAGACGTCCTGCCGGCCATTGAACGCGTCGGCGGCGCGCCGATCATCATCAAGCTGATCGAAGGTACTCAGGGCGTCGGTGTCATCCTTGCCGACACGGTCAAGATTGCAGAAGCGATCATCGAGACGCTGCACAGCACCAGTCAGAATGTGCTTGTGCAGCGGTTCGTCTCCGAGAGCAGAGGTCGCGACATCCGAGCAATTGTCGTCGGCGATCGGGTTGTCGCCGCCATGCGGCGTGTCGCGAAGGGCGACGAATTTCGCAGCAATGTCCATCGCGGTGGCTCGGTCGAAGCCGTCGAAGTCACGGAAGAGTTTCAGACGACTGCGGTCCGGGCGGCTCAGATCATGGGCCTGAAAATTGCCGGAGTCGACATGCTCGAAAGCAACGCAGGTCCGCAGGTCATGGAGGTCAATTCATCGCCGGGACTGGAAGGTGTGGAAGCGGCGACCGGACTCGACGTTGCCGGAGCGATCATCGACTACATCTCCGCTCAGGTTGACTTTCCCGAACTCGATATCCGTCAGCGTTTGACGGTCAGTCGTGGTTACGGCGTGACGGAACTGTATGTTCCTGAAGGTTCCGAGTTTGTCGGTCGCACAATTCGCGACTCGGCCCTGCGTGATCGCGACATCAACGTCCTCACTCTGTACCGCGGCACGACTGTTATTCCGAATCCTCGTTCCGATCGCGAACTCGAACCAAACGATCGGCTGCTGTGTTTCGGAAAGCTCGAAGCGATGCGCGATCTGATTCCGCCAAAGGTTCGCAAGTCGCGACGGCCGAAGGTGCAGAAACTCACGGAATCGGAAGTTGCGGACGTGTCGGACCTGCCCGTGTCTTCGTTCGCAGATCGAATCCCGGCGGACGTTGAGCCATGAGTGGCAAACCGCGACTGGAACGTCGCGAGAAGCGACCGATCGGTGAGTGGAACGGCGAAACGATCGCCGCAGGCGAATCCCGCGATCTGGTCCTGACGATCGGTGAAAACCACAGCGGTGCTGACGTCGCAATTCCGGTTCATGTCAGACGCGGCCAGCAGGAGGGGCCTGTCGTTTTCGTCACCGCGGCACTGCACGGCGATGAGATTAACGGTACGGGAACCGTCCGCTCGCTGATTCTGGACGAGACTCTGCAGTTGGAACGCGGTGCGCTGATCCTCGTCCCGGTGGTCAACGTGCCTGGCTTCGATCGTCACAGCCGCTACCTGCCTGACCGGCGCGATCTCAACCGTTGTTTTCCCGGTAGTGCGACCGGCAGCCTGGCGAGTCGAATGGCGCGAATCGTGTTCGACGAGATTGTCAGTCGCAGTGACTTCGGAATTGATCTCCATACGGCGGCAGTACGGCGAACCAATTACCCGAACGTGCGCGGCGATCTGGCAATCTCGGAGGTCGAGCGGCTGGCCACTGCCTTTGGGTGCGAGTTCATTCTTAACAGTGCGGGGCCGAAGGGGTCCTTCCGCCGCGAAGCCTGCCGCGCCGGCTGCCCGACGATCGTGCTGGAAGCCGGCGAGGTCTGGAAAGTCGAACCGTCAATTGTCGAATCTGCGGTCCATGGTGTGCGTAACGTTCTGTCAGAGCTGGGACTGATCACTGGGGATCTCAAACGGCCGCCGTTTCAGAAGACGCTTGACCGAACGAAATGGATTCGCGCCGAGCGTGGCGGCTTTCTGCACTTTCATGTCGCGCCCGGCGAGACGGTCAAAGCCGGCCAGCCGCTGGCGACCAACACAAGCCTGCTCGGCCGTGAGCAGAATGTCCTCACCGCGCCGTTCGACGCCATCGTCATTGGTATGACGACTCTGCCGACAGTCGGGCCTGGCGAGCCCGTTTGTAACCTCGGCCACCTGATGCGCGGACGTCGGAAGATCGAAAGGATTATCGAGTCGCTGCCCGAAGGCCATCTGCACGATCGTGTCATTGGCGACCTGGCGTCGAATGTGATGGTCGTTGAGCCTGGACCGTCGACCGACTCACCGTCCAATTCCACTGACTATCCGCCAGCCGCGACTGGTCAATGAGTCGATGCCGGATCAGGCCTGTGCCGCTCGAACTCTCCGCGGCACAACGACGACCGCTACGTCACACCGGATTGTCAGCTTCTCTCCACCTGCTCAACGTTCATGCTCAATGCCCGCAGAAACGTGCTTGCTGTCGGGGGCTCGCTCCCGACACGATGACTCAGCGGCCCCCGTCTCTTGAGGGAACGCCGCTGACTTTGAGGATGTGACATGCCGTTGCGGAAACGATTGATAATGCTGCTCCTGACAGCCGGCTCCGGAGCCTGCGCCTTGAACGTCGCGCGTTCAGTGCAGGCGAGCGATGCTGTCTGGCGAGCGACTCGCCCGCTGCACGTGTCCGCAGTGGGCGTTGTCCCGCTTCAGTCGGCACCGCAACCTCGACGTCGTATTTCGGTCCCTGCGGGGAGTGAAACTCCGCAAGCCCAGAGAACCGACCGCCTGCGTCAGTTGCGCGTTGACCTGAACGTGGCTCGCGCCGGAGTTCGCTACTTTGAAAGTCGAATGAACTCGTATCGCCGCTTTCGCTACAGCGATGGAATGCTGAAACCCATTGCCCAGACCGAACTGGCTCTCGAGGTCGCCCGTCAGACTGTCACGCTAATCGAAGCCGAACTGCGCCGTGCCAGTCGACCGTTCTGACGCGACCTGCGACCTGTTCTTACAACTGGCGGTACGACATCGGGGCAACTGTCCTGAAAGTCTGTGCCGGCGCAACGCCGCGGAGTCTCGCATTCTTCAGCACTGCCCGCTGAAAGCGGTCTCAGCCAGCGTCTGCTGATACCGCACCCGTCCCGGCTGCGCCGTCGACGGAATCCGGCCCCTGCCAAACAAAAACAGCCCCGACGCTGCACGTCGAGGCTGTGAAAGCCTTCAGTCAAAACTGATCGAATACTACTGGCGCGGAACGACCGGGAAGAAGCCCGCGCCTCCGCGTTTGCCGAAGGGTTCGATCCTTGATGGATCGATTGCACCGAGCGAACTACCACCGATCATGTTCGCAAACAGTCCATAGTTGCCTGCGTCCTGAGCCTTAAAGTTATCCGGCACGAAACTGCCGAACATGTTACCCAGTCCGAAGACAGCATTATTCTGAAGGGTGAAGTCTGTTGAGTATTCGGCAAACGACGAGATGATCATCTGCCATCGTCTCTGATCCGTTTGAGCCGTTGTCGGCGTTCCTGTCTCGGGAACGTTTCGTACTTCAAGGTCTCCATTGAGCGCGGCCAGTGCCAGTGCTCCGTTATTAGTAAGAGCGTTCAGTAGAAGAATTCCATTACCGGCATTTCCGTCGCCGTCCAGGTCAAACAGAGGGCCTCGCTGTGGCCGACGGGCTCGATCAAGTGCAAGCGACAGAGTGTTTGGATCGATTGCGATTGAAGTGTCGAAGAAGTCGGCGGTGTGGAACAGGGTTTCCTGGAAGAAGGCTCGGCCGAGGTACTGCATGAAAGGATTGTCCGGCTCACCAAAAATCGTCTGCTGGTTGTTGAAGAAGGCTCGGTCTTCATCCGTTGTGCCTGGCACCTGTGTGTTATTCAGAAACTGAAGCGGTACTTCATTATCTTCGGTCCACAGCAGCGGAAGTGTCTGGCGTCCCAGATAGTCAACAGTCTGCCCGTCTGCCTGATCCTTCAACCGGTCGAGATGGAAGTGAGAATCAGAATTTGAGAAGCCGGCCTGGCGCACAAGTCGATCGGCACCACGGGTTGAATTGAAGCTCAAACCCGAAACGCTGTTCAACTCGTTCTGAACCAGACCATCCAGCGGAGTGAAATCTGCCTGACCCGGCATCCAGATCGTGTTGATATCGGCGAAGTCCCGCTGGTAAGTGATGATCTGACCGGTGGTTCGCAGATTCGCAGCCAGACCCGGTGTGAATCCGCTCAAGGAATCCCGGATGGCCTGGTATGTCATCAGAACGCGGTCATACCGAGCAGGATCGCCCTGCTTCTCAAATCGAACGACGCGGTAGACCGGAACATTGTTCATGGTCGTTGCGTTCATCGGCGTGCCGAAGGTGGCTTCGGCCAGAAGCATCTGATTTGCGCCGTCGTCGTCGTGAATGATCTGCTTGATCTGCGCGACGAACCCGGTCGGAGTGGCCAGCGTCGCGTCGCCCACGTAAACAAAATCATTCACGTTGACCTGAGCAGGAGTATTCGGTGTCGACTGATCCGGAAAGTCAAGCTGAACCAGACCCGTGGTCGCACTGATCGAAACATTGGCCAGACCGGACAGTGGAACGGGCGCGGTTACAGCGACGTCTCGCGGAGTGCCGGGGTTTCCGAACACCGAGTTAAACTGAGTGTTCTGACCCGACAGAATTGACTCACGATTTGACTGCAGAAACTCGATCGCCAGCTCAACCTGCTGCAGCGCTGCCATATGGTTCAGAATGATGCTGCGTGCAGCGTCCGTCAGCCGTGGGTCGCTGAAGTAACTTTCGTTGACTGTCTCCGTCAGGCTCACACGCATCGGGTCCAGAATGGCGTCGAACTGAAACTGAACGTCGGGCAGAACGACGTTGCTCAGTCGAGTCGGAATATCTGGCCGGCCAACCGGGTCGCCGACGTCCGGCGTTGGATTTGTTACGTCCGCGGGTGTCTGAGCATAAGCCGCCAGTGGCAGGCTTAACGAAACTGCGAACGCGGTCAGGACACAGAAGAGTTGCCGCATGAATTCACCTGGTTCTGGTCAAGATGAGAGGCCCGGCTGAAACGCTGCGGGCGGGCGAGAGAGCTGATCCGTGCCCTGAAGTTTACACGTCGACGCGGAAATTTACCGATCCGCTACTCCCGCGGTCAAAGAGATTCTGCATCCCCGGAGGCGGGGGCCTGACTTAACTGACAGAGGAACCTGTCAATGCCGCACGTTGTTGCCGGTCGTTAACACTCAGCACCATTGGCGCCAGACGCCGTCACCGAAACAGCTCACTCTTCATCGACAGGCAAACCGCACACCGAGAGCAGCGTTTCCTGAACCGTCAGATCGTGCTCGTAACCGTACTCGCTGTCTTTTTCACCGCGGATGATCCTGGCCAGATCGGCGGCGTCGCCAACGTATCTCGGGTAGCTGCCAATCTCGATGGTCTGGTAACCGCGATTGTACTTGCCTCGATCCCGTGAAAATGCAACGCGGACATTCGGCCGATCGAGCGGTTCGATGTGCAGAGTGCCCTCCGTCCCGCAGACGACGAAGTGTCGCCGCGAAAAGCCTTCGACTTCCAGCGCCGACGATTTCACCGTCGCCAGTGCCCGCGGGTATTCGAGCACCGCCAGCATGTTGTCATGCAGGCCGTCGTTCACTTTCTCGAAGTGCTGCGAGAAGCCGTGAACAGCAGTCGGCTTGCCGAGCACGCCGATGGTCAGGTCGAGAATGTGGCAGCCGAGTTCAAACAGAATGCCACCCGGATACTCGGCCAGCCCGCGACGTGACGCCGGCGGGACGACCTTGCTCATGACCGTGTGGACTTCAAACGGCTCACCCAGCCAGCCTTTTTTGAGGAAGTCCCGCATCAGCAGCACGGCCGGATTGAAGCGGTACATGTACCCCATTTGCACCGCCAGGTGCTTCTTCGCCGCCTCGTCGAGAATCCGTTTGAACTGTGGCAGTGATTCGCCCGCCGGCTTGTCGAGATGGATGTGCTTGCCGGCCGCGATGCAGACCTCGGCATTGTCGAGCAGTTCTCGAACAGGCGTCTCGACACCGACGACCTGCAGCCCCGGCGAATTGAGCAGCTCCTCGCGAGTCATCTGCTTCAGGTCGCGATAGTCATCGCTGTCCTTGACCCGCTGCCATTGAGCATCGTCCGGCTCAACGACGCCCACGACCTCGTAGTCCTCCGACTGCCGGTACACGGCAATCTTGTTCGCGTGAGCGTGACTTGTGCCAATCTGCCCGTACTTGATGCGACTCACGATGATCTCCTTCAAACGTGCTGGCCGAAAGCGAAAGCAGGTTGGCAGACGGAACCGTGGCTCGCAATAATCGCCACCGATGCGAACGCATCTCCCTCCGCGTTTCCCGCCCCTTTGACTCCTCTCTCCTTCCGGAGTCCTCGCCATGCGTTGTTTTCTGCGATCATTCTGTACTGCTGTCTGTTCCTTCGCCGTGCTGGCGACGACAGCGAATGCGGCCGTTGACGTTATACCGTCGGCTGTCGAGCTGCGGGGTAACTTCGATCAGGTGCAGCTCGTCGTGCGCGACCGAAGCGGAGAGCAGGTCACCGATCAGTCGGCTGATCTGACGCACTCGGCGAAGTACGAATCGAGCGACGCCAACATTGTCACGATCAGCGAGACCGGACTGTTGCGAGCCGTTGCGAACGGTGAGGCGAGAATTCGCGTGGTTTCCGGTGATCAGACGGCCGAAATCCCGGTCAAAGTCGACGGAGTCACCGAGCAACCGTCGCTCGAATTCGTCCGCGACATTCTGCCGATCCTCAGCAAGGCTGGCTGCAATATGGGAGCCTGCCACGCTCAGCAGTACGGCAAGGGCGGCTTCAAGCTGTCTGTCTTTGGCTTTGAGCCGGGTGAAGATCGCGACGCCATCGTCCGCGACCGGCAGCAGCGGCGGACGAACATGGTCGCTCCGGAAGAAAGCCTGTTTCTGCTGAAACCGACGATGGCAGTGCCTCATGGTGGCGGCAAACGGCTGGCGAAGGGCTCCGTCCCGTGGCAGATGCTCGTCGCCTGGCTGAAGAACGGTGCCCCGGAACCGAAGAAGGAGCCCGCCAGGGTCACTGCGGTCAACGTGTACCCCAAGCAGCGTGTCGGGAAGGCTGGCCTGACTCAGCAGCTTCGAGTGGAAGCGACTTACGCGGACGGCACCGTTCGCGACGTCACACAGTGGACCCGGTTTGACTCGATGGACGAATCCCTGCTGGAGGTCGACGAGGGTGGCAACGTCAGTTCGCTCGCCGCCGGTCAGGCTGCGGTGATGGCTCGCTTTGAAGGACAGGCGGCCATCGCTCTGTTCGTCATGCCGTACCGTGAGTCGATCGAACTGGCTGGCTGGCAGAACAACAACTTTGTCGACGAACTGGCCGTTAAGAAATTCCGCGAGCTGGGCATCGAGCCCTCGCCACTCAGCGACGACGCCACGTTCATTCGCCGGGCGTACCTCGACGCAACGGGCACGCTGCCGACCGTCGAGCAGACCAAAGCGTTTCTGGCATCCACCGCGGCCGACAAGCGCGAGCAACTGGTCAACGAATTGCTCGGCCTGAGTGGTGATCCAAACCGTGACATCCACAACGACGATTACGCCGCCTACTGGACGCTGAAGTGGTCCGACCTGATTCGCAACACCAGCAACGGAAACTCCGTCGATCAGGCCATGTGGGCAATGCACAACTGGATGAAGGAGTCGTTCCGTGTCAATCGGCCGTTCGATCAGTTCGTGCGGGAAATGGTCACAGCGAAGGGCTCGATCTATTCGAACGGACCAGCGAACTACTTCCGCATCTTCCGCAGCTCAACGGACCTGAGCGAAGCGACCGCGCAGCTCTTCCTGGGTGTGCGGCTTGAATGTGCGAAGTGTCATCATCACCCGTTCGAGAAGTACGGGCAGGAAGACTATTACGGCTTCGCGGCGTTCTTCGCGCGCGTCGGCACGAAGAACAGCGAGGAGTTCGGACTGTTCGGCCGCGAGTCCGTCGTGACCGTGCGAACGTCCGGCGAGGTGACGCATCCGAAAACCCGCCAGCGCATGGAGCCGACTCCGCTGGAAGGCGAACCGCGCGACCACGAACTCGATCGCCGCATCGCGCTGGCAGACTGGCTCACCAGCCCGCAGAACGACTACTTCGCGAAAAACATCGTCAATCGCTACGTCGGCTATCTGCTGGGCCGAGGTCTCGTTGAACCGATCGACGACCTGCGCTCGACGAATCCGCCGACCAATCCCGAACTGATGGACGCTCTGGCGGCGCACTTCGTTCAGAGCGGCTTCGATCTGAAGCAACTGCTCAAAGCCATCATGACCTCGCGGTTGTACCAGCTCTCGTCACAGCCGACCGAAGAGAACGCCAGCGACACCCGGTTTTACAGCCACTATCTGGTAAAGCGACTTCCCGCCGAACCGCTGCTCGACGCAATCGATCAGGTCACCGCGTCGCGTACGAAGTTCAAGAACCTCCCGCTCGGCACACGCGCCATCGAACTGCCCGACGCCGAATACCCGAACTACTTTTTGAACACATTCGCCAAACCACGGCGAGCCAGCGTCTGCGAATGCGAACGCTCGCCGGACGAGAATCTCGCGCAGGCGCTGCACACGCTCAACGGCGACACGCTGACAACGAAGCTGTCCGACAAACAGGGTCGGATTGCGCGGCTGATCGAGGAAAAAAGACCGGTCGACGAGATATTGACCGAGCTGTACCTCGCCGCCCTGTGCCGTCCGCCGAGCGACGCCGAACTGGCCGTCAGCCGCGAATATGTCGAGCAGTCACCGTCACTGCAGGAAGGTTTTGAAGACCTGCTGTGGGGCCTGATGAACTCGAAGTATTTCCTGTTTGTGCATTGAGCCGGACTGACCGGACTCCGTGAGGCCGCACTGAACCCACGCTGCTCCTGCCCAAGCGATATTGACACAAATCCGCGAGTTCCCGTACTGGTTCCGCCCCTGTCAACAGGATTGGTGGGCTCGTTGTGTGGATGGTCGGCCAGGAAGGCGTCGTCCCACGGAGTTATTTGCTGCCCGCTGATCGTCAGCAACTACCCATTGATACTGTCGACCTGATTCCCGATCGGAAGCGGCAGGCCGTTACGAGTTTCATGGACGAAACACAGCTTATAGACAGCGGACGCGATCTCGACGTCGACCAGCACACGGCCACACGGTCGGGTTGCCCGTTCGTGATCGACGCGTCAACTCCGTCGGCCCGAATGACCGGTCGACTCACTGCAGTTGCTCGCGCCGCGCTGCTGACATTGCTGTGCATAAGTGTCGTTGGCTGCGCGATGTTTCGCGAAAATCACTACATGGCGTCGAACGTGCCGCCACAGCTCGCCGCACTCCCGATCAGCAACCCCCAGGTCATCAATTTTGCCGAGCTGACCGGAACTCCGACGAATAATCAGGTCATTGGCAAGCTGGACGTTCTCGAAGTCAGCACGCTGCCGAGTCTGAATTCGAGGGAAGCGTTTACCTGTCGCGTCCGCGTTCTGGACGATGGCACTGCGAAAGTCCCTGAGATTGGATCTGTCCAACTGGCAGGACTCGAACTGGCAGAAGCCGAAGCGGTGATCACGCAGGCGAGTATCGACCGCGGTCTGTACCGCGCGCCTCACGTCACAGTCACGATGAAAAGCCGCAAGATGAATCACATCTTCGTCGGTGGAGCGGTCAAGCAGCCGGGCTGGAAGGACATTCCAGCGTCTGAGTGCAATCTGATGTCGGCCATCTTTTACGCGGGAGGCCTGACTCCGGACGCCGGGACGAACGTTGACATTCAGAACGTGTTGACGCGGGATGAACTGCTCCGGGAAGCGATCGCTGCCGCTCCGTCTGACGGCGTCTCGCAAACGGGTTACTCGCAGTTGAGCGAGCCACGACGCGCGAGTGTCGATCTGATCTCGGCGACCAAAGAGGGCCGTGACGCGTATTACGTCGGCGATGGCGGTGCCGTGAATGTTGAGCGGCGCAGCCCTGACGCCATCTACGTTGACGGACTCGTCAAGAAGTCCGGGCGTCAGGAGTTTCCGCTCGATGATGAGGAATTCCGGCTGCTGGAAGCTATTTCGGCTGCTGGGGGGACATCGTCGCAGATTGCCGACAAGGTCTACATTGTCCGGACGATGCCCGGTCAGGGTCAGCCAGCGGTCATTCAGGCCAGTCTGAAAAAAGCCCGCCACGACGAAGCGCACAATCCCATGCTCGCTCCTGGCGACTTCGTCAGCGTCGAACACACGCCAGCGACAGTCATTCTCGAAGTGCTGAAGATGATCCGTATTGGAGCCAGTGTCACGCCGTTCCTGTTGTAACCAGCGGCCCGCGCCGTCTGATGACGGTTGCGTCCGACGTTTGAATCACTCCCTCTCACTTCGATCCGCCCCGACGAGTTTCCGGACATGACCACCGCCAGCCAGCATCGAGATCCGGTCGGAGCCGACATCGTGACGTCGGCCGCAGCCGGCAGCAGTGGTGGCGGCAGTTCGTCGAACGTCATTTCAGCCGTCCTGCGTTTTCTGCATCTGGTGCAGATGCGCAAAGGCATCATGTTTGCCTGGCTGATGATTGCCTGCGTCGGCGGAGCGATTTATTACGCGGTCGCACCACGGCTGTACGATTCATCCGCGTCGATTTACGTCATTCGCGCCGCTGGCGGCGGATCCGGCAACGCAGCGTCCGGCGATACTCGCTCGCTGCTCGGCCTGCTGCCAACTCAGGTCGAGATCATTAAGCAAAGCGCAGTCCTGGATAACGCCATCGAACTGCTGGGGCCTGACCATCACATCGACTTTGAAGGCAAGCCGCGCAAAGCCTGGCCGGGACTTCTCAGTCAGAACCTGCGAGTTGGTTCCGATCGCCTGACCAGCCTGATCGATATTCGATACCGCTCCCGGAATCCGGAAACTGCTCGCGCCGTCGTGCAGGCCGTCGTCGATGCGTATCTGGCTTTTGCGAACGACACAGCGGCGAACACCGCTCACCAGGATCTCACACGACTGCTGAACGAACAGGCTGAGATCTCGCTGAAGCTGACTGGTCTCGAAGAAGAGCGAACCCGCCTCCGCGACGAACTCGGCCAGCTCACCACGACTGACGGGGCAAGTGTCAGTCTGATTGCCAAACGGATTCTCGACCTGCAGGAGCAACTGGCAGCGGCAGAGGAACGATTGCGTGCCGCACTTTCGTTTCAGCAGTCTGTCGCGCAGGCCATCGCTGGCGGCCAGAATCTCATCCAGTTCGCCCTGCAGGCCGAGCAGTACCTGGGCAAGGAACTGCTGGAGAAAGAACTTGGATTGAGTTCACAGGAAGCCGCCGAACGGACGCGGCTGGTGCAGCAACTGCTGACCTACGAAAACGACTACCAGTCCAAACGGGAGATTTACGGAGACCGTCACCCGATCATTATTGATCTGATCAATAAGATTAACTCCTACCGCGCCTACATCGAGTACACCGACAGGCAGCGTGCTCAGCAGCTCCAGCAGATCAAGTCGACGCAACTGGCGGGCATCCTGACTGACTTCGCGGCACAGCGAGTCGTTCAGGCTCAGGAACAGTATCGGTCCATTGAACAGAATCAGCGGAACGAGCAGAACGCCTATGATCGCATGGCGGTTCCGCGGCAGCGGTTGCACGTCGTCGAAAGCGAATTACAGAACTACAAGAAGCGTGACGACTCACTGCTGGAAATGATTGCCAACTTCAAATGGGTGGCGAACAGCGATTTCCAGACCACGATGTCGCAGTCGCCGCTGGTTCCCGTGGCACCATCGAGTCCGAAGCTGCTGCTGACGGCGGCGGTGGCCGTCTTCCTGGGATTGTTCCTCGGCCTGGCGAGTGTTTACGTCCTCGACATGCTCGACGACCGCTTCCGGTCGCCCGAAGAAGTTCGCATTCAACTCGGCGTTCCGGTTCTGGCGATGGTTCGTCAGATGGAGGAAATCAACGGTGAAGGGGTCGAGACAATCCAGACCTATGTCCGGCCAAACAGTGTCGAAACCGAAGCATTCCGCACGCTGCGAACCTCGATTTCGTTCGCTGAAGGCTCGACGCAGCGAATCATGGTCACGAGTTCCGAGCCCAGCGACGGGAAAACAACAGTCATGGCCAATCTGTCCGTCGCGTTCGCTCAAAGTGGCAAACGAACGCTGCTGATCGACGCCGATATGCGTCGGCCCGGAATGTCGACGCTGCTGAATCTCCGCGGGCCGAAAGGGCTTTCACATATTCTGCGGGAAGAAACGCCGATCGAAGCGAGTGCCACCGCTCATCTGACCGTCGGCGTTGTCCCGAATCTCGATTTCATTTCGTCCGGCTCACGCCCCATCAACCCGGCCGAACTGCTGTCGAGCCCGCGGTTTTCAGAACTGCTTGCCTGGGCAGAAACGATTTACGATCAGATCATCGTCGACGCGCCACCGATTCTGGCAGTCGCCGATCCGGCGATCATCGGCCGCATGGTCGACGGAGTTGTGATGGTCATGCGGCCGGACAAGAACCGCCGCAAGATGCTGATTCGTGCTGTCGAATCGCTGCAGGCCGTTGATGTCAATCTACTGGGCATCGTTGTGAACCGGATCACGGGTGAAACCGGAGGCGACTACTACGGTTACGGTTACGGCTACGGTTATGGATATGGTTATGGAGCCGGTTATGGGTACGGGCATGACCGCGACGAAGAAGACGAAGAGGAAATCGAATCCGCTCTACAGGAGCCGCGTCGGGCTGCGTAGCGTCGTGTGAGGCGGTGGAACAGACAGAGCTGCTGCCCGAAAACGACGCGGACCTCCGCGACTTCGCCATCAGCCAGACTCCGGGACCTCCAGCCCGAACGGAAGGACGATTCACATGCCGGGCTCAACCAGACACAGGCATCGGCAGCATCGATCGTCCCGGGATGGCCGAGGTCGCACTCAGCAGTCACTGCCTGCTGCGAACGCCGTGACTCCCGAGTCGCTGTGGCTCAGGTCAATTGACGCTGGACTGCTGATTGCAGTGCTGGCTGTGCCGTTTGCGTTTGGCGGACGGCAGTCGATCGGTGAAACGCTGCTGGTCCTGGGAGCCTTCTGGGCTGCACTGAGTCTGGCGTGCTGGCTGCTGGTCACTCCCGAGGCGCGCTGGGTTCGAACACGTGTTGGACTCATTCTGCTGGCGATTCCCGCAGTCGGGCTGCTTCAGCTTCTGACGCTGCCGCAGTCGCTGCTGCACTCGGTGTCGCCTGCCATTTCTGATCTGTTGCCGTTGCGGAATTCGGACGCTGGCTCGGAACTGTTTGGCGGACCGTGGGCGCATCTCTCTCTGACGGCCTACGAAACCCGCGTCGGACTGACACTTGGTATCTCTTACGTGCTGCTGTTTCTGGTCGCCGCGCAGCGGATTCGGCAGATCAACGACGCCACACGACTGCTCCGCTGGATCGGGCTCGGCGGCGCTGTGATGGCGGTTTTCGGACTGGCTCAGTACGTCTTCTCGAACGATCGCTTCTTCTGGGTGTTCGACCACCCGCAGGGATCAACGCTGGATGCAGCCAAAGGCGGGTTTCTCAACAAGAACCACTTTGGTCAGTTTATGGCACTGAGCATCGGGCCGCTGGTCGCCTGGCTGACGCTGAGTCTCGACGAGTTGCGTGAATGTCAGAGTCAGAAGTTCCGCCGCGTCGGCAGCAATTACGATTCGCGGATTCATGCAACACTGCAGGTCGGTCTGTTCATGGGCTGCCTGGCCTTTGTGATGGTTGGTGTTCTGGCATCGCGTTCCCGCGGAGCTGTCGTGGCAGCGGCCGTTGCGTGCGCAGCGCTGTTCTTTCTGCTGTATCGCAAGCAGGCGATTACCGCACGGCAGTTCGGCGTTCTGTCGGCGGCTGGCCTGACCTCGTGTCTGATTCTCAGTCTGCTGAATACGCACCAGTTGACGCGGCTCGTCGACCGACTCGACTTCTGGAGCGACAACGGCCGGCTGCCCATCTGGGAAGCGAACCTCAAGGTCTTCAACGAGTTTCCCATCCTGGGCACCGGAGTCGGCAGTCATCGTTACGTGACGCCGCGTTATCTTGATCTCCCGTTCATGGAGAAGGAGTACGCTCACGCCGAGAGCAGCTACCTGCAGATTCTCACGGAAACGGGCCTTGTCGGCTTTTCGGTGGCCGTCCTGTGCATTCTGGTCTGTGTCTGGTGGTGCGTGCGCGGTCTGCGTCTGTCGGACGTGCGGACAACTCCGGCAATCGCATTATGTGCCGTGACTGCATCGCTGGCTGGAAGTTTCGTCCACGCGGTTTCGGACGTTGTGTGGCACGTGCCGGGCTGCATGGCGGCGACGGTGCTGCTCGCCGCATGCGCCTGCCGGCTCTATCAGCTTCAGCGGGACCAGAACTCGGTTGACGGTTCCCGGACGACTCACCGTGTCCCACGCATCGTTGCGTTTGGGGTCGCGTGCGGAGTTATTGCGCTGGGCGGCTGGATGGCGACAATCTGGGGGCCGCGTCTGTCAGCCGAACCTTACTGGTGGCAGTATCGACGGCTGGCTCTCGCCGATCAGACCGGCAAGGGTGATCCGGCCGAAGATGCGTCAACGGTCAACGCGAATGCCGAAGCGGCACAGGTCAGCGAAGTGGAACATGAGGCATCACGATTCAAACGCAAGCTGGTGGCGATTCGCGAAGCTGCTCGGCGCAACCCGGCCGATGCCCGGTTTCACGTGCGGCTGGGGATTCATTACGCGTCGCTGTTTCACACTCTGCAGGCTCAGTCGGACAATGCTCTGCCGCTGGGACAGATTCGCGATGCCGCTCTCAACGGTGGCTTCGAGTCTCAGCAGGAAATGCGTGAGTGGCTCGAAACGGCGTTTCCTCAGAACCTGCCGTACGCGGATGCCGCCGCCGCTCACTGCCTGCAGGCGGTTCGACAGAATCCACTCGAAGGCTACGGGTATCTGTATCTGGCCGAGCTCGGCTTCCTGCTGGGGGCGCCCCAGGAGTTCGATCAGCAGTGCATCGCGCAGGCTCTCGAAGTGCGGCCGTACAACGCTCAGTTTCTGTTTGCGGCCGGACGTGAAGCATTTCTGCAGGGCGACGTCGAAGGCTGGCATTCGTACTGGAAGAAAGCCTTTCATCGCAACGAGTTCGTACAGACACAGATTATCGCACAGCTTGTCGAGTACACCGAGACACCGGTGGACCTCGTCGTCCAGGCATTTGAACCGGACATCGACGCGCTCGAACGACTGGCACTCGCCGCGCAGCAGACGCAGCGGATTGAGGAACGCGACAAGGCACTCGACCTGCTGAGCGCGCAGCTTGTCGAGCGGGCGCAGGAGCCGCAGAACCGTGACCGCGTTGACGACTGGCTCAAAGCTGCCGCGGCCTTCTCGCAACTGCAGAACAGCGAACAGGTGACGTACTGCCTGCTGGAAGCCGAGAAGGCATCGCCATCGAACTTCGTCGTGCGACTGGAACTCGGCAAGTGGCTGGCGGCTCTGGGCCACAGTGCCGAAGCGGCCGAGCATCTCGAATGGTGCCAGCGGTTTCAGCCGGACAACCCCAGGGTGCAGAAACTGCTGGCGGCGGTTCAGCGCCGACCGCGCGGCATCCGTCAGGCCGGTGCGCAGTCGGGATCTCCACAATGAGCCGGTGACGAAGAGCCCCTCCCGTTCAGGCGGCCCTCGACGATGAAGCGATCAGAAATTCACACGAGAATTCAGCTATGACGGAACGCATTCTGAGTATCTCAGGTTTACGGGGCGTTGTCGGAGACGGACTCGACCCCGAGTATCTGACACGGTTCGCAGCCGCACTGGGCACGATGTTTAACGGCGGGACGGTCGTGCTCAGCCGCGACGGTCGAGCCAGCGGCGAGATGGTCCGCCATGCAGTCATCGCTGGTTTGACGGCGACCGGCTGCCGCGTTGTCGACGCCGGCATCGCAACAACGCCGACCTGCGGAGTGCTGGTCACGCATTTGAAAGCGGCGGGCGGACTGCAGATCACGGCGAGTCACAACACGGTCCAGTGGAACGGACTTAAGCCGTTTTCGCCGGATGGGTCTGTGTTTAATCGCGAACTCGGCGAACGGCTGCTTCACCTGCTGGAAACTGGCGAGTTCAGTTACGTCGGCTGGGACCGTCTTGGCTCTGTCGAGATCTGTGACGACGCAGCGGCACCGCACATCGAACGCGTGCTGCGGCTCGTTGATCCGGACGCGGTTCGGCAGCGGAAGTTCAAAGTCGTGCTCGATGTCAATCGCGGATCGGGCGCCGTAGCGGCGCCGCGGCTGCTGGAAACACTCGGCTGCGATGTCGTCGTCCTCGGCGGAACTCCGGACGGGCAGTTCGAACATATTCCCGAGCCGCTCGCGCAGAATCTCAGCGGCCTGTGTGACGCCGTCCGCGAACACGGAGCAGACGTTGGTTTTGCCGAAGACCCCGACGCCGACCGGCTGGCGATCGTCGACAACAACGGCCGGTATATCGGTGAGGAGTTGACGCTCGCTCTGTGTGCCGATCACGTGCTCGCACGAACGCCTGGCGGATTCGTCGTCAACGGGTCGACCAGCCGCGTCAACGCGGACATCGCTGCGAAGTACGGCTGTGAGTTCCATCGCTCATGGGTCGGTGAAGCGAACGTGACGGCGATGATGCGCGAGACAGGTGCGATCCTCGGCGGTGAAGGCAACGGTGGCGTCATCGAACCGCAGGTTGGATACGTGCGTGACAGTTTCGTCTCAATGGCCTACGTGCTCGAAGGCCTGGCGAGCGGCAGTCGAACGCTCGCTGAATGGGCTGACTCGCTGCCGACGTACACGATCGTGAAGAGCAAGATCGAATGCCCGCGGGAAAAAGTCGACGCCGCCTGCGCCGCTCTGCTGTCGAAATATGCCGACGCGACACCAGCAACCGGCGACGGCCTGAGACTCGACTGGCCGGACCGCTGGGTCCAGGTGCGTGCGAGCAATACCGAGCCCATCATCCGCATCATCGCGGAAGCTCCGGATGCGGACGCGGCGACATCCCTTTGCGACGACGCTGTGGCAACGGTGGGTAAAGCAGTAAGGCAGTAGGCAACAGGCAGCGTCCATCAGCTTTTCGTTACGGCACCGTTTCGTTCGTGCCCAGTAGTTCGTTGAGGGCTCGATTGAGGACTCGCACGGTGTACTTGCCATCGGCGACCAGACCTTTGCGATAGGCTTTGTTGCGCTGCATGGCGTCCAGGACCGGGCGGGCCTGCTCGTCCAATTCGTCGAGCACGTTGGCGGCGTGGACGCGAGCCCATTGCGAGCCGTGATCGAGCACCTCAACCAGAACCGGCAGCGCGTCGTCCGGCTGGTCCATCCGGCACAGCGCCCGAGCTGCAGCGACGCGGACGTTTTCCGAGTCGTCGTGGAGCGTCTGCTTCAGAGACGGCGCTGACTTCACTGCCTCTTTTCCGAGATTGCCGAGTCCGATCGCCGCCCAGTATCGCACCGCCGCGTCGTCGTCTTTCAGTGTTTCGACCATCTGCGGGATTGCCTCTTTGCCCCGCAGCGACAGCGAGGCGGCGTCGCGGACGCGGTTGATCAGCGTGCCGGATTCCGGACCGCTCAGAATCGCCCATGCGCTGCCGAACTTCGCTTCACGCGCGTTGATCTCTGCTTCCGGGATCAGGCCGAGGTCGCGTGTTTCAAGCACCCAGTCCAGGTGCGCCTGCCGCAGCCGTTCCAGCGTTGTGCGATGCTCCGGCTCCGCCGCCAGGTTGTGCATCTCGTGCGGATCGGCGTCGACATCGTACAGCTCTTCGATCGGTTTGGTCGGGACCAGAAACTGAGCGACGCCGGGACTCGCCGAACCATCGGCCTGTACACGGCGAATCTCGCGCATTGTGCGACCCTGCTCCGGCGTGTTCATGTACTGGTAATAAGTCTTGAAGGGTTCGTAATTGCGGATGTATTTGAAGCGGCGGTCGCGTACGGCGCGGATAATGTCGTACCGCTCGTCCATTCTGTCGCGGGCTCCATACACGTACTCACGCGGCGGCGTCAGGTTTGCACCGAGAAACGCTCGCCCCTGCATGTGCCTGGGAATCGAAACACCCGCCAGATTCAGCGTCGTCGGCCCGAGATCAATCAGACTGACGAGTTCGTCATTGACCGAGCCCGGCGTTCCCTGGCCATCGCGGCGGAACTTCTCCGGAATGCGCACGACGAGCGGCACGTGCAGTCCCGAGTCGTACAACCAGCGTTTCGCTCGCGGCAGACCGACACCGTGATCGGACCAGTAAATAACGATCGTGTTCTCGGCGAGGCCCGCGTCATCGAGCGCCACCAGATGCTCGCCGACCCAGCGATCCATCGCCGTGATCACGTCGTAATAGCGGCCCCAGTCGTCACGCGTAACCGGCGTGTCCGGATAGTACGGCGGCAGACTCGCGGCCGTGACATCGCGATCGTGCTTCGTCAGACCTTTCGTCACTGATTTGTACTTCGACTCGCTGGCAATCCCGGATTCGTGGCAGCCGGTGTAGTTGAAGACGGCGAAAAACGGCTTGCCGTCCGGGCAGTTCTTCCAGTGAGCCTTGCCGCTCGATTCGTCCCAGACACCCTTCGGCGTCTTAAACTGGTAGTCCTGCTTCGAGTTGTTCGTGCAGTAGTAACCGGCTTCTCGCAGGTACGTCGGAAACGGTTTGACGTGCGGCGGCAGCGTCGCGCTGCAGCGCATATGCTGAGTCCCCAGCGACGTCTGATACATCCCCGTAATGATCGCCGACCGGCACGGAGCACAGACGCCCGCCGTCACAAACGCGTGCGAATACCGCGTTCCCTGTGCGGCGAGACGATCAACGTTCGGCGTCGTCGCGTTCGGATACCCATAGCAGCCCAGGTGCGGACTGATATCCTCGCACGACAGCCACAGAATGTTCGGCCGGTCGGCGGCAGTGACGAACGTGCGTGCCTGGACTGTCAGCACGAGAAGCAAAGAGAGAGCAGCACTGAGAACTGCGGAGGGACGATTCATCGAAGCACTCTTTCTGTCGAACGTCGATCACGTTTCATGATCAGGCAACCCATTGAACGAGGTAGCGGCACGGTGCGAGCCGTCCAGTGTTATGATCGATTTCGCGAAGACCGGACGACTCACGCCACTTCGCCACCGGATGCCGATCTTCAGGAAGTTGCTGGATCAGCAGATTCCGGCATCGGAGTCTGTCTAACAAGTCGAGTGAGTCAACTCGGTCTCGGTGATGAACGGTCTGACAAATTCCGCTCAGACTGGCGTGGATCGCCCGACCGGCGATACTGGTCCGACTCGCAACCTCTCGCTGCCGCAACGAGGACCACCCATTGATGACTCTGCCCGAACCAATCTCTCGACGCCGGATGATTCAATCGCTGGGCGGAGGGCTCGGAGCGGTCGGGCTGTCGGAACTGCTGCAGCGTGACACGATGGCCGCTGCGGGCTCGCACTTCGCTCCGCGGGCGCAGCGGGTGATTCAGCTCTTTATGAATGGAGGCCCGTTTCAGGGGGACTTCTTCGATCCGAAGCCGCTGCTGAAGAAGTACGAAGGACAGCGACCGGCGGAGGTCGATTTGCGAACCGAGCGCAAAACAGCCGGGCTGCTGCCGTCGCCGTTTCGGTACCAGCCGGCCGGTGAGAGCGGCGTGCCGGTCAGCGAACTGCTGCCGAAGATGGCTCAGTGCATCGACGACGTCTGCGTGCTGCGGTCGGTCTACACCGACAACCCGAATCACGGGCCGGCTCTGCTGCTGATGAACAACGGGACGATCATCCCGACACGCCCCAGCATGGGATCGTGGATGCTTTACGGGCTCGGGACGGAGAACGAGAGTCTGCCGGGTTACGTCGTGCTGTGTCCCGGCCGGCCGGTGCGGTTTTCGATTCTGTGGACCAGTGCGTTTCTGCCGGGCGAGCACCAGGGCACGTACATCAATCACTCGAACCTGCAGCCCGACAAGCTGATTCCGTATCTCACTCCGGAAGGCAGCGGCGCCGACGAACAACGGCGGCAGCTCGACCTTGCGGCGAAACTCAACCGGCTGCACATCGAACAGCGCGGCCCCGACCGGCGGCTCGATGCCCGCATCCGCGCGATGGAGACGGCCTTCCGGATGCAGACGTCGGCGACCGACGCGTTCGATCTGCAGCAGGAATCGAAGGCGACTCGCGACGAGTACGGTTCCGGGCACTTCGCTAACGGCTGCCTGCTGCCACGGCGGCTGGTCGAACGCGGCGTCCGGTTCGCTCAGGTCTATTACGGCAACGGCCAGCCGTGGGACACGCACAACAATCATCATGAGAGCGTGCGGAATCTGGCTCGCGATATCGACACGCCGATCGCCGCTCTGCTGGGTGATCTCAAACAGCGAGGAATGCTCGACGACACGCTGGTCATCTGGGGCGGCGAGTTCGGCCGCACGCCGACGTCAGAGAACGGTTCGGGTCGGGATCACAACCACTACGGCTTCACGATGTGGCTGGCCGGCGGCGGCATCCGCGGCGGCATGACGTACGGCGAGACCGACGACTTCGGCTTCCGAGCCATGCAGAACCGCGTCCACATTCACGACCTGCACGCCACCGTGCTGCACTGCCTGGGACTCAATCATGAGAGGCTGACGTACCGTTACGCCGGCCGCGATTTTCGATTGACCGATGTTGCCGGCCGAGTACTGCACGACGTGTTGGCATGAATGAGTCAGCTTGGCTGGCCAGGGCTGGACTGAGCCTGCGAAGGAAGCCTCGGTGTTACTCACCACTCCAGTCGGACAGCGATCGATGTGAATTCTAAACAGGAGGGAACGAAGCTCATCACTGCGAACGCTTCGTTACCTTCTGTTCGAAAATGATGCCTGTAAGACATGAGCCTCACGCAGAGGAAGGAAGCCCCGGAGCTGCGCTCGTTCCTCGCTCCAGCCCCGGCCACCCGAAAGTTGAGACCTGACAGAACACCAGATTCTCTGGCCCCGTTGGCGTCAATTGCGGGTTCGACTGATCGCGTCACTATCATCTCCTGCTTTCCTGTTCGTGTGAGAGCCTCACTTTGCTCCTCTTCACTGGGATACCTCGCTGATGCTTACCCGAATCAACGTGTTCGCCGTGTTGATGATTGCCAACCAGGTGGTGCCAGTCTTCGGCAGCGATGTCTCTCATCCGCCGATGCTGCCCCTGCCGGAGGCTTCCGCCAGCCTGCTGCCGGAGACTCCGCGGTACTTCGTTGATGCCGCGCACGGCGAGGACGCTAACGACGGTTCGCAGGCGAAACCCTGGCGGACAGTCAATCACGGGCTGCGACAGCTTTCGCCGGGCGACACGCTGTGCCTGCGCGGCGGGACGTATTACGAACACGTTGACGTGCCGGTTTCGGGAGCAGAGGGGCAGCCGATCACAGTCTGCAGTTACCCCGGCGAACTGGTTGTCATCGACGGCGGGCTGCGCGAGTTCTTCGCGCAGCCGGAAACCGCGTGGCAGCCGTTTGAGGGTGGGGCGCCCGACGAGTTCGTCTCGACAAAGACATATCCGGAGTTTGCCGAGCGGCCGATCGTCAGTGCGTTTCCCGCGGCTGGCTGGGAACCGTTTTACGGCAAGGAAGATGACCGGCCGCTGGTGCTCGGGCACTTCGGCGATTCGATGGTGCCTCTGCACGGCTACCGCACCGTCAACGACCTGCGCGACGACAGCATGTTGTGGGACATCGACAGCAAGTTCGAGGATCAGGGCGGCGTGTACTGCGGACCGGGACTGTGGTTCGATCGCAAGACGATGCGGATTCATATCCGGCTGGCCCCGACGAATCTCGCCGGCCTGGGCGAGCACGCTTATCACGGCGAGACCGATCCGCGGAAGCTCAGGCTGTGCATCTCCGGTCCGTACGGAGCCGACGTGCTGCGACTCAACGGCGTGCAGCACGTCATCGTTCGGGATCTGGTTTTGCGCGGTGCCGGTGGAAGCGCGCTCATCAACCTCTACGGTTCCGAGCAAATCACCTTCGACGGC
Source organism: bacterium (assembly GCA_016124895.1). Taxonomy (GTDB): domain Bacteria; phylum Planctomycetota; class Planctomycetia; order Planctomycetales; family Planctomycetaceae; genus JAPOLP01. The sequence continues at coordinate 24,438 of WGMU01000095.1, forward strand.
CTGACAGTCTTCGGCGGCTCTCCGGGACTGCTCGCCAAAGCCAGCCACGGCATCCGGATGGTGCACTGCGCCTTCCGCGGCCTGGCCGCTCCGTGGTCATCGCGGGCGAGCATGAAGTATCGCGGCACGCCGAGCTACCTACTGATCACGCAGCGGAATCAGCCGCAGAACGAGGACTGGGAAATCACCAATTGCGAATTCACCGACAGTCACGATGGGCTGTGGCTGCGTTACGTCCGCAATCTGAAGTTTCACCACAACCTCGTCGACAACTGTAACGATGACGGACTCGAATTCGGCGCCCGCAAACGCAACCAGTTGATTTACGTGTATCAGAATCTGGTCTCACGCTGTCTGTTGACGCTGACGCTGCACGAAATGGAGAAAGACGAAAGCCCGCCAGACGTCGATCCGGGCAGCGGGATCTATCTCTGCCGGAACGTCTTCGATCTGCGCCGCGGCCCGTTCAGCCGGACGCCGAAAGAACCCGATCCGACGGGAGCGTACCTCAACGGTGCGACGATGCTGGCGGGAGATCACGGCGGGCCGACCTGGCCGAATTACTTCTTCTATCAGAACACGGTGCTGCGGAGTGATCCGTCGTGGCGCGGCTATTACGGCTTCGGCATCGGTGGGAAGGCGACCCGCTGGACGCAGCGGCGCGTCTTCAACAACATCTTTGCTCAGATCGACGGTCTGCCCGATCTGAACTTCGCCTCGGCTGACGACGACCTGGTTTGCGACGGCAACCTGCACTGGAGTTTCAAAGCCGGCCCCGAGTTTCCGGCTGACAGAAACTTCTTCGAGGTTCAGGGCCGCGGCTTCGCCTTCCGCAAAACGCCACGTCCGTCCGGCTGGCTGCAGCACGACCAGTTCGTCGACCCGCGATTCCTGAACTTCGCACCGGAACCGGCGGCTTCCTTCGACGTCCGACTCAGCAACGACAGCCCCTCCATCAACGCCGGAGTCCCCATCCCAGACGACTGGCTCGACCCACTGCGTGATTCCGACGTTGGGGCTCCAGACATCGGCGCTTTCCCGCTCAACGCTCAGCAATTGAGCGTCGGCGTTCGCGGGCGGATTCGCCTCGGGAAACCGTCAGACAGCCGTTCACGCTGAGGTCATCCGCTATCGGCAGATTCATCAGGATTTTCCTCACTCGAATCCCACTGCAGTGAACGTTGCCGCGCAGACGCCCTGTTGAGTCAGTGTGAAGCGTCGTCCTGAAACGATCGGCCGGTCTTCAGGCCCGCGATGAAGATCACCAGGCCGACAGCCCCGATGAAGAACACGGTGTCGCCGGGAACTCGCAGCCAGCGGAGCGTCTGCATCAGGTCGGTCTGCATGAACTCACTGCTGCGGGCATACCAGTAACCATGCTCGACCGATGCCTGTGTCTGCAGCAGTCCAACCGGCAGCAGGCTGAGCACGCACATCGCCATCAGGCCGATGTTCATGGACCAGAAGGAGAACGACAGCAGACGGTTCTTCCATTCGCGCTGCGGCAGCAGCACGCGCAGGCAGACCAGCATCAGCCCGATGCCCAGCATTCCGTAAACACCGAACAGCGCCGCATGGCCGTGAACCGGAGTCGTGTTCAGCCCCTGCATGTAGTAGAGGGCGATCGGTGGGTTGATCATGAATCCAAACAGGCCGGCTCCCACCATGTTCCAGAAGGCCACGGCGATGAAGAAGTAAACCGGCCATTTGTAACGCTGCACCCACGGAGATGTCCGGGAGCGACGCAGATCTTCGGTGGCGTCAAAGCCGACCAGCACCAAAGGCACGACTTCCAGCGCACTGAAGACTGAACCCCAGGCGAGCGCCACAGACGGCGTGCCGGAAAAGTACAGATGGTGACACGTTCCAATGATCCCGCCTGCCAGGAAAACAGTGGCGGAGAGCAAGGCGGCTCCGGCGGCGGCGTGTGGCCGAATCAGGTTCAGACGCATGAAGATGAAGGCGATGACCGTCGTGGCAAATACCTCGAAGAAACCTTCGACCCACAGATGCACGACCCACCAGCGCCAGTATTCGACCATTGACAGGTGCGTATGCTGGCCCCACGTCAGACCGGCTCCATAGAACAGCGCAATCGCTCCCGTCGAGACAGCCAGCAGCAGTACCAGTTGTTTCTGGTCGCCCTGGCCCTGCAGCGCCGGCCACAACCCGCGCAACATCAGGACCAGCCACAGCAGCAGGCCGACCATCAGAGCGATCTGCCACGCCCGGCCCAGATCCACGTATTCGTAGCCCTGATGTCCGACATAGAACGACAACTGATCGCTCAACACGTTGCGCGTGCTGAGCCACTCACCAGTCAGCGATCCGACGACGACTGCCAGCAATGCAAGGAACAGGACGTTCACACCGAGCCGCTGACCAGCGGGTTCGTGCTGACTGACAAGCGGCGCGATGAACAGTCCGGCCGCCAGCCAGGCCGTCGCGATCCAGAACAGGCCGATCTGAACGTGCCAGGTGCGAACAACGCTGTACGGCAGCCAGTCCGACAGCGGAATGCCGTAGAAGCCGTCGCCTTCCACTCCATAATGAGCGGTCACGACGCCGAGTCCCATCTGTGTGAGAATGAGTGCGGCGACGACCCAGAAGTATTTGATCGTGGCTCGCTGCGACGGTGTCGCTTCCCAGCTCTGCAGCGGATCGCTCTGCGGAGGTGCCAGGTCGTCTTCCTCGCGGCGCGAGGCGTACCACCACGCCATTGCAGACACGCCGGCCAGCAGCATGATGATGCTGACGCCGGTCCAGACGACGGAGTCACCTGTCGGCGTGTTGCCAACCAGTGCCTCGTGCGGCCAGTTCTGTGTGTAGCTGACATTGAGTCCCGGACGGTTTGTCACGGCGGCCCACGCGGACCATGCAAAGAAGGCGCTCAGTTGCCGGGCGCGTTCTTTCGTCGACACCGTCCCGGCCGGAATCGCATAGTCAACGACACCGTTCATGAAGACATCGGTGTAGTGTTCGACGTTTGCCTTGAACGCTTCGGCCCGCAGGGGATCAATCGTGACCGTCTTCGCCTCGGGATCGAACGTGTTCTTTCGCAACTGAGCGGTCAGCCGACCGGTGAGCTGCGACTGGTGCTCTTCGTCGAGTTCGTCGAACGTGCTGCCGGATTCTGCCTGCGCCCAGTGATCGAGCATGAAGACGGCTTCACGATGCAGCGCGTCGGCGGTCCAGTCCGGGGCGACGTAACTGCCATGTCCCCAGATCGAGCCAAGCTGCATTCCTCCCAGCGACTGCCAGACGTTCTGACCTTTCGCGATCTCCTCCGATCCGATGACTTCAACGCCGTCGGTGGTCACAACTCGATCCGGAATCGGTGGCATTTCGTCATGTATCCGGGTGCCGACCCAGCCGAGCACGAGGAACGAAGCGAACATCACCAGCGTGAACGTGATCCATAAGCGACGCATGTCTGCAGCACCTTCCTGTCGTTACCTGATAGCGCTAGAGGTTTTGTGATTCTGTACTGAGTGATCAAGGAGACAAGGTCAGATCACTGCACTTCATGCCGTGTGCAGGAAAACCATCAGCAGTCCCGCGGCCACGTTTACTGTCAGCAGGCCCCAGCCCACTCGTTTCAGATGCTTCGGGTGCGGCGTTGCAAGCCTGAGTGCAGCCGCGGCAATGAGCAGGGGAAGTCCCACCAGCCATGCCGGGCTGCCGAATGTCAGGCCGCTCCCAGCCGCCGCAAACGTCAACGCGAGCAGGCTGTCGCAGCCCCACAACGCCCGTCGCGCCGTGGACTGCCTGTGATGAGCTACAGCCGCTCGAACGGCGGTGGTTGTCGCCATGCGTCCGATGACCCAGATCAGCCAGAACTGCAGCGCGGTCGTCTGTGAGTTTCCAACGGCGACAACGGCTGCTGCCGGCAGTGTCAGACCGGCGATGCCCACCAGTTGAGTGATCAGCGCACGCGATCGGCCAACTGTCAGCAGGACAAACTCGATCGCCGCGACGATCAGAGACGCGGCCAGCCAGTAACGGACCGCGGCACTTCCCTGTCCAAACGCCAGTACGCCGCACGCCAGGGCGATCATCAGACGGGTCAGGAGAATGCGTGTCGCCTGCGGCGTGTCGCTGCGCGCGCGACGGCCGCGCTGACCGATGAGGATCATCAGCGGCTCGTGCGCGAAGAATCCCGCCGCCGCAGCGACGGCGATCAGCACGCCCGTCGAATGGAACCCGGTGATGATCAGAGCCGTAACAAGTGGCACGCCGAGAATCGCGTACGCGCCGTGCTCTTTCGGTCGCAGATCAGCAGAGGAGACAGGCCGCTGAGAAGGCGGCGCCGACACAACGCGGTTGCCTGCTGAAAACGCAGTGCCTGGGACGATCATCATTCGCCCCTTTCCGCGCAAGCAGGCTGAGTCAGTTCAGCGGCGAGCTGCGACGCCCGCGGGAACAGCACATTGTTTTCCTTGTGAATGTGCTGATGCAGGTCGAGTTCCAGTTCACGCAGACCGTCGAGCATCACTCGGAACGTGTTGCAGGCATCGTCCGGAGCCGTGAAATTCCGGGACACATCCCGCATCTCACGCAGAGCCTGACCGGCGGCGTCATGCTCGTGCTCCATCATGTGGATCGGATTGTCGACCGAACCAAACGGAAACCGCGGCACACTCTGACTCTGTTCAATCGTCCGGATGGCCGGGAACAGGATGTGTTCCTCTTTGAACATGTGGGGAACCAGTTCGTCCCGCAGCCGGCCGAAGGCCGCCGACAGCTCCTGCAACCACGGATGAGCTTCGCCGTGGACCGAGCGGACCTTGTCGACCAGTTGCGTAAGCCGCGACAGTTCGCGTTTCAGATATTCGTGATGTGTGTCGACGATCTCGTCGCACATGCCAGTCAGTGTTTTCGTGCTGAAGTTGTCGTCGAATTCCGTCCCCGTCTGAGAAATGGCTGCCTGCAGTTCGGCCAGCACGGACTGTGCATCGGCGTCTCGACTCTCGCAGGCGGCGTCGAGCGGGCGGGCGCCGCCACAGCAGTAATCGATCCCGTGCTGCTCAAAGATTCGCGCGATGGCCGGGTAACGCGTCACCCATTCGCCGACAGAATCGGTGAGTGTCAGAGCATCGGTTGTCAGGGTACGGGTCATTCTCAAACCTCCTTCGTCTCGTGGCGGAGCCGATACTGCATAGAAATGTGTAGAATTAAACTCAGGAAAGAGCCGTCCAATGGACGTCTGGTGTGATTGTTTATCGCAGTCTAGGGATTGAATCCTTCACGTCAATGTGTAGAATCGGCCGAAATCCAGATTCTGGAGGATTCATCATGCTGCCGAGGACTGCCGAATACGCCCTGCGTGCTGTCGCCTGCCTTGCTCAGGACACGAGCAGCACATTCTCTGCGGATCATGTGGCCGAGCACACAAAGGTACCGCGCCGCTATCTGCACAAGGTGCTTCAGGATCTCTGTAAAATGGACCTGGTACAGTCGCGGTCCGGCCCTGGCGGCGGATACATGCTGTCGAAGCAGCCTGACGAAATCTCGATCCTCGACGTCGTCAACGCTGTGGCTCCGGTCGAACGCATTCTCCACTGCCCGCTGGGACTGGAGTCACACACAACGCTGTGCCCATTGCACCGCGAGCTTGATCGCGCTTACGCGGAAACCGAGAAGGCGTTTGCTCGCGTGACGATCGGTCAGGTGCTTCGTTCCGGTGGGAAGGTCCAGCCGTTGTGTGAGGTCTCTTCGTCCTGACATTCGTCTGCTTCCCGCCGATCTCTCCCGTGAGCCGATCCTGTCGACTCTGCCCTCCCGCCACTCGCTTGCCTGCCAGTTTCTTCCTCAACCTCCTCCGCTCAAAGGTCCTGCCATGAAACGGTCATTGCTGCGTATCGCTGTCGTCCTCATTCCCGGACTGCTCGGATTTCAGTTGCTGCGAAGTTCCGCTGCGGACGAGCCAGCCGCGGGAAAACCTCAAAGTTCAACGTCCGCCGGAAACCGCGATCGGGCTGAGTCGGACAGCGATGACATTCCGCGGGTTTCTCTCGACGTGGCGCGTGACCGGGCAAGACTGCTGCACGACGTCTATCTGTCGACACTCGACGTGATCCATCACCGGTACTTTCACGCGGACCGGGCCGTCATCCCGGCGCGCGCGATGGAAGACATCTTTAAGGACATGCAGCGTGCCTCGCACATCGAAGCTCACTGGATTGCGGTCAATCTGAAAGCCATGAGCGTTGACCACGAGCCGGAAACCGACTTCGAGAAGCACTCGGTCCGCCGGATCAAAGCCGGGGACCGCGAAGTCGAGGCCGTAGACAATGGCTATTACCGCCGAACCGTCGCCATCCCGCTGGCGGGCGGTTGCGTGAACTGCCACGACGGTTTCTTCCGGGCTGCGTCGCCGACCACCAAGTATGCCGGCCTGGTCATCAGCGTTCCCGTCAGGAAGGGAGAGTCACTCGATTCAGACGTCTCGACGAGCAAGTAGATTTGATCCCCACCGAGTGTCCCCATCGCTCATGAGTCTATCCGGGACCTGCAACGGCACGGGGAAGAGACGAGTGGCGGCGACCAGGCTGGGTTGAACCGTTCGGTCGAGTCGTACGAAAGTGGTCGACGACTCAGAACAACGGGCTGCTTTCGTGAGGAGTCGAGTGTGAAATCCTGTTGGTCATATGGACTTGTCTTTTCTTTGTGCGGAGTCGTTCTGTCATCTGCAGAGTTGGCAATCGCTCAGAACCCCGGCGAAAAAAGCGACGCTGAGCAAGTCGAGTTCTTCGAACTGCAGGTTCGACCGCTGCTCATTGAGAAGTGCATTCACTGTCATTCGGGAACGCCGGATGCGGAGTCTGTTCTGGCGTTCGGATCGCGGCAGGCTCTGTTGAAGGGCGGTGACTTCGGGCCGGCGATTGTGCCTGGCCGGGCAGACGACAGTCTGCTCATTCAGTCAGTGAAGCGGATCCACAAAGAACTGCGAATGCCGCCGGAGGAGGCAGAGGCCCTGTCTCGCGACGAGGTCGACATCCTGATTCAGTGGGTCAACGACGGGGCGGTGTGGGGACCCGAGTCGCCGACGCAGCCAGCCAGTCAACCGAACGAGTTGGGACAGACGTCAGCAGATCGGACGCTTGAATCGGACTTCTGGTCGCTGCAACCGGTGAAAGCCGTCGAGCCGCCGCACGTTGAGGACGCTCGCTGGTCGTGGTCGCAGATCGATCGCTTTGTCGAAGCCGCGCGGCGCGAGCACGGGCTGACGGCGACGAGCCGGGCTGACCGCCGGACGCTGCTGCGGCGCGCGACGTTTGATCTGACGGGGCTGCCGCCTGAGCCGAAACACATTGACTCGTTTCTCAATGACGAAGCGCCCGGCGAAATCGCATTTGCACGCGTCGTCGATCGGCTGCTCGCGTCGCCGCAGTATGGCGAACGACAGGGGCGATTGTGGCTCGACGTGGCCCGCTATGCCGACACCCAGGGCGACGTCGGCGACTTTCCGATCCCAGACGCCTGGCGATACCGCAACTGGGTGATCGATGCGCTGAATGCTGACCTGCCGTACGATCAGTTTCTGCAGGCACAGATTGCGGGCGACATTCTGGCGGCGTCGAAACCGGACGAGCAGAAAGCACGCGGGCTTGTCATTGCGACGGGGTTTGTCGCGCTGTCACGACGTTTCGGCAATACAAAGCAGGACGACCTGCATCTGACGATTGAAGATACGCTCGACACGATCGGCCGCGGCGTGCTCGGACTGACGCTCCGCTGCGCCCGCTGCCACGATCACAAGTTCGACCCGTTACTGATGACCGACTATTACGGGCTGTACGGCATCTTCGAGAGCACTCGTTATCCGTGGATGGGGGCCTCGAACGAGAAATCTCCGTCGGCCCTCGCGCCGGCGCTGCCGTCTGCAGACGCGCAGAAAGCCGTCGACGATTACTGGCGACTGATCGAGCGCTACGAGTACCAGATCAACAATCACTTCCGACCGTGGCTGAAGCCGACGCTCGACGAATACGCAACGGTCACGAAGCAGCTTGCAGAATTACGGGGCCCGGACGAAGCCGCGGCTGACTCGGAATCAACGGACGAAATCGCGAAGCTCGAAAAGCGTCGCGACGAACTGCTCGGTCGCCACGGCGGAAAGTTTCGCGAGCTGATGCTGCACGACCTGAACTGGGTGAAGCAGGAGAAGGCTCAACTGGCCGAGCAGCCGACGGTTGAGTTCGTTTTTGCAGTTTCTGAAGGTTCGCCGCACGATGCGAAGATGCACCGCCGCGGGAATCCACAGCAGCGGGGCGACGTGACGCCGCGGCGGTTTCTTCAGGTGATCGACGGGCCGGACGTGCCGGAGATAAATCACGGTTCCGGCCGCCTGGAACTCGCGCGCTGGCTGACGCAGCCGGATCATCCGCTGACACCGCGCGTCGTCGTCAGTCGCATCTGGCAGCAGCACTTCGGCCGCGGGCTTGTCGCGACGTCGGACAATTTCGGCAAGCTCGGAATGGCACCGTCGCATCCGGAACTCCTCGACTGGCTGGCCGCGACGTTTGTCGCCGACGGCTGGTCGCTGAAGAAACTGCACCGGCGGATCCTGCTCAGCGAGACGTATGCCCTGTCGTCTGAAGTGCCGCCTGCGTTGCCCAGCGCGACAGCCGATCCGGACAACGTTTTTCTGTGGAAGCATCCGCGGCGACGGCTCGATGCGGAGTCGATCCGCGACGCGATGCTCGCTGTCAGCGGAACGCTCGACCACTCGCAGGGCAAGGAGCACCCCTTCAAACCGTGGCACGCGACGCGTTTCAGTTTGAACAAGCCGTTTCATGAGGACTTCCCGTCGAATCGCCGCAGCGTTTACCTGATGACGCAGCGGCTGTTCCGACATCCGTTCCTCGGGCTGTTCGACGGCCCGGATCGGAATTCGAGTACGTCGCAGCGAACGGCGACCAACGTGCCGGGACAGGCGCTGTTTCTGATGAACTCGCCGTTCGTGAAAGAGCAGGCTGCCGCGTTCGCTCGACGGATCGAAACCGAAACTCGCGCGAGTGAGACTGCAACCGATTCGACAATTCCGGAACCAGACGACCTCGATGTCCGGCGTCTCGATCGGATCTATCAGCTCGCCTTTGGCCGGAATCCGATGCTCGGCGAGCAACAGTCGCTGCTCCAGTTTCTGCAACAGTATCGGACACAAGGTGGCGAGCTGGACGACGGCAAGTCTGATGACAGTCTGCTCGCACTTTGCCGCGCTGTTCTGACCAGTAACGAATTCTTTTTTGTGGACTGATCGATGTCCGGGATTCTCTCAGCCAGCGCCGACGTCAGTCGGCGAAACTTTCTCGCCGCCGGAAGTGCAGCGTTCGCTGCGGCAACGACGGGTTCCGCGCCGCGCGAGACAACTGCCGCTCCGATCGCGCCGCACTTCGCTCCGCTGGCAAAGCAGGTCGTGGTGCTCTACATGTCCGGAGGATACTCGCACGTCGACACGTTCGATCCGAAACCGCTGCTGACGGAGAAGCATGACCAGTCGATCGGATCAGAACTCGCCGCCGCCGTGTCCGGGCAGCCGAAGGCTGAGCGGTTTCTGAAAGCGCCGCTGTGGAAGTTCCGGCCGAATCGCGAGTGCGGCACGGAAGTCAGCGATCTGTTTCCGTATCTGCGTGACGTGATGCACGAGGTCGCGCTGATCCGGTCGATGCACACCGACCATCGCGATCACGGCGAAGCGACGCTGCAGCTTCACACCGGCAGCACCGGCTTTGCGACGCCGGGCCTCGGTGCCTGGTTGAGCTATGGGCTCGGGACGTTCAATCCGAATCTGCCGGCGCACGTCGTCATCTCCGAATTCCGACCGTACAACGGGCCGCAGATCTGGGATGCGAGTTTTCTGCCCGGCGTTCACAGTGGCGTGCAGATTCATCCGGGCGATCATCCGCTCCCGAATCTTGAACCTGCCTCGCCGCTGCCACTGCAGGAACTGGAACTCGGGCTGCTCGACCAACTCAACCGACAGCATCTCGAACGCCGCCGCGACGACCGCAATCTGATCAGCCGGATGAAATCGTTTCAGACCGCAAAGGGACTGCAGGATCTCGCGCCGCAGGTGCTCGACCTGAGCCGCGAATCAAAGCACACACTGAAGATGTACGGATCAAAGTCCGGCGACCAAACGTCGTACGCCGCGCAGTGCATCATGGCACGACGATTGATCGAGAACGGAGTACGATTCGTCGAAATCATCGACTCGGTCGGAGCGTGCGCGGACAACTGGGACGCCGCTCACCGCGATGTCGGCACGCACGCAAAGTACGCAAAGCGGGTCGACCAGCCGATTGCGGCGCTGATCCGCGACCTCAAACAACGCGGCCTGTTCGACGACGTGCTGCTGGTGTTCTGCACCGAGTTTGGTCGTTCACCGTGGGCTCAGGACGGCAAGGGGACGAAAAGCCGCACGCATCATCCGTCGGCGTTTTCCTGCTGGCTGGCCGGCGGCGGCATCAGGCCGGGGATCGTCTACGGGCAGACGGACGAGATCGGTAACTACGTCGCCGAAGACGCCGTCCACATTCACGATTTCCACGCAACAATTCTGCACGTCCTGGGACTCGATCACACGCGCCTGACCTACCGGTACTCCGGTCGCGACTTCCGCCTGACCGACGTGCATGGTCACGTTGTCAACGGCGTGCTGCGAAACCCGCTGGGCTGAGCGCCGTCGCGGAGGGACTGTTTAGGGCCACGGATTCAACAGAGAGAAACACCGATTCGGGCAGTTCTACGGTGAAGTGCGTCAGACCGTCGTGTGCCACTGGCTTTGCCAGTGCTCTGCGTCCGAGTGCTTCGACGGACTCTGGCACTGGCAGAGCCAATGGCACACAGAGAGATTATTGATCCGTCTTTCATCCGTGGCCGACCCCTCGCCGTCGACGTCACTCGCTGACCTGGACGATGGCTTCGACTTCGACGCTGATGTTGCCGGGCAGCGAGCCCATACCAACGGCGCTGCGGGCGGCACGGCCGTCGTCGCCAAAGACTTCGACCATCAGATCGCTGAAGCCGTTCATGACTTGAGGATGGTTCTGAAAATCAGGCGCGGCGTTGACCATGCCGAGTACTTTGATCATTCGCTGCACGCGGTCGAGGCTGCCGAGGTACTGCTTCAGCGTCGCGAGCATTGTCAGGCCGACCTGACGGGCTGCCGCGTAACCCTCTTCCTGGGTGACTTCGGAGCCGACGCGTCCAGTCAGCATGGTCTTTTCGACTGTCAGTGGACCGTGACCGGAAACGTAGCACAGGTCGCCGATCTGAACGACCGGTGTGTAGTTGCCACCAGGTTTCGGCGCGGGCGGCAGTTGCAGTCCGAGTTCGACGATCTTTGCTTCAGCGCTCATCAGGGGCTCCTTCAGCAGGCAGGACATTTCATTCGGGTTTGGTTTGCGGCGCCGGCCAGGCAGGTTTTCGCGGCCATCAGTCGACGAGTTCAAGTCGCACCAGATCTTCCAGCGTCTCACGCTTGCGGATGACCTTGTACGCATCGCCGTCGACCAGGATTTCCATCGCACGGGGCCGCGAGTTGTAGTTGCTGCTCATCACTGAGCCATAGGCTCCGGCACTGAAGACGCACAGCAGGTCACCGCGCTGCATCGGCGGAAGTGCCCGGTCTTTCGCAAAGTAGTCGCCGGATTCACAGACCGGGCCGACAACGTCAGCGACCTCGCAACCGTCCGGAGCAGACTCAGCATCGGCGGGCATCGGCACGGCAGGCTTCACCGGCCAGACGCGGTGGAACGAGTCGTACATGGCCGGGCGGACGAGGTCGTTCATCGCGCCGTCCTGGATGTAGAACAGCTTTCCGCCTTCGCGCTTCGTGAAAATGATCCGGCTGACAAGGATGCCCGAGTTGCCGGCGATGAATCGGCCGGGTTCGAGAGCGAGCCGGCACCCGGCTTCTTTGACGGCGGGAACGATCACTTTTGCGTACTCGGACGCCGGCAGTCCTTCGTCGTGCTTGTACGAAATGCCGAAGCCGCCGCCGAGGTTGATCCAGTTGATCTCGTGCCCCTTCGAGCGGTACTCGCGCACGATCTCAATCGCCTTCCGAGCCGCCTTTTCGTAAGGCTCGGTCGTCAGAATCGGCGAGCCCAGGTGCATGTGAATTCCGCTGAGCTGCAGATGCGGATTCTTCAGCACCTTGTCGGCAAGCTGCCCGGCACGTTCGATGTCCATCCCGAACTTGTTGCCCTTCTTCCCGGTGGTCGTCTTCGCATGCGTCTTTGCGTCGATGTCCGGGTTCAGTCGCAGAGCGACCCGGCCGACCTTGCCCATCGATTCCGCGACCCTGGCGATGGCGTCGAGTTCGTCTTCGCTTTCGACATCGAATTTCAGGATGTCGCATTCCAGAGCGAATCGGATTTCTTCGTCCGTCTTGCCGACGCCGGCGAAGACAACGCGCGTCGTGTCCGCGCCGGCCTGCTTGACACGGTACAGCTCGCCGCCGGAAACAACATCGAAGCTCGCACCGGCTTCGTTCATGACTTTCAGTATGCCGAGCGTCGAGTTGGCTTTGACCGAATAGCAGATGACCGGATCGACTTCGGTGAAAGCTGTCTGAATCTGTCCGAGCTGATGCAGCAACTGGGCCTTCGAGTAGATCCACAGCGGCGTCCCGAACTTATCAGCGAGCCCCTGGACGGCGACGTCCTCACAGAAAAGCTGTCCGTCTCGATACTCAAACGCGTTCATGGCGATTCTGACTCTCAGATTTCAAATTCAAAATGGCTCGTTGCCAAACCGGACGCGCTCCCAGACAGAGCAAGGGAACGAGTGAAAAAAGTAGCCATCTCGCTCTGCCGAGATGAGTCGATTACTAAGTGGCGAATCAAACACGCTGCAGGTTTTGATTTCCAGTCAGTCCTCGCCTCTGCAGAAAGGCGGAACGACCACAGATCGCCGGACGCCACATCTTGCGGAGCGAGATGGCTACTTTCATTCCGGCCCATCCGTCGGTTCGAACGAATCCTTCAACTCCTGCGGGATCCGTCGCGGGACTCCGTGTTTGCGGCCGATGTAGGCCCAGTTGGTTTCGGCGATGGCGAGCAGAGTATCGTCGTCGATGCGCTGGATCCGGTATTTCCGCAGCGACGTGATCTTATCGAAGCCAGTGACCCAGGTTTCGACGCGAATGTTCTGTCCTTCAAACGCCGGAGCCCGGTATTCGATGAAGTGCGTCCGCACGACCCATGCCGAGCCTCCCTCTTCGTACCGTTCCGTCGGCCAGCCCTGAGCGGCGGAATGCTCGACGGCGGCTGACTGCATCCAGCGCAGGTATTCGACATTACTGACGTGCCCCTGGCCGTCGATCTCGTCCGGAGTCACGGTGTGCGACCACTGAAACACGGCCGGCATTGGCTGCCTCCCTTCAAGCTGGAACGGCTACTCCTTTGGCAACACGAAGCTCATGTGGAGTTCGCAGTGCCGCAGGTGAAGCTGCATCCACTCTTCTGAGGCCATTTTCCCGAAGAACGGGTGATCGGCGACGGGCACCTCGTGTTCGAGGCGGCTCAGGCCACTGCGAACTTTTTCGAGCGCGGCTTCAAGTGTGACGTCGGGTTTCGGCAGGTACTTCTGAGCCTCTTTCCCCAACTGAATGCCAGGCTTCATGGGTTTGATCAGGACCGAGTTCTTCAGAAACGGTGCGATGAAGGTGCGTGCGAACCACGGCGCTTTGAACGGCACACCGTCAATCGAACCGTGAAACGTGCTGCCGAGGTGGTCGCAGATTTGAGCCAGCGTCCAGTCACCGACGGTTTCGTAGCCGCCTTCGATCAACCCTTCGAGATCCTGTTTGAATTCGTCGAGCGTGGCGTAGCGTACGGTCCGACGTACTTTGTGAGTCGCGGTTGCGGACATGAGAGGAGTTCCGGGGAGGGAAACAGTGAGCAGAATCGGAAAAGTTTAGTCCGCGCGGAGCTGATTCTCGACTCTATACGCAACGCATTGAGAACACCTTGTGCGAGCGGTATCACGCCGGAGTGTCGCTCTCAGCCACTCTGGCAATCCCGCGGAGACGTCACGACACTGCGGCATTCCTGACTGACGAGGCATTGCCATGCGGAGCGAACTTCAGTTTTCCATTCTGTTTGCGGTCCTGGCCTGCGCCCGGTATTCACCGGCCGGCGACTGGCCGCAGATTCTGGGACCGAACCGGGACGGAATTGCTCAACGCGAAACGCTTGCGGATCGCTGGCCGGCTGGCGGACCACGGACACTCTGGCAGCGGCCGGTTGGTGACGGATTTGCGGGGGCAGCCATCGTCAGTGATCGTGCCGTCGTCTGGCACCGCCAGGGTGATGAGCATATTGTCGAGTCACTGAATCTGGTCAGCGGTGATCTCCACTGGAAAAAGTCTCTGCCAGCGAAGTACGTGCCGTCCTACACGCGGGACTCAGGACCGCGCGTCGTGCCGTTGATCAATGGCGACCGGGTGTTTCTGTTCTGCCCGCGCGGCGATCTGTACTGCCTGGCCGTGAAGAACGGCGAAACGATCTGGCATCGCGATACGTGGGAAGACTACAGCAGCAAACGCCCGAAACGCGGCGATCCGCCGGACGGCTACTTTGGATTTGGTACGTCGCCGATTCTCGAAGGCGACCGTCTGCTGCTGAACGTTGGTGGCGACTCGAAGTCGGCCGGACTTGTCGCGTTTGATGCCGGTTCCGGAAAGACGCTGTGGACAGCGACCGAAGAACGGGCGAGCTATTCGTCGCCGGTCGCCGCAACGATCGGCGGACAGAGACAGATCATTTTCGCAACTCGACTGTCTGTCCTCTCGGTTGACCCGACGAATGGGCATGTTCTGTTTCAGTTTCCGTTCGGACAGTTCGGCCCGGCGGTGACGGCGGCGAATCCTGTCGTCATTGGCGACCGCGTCTTCATCACAGCGAGTTACAACTTTGGAGCGACGCTGGCTCAGGTGGGAGGTTCGGGCGCCGTCCGCATCTGGGAGAGTGACGAAATTCTGTCGAGCCAGTACACGACGCCGATCCTGCATGGGGGCGCGCTGTTTGGCATTCACGGTCGTCAGGATGCTGGCGCAGCAGCTCTGAGGTGTATTGATCCGGCGACGAAAAGAGTCCTCTGGAACGTCGACGGCTTTGGCTACGCTTCGCTGCTCATGGCGGACGGCAAGCTGATCATCCTGAAGACAGATGGCGAACTGGTTCTTGCCCGCGCGGACAAGTCGAAGTTCGTCGAACTCAGCCGCACACGACTCTTCAGCGATACGACACGCGCGCTGCCGGCCCTCAGCAACGGCCGGCTGCTGGTTCGCGACACGTCGACGCTGAAATGCGTCAATTTGAAGTAGCGATTGCTGAGCCTTCAGAGTTCGGAGTCGTCGAGCACGCCGATAAACGGCAGATGCCGGTAGTCGTCGTTGTAGTCGAGTCCGTAGCCGACGACGAACACATCCGGGATCGAAAAGCCCGAGATGTCAGGACGGAGATCGACTTCTGCGCGTCCCTCTTTGGTGAGCAGGACCGCCGTGCGAATGCTGCCTGGACCGGCCGCCTGCAGCGCGTCAACCAGATGCGAGAGGGTGTTGCCGGTATCGAAAATGTCGTCGACGATCAGGACGTCGCGGCCGCGAATGTCAGGCAACAGCTTTGTGTCGAGCGACAGTTCGCCTGGGCGCGTCGACCGGCCGCGATAACTCGACGCATGAACGACGCCGATTCGATGCGGCACGTCGATCGCGCGGACCAGATCGGCCATGAACAGCATACAGCCCGTCAGAACGCCGACGACGGTCAGCTCCCGCCCTCGATACTGCTCGGACAGTTCTGCTCCGAGTTCGGTGACTCGTTTTTCAATCGCGTCGTGCTCGATCAGTCGTCGCATTGAGGGACTCGGTAATTCAGTGCGTGGCGTCGATTGAAGAGCCCTTCGTTGTGAGGAGCCCTTTGTTGTCTCGTACCCACACTCTGCGTGGATACCCTCCGCCAGGACGCTCTGGCTCTGCGTCCTTAACGTGACGCAGAGTGTCGCAGTCTGGTGAATTCCCACGGAGACCGTGGGAACGATTGCCATGCACGAAGGTTCGCGACTGAGAGTCGCGTTGCGAAGTGATCCGACATGCTCAACACTGAGTCACGAAAGTTTTCCGCCTCGACCGCTCAGGAGTCGCGTCGTGCTAAGAGCCGCTTTGCCCCTGCTCGCTCTGACGATGGTCTGCGTCTTCAACGTTCCTGCCGCGCGAGCCGAACTGCCGCATGTCAGTTACATCTTCCCGGCTGGCGGCCAGCGCGGCCAGACGGTCGAATTTCGCGTCGGCGGCCATTTTCTGCACGAAGGCTGCTCGTTCGAGATGACCGGCAATGGCGTCTCGACGTCGCCGCGGATTGAACGCACCGGGACGATCTGGTTCGAGGGACCGGTTATTCCGATGCCGGCTTCACAGCGGGCAGAAGACTATCCGCAGGATTATCTCGGCAGTGTGGCGATCGACGCCGATGCAGACCTCGGCCTGCGATACTGGCGAGTCTGGACATCGCAGGGCATGACGTCGCGCATGAAGTTTGTCGTTGGCGACCTGCCCGAAGTGATTGAGCACGAAATCGACGGACTGCCGATTCCCGAACACGTCAACCTGCCGGTCACGATCAACGGTCGAATCTTCCCACGTGAAGATGTCGACGTCTGGACGTTCGACGCTCAGAAAGGCGAAACGCTGACTTGCGAAGTCATGGCTGCTCGGCTCGGCTCGCCCCTCGATTCCCGCATCGAGATCCGCGGGCCGAACGGGCAGCCGATTGTCGAGAACGTCGATGCCTTCGGCACCGACTCGTTCGTCGCGTTTACTGCTCCGGAAGCCGGCACGTATGAATGCCACATCCACGACATCGAATTCGGTGGCCTGCAGCATTACGTCTACCGGCTGACGATCCGCTCGGGTGCGTACATTCGGTCGGTGTATCCGCTTGGCGGAAAGCAGGGCAGCGAAGTGCATCTGACTCTATCCGGTGATTCGCTGACACAGGGTTCAGCCATCGCGAGCATTAGCGACGCGGCGACTGATTTCGTCGTCTGGCAGTCCGCTCCGCAGTCGCTTCCCGTTCTGCTGGCTGCGGGTTCGAGTGAGGAGTTGCTGGAGCAGGAGCCGAACAACGACTTCGGCGCAAGCAAACCGGCGCTCGTGGCAACGCTGCCGGTCGTCTGCAATGGCCGGATTGAAGCGACTGGCGACGTCGACCTCTGGACGTTTCAGGCAAGCAAGGATCAGCGGCTGGTCTTTGATGTCGCGGCCGAGCAACTCGGATCACCGCTCGATTCGGAACTGATCATTGTCGATGCGAAGGGCCAGGAACTGGCGTCGAACAAAGACGCCAGCAACGGAACGGCCGACGCGCGACTGATCTGGAAAGCTCCGGCAGACGGACACTTCGCGGTACAGATCCGTGACGAACTCGCGTCTCGCGGCGGCAGTGACTTCGCGTACCGGCTGTCGATTTCCGAACAGCCGAACGACGGCTTTAAGCTGTCACTGCCGAGCGACTGCGTCACGGTCGATCGTGGCGGTGAGACGAAGCTGAAGATCGCCGTCGATCGTTCGCTCGGCTGGAATGGCGTCATCGAATTGTCGGTCGACGGTCTGCCGGAAGGCGTCACGACCGAAGGGACGACGATTGCGAAAAACCGCAAGGATACGCAACTCGTTCTGAAAGCTGCCGAGGCGTCGCCGCTCGGGCTGGCTGACATACGAATCACCGGTCAGGCCGTTGATTCTGAAGTGCCGATCGAAGCCGAGGCGAAGTTTGCAACCGCGTTCGGCGAGCCAGCGATCGACGGTCTGACGCTGTGTGTCGCCGTGCCGACACCGTTCAGGTTTTACGCTCCGTTTGAAACGAAGTACGGAGCACGCGGCAGCGCATTCACTCGGTCCTACGAGATCGATCGCGGCGGCTTTGAAGGTCCGATCGAAATTGAACTGGCCGACCGCCAGACGCGGCATCTGCAGGGAGTGACCGGCCAGAAAGTGATCGTCCCACCTGGCGAATCCCGTTTCGATTTCACAATTGCTCTGCCGCCGTGGATGGAGGTCGGTCGGACCAGTCGCACATGCCTGATGGCGTCCGCCTGGATCGAAAACGAAGCCGGAAAGCGACACAGAGTCAGTTACACGTCAACGGCTCAGGACGATCAGATCATCGTCCTGGTCGATCCGACACGGTTGAGTATCGAAACCACGCAGCCAACAGTCGCCTTTTCTGACGGCGGCAGCGGCACGGTCGATCTGCCATTTCGCATTGCTCGTGGAGCCGGGCTGACCGGTCCGGTTAAGGTCCGACTCACTGGCCCGTCGCACTTCACCGGCTGGACCGCCAGTGAAGTCGAAGTTCCCACCGAATCCGGAATCGGCACACTCAAGCTGACATTCGACTCCGACGCCGGCCCGTTCAATATGCCGCTGACTTTGAAAGCAGAGATGCGCGACGAACGAAGGCAGCCGGTTGTTGCGGAGTGTCCGGTGGAGGTGAGGATGAATGCCGGAATGGCGAAGCAGGGAGTGGCAACAGGCAGTCGTAATCCGGGCTGCGAACGATGATCCGTGTCAGGCTGGTTTTCGACTGCCTGCTGCCGATTCCGCACTGCCCACACCGACCAAAACAAACAGCCCGGCGGGGAAGTCTCCCTGCCGGGCTGTTTGACTGTTGTTTCTCGACCGAAGAATTATTCGGCTGCCGCTTCGGCGGGTTCCGTGACTTCAGCCGTTTCCGCGACGTCGAGGCCGGGGACGTTGATCGCGGTGATTCTGACTTCGGTGTACTTCTGCCGGTGTCCCGTATGCTTACGGGAGTTCTTGCGTCGACGGAACTTCTGAATCTCGAGCTTCTTGCCCTTCAGTTCCGGAGTGACGACTTCCGTCGTGACCGTTGCTCCGTCGAGCGTCGGGCGACCGACTGCACTGGCTCCGCCACCGTTTGCCAGCAGCACCCGATCAAACTCGATGGTGTCGCCTGCGCTGGCACCATCTCGGTAATCAACCGTCAGAGACTGACCCGGTTCCACTCGATACTGATGACTGCCGTCTTCAATGATTGCGAACATTGTTTCAACTGCCTGGTGATTCAAAACTCACGACAACGGGGAGCCAGCTCCGCAGACCGTTTCAACGTCGCGAAACGGCGACTATGGACGCCTGGGAGCACTCACCCGAATCCGACCAAAAGCCGGAACCTGTTGTATTATCAACACTTGCAAAGCCGAAAAATCTCACGGCCGTCGCGGAAGCGGCGGAGCATAACCGCTGAAATCTGCGATTGCGAGTGTCACGGATTGGGAATCCGGAACTGATGTCCGACCGTGTTCGTACATTCAATGACAAGATGATTTGGCGTCACGTCGGTCCGAGCCCGAATGTGAATCTGAATCTGGGCCTGATCTTCGACCGCGTTAATGTCGCGCCGTTTTCGATTGCTCAGGAAGTCAGCCACATCGTGCTGAACTTCCACCGTGATCTGCTCGACATCTTCGCGCGAGGCTGCCGTGATCAGCGAACGCATGACCTCGATGGCGACACTTTCGGCCGTCTTCACGAGACCGGTTCCGGCACAGCACGGACAGTCTTTGTAAATGCTCCGCCGCAGCGAAGGTCGAATGCGCTGCCGGGTCATCTCGATCAGGCCGAACGGACTGATCCGCAGAATCTTCGATCGGGCGCGGTCGCGTTTCATCGCGTTCCGCAGAGCCCGTTCAACACCGCGCCGATGCTTCTCTTCCCGCATGTCGATGAAGTCGCAGACAACGACGCCTCCAATATCGCGCAGGCGAATCTGCCGGGCGATTTCTTCGGCCGCTCGCAGATTGACCTGATAGGCGGTCTCCTCGGCATTGTCGTCGACACGACAATTGCCACTGTTGACATCGATCGCGACCAGTGCCTCGGTCTGATCAATAACAATCGACCCGCCGCCTTTGAGAGGCACGTTGCGGTTCTGAATGCGGGCGATCTCTTCTTCGATCTCGTATTTGTGGAAGATCGACTCCTGAGCATCGTAGAGATGGACTCGGTCCATCTGTCCGGGCAGGACCGCTTTGATGAACTCGTTCGCACGCTCGTATGCGGCTGGTTCGTCGATGAAAACCGCGTCGATATCCGCCGTGTAGATGTCCCGAATGGTCCGGATCATCATGTCGCTGTCTTCGTAAATGTCGCACGGAGCGGCTGCCTTGCCGATGCGCCGCACGATGACTTTCCACAGGCGAATCAAGTAGCTGAGGTCGCGTTCGAGATCGTCGCGCGAACGGTCAAGCCCGGCCGTACGAATGATAAAGCCAAGCCCTTCGGGCGGATTGAGCTCGTTGAGTTTGCGACGCAGTGCGCGGCGTTCGTCGTCGTCAACGATTTTGCGGCTGACTCCGACTCGCTGCAGACCGGGCATCAGGACGAGATAGCGACCGGGGATACTGATGTAGGTCGAGAGCGTCGGCCCCTTCGAGCCGATACCTTCCTTGATGACCTGAACGACGACCTCGCAGCCTTTGCGGAAGATGTCCTGAATCGGCGGCTTGTTGCGGACACTGCGTTCGTTCCGCTCGTTGCGTCGGCCGCGTCGTCCGTTCGCGCCTTCGACGTCGTCGCCGTTCCTGTCGAGCAGGTGCTTGTAATACTGGTACTCGACATCGCTGACATGCAGAAAGCCGTTGCGTCCGACGCCGAAGTCGACAAAGACGGCCTGAATACTGGGTTCGATGTTAACGACCCGGCCTTTGTAGATGTTGCCAACACAGCTTTCGAGACTGTTACGCTCGACGTAAAGCTCTTCAAGGACGCCGTCTTCGATGACGCCAATCCGGCTCTCTTCCGGCTGACGCACGTTGATGAGCATTTCTTTCTTCATGAATGTCCCCTGCGTGCGGGGGCATCCCTCGATCGGTTCCGGCTGCGCCGGCGCGCACTCTCTCAGTCCGCACAATGACAGTCCATCGTCCGGACTGTCGCCACCAGAGTGTCGCAGGAGCATCGAGCGCAGCGCGGCTGAAGTCAGTACGCGGCGCGGACGGTGCGACAAATGTGGCGATGCTGCAACGCCCGGAGTGGAAACCGGGACAGATGCGGTGTCCAGATTTGACTGGTGACACGCAGCTCTGATCGAGAATCCTGGCGACCGGGGTAGTGAGGCTCCGACTCCCGGTTGCTCGAGTTGTGCGTTGCGGTGCTGGGTCAGGAGTCAGATCGCGAGTGAGCGGAAGGCCGGCAACAATGCGGCGCAGCGGGAGATTCAGTCTCTCGATGCGAGCATCACTTTCAGTTGCCTGACAATGCGACGACACGGGCAATCTGCCTGTCTGGAAGGGTGTGCCAAAACCGCGAGGAAAACCCTCGAAACGATTCTGGAAGGATGTGTCTTCGCTGCGGCCGACATGACCGAAGCTGAGGTGTGTGCCTGAAATATGTGACGGAGTTGTGTCTCACTCCCGGTTGTCGGAATCAGTGGTCTCCGAGTGTTCTGATTCGGCAAGCAGCCGAGTCACTTCACCGCGCAGATAATTCTCGACGTCACGTGCAACGTCGAGCGACATGGCATGATCGGCAATCGCTTCTGCGTCGGCGAGACTCAGATGTCCGATCACGTCCTTGACCTCGGGCACCGCCAGAGGTGTGACGCTGAGACTCCGCAGTCCCATTCCCAGCAGGAGCGGAATGTATTTCGGATCGGAACTCATCTGCCCGCAGACAGTTACGGGAATTCCCTGAGTCCGCGCTGCATCAATGACCATCCGCAGGAGTCGGAGAATAGAAGGATCACCGGCGCGGTACAAGCTGGCCACTGCCTGGTCAGACCGGTCGACCGCCAGCGCGTACTGGATCAAGTCGTTCGTCCCGATCGAGAAAAAGTCGACTTCTTTCGCAAACAGATCAGCCAGCAGTGCCGCCGCCGGTACTTCGACCATCATCCCGACTGGAACGTCGCGTTTGAACTCGACGCCGGACTCTTCCAGGTCCTCAATCACGTCGCCCAGGATCATGCGGGCTTTCCGCAGTTCGAGCAGCGAGGTGATCAGCGGAAACATGATGCGGACATCGCCTTTCACGGCGGCACGCAGAATGGCACGCAACTGAACTTTGAACTGATCAATGTCCCGCAGGCTGAGTCGGATACTGCGCAGTCCGAGCGCCGGGTTATCGGGTTCACTGGCGAATTCGCGATGATTTCCCGGAATCTTGTCGGCTCCGAGATCGAGAGTACGGATCGTGACCGGCTGGCCGTCGAGTGCCTCAATGACCTCGCAGTACGCGTTGTAATGCTCCTCTTCCGTCGGCGCGTGATCACTCCCGAGGTACAGGAACTCGGTTCGGTAAAGACCGACTCCGTCTGCGCCACGTTTGCGACACTGAGCGACTTCCTGAGGAAACTCGATGTTTCCCATCACGTGAACCCGCTCGCCGTCGTGTGTCTTCGCTTCAACGGTCTGCAGAGCCGCCAGCCGCTCTGACTGCGATTCGGCGGCCAGTGCCTCGGCCCGGTAGTGTTCGAGAGTCTCTTCGTCCGGGTCAACGATGACCGTTCCAGAGTTGCCGTCAATAATGACGATATCGCCGGCTGAAATGTCCGTCAGGAAGTGGCCAATTCCGACGACCGCCGGTAATTCGAGCGCTCCGGCAAGAATCGCTGTATGGCTGGTGTGTCCTCCCGCCTCGGTCGCAAAACCGAGCACCTTCGTACGGTCGAGGTTCGCCGTCTCACTGGGTGTCAGATTGTGGGCCAGAATGATGACCGGCTCGGTCAGATGTGACAGTTCCGGATGCTGTTCGCCGAGCAGCGCGCGGAGCAGACGTTTTTCGAGGTCAATCACATCGGCTGCCCGCTCAGCCAGATATGGATTGCCGAGATTGCGGAACGCCCGCGCGTAATTCCGCAGTACGCGGCTCGCAGCGAACTCGGGCGAAAAGCACTTCGAGCGGATCAGTCCTTCGATTTCGTTGCGCAGCTTCGGGTCCTGCAGCATCATGCGATGCGCCCCGAAGATTGCCCCGTACTGGTCGCCGAGCCGCTCCCGAGCGAGCCGCTCGTTTTCCTCCAGTGACGTACTGACAAGATTCAGCGCTGACTCAAAACGCCCGAGTTCTGCTTCGACTGCGTCGACGCTGACAAACCGTTGCGGAATCCGGAAGCTCTCCGCCCCGAACAGCATGGCTGGTCCGATCGCGACGCCAGGGGCAACAGGAATTCCACTTCGTGAATGCATGACATCTCAGGATGAACTCGGGATAAAAGCCACTGTTTGCAGTGACCTGCGAGCCTGCAGAGTCGCCGAACTCAACAGACCGGTCGGGCGGAGTCGGCCACAGTACGTCGATCTCCCGGAAACGCTGGAAACCCTTCAATGCGATTCCTGGGCGGCTGAGCGGGATGCGTGTCCGTTAAAACCGGATTCAAACAACGCGACCAGGGCATCGACAGCGTCGCGGGCACTCGCCCCGGCAGCTTCCAGAACCAGTTCTGAGCCGTGACCGGCATTGAGCGACATCAGGTCGAAAATGTTCTTGGCATCGACACTGTGAGTTCCCTTGCTGATCCGAACGTCGCAATCAAACGCAGACGCGCTTTGCGCAATCAGCGAACACGGCACAAGGTGCAGGCCGTTTTCACCGGGTACGGTCACAGACTGTGTGACAGCGTCTGTCATTACGACTGGACCATTTCAGAAGGGAGCCACAGGAGCGTGGCATGGTGACGTGGCTGCTGGGCGCGTCCCTCAGGATGCGTCTCCATTGTCGGCTTCTTCGAGCAATTCGACAACCTGTTCGCGCGATGACGACTGTCGCAGGAAGTTGCAGAATGTCTGATCCCGAAGGTGCCGGGAAATGTTTTCCAGCCCGCGAAGATGGTCACCCGGACGGTCTGGCGGCGAAATCAGCAGGAACAGAATGAACACGTCTTCGCCGTCAAGGCTTGCAAAGTCGACGCCGTTGCTGGCGATCGCCACTGTGGCGACCAACCGGTCGACTGACGGATGTTTCGTGTGCGGAACCGCTACGCCGTTTCCGATACCCGTTGACCCCAGCTCTTCACGTTTCAGAATCGCCGCAACAATGCTCTCTTCGTCGTCAGCGGGAAACGCACCTGCATCTTTCAGGCTGCCAACCATCGCGCGGACCGCGGCTTCTTTCGAGTCGACCTGCAGGTCCGCAATGATGGCCTCAGTAACGACGAACTCAGTCAACTTCATCGGATTCCCCTTCGTAAGGCGAACTCTGCGCTGAGCCGAGACTGCTGACAGCACAGTCCGCGCAGGCAGCGCAGGAAGGAACGGACACTAAGACGACTTCTGCCGAACGTCAACGAATGGCCGTCGCAGAAACAAAGCGATCGAACGACGCCGATCGGCCTGGATTTAATGCCTTGCCGCTATCTGTCTGCATCGGCTCCAATCTGACGTCACTCGTTCTGCCGTGCGAGTTTTCCGAAGCGACGTCGGTGCCTGCAGGGATTCTCTCTGACGAGACTGCAAATCGCGTTTTTGCCTCTCAGGATTCCGCATACCGGGCCGCCATCGGCATCCGACGACCAGTGCCAAAGGCCCGGGCCGACAGCTTAATACCGGGCGGCATCTGACGCCGCTTGAATTCGTTCCGGTCGAGTCGAGTTGCGACCCACCGCACGGTTTCCGGATCGAGCTTCCGGCTCAGCGAAGCGACGGACTCCTCCCGTTCGATCAACCCAACGAGGATCGCGTCGAGCGTCGGGTAGTCCGGCAGCGTGTCCTGATCGAACTGGTCTGGCGCCAGTTCGGCACTCGGCGGTTTGCTGATCGAGTTTTCCGGCAGGACCTCGCGGCTCTCGCGCACGTCGTTGATGAACCGCGAGAGGGCGTAAACGTCCCGTTTGAAGACGTCACTGAGCACCGCGAAGCCACCACACATGTCGCCGTACAGCGTGCAGTAGCCAACCGACAGTTCACTTTTGTTGCCCGTTGCCAGAGCCAGCCAGTTGTGTCGGTTGCTCCGCGTCATGACGATCGCCCCGCGAATGCGTGCCTGCAGGTTCTGATCCGCGAGCCCGCCGGGCTGGCTGGCAAGATCATCGCCGACAACCTCGGCCTGCTCGTACGCACGGTGCATTGCGTCGATCGAAATCTGCTCGTAATCAATGCCGAGGTTCTCCGCGAGCACCTGCGCATCATCGACGCTGTGCTGACTGGAATGCCGACTGGGCATCGCGAGCCCGTGAACATGCTCCGGCCCAACGGCCTTTGCAGCGATATACGCCGCCAGTGTGCTGTCGATCCCGCCACTGAGCCCCAGCACGCAGTCCGTAAACCCGCACTTCCGCACGTAGTCCCGGAGGCCGAGAACCAATGCGTCGAGCATGTCGCCGAGGTCGGATGGCGTGGTCCCATCCATGAATATGTACTGAATCGAATCGACTGATTCCGTCTCAAATTTCCCGTAGTGCCGGCTGATTGCCCTCTCGATAGCTTCTGTCGTCGCAACTTCGCACTTCACCTCTCGATTCAGCATGAAGCGAAGTTTGTCGATCACCTCGAACTTCAGGGGGTCGCCGATCGCGATGACAAGCGACGTGCCATCAAGACGCAGCGGAACCACACTGTTTTCGCGAGCAACACCCTCGGGGATCAGCCCGATGACTGCGTCCAGAATCTCCGTCGCGTCGAGATCAATAACGTCGTAACCAAACTCGGCCACTGAAAGACTCTGGATGTCTGATTCTTCGACGTAGTCGAGCTTTACCAAAGCGTCCTGAGCGCCGATCCCCATTCGTCTGGCAATTCTGTCGGGAAGCCCATCCGGGATTTCATCCGTGACTTCTGGTGCGTACGGTGATTCGGACGATGGGAATTCGAGATCAACGAACTGCAGTGATGACTCAAATCCCGGAAGCTGCGCAGTGACTTGACCATCCGCCGCGACAGCGAAGCTGTTGCCGTCGAACACAAGGTCGTCATTCCCGCCGACCTGATTCACGAAGACGAACGGCCGACGGTGAGTCGCAACGTGTCGGGCGACGATCTGCTGTCGGCGGTTGCGCTTGCGGATTTCAAACGGGCTGGCGGACAGGTTGACGAAGACGTCGGCGCTGTCGCGAGCCAGTGCGGCAATTGGATCGAAGTGGCGAAACGGCTCGTCGTGATACGGTGTGCCAGGTTGTCCCCACCAGGCGTCCTCGCAGATGTGAATGCCGAGCCGGACACCTCGAAACTGAACTGCTGCCACATCAGCGGCAGGGTAGAAATAGCGCCGCTCATCAAACACGTCGTAGTTCGGCAGCAGTGCCTTGTGGATCGTCGCCGCGACCTTGCCATCAAAGAGCAGGCTGGCGGCGTTGGCAATCCGTCCCGGCGGAACTCCTCGACCGGACGGATGCCCGACGAGGACACCGAGCCCGGCCGGCAACTGGCTCGCAAGCTGTTCGAGCGCCGCATCGCAGGCTTCCACGAATCCCTGCCGCAGCAGCAGGTCACGGGGCGGATAACCGCTCAGAACCAGTTCCGACGCAACGAGCAGGTCAGCCTGCTGCGCGGCCGCCTCGACAGCCGCCGCGCGAACAAGCTCCACGTTGGCCGCAAGGGCGCCGACAGTCGGGTTAAGCTGAGCCAGAGCGATCTTCACGAACGATCTCCTGAGTTCCTGACGAGCGGGTATCAGACACTCCGGACGCACGTCTTTCCAGAGTCACCGTGACGCAACAGTCGATCTGGATGGCAGTTCCGGCTGGTTGTTCCTCGCGATTTCAAGCCGTACGATGCCGTACTGCCGCGCGATTTGATGCGGCCAGTCTGCCCCGCCACGACGCCCGAATCTGCGATCCAGAACCAGTCATGCCCAACATACTGAAACTCGGCATCCCTGCCGGAAGCCTGCAGGAAGCGACTGCAAAGCTTTTTGAGCGAGCAGGTTACACGATCAAGTTCTCGTCGCGGTCTTATTACCCGGAAATCGACGATGACGAAATCGAGTGCCTGCTGATTCGGGCTCAGGAAATGGCCCGCTACGTTGAGCAGGGCATCCTCGATGCCGGCATCACCGGTTATGACTGGATTCAGGAAACTCAGGCCGACGTGCATGAGGTCTGCGAACTGGTCTTCTCGAAGGTCAGCCGCCGCCCTGTCCGCTGGGTCCTCGCCGTTCCGGAAGACTCACCCATCCAGTCGGTCAAGGACCTCGAAGGCAAGCGCATCGCGACCGAAGCTGTCGGTCTGACGAAGGCACACCTGGCGAAGCACGGTGTTAACGCGACCGTCGAGTTCTCATGGGGGGCGACTGAGGTCAAGCCACCGCGACTGGCCGACGCGATTGTCGAAGTCACTGAAACCGGCAGTTCGCTGCGGGCCAACAACCTGCGGATCGTTGAAGAGATTCTGCAGAGCACGACGCGGCTGATCGCGAATCAGACCGCCTGGCAGGACGACTGGAAGCGGTCCAAGCTGGAGAACATCGCCCTGATGCTGCAGTCGTGCCTGCACGCCGAGGGCAAGGTCGGACTGATGATGAACGTCCGCCGCGCCGATCTCGAATCCGTGCTCGGAGTACTCCCCGCTCTGCAGACGCCGACGATTTCCTCGCTGTCCGACCCCGAGTGGATCGACGTGAACACGATCATCGATGAGAAGGTTGTCCGCGCGATCGTTCCAGCTCTCAAGCAGGCCGGGGCACGGGGCATCGTCGAATACCAGATCACCAAGCTGATCGACTGATCGGCCACAGCCGCGCGAACGTCGATGAGTATTCAGGCCGACTTTCCGTCGAGATGGTTCGATCTGGAAGAACTGCTCGCGTCGACGTTCTGCCGCAGCATCCGGTTTCAGCGCGAGTGCCGATCAACGAACGATCTGGCTCTGGCCGAGCAGAAGCAGGAAACAGCGTCGCAACCCGAACGGCTTCCGCGGCTGCTGACGACGGACGCTCAAACCGCCGGACGCGGGCGAGGCGGTAATCAGTGGTGGGCGGGCGACGGAGCCCTCGCCTTCTCACTCCGGATTGTGCCCGCTGCGTTTTCCGTCAGCCGCGAACAATGGCCGCTCGTATCGCTGGCGACGGCGCTGGCGGTCGGCGATGTCCTTACGGTGTTTGCTCCTGAGCGACCCGTCGGCCTGAAGTGGCCGAACGACGTCCAGCTCGGAGGACGTAAGGTTTGTGGGATTCTCGTCGAGCCTCCACCCGGCAACGAAGAAGAACTCGTGATCGGCGTCGGTATTAACGTGCTCAACAGTCTGGTTGATGCTCCGGCCGAACTGCGGCTCATCGCGACATCGCTTGCTGACGAAACCGCGGCGGACGTCGCGTGCAGCCCCGGCGAAGTTCTGCTCCGCACTCTGCAGTGCCTGGAAACCGAGCTGCACAGGCTGGCATCCGGCAGTCTGGACCTCTGCGAGCGCTGGGCGCGTTCCTGCGTTCTGACCGGCCACGATGTTTCGCTTGAAGCCGGAGGACGACGCGTCGCGGGCGTCTGCCGCGGCATCGATGTGTCGGGCGCGATTCTGCTCGAAGCCGGCGGGACACTGCGGCCGTGGTTCGGAGGAGTTGTCCGGCGCGTCGATCAGTAGACTCCAGAGTTCCGCTCCGAAACTGATCAGTCAAATTGAGCGAGCCGCCGTGTGTCACAGGCTCCGCCAGTGCTGACTATCTGCCGGGTCGCACAAAGTGATTCAGGGGCAGGCAGGGTCAGAAGGATACAGACGGAGTGCTGGCAGAGCCTGTGACACGCGGTGGAGGCGGACAGATCTCACGCCTCCCATCAATGGCTACTACGGGAATTCCTCGGCGAAACCGGCCGCCAGCGTGGAAGATTTTCACAGACGTGTGCTATGTTTCCGTCCAACTGGTTCTCGCGGAGATGACAGAACTGCCGATAACAATCGGCGACCGCGGGATTTTTCAACGACTCTCTGGAGGACACGACGATCTCAAGAAGACTTGCTCCGCCCGTCAAGCAGCAGTTTGACGGCCCTCGCATGAACGACCGGATCCGCATCTCGCCCGTCCGCGTCGTCGACGATGAAGGAAACATGCTCGGCGAGATGGACACCGACAGGGCTCGCGAGCTGGCACGTGAAGCCGGCCTGGATCTTGTCGAAGTCAGTCCCGAAGCTCGCCCGCCGGTGTGCCGTATCATGGATTACGGCAAGGTGCAGTACGAAAAGCACAAGAAGCAGAAGACCGGCAGTAAGCAGCACCAGACACAGCTCAAGCAGATTCGATTGCGCGCGAAGACCGGCGCGCACGATATCGAAGTCAAGATTCGCAAGGCCCGCGAATTCCTGTCCAAGAAGGACAAAGTCAAAATCAACGTCCTGTTCCGTGGTCGTGAGAACGCGCATCACGATCGCGGTCGCGAGATGCTCGAAGAGATCATCGAGTCACTGAAGGATGTCGCCTCGGTCGAACAGCCACCACGCATGGAAAGTGGCCGCGCCATGTCGACGATTGTGACCCCGCTGTAAACAACAGCCCCCCGCGCTGGTTCGAGAGTGACGAGGCTGACCGATGAGCGCGGTCAGCCTTTTTATTGGCGGACTTTGTTTCCCGGACGGACTTCGGGCGTGCGGCAGATGAGAATCTGCCTGCTAGGGCGTAGCCGTAGATTCCGGCTGCGTTCGTCCGTTTCCGCCAGGCGACGATTATGGCTGGTACAGTCAGAACCACCTGCCGGTCTTCGGTGAGAATCAGAGACTGCAGTCAGTGCTCTTCCGCCTGGCAGACTTCTTCGTACGCCGCGCGCGAAAGAAGCTGGTCGAGGTCATCTGGATTCGCCATGCGGATTTTCAGCAGCCATCCGCGGCCAAAAGCATCCTCAGAAAGGGCGTCCAGATCGTCAGCGATTGACTCGTTGACTTCGACAATTTCGCCACTGACGGGCGCATAAAGATCCGAAACGGCTTTGACGCTCTCAACTTCGCCGCAGTTATCACCAACGGCGACCTGCGTCCCGGCAGACGGCAGGTCGACGTAGACCAGATCGGTCAGGGCTTTGACCGCGAAGTCTGTAATACCAATCGTCGCGACGTCTCCGTCAGCAGCCACCCATTCGTGCGTCCGCGCATACTTCAGTGTCGTCAGGTCCATCGCGATGCTCCGTGCGTCGGGAGAGCGGGTTTCAGTGGGGTCAGTTGTGCCGGCTATTCGCCTTCCGAATTGCAGCACGTCCGGTTCTTCTCGATCTCGGCGATCTTGTCGAGTCGCCGGGCATGTCGTCCGCCTTCAAATTCGGTCGACACCCATGTCTGGATAATCCGCTCGATGCCGGCATCGCCGATCAGATCCGCCGAGAGACACAGGACATTCGCATTGTTGTGCTGACGGCTGAGCTGCGCATCGAGGTCGTCGCGAGCGTGCGCTGCGCGAACTCCGTCAAACTTGTTTGCGGCAATGCACATCCCGATTCCAGTACCGCAAATCAGGATGCCACGATCGAGCTTCTGGCAGGCAACGTCACCGGCAACTTTTGCGGCGAAGTCCGGGTAGTCGACGCTCTCGTCAGTTTCGGGGCCGTAATCGACACCGTCGTGACCAAGTTCACGCACCATTTCGAGGATGCGGGTTTTGGCCTCGACTCCGCGATGATCGCTGGCGACGGCAATTTTCATCTTCAGATCCACCTGCGGTCCGTCATGACCGCGTCAGAAACAGGACGTACCGAAGACCGGGAACGCCACAAAGCGTCTTACAGAATGAAGGGTTTGAGATCACAGAGCGAGCGTCGGAAGCTGTGCGACAGTAAGAATCGTGACGAGTGCGATGGCGGGCGAAAAGTCAGCCGCTGCGTCAGGACAAAGAGAACTGAGACAGAATCTCGTCGAGGTGTTTTTCGATGGACTGGCAGCACCTCTGGTACTCCTCAAAGCCGCTGCCGATGGGATCCGGGACGTCCGAACCGTCACGGGCCAGAAGTTGCACCAGATGCGCCAGATCGGGTCGCCGCGAGAGGATCGCGTCGCGATGACCGCGCGTCATGGTGTAGACAAAGTCGGCGTGATTCAGCAACCGTTCAGTCAGCGGCTGACTCTCGTGCGGAGTCAGGTCGACACCGTGCTCACGGGCAAGCTGCACAGACTCGGGGCTTGCTGGAGATCCGTAGCCAGCAGCCAGGCCAGCCGAAGAAACGTACCAACCTCGTTCCGGCAGATCGTCGAGCGAGCACTGCAGCCGCTGAGTCAGCTTGCCGCGGAGCAGCGCTTCGGCCAGAGGGCTGCGGCACGTGTTTCCAGTACAGACGAAAATGACAACTTCGGCGGTCATCCGCTGCACAGTTTCCTTTCTGACGACGCCTTCACGCGTCACCGTCCAGTTCTCGCCTGCCAGCGAAACGAACGTGAGCCCGTCGGGAAAACGGACATCGCCCGCCTGGATCGCCAGTGACACACACGGAAATGTGCTGGCGATTTCGTCAGCGGATTCGACAACCTGTCGAGGAATCGCTGCAACCAGCGGGGCGGATACCAGCCGGCCGAGTTGCTCAATCAGTTCACCTGATGCCACCGACACCTGCATCCCGTGCTGCAGAAGCGTCGTCCGGGTCGATTCCGGCAGAGAGGGCAGCAGTCCGCCCTGGACCGCGGATTCGCCAGCTCCCAGCACAATCGGACCTGGCCACAGCCGTCGAGCCAGTTTGCAGCCGATCCGGGACAGTTCGGGAACAAAGTCGAACGCTTCGTCTGTCGTTCTCGCCATCAGAACGAGCGGCGCATTCGATTCATCAAGCTTTTCAACGGCGCTCTGCGACGTTGCCAGGGCGAGCGGCAGATACCCAGCGTCGGTCACAATACCGACGACTTCTCCGCCCGCCAGTCGCTGGACGGCCTGGTGGACGGAGTCCTGCAGATCGTCTCCGTTGTCGGGTCGCAGAAGCTCCGCCATGAATCGTCTGTCCTGAGTTCGAGTTTGTCACTTTTGGATTGGTGAGGAGACAGATCGACGTCCCTGCGAGAATGAAGGGAGACAGTACTCACCCTTCGCTCGACAAGGACGTCGATCATGGAACTTTGTAACACCTTTCGAGGATTGTTCGAGCA
>WGMU01000194.1 GCA_016124895.1 bacterium
GCACTACGTCCATCTCCGATGCTTCCGGCAGCAAAGGCCGGTCGGTGCGCAGCAGCGCGGCCGGGATGCTGCTGGCTGTGGCCGCATGGTTCGCTGCTTGCGCCGCGTTGCGGCGGCCGGGACTGGGCTTGGAATGCTCGTTGTCTGCACGGTGGCATTTGTGGCATCCAGAAACGCCGATCCTGACCGGCTTGAAGTGCTGCCCGAGCAACAGCAGGCACCTGGTGGAAGTATCAGTTCTTCCGGTGATTCACAGGACACTCCGACCCACGAAGTCTCACAGCAGCACGGACTCAGATTCGGGCCGGGCGACACTGTCGAATTCCCAGCGGATGAGCTGGACTGGGATGGGCCACTGACCATTGAACTCGTCGTCACGCCGGAAGAAATCGTGACACCGAAGGTCAGACTGGGCGGGACGATCTATCAACATCAGGGTCGAGGGAAGGCGTTTCACACGGTCGTGATTCGCAGCGATCGACGCTGGCAGTTCGACTACAAGTCCGCGGATGAGACGATTCTCTGGCGCGTCAACGGAGGGCTGGCTGAGACAGGCAGAACGGCGCACATTGCTGCTGTTTTCGATGGCAGCCAGCCACTTCTCTTTGTCGATGGCCAGAAGTTTGATCCCTACAGAATCGAAAAGCTTCCGAACCTGCCGCAGCGTCAGTCGATGCTCGGCGGTCCACAGTTCAGTGGTGGGGTGGTCCGCGCCTTCCGCGTTTCACGAACAGCCAGATACAGCAGTGACACTCTGCCAGCCAGAAGCCTGCTGAACCTCTCCAGTGATTCCGAAACCATCGCCCTGTACGACTTCAACGGTGAACCCGGCGAAGTGCTCCGTGACATCTCCGGCAATGGTCTCGATGGCCGCATTGTCGGGGCTCAGTGGGAAGCGGTCGAACCGGCCGAGTAGCTCCAGGCGTTTCGTGAAGCACTCGCTGCGCTACAGTCAGTCAATGCGTCCGTTCCATGCCTGAAACAGGATGCCTGATGGCCATCGACTGATTTCCCAACTCCTTTCCGAATGTAGTGTCAAACCTCCGCGATGAGATCTGCAGACTCATCTGTCCGGCCGCCTTGACCGTCACTGCCGTGTGACGTAGCGGCGTCCGGCGTCCTGCCAGACGGAGGGACACATCATGTCACTGACAACGACCAGCCGGTGGATGCTGGTGATGACCTGCCTGCTGGCAGGTGTGCTGCCAGAGGAAGAACCGGAAACAGCTCCGGCACTGATCCCCGGACCGGTTGCCATGCAGCGGCTGCAGTCACTCCGGGGTCAGTATGTTGAGATCGCTCTGCAGATGCAGGACGGCAGCATCCATGTGCAGCATGCGCGGGTGCTGTACGCCGACGAGCACAGTGCGGAATTCGATCGCCATTTCTACACACTTCCGGGCCGGAGCCAGAATCTTGCCGCCCGTTACTTTGAGCAGCGGCTGAACCGGGCCTTTCCACAGTCGGATGACGACAAGGCGCTGCTCGGAAAAATCAATGGCTATCGGCTTCTGTCTGTGGACGGCAGTGCCGTCTCGGTCGGCCCGAAGCATTATGTGGTTCTGAGCATTACACCGCTGCGGTTTGAACCACCGGAAGTCAGAAGCGCGTTCGTGTACCGGGCCGTGAAGCTCGATCCGCAGACGGATCCCTGGCAGTCCACCAAACGGTTGGGTCCATCGCCGTGGGTGATTCGCTATGGAATGCCGGACAGACCGGACCAGTTCGAGTTCCGGCTGCCGAATCCGCCGAACTATCCGCACCAGCGGATTGACAGTGTGCTCGTGCATGACGAGCCGGAATGGATCTATGACTCAACACGGAGAGAGTTTAACGCGGCTGTCGTGTTGACCGCCCACTACATCAACATGTCTCCGGTGCAGGGGTACTTCCTGCTGGATGCGGACGGCTTCCCGCAGAACTCGACGCACGCCGGGCGTCTGATCCCGGTGCTCAGCCGGTCCACGCAGGAAGAAATCCAGAAGCTGAAAGAGTCGGCGTTGATTGGTCGCCGTACACTGTCGTCTGTCATGACAGATGAGCCGACGCAAGCGGGCCGGGAATCGACTCAGCATATTCTGCAGTACGAATTTTCTGCCGGCCGCCGGTACCGCGTCGAGACAGATAAACGCTCGACGTTGACGGGCGATCTCGCCGGACAACGGGTCGAGATTACGAAATCCGTCACCGAACATCTGACGGTTGATGTGGAGTCCGTGACCGATGACGGAGCAGCGGTTCTGAAACTCACTCCCGATCGCTATGTCGTGGAAATTGTGACCAGGGCTGACGGGAAACGAGTCAACCGGGATGTCCTGGATACAGACAGCAGCACTCAACCCGCTACCTCGGCGTTGCAGGATCTGCAGTCTCGGATTCGCGGTCATGTCGGCAGAACGATCACGTTTCATGCCAGCCGACGGGGAAGGCTGCGTGCCGAGCCTGAATCTGCATCCGCAGACCGGCTCGATCTGCTGCGAACCGTTTATTGCGGGTATCAGTCACGGTGGCTGCCTCTGCTGCCGGAGAATTCGATCACGGCTGATCGCGGCTGGAAGGAACAGTCAACGATTGCAGGTCTGGGAAAAGTACACGCTGTGTGGTGGATCGATACCAGTGCGGGCGGTGCGGATTCAGGCGACCTGGCCGTCCGGGGTCACGGCGATGTGCGACCCGTTTCTGCCGTCCAGCTCACGACTCCCGGTACAGACTCGACACTGTTTACAGCCCGTCTGCGTCTGGCTGCTGACAACCGGTTGCCGGTCTCGCTGGAACTGACAAGTGATGACGTGACCGTCTCCGGCAGCACGCGGCTGCAGAACGCCCGGCAGCATACCGTCGAGCGGCTGACGTGGCAGCGTGCTGATGAGGGAACAGGAACGGTGCATCGGCAGCCAGCGACTCCGTAGTGGTCGCGAAAAATCATGTCAAAGGCTGGCGATGAATCCTGCAGCCGCCCTGACAGTCCGGCCCGTTCTGCCGGCAGGCGGTGACGCGCAGCGTAGGGCCGATGGGCGAACTGCCCGCCACAGGCCGTTCACGACAGAGAAGTCAGTGTGTGCCGTTCCCGGCAGCATTCGCCGGGCCGGCGGCTCACGGGGAATTTCAGCGGAGAGTCAAGGTGGAGCCTGGCGGTCGTGCTTTTCTTCGACAGGACGTCGAAGAAAAGTGCCGTCAGGCATCCGCAGGACACGAACGGCAGCAGCAGCCGGATGCGGACCTTGACCGCAGCGGACAATCGCCCCAGGCCGCTGGCTGGTGAGAGAACAGTGCGTCGATGTTTCGAGTGTTTTCCAGTCACCTCAATCAGGAGCAGAACAATGGAACGAACCGTACGGGCAACCCGGCCTCAGCTTGTGTGTGTGCTGGCTGACAACAGTGGCTCGATGCGTGGAGCCAAAGCGGAAGCGGCCACGCGCGGTATCCGCGAAATGCTGATGAAGTGTCAGATGAAAGGCCCGCCCGGCCGCGACCGGTCGTACTTCCGGTTCGTGTTGATTCAGTTCGGCAGCCATGCTGCGATCGACGAAGCCAGTTACATGAAACCGGTACGGGAGATCGATCCGGACAGTATCGAGATCCGCGGCGACGGTGGCGGCACGAACATCACGGAAGCACTGGAGAAGGTCTGTGCGGGACTGGAGCGTTACCTGCATGAGGTCGTTGAACCGCATCCGGAACGTGACCGGTATCCAATGCCGGTCGTCCTGCTGTTTTCGGATGGTCACAACGGCGGAAGCTGTCCACTGGGTGTCGCTGACCGTATCCGCAGCCTGCACATCGACGGAGACCATGTTCTGATTGCGGCGGCCTCTGTGGCTGTTGCGGGTTCCGTGCCGCCCGATGGCAACCTGCTGCGGGAGATCGCCACACCGGGGTGCTGTATCAGTGTGGATCAGCCGGAACTCCTGTCGGAGTTTCTGGTTCAGGTGGGCAGTTCTGCGGCCGTATCCGCTCAGGAGCTGGCTCGCATCGCGGCTCCGCTGGACCGGCCGCGACTGGAAGGTCCGGCGCCGGCAGTTCTGTCCGGTCCTGTGCAGGACTCGGCGGATAACGGGAGTGGCGGCAGGCGCGGCAGTGACAGCGGCAGACACAACGGACGCCGCCACGGGGGTAAACGCCGTCATCGGAATACGTCGAACCACGTCATTGTGCAGCCTTCTCAGCCTGTCGGTGGAGAGGCATACGGCCTCGGCGACTGAATGGAGTTCCTGATGACTGCCCGCAGCCCGGTTCTCGATCGCAGTGTCCGACGACTGGCACGTCCGTTTCGGCGTCAGCTTCATGCCGCCGGCACGGTCTGTGTGCAGTCGGGAGCCATGAACTGGCAGCGCGGCATGATCTACGGGCATTCCGACTTTGGCCCGGCCGATGTCGACAAGGATCGCAATGAGGATTATGTGCTGCTCTGGGCACCTCGTCCTGGAGCAGGTCGGCAATCACCAGACTGGGCGGTCGCTCTGGCCGACGGAGTGACGTCGTCGTATCGCAGTGATCTGGGAGCCGAACTGGTCTGCTGGTCGGGACTGGCTTCCGTCGCGCGGTCGGCGGGTCGACAGACTCCGGAACAGACAGCTCAAAGAGGCATCCGATCGGCTGAATCAGCACTGCGGGCCGCCGGCAGACTGTTTGACAGACACACCGATGACTGGCAACCGGCGGACGAGTTCCGCACCGCATGGCGTTATCGTCTGAAGTGCGGCGTCTTTCTGCAGACAACGCTGACACTGGCATGGTCCTGCGCCGGGCAGGTTCACCTGATGCGGATCGGAGACGGTGGGGCTGCATGGATGAGATCCGACACGGCGTCTGTGGTCCCGGAGATCCTGCTGGGAATTGACACAGAGTTGCACCGCGTCCACGCACTCGGTCCGAAAGCAACCGCTTACGGCGAGCCGGTCGATCTGTGGCAGGCTGAGTTTCCGGCTGGAACGACACTTGCCCTGTATACAGATGGAATTGCCCGCGAAGTTCAGTCCGACGCACGCCGCCTGTTCCAACTCGCGGGGAATTCAGCCAGGCAGGGCGAACCATGTGCTGCGGCAGCGACAGTCATCGAATGCCTGATGGCCGGTGGCGGCGAACATCTGCAGGACAATCTGAGTGTGGTGCTCGTCAACGCCGCTCAGCATAAGCCCTGATCGGAGGAGCGATTCATGCACGGCTCTTCCGGTACAACGAAGCTGACAGCGCAGGAGTTTCGGTCGCTCCGGGGAGCGCACTGGGTGCTCAACGGGGAAGAGCTGCAGATCTCGGCAGATCGATGTGGGCAGTCCGCGCAGGCCATGATCGAGACGCGGGATGCCGTGATCATTCCGCTGCTGGACTGCGAAAATCGCTGCCGCTGGTTTCTGAAAGTCTTTGTCAGTGAGACAGAACAGAAACAGCGTCGGGCGGAATGGCTGATCGCTCAGGAACTGTGGCGATCGATGCCGGAACTGACTGCGGCACCGCGGCAATGGATCGACACACGGGACATTGGGCGGCCTGCTGGTGCGTCATTTGATTTTGCGGGTTATCTGGCGGCAGCGGTTCCTGGTACGACCTGGTGCGGATTCAAGTCAGAGATTCAGGAATCCGGCTTCGACATCAGCGTGAGCTGTCGCCTGCACTGGGTGAAGCAGCTCCTGCGCGCGACCGCCATGCTGGAACGCCACGGACTCGTGCATGGCGACCTGTCTGAGAACAACATCGTGATCGACAGACAAACCGGGCAACTCACGCTCATCGACTTCGACGGGTTCGTGGCGTTGCACGCGCCGGAAGACGTGCGGGGCTTGAGCGTGGAGAGTGGCGGAACAGCCGGCACGGATGGGTACATGCCGGTCGATCTTGAGCGCAGACAGAAGGCAGGTGAAGGTGAGATCATTCCGTACTCGGATCGCCGGGCCAGAGACATGCTGATTCTTGAACTCCTGTGCTTTGATGCCGGGTGCTGTGCCGATCCGGCATCAACCTGGGACTGGAAAGAGATTGCGGATCGTCTTCCGCTGAAGTCGCTCGGAGACGCGGCGCGATACTTTGACGACCTCGGCATCATCGACGTCACGGAGACTCAGCGGCTGAGTTCTTCAGAACTGGCTGGCTCCATGAAAATCGGTCTGCAACCCGCTGCACTGAACCGCTTCCGCACGAGCGTCAGCAATGAAAACATTGCAGGCAGCCGGTGGTTTGTGCTGCTGCGGAACATGCTGTGGTCTCTCAGTGTCTTCCACTGGATCCTGCTGGGGTTCGCGGCACGCTCATTCATTGTCGACGCAGAGAAACCTGCTTCGGTCCGCAGTTCCACTGCAGCAGCCCTGGCTGGATGGATCATGTGTCTCGGGGTGATGACGTTCGGCATCTGGCTGACAACGCGGCTCGCCATCACGTCAGAGTTTCGGTCACGCTTTCAGCTCGGTTCCATCGTTCTGCACATCGCGCCGTACAGCATTCGGACCGAAGTGTCACCAATCGGTAATGCCGTCGTTCTGACACGTCTTGCCGTCGGGACACTGCTGCTCGCTGCTGCTGCCGTGGCGAGCTGAATTTACGCCAATATCAAGCACTACACAGGTCAGAATCATGGAGCGGATGAAGAGTTTGTAGACGTCAGTAAGAGACTCGGTGCAGATTAAAGGCCACCACGATGCCACCGTGCATGCCTTTCCACATTTGGCTGTCAATCAGAAGTGCCGCAATCGATGCAGTAGCGGCACTCGATAATCAATGTAGTGGCCACAGTAGGGACTTGTGGTCAGAGCACGGAGCGGAAACGAAGGTTACCGTCTGTTCTGCCGCGAACATGAGGGCACCCTTGCCAGCAGCCGCACCGATATTCACCTTGCCATGAGTCACCTCATGCTCCGACGTTTGACACGACCACCAAAAACTCAGCACCACAACGAAATTCTACTCGCCCACATTGTGTGACTTTCCAGATGCCCTCTTAGAAATCTGCCGACAGGTAAGAGCTGATGATTGCATAGGTTAAGGGGCGAACCGAAAGCAGTTCTAACTCGAACAGCGTGCCTGAGCCCTGCAGTCGTTCCTGACAGTCCGGCGACGCTGGTTCTGCCCGTGATTCTTTTCTCAGTCGATCCTTCACCAGCGACACATCGATGGAACCGCGCAGCGGCAGTTACCAATGTGGCGAGTTCCATCGCGGCTGGATGCGGAATGTATTGGGATAGAAGTGGACGCCGCGGTTCTCCGACAGGATTTGAAACGCGTTGACTCCGACGAAGTACGGCAACGACAGGCCGCCGCCGTCCGGCGCTGCTTCACGGTAGGCTCGCAGCACGACGGCGTAACGGCCGACGGGCAGTGGCTCCAGCGAGAACTTTCCATCCGGACCGCAGGTCGCGGCCGCAATGGTCTCGCGGTCGATTTCAAAGTCGAAGTAGCCGTCCGGGTCGCCCACGTTGAGGATCTTTTCGTCAATCGGATGGACGGTCAGAAACGCACCGGCCAGCCCGTTTGCTGCCAGATCCGGCCACTGGCCTGTAGCGACATGCCGCTCTTTGTTCGCGTGCTTAAACGTGACGTGCATATTGTTGCCCGCCGTCACGGTCACAATCTGCCGATTGCAGGCGATGTCTTTCGTCCGTGAGCCTACGGTCAGCCGCACGCGGCGGTAGACCTCGTACTGCCCGGCGGGCAGTTCGATCGGCTGCACTTTGGCAGCGTCTGACAACTCGATTGCCAGGTGTCGTCCGTTACCCGACAGCGATCCGATGACGATTCTGGCTGCGCCCGGCATGTCGTACGACAGCGCGATCCTGCCGCGACCCGGCGTCACAACGGGCGCCGGTTTGACTGACGGTTCGTTCTCATTGCGAATCCACAGGCGCGTCTGTCCGGTGTAGAGACGCAGATCAGCGGCGACGGAACCGCGGACCGGCAGGTGCGTGGAGAAGCTGTATCGGCTCGCGGGTTTGACCAGGATGGCTTCGACACGCGGTAGTTTGGCGATGTCATTTAGGTTGTCCGGTTCTGCCAGCAGTTGAAACTTCGTGCGGGCCACGACGATCGCTTCGCCGGGTTGCAGCATCACGGTCCGCTCGCGACCGGTCGGTTCGTACCCATCGCTGCGAAAAACGCCGGACGCTCCACGGCGTCGCACCAGCGCTCCCGTGTTGTCATAGACGTGAACGGAGTGAACGGACGTCTGCAGTGCGACCAGTCTGTCGTCGGCGGTGACAGCGAAGGTGACGGGGGCCGGCGTGGGCAGCAGATTACGGACAAGAACTTCGGCTTCGACATGGTCGCCCAGCTTCCACTGCCAGTTGTCGGGATGACTGAACTCGTCCGGCTTCACGAGGCCGCGCGTGTAACGCAGACCGCCCTGCAGTCCCTGCACCGGCGATCCCCACGAAATGTCGAGGCCGCCCTGCAGGACGAACGGTTTCGCATCGGCAGGTGCCGTCAGGGCGTTGGATGCGACAACTTCAAAGCCCGGCGGAACGTACATCGAGCTGATGTGCCAGTTCGGCGACGAAGCCACGACTTTCCGACGTTCGTCTCCGGCATCGCCGATCTGAAAGCGGTCGTACGACTCGACGTTGTACCGCCCCGGCTGCAGGTTCTTCGTGTCGATGCGGAATTCGGAACCGGCGATCGGCTGTTCGGCGCCCGGCGGCAATTTGATGGCCACGGATTCATCGGTTCGACTGCCGGGAGTGACCGCGAATCGCCCGGTCGAGAAGAGCTTGAATTTCGAGCCGGAGCCCGGTCGAAACGTCAACGTCGTTTCCAGTGGCTCGCTGCCGGTGTTGCGGACACGACGACGAAACTCGACAGCTTCCCCCGCCGTGTATGTGTCGCGAATCGATACGCGTTCGAGCCCGATCTGCACGCCGTTGACCGGCCGGCCCCAATGCACCAGCGTCTCGCGCTTGAGCGCCAGCAGCACGTCATCCGGAGTTGAACTTGGCCGCATTCGGTTTCCCGCTACCGCGATCCGCAGCTTGAGTTCCGCCAGCCGGACGCGCTGCAACGCGATGTCAACCTCAAGCTGCACCGTATCGCCGCCGGCCTGCCGTGCTGTCTCGCGCGAAGCGATCAACTTTTCCAACTCCTGCGTCTGCAGCGTCAACGCCTGCTGGTCTGCTTCCAGTTCCCGCGCCGCAGCCTCGGCATCGACGAGTGCTGTCTGCTCATCTTTGCCCGGTTCATCTTTGCTCGCCGCTTCTTGTCCAGCCCCTTTCGCGTCTTCTTCGCGCAGCAGTATCTGATAGCGCTTCGCTTCGTTGGCGAGGGTCACATCCTTGTCGGTGGTCAGTGAGTCGATGATCTCGCGAGCCTTTGCAGTTTTGTTCTGTGCAGCGAAGTGCAGAACCGTCAGGCGGATCGGCATGTGAGGATGATCAGCCAGGGCGAGCAGTTTTTCCGTGGCTCGTGCGCTGTCCGGATTCCTCGTGGCGAACATGCTGAGCGCACCCGCGGCGCCGAACTGGATGTTCTCGGCGACGGCCCCCGCCGCCTCGCGGTTCGTCGCATCGCCGATGTCATCAGCCGTGATTTCCAGCGACCGGATGATTGCGTCGAGTGCCGCCTCGGACTGGCACGTGCCGAGGAAACGAAGTGCCGAGCGCTTGCGCGAGACATTGGGCTGGGCGAGCAGTTTCAGATACCACGTCACCGCTCGCTCGTCCGGACGCCCGTTTCGCGAGATTGCCCGCAGGATCTGGTCGGCACGCTCCTGCTCGTCTGCAGGATCGACAATATGTTGCGGGCCGATTGGTTCGACCCAGCGCAGCCTGGAAGCGAGGTCGGGAGAAACGGGCTCGCCAAGCAACACGGGGCCGAGTTGCTCGATCAGGCTGCCGAATGTCGCGTCGTCGGCCGGCACGATCGTTAGCGTCGTCTCGGCAGCGACCGGAACGGTCTCGGGCTTGAGGGCGAACGCATCCCGTCCGCCGTCCTTTTCCCCGGCGACGAGATCCAGATCGCGGCGGATCGTTATGCGGTACCTGCCCGGTTCTGTGATCGTTGCCCAGTGCGGAACGAACAGCTTGAAGACCGTCGACCCTTTGGCCGCAATCGGCATGGGATAACTCATTCCACCGAAGTCAATCCCGCTATCTGGTTGCGGGACGGGCTTGCCGGCAGCATCGAACACGTCGACTTTGAATGAGTTCGGCCGCCCGAGAGCGTTGCGGTAATCGCCGCCGACAATGGCCCGCTTGTCCGCGTCCGTGTCGTTGTGGACTTCGAACAGTATCCAGCCCGGCTCGCCGACCATCAGCCCGTCGCGTTCCGGCCGGGCCGTCGTGCGAAAGCCCTGAGCTTGCGGGACTGGCTTGCCGCGAACCGCCGCGGCCACCTGGAATCTGACGTCGCCGGACTCCGGTAATGATTCGTTTTCGGATCGAGTGCGATTGTTGCCGTTGGGCTGGCGGACTCTCAGTTGCAATGTCTGGCCGGGACGGGCATCGATGACCCGGCCGATCAGTTTGTTTGTCGAGCCGTTGCCGCCGAGTCCGATCTGGTAGGGAACAGTGAAGGTGTGAACCTCACCGGCAACGAGTCCGCCCGCCACAAAGCCCGATACCCAGGGAAGCGCCCAGCTCTCATGGCCGATGCGGACTGAGACCTCAGCGCCGGTTTCATCGGTCACGGTGAGATCATCCGGCATGGGGTGGGAGGTGTTGGCCCACGTCGTCTCTACCGGTTGCTTTCCCTCGTTGCGGACGAACAGCCGCAAGCGGACTCGATCGCCCAAAGCGTACTCAGCCTTCTTTGGCGAGAGATAGATACCGAGCGACAACCCATCGGCGTCCGGCTTACCCCAGGCGACCTGTTTCGGATCGATCTTCTCTTCGGCAAGTTCGGTGTTGCGGATCGTCAGGCCGACGAAACCATCGCGTCCAACGGCCGGCAGCATCAATCGCACCTGCCAGAGGTGCTTGAATACGAACATGCCCGCCCGTTCTTCTTCATAGACCTGGAAGTATGCGTCTTTTGGCAACCGTTTTGATTCCACGACGGCTTTGAACTCCGCAGCTTCCTGCTCGTTCAGCGGCAATGACTCAGGCTTCCACTCATCACGTTTCAGGAAGGAGAGGACTTCGGCCTCAGTCAGCACGGGCTGCTCCAGCCCACGCCCGAGTTGCCTGTTTTCGGCGTTGAAGTCGCGCACGGCGTCCGCGAGTGCGATGCTTTGATCACGTGCAATCGTCGCGGCAGATTCCTCCGCAGGCTCGCGGGGCGGATCGACGCGGATCAGACCGATCATGGTGCGGCCTTCTTGCGTCGCATAGGACACTCGCGTTGGCCTGGGGGCTTTCGAGCCGGGATCGGTCAGGCAGAGCCACAGGACCACACCGCCGACACCGCCTCGTTCATAGATCCCGGCACATGATTGGCCCTTGTGCGGACCACTCAGAAATGTGACGTCAATGTGTTTCGGTGCCTTCGACGGATCGATGGTGAACGACAGCTTCACTTCCTCGCCTTGGGGGCTCGTCCAGGTGATCTCGTTGCCTTTGACCAC
Source organism: bacterium (assembly GCA_016124895.1). GTDB lineage: Bacteria > Planctomycetota > Planctomycetia > Planctomycetales > Planctomycetaceae > JAPOLP01. The sequence continues at coordinate 11,477 of WGMU01000194.1, forward strand.
CCACTTCCGCTGGTCGCCGCGGCCCAGGCGGTCGGGGCCTTTGCCGATCGGCTTCGGCCAGCCGTCGGTTTGAATAATCTCGAACTTCCACGTTCCCTGCAGCGAGGCCAGTTCTTTTTCAGTTTCGTCCAGGGGGAGCGGCTCAAGGAAGATCAGCGAGGTCTGTCCGCCACTCTTCATCGAGATCGACTTCGGCCGGGCGACCGTCGCTCCCGGATCCTGCAGACTCATCAGCAGCATCTTCCCGTCGACACCGCCCCACTCATACATCCCCAGACACTTCGCCCCCTTGTGCGGCCCGTCGAGATATGTGAAGTCGATCTCTTTCGGAGTCTTGCCCGGTTCGAGGGAAAACTTCAACTTCCAGACTTCGCTATCCGATCGCGTCCATTTGACTTCGTTCCCGTGGATCGCCCACCGCCATTGCTTCACCACATCCTGCGAGTCACCGAAGCCTCTGACTTCCGAATCGCACAAATCCATCGCCCAGGTTCCCTGTAACCGCTCGACCTCCAGGGTGGCAGCGTCTTTGGGCGAGTTGCCCGCCTGGTCCTGGGCGGCGGGCGGAGGGCCGGCAGTGACTTCGAAATCCAGCGCGCCTGTGGTCAACTGACCGGGTTTCCAATCGTCGCTCTGATCGTCTCGATCGGCGTCCGGGCTGGCGATTTTGAAGGCGACCGAGTGTGTCAGTCTGTACGACCCAGCCACGGGCGACTTCCAGTACGGCGCCCAGTCCTGCTGACCCGGACGTGGGTTTTCACCCATGCCAATGCTGAGATAGATCGCACCGAACGCTTCACCCGCAGCCAGTGTTTCGCGGTAATGGGGCACCGTTCCCAGCAGGGCGACTCTCTCAAGCTGCAATTCAGCTCCGTTGTCGTCCGTCAGCTTGGGCACATTCCAGAAGAAGTCAGGACGCACGTCGACCTGCAACGGCCTGTCGCTCACGTTGCGGAAGAAGACCATCAGCGGAACTCGCTGACCCGTGTGGAACTGTCGCTGTTCGCTCACCAGAGCGATGCCGTACTGGATGCCCTGCTGCCCGTCCCCCCAGACCGGTTTCCACTGGCTGATCAGCTCCTGGGCTTCCTTGCCGCGATGGTGAAAGCGCAGGCCGCCCGGCGTGTTGCCATCGCCGGCTGGCAGTGCTGGTTCCGTATCCGCCGCAGTGCCGTCCAACTGAAACACCGCGACCGACATCTGGTGCTGCGACAAGCCCACTGCGAACTGTTTGTTGTCGTCAGAGAACGCGCCGCTGTTCGAGGCGGTCTCAAGATCAAACAGCTTCCGGCCGGTTCGAGTCGACCAGATGGGTACGACGCCACTCTCTTTGCTGCTGGTGCCCGTCCGCGCGAGCAGTTGCCCGTCGCCGGAATACACCAGCATTCCCCTTCCGTACCGGTAGGCCGACTCGAGGAGATGAAGCAGTTTGCCCGAGTCCACGTCCCACAGTCTCACGCCCAGAATGTCGCCGACCGCAAGTTGTTTTCCATCCGGAGACAACTGCACGCTCCAGACGTGGTTGTAGTACGGGCCTTTGACATCCGGGTCGGGGTGACTCCTTCCAGCGTTGTCGTTTGGAAAAGAATGCAGCAGCCTGCCCGTGTCCGTTTCCCAGACTTTCGCTCCGCCCCCATTCGTTGTCGCGAGCCGCTTTCCATCCGTCGACAGGTCGATCGAAACCAGTTCCGTCGCACGCCTGTCGACGACCATCTTCAGCACTTCGCCAGTCTTTCCATCCCAGATAATCAGGTGAGCGTCATAGACCAGCGTCGTCCGGCTGTATTGCGTCGTCAGGTGTCCGACGATCACGGAGAGATCGGGAGTGCAGTCCAGTTTCCCGATGCAGTCGTATTCCCATTGCTTTGTCGGATACGACAGTTTCCTGAGCAGTCCGCCGGTCGACGTGTCCCAGATCCCCACGTATTCATCGGTCGCCGCCAGTATGCGACGCCCGTCGCCGGACAGTTTGAAGGTCTCCGGGCGAAACGGCCGGGAAGGCTTGTCGCCGGTGAGATTGATCTCGCTGATCAAGGTTCGTCCGGCGACGTCGCACCGGCGGACCGTGGCCAGGTTGTAGGCCGAAACAGAAACCAGTTCCCTGTCGCCGTTATCAAAACACACATCCATCAGGTTGTAATGACCGGGCAACCGGAACGCTGGTGTGAGCACCTGCGGATTGTCGTCCTCGTCAGCGGTCCCGACGACAGCGTCGTCGTCGGACTCATCCGTCACGGCATTGGCATCAGCAACGTTCTGCCACCCGGACACGCTCATGACGCCGAGTGCAATCGCACAAAGTGAAACCAGACTCAGCACCGGCCAGGGCATACCGGGGGCGGTCGTCGCTGGCAGGCCGACAATCCGGCGGACTCTCGCCAGCAGCGAGCCATCGGTGGCTCCAATCGCCAGTACGGAACGCCCACCTCGCAATTCTTCGATGGCCAGCAACGCTCGACCATATTCGACGCGGTTACCGAGTGTTTTGACCACCATGTCGTCGCAGCAGTTCTCACGCTCAGCCCGCAAACGACTCGACATCCACCAGACCGCCGGGTGATAGAAGAACACAGTTTCGACCAGCGTCTGCAGCAGGTTCACCAGGAAGTCGTGCCGCCGTACGTGAGCCAGTTCGTGGGCGAGAATGGCATCAAGCTGCCCGGCGGGAATCGTCGTGATCAGGCTCAACGGCAGCAGGATCACCGGCCGCACGTAGCCGACGACGACAGGCACCTGAGCCAGTGTCGAATTCAGAATGCGAACCCCGCGGCGCAGGCCCAGCCGTTGGGACATGCGTTGAAACGTGTCGGCCACTTCGTCGGGCACAGGAGAGACACCCACACGTCGCAGACGGCGCAGCGTGTACCAGCCCAGCAGTGGACGCAGCGAACACAGCGCAACACCGGCGCTCCACGCGGCCACAATCCACACCAGCCAGGGCCGCAACCAGTTCGTGACTCGTTCCGACCACATCGGATCAGAAGCGGAATCGTCGGGAGAAAGGAGTGGTACCGTTGGTGGAATGTGAGCCGGCACGGATCCTTCAGGTTCCGCATGGCCCGAGATTAAACTCGGTTCCGGCAACGGCCGACTGTCGACCCCGGCAGATCGAGCCATCACCTGCGGCTCGAATTCAAGACCTGGATCCAGATCGGCATTGGCAGACTGCATTGATCCGTGGCTCGTTTCCGGCAGCATCATCCACGTTGCCAGCGGAGCCATCACAGTGACGACAAGCACGACACCGAGAACCAGATACCGAGTGTCCGCCGCATGCTGCCGCAGAAGCCGGATGGCGATGGCTGCCAGCAACCCGAGCAGTGCGAACTGCCACAGCGAATGGACCAGCACCCAGCCCAACCGCTCGACCGCAATCCAAAGCCACGATGCTGGATGAATCGAGATTGCGTTCATGACTGCTTCGCCTCCAGTTGATCAAGCAGTCGGCGGGCTTCTTCAAGCTCTTCTTTCGTGGCCGCCGTCGATGCCAGCGCCTGCAGAACAAGACTCATCGTGGCCCCGTCGTACACCTTCTCGATGAGATTGTTGAGCATCCGCTTGCCGGCCTTCTCACGGCTGAGCGCGGCGCGATAGACAAACGGCGAGACGTTTTCGTCGCGTTTGACCAGTCCTTTCTCCAGCATCACCGACAGCATCTTGACGGTGGTTGAGTAGTTGGTCCCTTTGTCGGCATTGAGCCGGGCATGAATGTCCCTTACAGGACTGGGTCCTTGGTCCCACAGCACCTTCAGAATCTGCAGCTCAACTTCCGTTGGCTGAGTGACTCGCGATTTTGCCATGACGCTCTTCCCGCCCTGCTGATACACATTGCGAACAATCTCAGTCAGCGAAGGATTTCGCTACTGCACTGTAGCGAAAGTCTTCGCCACTGCAAGAGAGTAGCGAAATGATTCGCTACCAATGGCCGCGCGGCGTCTCGGGATTGCGTGCTCATCAAGCAATACCAGCCTTTCTGTCTGCCTGCCACACACGCAGGTTCGCCGTCAAAACTCTGGCACCAGTGGCCAGAGCGATGGATGCAATCTTCAGGTCCATCGTGCCGATCCGAACCTTCTGCCGGCGCAGCTCTTTGAACTGATCAGCGGCAGCATTGTCAAACGGGAGAACATCCCAGCGGCTGAAGAAATCAATCAGGCCGACGAGTTTCCCGTATGGCTGCACATGGCGGTGAACATCGTTTGACCGGTTGATCAGCGCGAGCCAGCCCCGCAGTTGTTCCTCAACAGTGACAGCAGTCGTCACGAACTCCTGGTCTGTTGAACCCGCCATGCGGTTGGCCAGTGTCGCGAAGTCCGGTCCCCTGGAATCCTTCAGGGCGACAAGATGGTCCGTATCAAGAATGATCACGACGTGACTGCTCCCGATCGGCTTCGCGAATCCTGCGACCTTCTTCGTCGATCTCGCGCATGACCGGGTCGTCGTCGAACATCCCCAGAGAACTGCGCCAGTTCTTATCTGGGGCTGGTTTCATCTTCGCCAGGACATCCTGCATCTGCTGCTCAAGAGCCTGCAGACGCTCCTCGACAGTCGATTCTGGCATTCTCTGTTGGCTTTGTTCCTGGATTTTGAAACTGTCGGTTTGGGACTCGTATTCTCGTCTCGACTGCTGACTGGAAGGTAGACGTATCGCCCGAGTACGTCAGGAGAGAGCTGCGTTTCGATGTCGAATTTCGCTCCGATTCGAGGCGATACCCTGTGGATGCACGCCTCATGTGGTCAGGTTGTTGACATCGTGGCAGACAACGGAGTGGCCCGCGCTGATCTGTCGGTATCATGTGTCGTACTGCAGTTCAGAGATTTGCTGCCAGCACGCTCACATCCACGCCGAAATAGTCGGCCAGCTTGCGGATCATCCGCCTGCTGAATGGCTTCTTTCCCGCCAGCACTTCAGAGATCGAAGATTTCGCTAATCCCGTCTCATTGCTGAGTTGTGCCTGCGTGACACCTTTCGCTTCCAGCAGGTGTCGCAGCATGTCGGCGTCGGAAGCTGGCTCGATGGCGTGACGGGCGTCCTCGTAAGCGGCCACGAGGTCGCTGAGAGCGTCGAGATACATCTCCTCGCCATCGTCGAGGTCTCCCCTGGCAAGCACTCCGTCCATCATCTTCTGCGCCTCGGCCAGATGATCGTCAGATTGGATCGAGGCCAGTGGAAACGCCAGCACGAGTTCCAGATAGGAATCCCGGTCTTTTCGCTTGAGTCCGAATTTCGCCTTGGTCGTCATCGATCAGTTTCCTTTCCGCTTCGGCCGGCGGGATGATTTTGCGGCTTTCTTCTTTGGCTTCGGAGGTGGCTCAAAACAGCCGCATACTTCCTTCCATTTGCCTTCGTCGTATTCAGCGTGCGTCATCACCTTGAGGATGAAGACTTTCTGGCTCGGGTAGAGAATACGTGTCACAAGGCGGTATTTGTTTCCACCAATGTTGAACACGATGCAGCTCCCGACGAGGCTGGCTGAAGCAAAGTCGGCTTTGACATCTCCCCACGAATGCCACGAAACCGTCTTACTGCCGACATGCGCATGCCACGCTCGCAACGGTCCCTCGGAATCCGCGCGCCCCGGATCCTCCCAGAACGCTCGCAGCCTCGATTTCGAGATTATCCGCATCCGTCACTCCCGTTATCGGCATCCAGAGCCATTCTAGTTCGTAAAATACGAACAGGCAATCGCGTTAGTTCGCAAATCACGAACTCTTGATTCTGCCTGGGACGCCCAGCAAGTCATGAGGTCGTGACAACGTTGTGCTACGGATGAAGCTCAATCTGTTCATGCAACGCGAGTGTCCCCTGGAACTGCCTGCCCTGAGAGTACGTTCGCTCCATCAGTCCTGGCGGTCGATGCCAGACGTCGCCTGAATTCGCGTTTGATGGATGCAATCAAGTTGCTACGGATACGCTTGCTTGAATCGCATCAGTCGCTGCTCACAACCATCGAGTACCTGGTCATAGCGTCTGGCTGGTCCCGGCCAGTCATACTCCCTCCATACTCCCTTGTTGTTTCAGGCATCGATTTTATTGGACTTACGGCGAATCCACGTTCTCGATTGACGGAGCTAACTCATTTCCGTACAAGCGGTTGTGTCCTTCAATGAGAAGTGACCAATGGAGTTCGGGACGCAGAGGTCGCAGGTTCAAATCCTGTCATCCCGACTCCTTATCTGACAATGACTTACGTCAAATCAGAAGTCGCCGAAATCCCCGCCATACCCACAATAATACCCACAATTCTGGCGGCGGGGCTTTCAAGCGGACCTTTCAAGGCATGGTTTTCGAACCCTGTTTCACGAAAGGTCCATCATGGCTCGCAAAAAATCGACGAAGCCCTATCTGCACCAAGCCAGTGGCTTCTGGTGTACGTCTCAGAACCGCAAGCGGATTTATCTCGACAAGGACTACAAGGTCGCCTGTCGAAAGATGCGGGAAATCAGGGCCGCTGAGAAACTCGAATCGCAGGGCGTCACCGAGTGGTTCGACTCGCCCTTCGCCGCTCTGGCTGACGAGTTCCTCGAAGATATCAAAGCCCGGAAGTCGGCCGCGACGCATCAGGCCTACCGCTATCGCCTCCTTCGAGCGTTGCGTGTGATCGGAACTGACCTTCGCGTCTGCGAGGTCAAGAAACTGCACCTCGCGAAGATCGAAGGAGCACTCAAGGGCGACCACAGTCCGACGACCGTCAAAGACACGATTGCAACCGTGCAGACTGTCTTCAGTTGGGCAGTGAAGCATGACCTTGTCACCGAGAACCCGCTCATCGGTTACGAGAAGCCTCGCGGCCGAACACGAAACCGCATCATCACCGACAGCGAGTTCAAAGCGCTTCGCGAGCACAGTGATGTGAAATTCCGCCGAGTTCTCTGGTCACTGCGTCTAACCGGCTGCCGCCCGGGAGAAATCCGAAGTCTCATCTGGGAATGGGTCGACCTTGAGGCCGGATTCTGGGTTTTCCCGGTTCACAAGACGATCACGCAGCAGCGACAGCCCAAGCCGCGGATCATCCCACTCCCATCCCGCATCCTCGCCCTGTGCCATTACCTTGCTCAGCGTCCGCATGGTCCGAGCGACTTTGTTTTCACGAACGCTCACGGCAAGCCCTACTCCAAGGACTGCTTCTGTCGCAAGATGGGCCGCATTCGCAAGCGGGCTGGAATCGAAACAAAGTCCGGTGAAGACCTCGTGCTCTACAGCAACAGGCACACTTATGGCACGAATGCGGCTGGCAAGGTTTCTGACATGGAGCTGGCGGAACTCATGGGGCATACCGACACGCGGACGACTCGACGTTACGTGCATCTCAATGCGGACCGACTTCAGGACATCCAAAGAAAGATTCAACGTTGAAGCCACGATAGTCGTGTCATTGGGGAACAGACGGGCGAGCACGCTTACATCCGTCTCTCAAAGCGTGCCGATGTGTTGCATATCCTCGTTTTCGCGACTTGTGCGTTAAGACGATCCTGTCGCGATCACCGAATTATGAAGCGATCTCATGGCGAGTCACCGTGACTGCGCCTGCTGAATTGCTTCCGGCGACGGGAGAATCAGATTGGAACCCGCGTCGGTGTTACGACCCGCATGCAGTCCGTGCAGTTTCGTTTGACGCTCCGACCGCCGTGACCGGATGCTTTGCTGGTGGGCTAACAGAATTAGCCCGCGGCAGCATAATCCGGCGCCAGCAACGTAGACATCTTGCCAGGTTGCGGCTTGAAACATCGGAGCGGCGACCGTAGCCTCACGTCGTTCAAAAGATCATGACATCCGGTCGCAGCGTTACCACGCCCGTGGGATCATCAACAAATGCCCCTTCCGGGTAATCCGACAAGGCCGCATTCCACTGAACTCAAACATTAGGCGGCAACCCGGTGGTTTTGGTCGGCAACCAAATGAACCAGAAGGCCACATCTTACGGAGAAGACAATTGCCCCTCCGACCTGACGAACTCGCACGTTTGCGGACTACCATAAACGAGAATCTACGGGTTCAACGAGCAGGTGCAGAGCCCGTCCCATACATCGACGTCTCCAATGCGCTCAGTGATGTCTGTGCCCGCCAAAATCATTCGATTTTCGCGCGGCGAGGCTGCGGCAAGACCCTCCTACTGCACCACTCGGCTAATGAGTTGCCCGACGGGATCCAACCGATCTACCTCAACTGCGAAGATTTCAAGCATCATTCATTTCCTAACGTTCTAATCGAGATTCTGGATGCATTGTTCGCCGAACTGGAAAGCAATCTGTCTGGATGGTTCGGCAAGAAGAAGCGATCCCGCGTACTGATCTCCGACATCCGTCGCAAGCTGGACGAACTCAGGCAGCAAGAAGACGAATCTCAAGCAGATGTGGTTGAATCTCATACGTCGTCCGATGAAGAGTCAAAGAAAAGTAGTGGTGGGCTTAAACTCAAAGGTTTTGCGCTCGGCGGCGATTCGAGTCGTAAAGAGGCAACCGGCAGTGCGATCGAACTTCGGTATGCGCATAGAACCGCGAAGCTTCAGGAGCTGAATACGTGGCTCCCTCAACTAAAACGTCAGATTCGCGAGTTCTTCGAGATATCTGCAACCGTGAAAGCGGTGTTTCTTCAACTCGATGACTTCTATCATCTCGCTCGCAATGATCAGCCGGATGTGATGGACTATTTGCATCGGCTATGTAAGGACCTACCCCTGTACTTCAAAGTGGCAACCCTGCGTCATTCCAGCACGCTTTATGCCGATAGGGACGGACAGCCGATTGGTGCCCAAGAGCGACACGACTATCAGCCGATAAACATCGATTTTACCTTCTCGGATTTTCGCAGAACTTCGAGGCAAAATCGTACCATCTTTGGTGAGTTTGCGAAGCTCGCGGGATTGAAAGATGAAGACATTGACTCTCTGTTTAAAGGTGATGGATTCGATCGATTGATTATGGCTGGTGGGGGCGTGCCCAGAGACTGCCTGTCGCTATTTCTTGAAGCTTTGCAAACTGCCAGCCAAGGCGATGGCCGCATTGGTAAAGATGATGTTCGCATTATGAGCCGCTCAAATTTTGAAAGGAGGATCGAGGAGTTAAAACAGGACTCAGCCGGTGAAGAGCAAGCTACACTGATTCGTGGCATCTACGTCTTGCGCAAGTTTTGCATTGACAAGAAGACGAACATAATGATGGTTTCCGAGGAGATGATGCAGCAAGAAGATCAGATTCGCAATCTGGTGTATCGACTCCTCGACTACCGAATTATTCACAGCTGCGGTGCAGCATTGACACACAAGTCCGCACCCGGAACCTACCAAGCGTTCGCCATTGACATTGGATGCTATGCTCACATGCGCAAGCTGCAGGGAAAATTCAACGAGATTGATATTACGAATACAGGGGCACGCGAGAGGATGCGATCCGCACCAATACTGACGCGAGAGCATTTTTCTGACCTGTGGTCGAATGCTCCAGATGATGCAGAGTCCGCTCTTCGCAACGAGGACAATGAATCTGGCTAGATCGGGCGGGCACCTCTGGCCGCCCTCGCCACACCACCTAACATGCGGGTCCGCCCGGACAGTTCAGCGAAGGAGTAGCGGGCTCGCCCCACAGAGAACTCAGGCTCACTAGGCCCTGACGCTGTAGCCATTGATCCGTCAGCCCCATGCAGCTGTCAATGGTTTTCGCCATGTGTGACATGGGTTCGAGAATCTGTCCCGATAGTCCATTTGAAACGCCGACCGGCCCGCCATCCCACAATCGTACCCACAACTCTGGCGGCAGGCCGGTCAAGCGGACCTTTCAACGGTGTCCGCCGAGCGATCTAACCGCGCTCGGACTCGGGATTGAGTTCCGGGAAGTTTCGATAGCCGCCGGTGACAACTGCTCCACGGCGTTTCTTCTGGGGCCGTATGGATTCAACCGGCTGAATGGCCCACTTCTCTTGAGCATCGAGCACGTCGGCCAGCGGGATCTTGAGCGTTTCGCCGAAGCGTCCGGCGGAGGGAATGCTGGCCTGCCCCCTGAAAACTGGTCCGGGGTTTATGAGAGTTTCCGGCCGATAAAGATCGGCGAAGGAGGCTTTCGATGACGAAGCAACGAAGACGACACAATCCCGAGCAGATCGTGAAGAAGCTGCGTGATGCGGACGC
>WGMU01000045.1 GCA_016124895.1 bacterium
AAACAGTTGAAACGATCCACCCGCCGAGCCGCCCAAACCTGACCCCCACCACATGGCTCTCGTGAACGCTTACCGACGCTCGAACAGGGATTCTTGACTGGATCGAAGCTGGTTGCCCTCACTGCCGACCACAAAATGAGGCCAGGCATGTATTTCAATGAATTTGACGGCATCGACTTCAATCGTGGGCACGAGTGGAAGGTCATACTGTCACGCAAGAGATTCTCCGCACTCCCCATATGTTCCACCCGGTTGGAAGCATGTTTGAGATTCGAGCGTTACGAGTCCAAGGGAGGGGCAAGCCGCATCCTGCGTCGGCTGTGTATGGCAATCACCAGAAAGCAGCCACTGATGCGGCCGGGCTTGATTCAAACGTTGAGCTTCGGCCGGCCGGCATCTACGTGACATTGAACTCAGTGAATCCAGCTCTGCTCGCTCGTGCTGATAACAATCTGGAACATTGTGCAGAAGCTGCAACGGCTGATTGCGACATCACGCATCGAATCTGGTTACTGATAGATATCGACCCGGATCGGGCGACGGGGATTCCTTCCACTGATAAGGAATTGCGGGCGTCCCAGATCTTTGGATGACAGATCAAACAATCGCTGATGCGGCAGTACGATTTCTTGAGCCCGTTGAGGCAATGAGCGGAAACGGCCATCATCTGCTGTTCTCGATCGACTTGGACAACAGTGAGGAATCGAAAGCCACTGTTTGCCAGGTGCTGCACACGGTGGCCACATGCTTCGGAGGAGAGAATACGCCTTCCGGACTTCCGAAAGTGACTGTCGACACTTCCGTCTTCAGCGCAGGACGGATAACCAGGTTTTACGGAACGATGGTCCGAAAGGGCAGCGGAAATCAGCAACGTCCGCACCGCCGCAGTCGGCTGCTCAAGGTCCCTGATGACGTCTGCAGAATTCTGTAACGCTGACATCCGGCAGAACTTCCTCGTTCAGAATCTCCTCGTCGAGGGTCAACGTTGCATTGTGGGGAGCCCGAAGAAGTGTCTGAAAACCGGAGTCCTCATCGATCTTGCATTGAGTCTGGGGACGGCGACGCCCATTCCTCTCCTGTCCGCCATTCGCAGCCTATGAGCGAGTACGGACCTGCATCGTGTCTGGCGAATCCGGTGGAAGCAGTCTGCAGTACCGCATACCGAGTCTGTCGGGCTCGTCAGCAGAACCTGGCTGACGCTGACGTTCTGTGGAGCGAGGATTTGCCGCAACTGGCCGATCCTCGGCATCTGGATGAACTCAGTGATCAGATCGCCTTGCATTCGATTCGTGTGCTGATCAGCGACTCGGCCTATCTGTGCCTGTTGTCCCGCGATTGACTGCGACGCTGTGACCGATCCACTCGCTGACAGTGTGCTGCTGATTGGCCAGCACGAGCATCATCTCGGCTGCTCGCTGTGCTGTCGGCCGCCGTTGCGGTCAGGCGTCATTCCAGCCCGCTCGGCAATCCGTTGGATGCTTCACTGCAGAGCGCGGCGACGCAACGTATTGAGTTCACCGGTGTGGCCCTTCTGCGTGACTTCGCAGGTCGTAAACGGAAGGTCGAGACGTACGTCGGCGATCGGCACGTTGCGGGTTGGGAGCCCGTTCGTACAACGCCCTGAAGAGGGGCAGGTTTGATGTTCCTCAAGTCTGTATTACCGGCTTCTGACAGCAGTTTGAGTCGTGCGTCGTTCAGTGGCAGAGGCTCGCTGTCCTCCATCCGCCTCATTTTGATCGGACGCCGCTTCATTTGAGAACGCGTCTTTGATCAACATCTGCCGCAGCGAAAGAACCCTCGCCTGAAAGCTGCCGGTGTCACCTTTCCTGCTGGAGATCGGCTCCGTAACGCTGCTCTCAGGGACGGTTTCCTCCAGAGCGTCTTTGGCGACACACTTCCACTCAACGCGACACACCATCGTTTCGGAAAGACCGACCTGAATGACTTCACTGCTCCAGCTTCAGCCTGAGGATCAGCACAACCGGACGCTCGAATCGCTCGTGAAGCCACGAGACTGGACGAATCCGACTCCGGACGGTCGCTACAACCTGGTAGTGATCGGGGCCGGCGCCGCGGGACTTGTATCGGCGATCGGTGCGGCCGGGGTCGGAGCGAAAGTCGCATTGATTGAACGCGAACTGCTCGGTGGAGACTGCCTCAATGCTGGCTGCGTTCCGTCAAAGGCGATGATCAGTGCTGCCCGCGTCGCTCGTTCGATCCGTTATGCTGACGAGTTCGGCATCAGCATTCACGGTGACGTCAACGTCGACTTTGGCCGCGTCATGGAACGGATGCGGAGGCTGCGTTCACAGATCGCCCCCAATGATTCCGCGGAGCGGCTTCGCAGTCTGGGCATTGATGTGTACCTGGGCAGTGCCCGGTTCGTGAGTTCCAGCTCTGTCGAAGTCGACGGTCGGACGCTGGCGTTCAGGAAGGCGGTCATCGCGACCGGCGGACGAGCATCTGTGCCACTGATTCCGGGACTGTGTGACGTCCCGTATCTGACGAACGAGTCGCTGTTTTCGCTGACCGAATTGCCCCGGCGTCTCGGGATCATTGGAGCCGGACCGATTGGCTGCGAGATGGCGCAGACCTTCGCACTGTTCGGCTCGGAAGTGTTTCTCGTCGAAGCCGAACATGGCATCCTGCCGCGCGAAGACTCGGACGCGTCCCTGGTTGTGCAGGCATCGCTTGAACGTGACGGAGTCCGGTTGCTTTGCTGTGGTCGGGATCTGCAGTTGCGCTCTGACGGCGATCGTGTGCGGCTCTCGGTGAACTCTCACGACCGGCAGTACGACGAAGCAGTCGATCAGTTACTGGTTTCGGTCGGCCGTGCTCCCAATGTACAGAATCTGGGGCTCGAAACGGCCGGTGTCGACTTTGATGAACGGACCGGAGTGACTGTCAACGACCGGCTGCAGACAACGAATCCCAGCATCTACGCGGCCGGCGACGTTTGCTCGAAGTTCCGATTCACACACGCGGCCGACTTTATGGCTCGCATCGTGATTCAGAACGCTCTGTTCAAGGGACGCGCGAAAATCAGTGCTCTGACCATTCCGTGGTGTACTTACACGTCACCGGAGATCGCGCATGTCGGCCTCGACGAAAACGAAGCCCGCAGGCACGGCGTTGAAGTAAATACGCTGACGCAGAAGTTCTCCGAGGTGGATCGAGCAATCCTTGCAAGCGAAACCGAGGGCTTCGTCAAAGTGCATTTGAAGAAGGGCAGCGACCGAATCGCTGGTGCGACCGTCGTGGCCCCGAACGCGGGCGATTTGATCTCCGAGATCACCGTCGCAATGACCAATGGCGTCGGTCTGAAAGGGGTCGGCAGCACCATACACCCTTACCCAACGCAGGCTGAGGCGATCCGGAAACTCGGCGACCAGTACAATCGCACGCGTCTGACGCCATTCGTTGCGTCGCTGTTCCGGAACTGGTTCAAGTGGACCCGATGACGATCACTGACTCGCTCGCCACCGTCATTGCAGACGGTGGTTTAAGCGAGCTGACTGTCAATCGTGGCGTGCGTTTGAAGGTAGTAGGCGATGCTCGGCGGAGATCAGTCTGTCTTGAGCAGCGGCGCGAGTTGTGGGATGGCTTTGGGTATCGCGGTGGCGACGAGGCGAGCGATTTCCGTGGCTCCTTTGTGGGAGAAGTGGGTACGGTCGCTGGTGGACGGGCTGAAGTCGGCACTGCCGTTGTCGCCAAGTTTTCCATACAGGTCGAAGCTGACGGCGTGCAGGTCGATAACGGCGGTCTTCGTTTCCTCGCCGACCGCAAGCATGGCGTCCGCATAGGGCTGCAGCGTTGTTACCGGCTTGTCGTTTTGAAACGTGCGGCGGGCGACGGGGGTGACGAGGACCGGGACGGCTCCAGCTTTGCGAGCATCGCTGATGTAGAGCCGCAGGTTGTCACGGAAGTCGCCGTTGGGGTCAGTCGTGCGATCGCCTTTGCCGGGCTGGTCGTTATGACCGAACTGAATGAAGATAAAGTCCGGTTTCGCGTCGAGTACCGGCTGCCAGCGATTTTCGCGGAGAAAGCTCTTTGAACTGCGGCCAGAAAGAGCGAAGTTGCGGACCTCAACGCGGTCCCGGAAGAACTCGCCGAACACCTGACCCCAGCCGGTCAGATCAGGGCGATCCTGCGGCGGTTTGGCGTACGAGGCGACGGTTGAGTCACCGATCAGAGCGATGCGGACGGCAGCGGAAGATTTGGCGTCCTCGGCGGAAACCGGTGCCGCATCCGTCGCAGCCAGAGCGACGGCGATCAGTGGCATGATCAGAGTCAATTGGCAGTGAGTGCGCTTCATGGTGGCGTTCTCCGGACATTGGAAGGTTGTCGTCAACGATAATCCGCAGGCTGCTTCCCGCCCAGGCATCGGCCGGTCGTGACGGTTGTACTGACTGACGCAGATTCCGCATGACAGCCGTAGCGGCATTCGCGCGACGGCTTTCGCGGGAAGGGGCCGACCGCCAGGAAACGCAACGCCTCAGCCACATTCCCAGCCTAAAACAGAGCAGCGTCGACGGACGCTCGATTTTGGCTGATGCCACCTTTTCGCGTCAGATACCCGCCTTCTCACTGCTGAGACGCACCTTTCCCCGCTGCTTCTGTCTTGAATGACGTGACCATGTCTGAGCCAGCCGCGACAGCTTCCGAGCCGCAACAGCCAGCCAGCGAAACAGATCGCAGCGGCCTTCCTCGGCTGCGACTGATGCACCTGTGGATCACGCTGCCGGCGCTGATGGCGTTCATCTTCGTGGCGCTGCAGTCTCAGTACGCGGTCGACCTGTGGCCGCATCTCAATCTGGGTCGGCAGATTGTCGAGCAGGGCCGATTGCCGGATTCCGTCGACTACAGCTACCGGGCCATACACCAGACGGTGACCGACCAGGCATGGCTCGGCCAGGTGGTTCTTTACGGCCTGTATCATGCTGGCGGCCGCGAGCTGGTTCAGTTCGCCGTCGCTCTGCTCTATGCGACAGGCATCGGGCTGCTGACGGTGGTGTGCTGGCGTCGCAGCCGGTCAGTCTATCCGACGGTGTTCGTGGTCCTCAGCAGCCTGGTCCTCGCGGCATCGAATATCTCGGTTCGCACCCAGGTCTTTTCGTTTTTCTGCTTTCAACTGGCAAGTGCTCTGTTGTGGCTCTGGCCGGAACGTCGAGCCTGGCCATTCCTTGCCTACGCAGTACTGCAGGTCCTTTGGGCGAACGTACATGGAGCCTTTCCGCTGGGCGTCATTCTGCCTGGCGTCTTCCTGGCTGGACGGTGCCTTGAGGTTTGTGAGCAAAACGGCCCGCGCGCACTGCTGACGGACAGGCTTCTGCGACGCTGGCTGACAGTGACGTTCGTTGCACTTGCCATGTGTTTTGTGGTTCCCGCGCCCGGGGAGATGATTGGTTACATTCTGGGACTGGTCGGACGTGCTCAGTCGCGTGGCATTACCGAATGGCAGGCCAACAGCGTTACTGAATTCACAGGAGCGGTGTTCTTCCTGTCGGTTGCCGCAGTCATCCTGCTGCTCAGTCGAATGAAATCGTCGCTGGGCTGGCGGGAGGTTCTGATGCTGGCGGTGTTCTTCCTGCTGGGCGTCCGAGCCACGCGGATGGTGGTCTGGTGGGGCAGTGTGTCGGCAACGGTGCTGGCTCCCAGTCTGCTGCTGCCGAAGCGATTCCGCTCGACGGATGCGACGTGTCAGCCGGAAAGCCCAGCATTTAATCGCGCGACGGCGCTCGTCTTTCTGACGTTCGTGGCTCTGGCGACTCCGTGGACCAGACAGTGGAATCCGCTGTTGTCCGCGTCTCGTCGCCTTGCGATCCCCGCCGACGAACCTGCGGAAGCGGTGAGCTTCCTGCGTCAGCAGCAGTTCTCCGGGCGGTTGTTTTCCCGGATGGAATGGGGAGCTTACGCCGCCTGGCATCTGCCGGGCTCCGGACGCATTCATCTCGACGCGATGATCGACTTCTATCCCGATGTCGACTGGTTTGCTTACCAATGCGTCGTTAACGCGGTGACCGGCTGGGAGGATGTGCTGGCGAACGACAACGTCGACGCGGTCCTGCTGGCTGCTGACGAATCGCAGATTGTCGAGCAGCTCCGCAGTTCCGCTGACTGGACCGAAGCCTGGTCCGACAGCGTGGCGCTGGTCTTTTTCCGGACCCGGCCGTCAGACAACTCAACGAAGAACGTCTCAACGAATGACGTTATGCAGCCAACTCGAAACACGCAGAATGGCGAAGTTCTCTCAGCAGATCATTTGCCGCGGCCTCGGGAAACGTCGCTCGAAATTGAGGGTTAAGTTTCGAGACGGGAAAAGTTGAACCGCTCGAAGCAGGTCCACTCGATTTCCAATCCTGAGGTCAACGTCCAGAATGCCGGACTTTTCGTCTGCGGCTCAGCTGCTGCTGGCACTTCGGAGACTCTGGAACGGAATCTGACCCGTGAAACTGATCGAGTTCTTTCTGCTGCTGACTCTGGTCGCGGGAGCAAACCACGTGGCTCAGGCTCAACTGATCGTGGCTCACCGGGGAGCTTCGTACGACGCTCCAGAGAATACGCTGGCCGCGTTCCGGCTGGCGTGGGAACAGAATGCCGACGCAATCGAAGGCGACTTCTACCTGACACGCGACCAGCAGATTGTCTGCATCCATGACAGGACGACGAAGCGCGTCGCTCCGCAGCAGCCGGAACGCAACGTCGCCGAGTCGACGTTTGAGGAACTGCGGACGCTCGACGTGGGAACCTGGAAGTCTCCGCGGTTCGCGAACGAGCGCATCCCGACGCTGGCCGAAGTCCTGGCCACGGTTCCACAAGGGCGTCAGATATTCGTCGAAATTAAATGCGGTCCGGAGATCCTGCCGGTTCTCGCACCGCAGTTAGCGGCGCCGACGCTGAAACCCGAACAGATCACAATCATTTGTTTCAACGAGGACGTCGTCACTCAGGCAAGAACGCTGATGCCGCAGTACCGGGCCAACTGGCTGACGAGTTACCGGCAGAAGTCAGAAGCAAGCCCGTGGACGCCGTCCATCGACAACGTGCTGAACACACTGAGTCGAACGAGAGCGACTGGTCTGGGCAGTAACGGCAACCTCAAGGTCATTGACGCCCGGTTTGTTGAGCAGGTCCATCGTGCCGGATTTGGCTTTCACGTCTGGACGATTAACGATCCGGAATCTGTTCGGACGTTGCGATCACTGGGGGCCGAGTCGATCACGACTGACCGACCGGCATTGATTCGTGACGCTCTCGCAGAGAATTGACTGAATCTGCGGACCGTCTACCGCTGAGCGCCGCTTTTCGGACGGCGTTGTGAAGAGGCCGGTTGCAAAAGGGGCGGGAGACTTTTTTGGCCGAAGCGTCCTCTGTTTGTGAGCCGCGAGGACCGAAAAAGACTCCCGGCCTCCTGTGTCTCCGGTTTCCGATTGGTGCGAGTTCTGTGAGAATCGCCGCTCCTGAACCGCTGACCGACCGAGTTCCTCGAAACGGGATTTGCCATGCAGGCACTTGAGTACGCTAAGAAACTTGTCGCCTTTGAATCGACCAGTTCTCTGTCAAACGTTGCTGTTACCGATTATGTGCAGAGTGAACTGAAGCGTCTTGGCTTCGTGACGGAACGCATCGAGTACGACGACCGCAACGGGGTTCGTAAGGCGTGCGTCGTCGCGAAGAAAGGCAGCGGATCGGGTGGGATGGCTTACTTCGGTCACACGGACGTCGTCCCCGCCGATCCGTGGTTCAGTACCGAGCACGGGCCGTTTGAGCCGACCGTTGCCGGCGAGCGACTGTACGGTCGCGGGTCGTGCGATATGAAAGGCTCGATCGCCTGTATGCTGGCGGCGGCCGAACAGTTCTCAGGGGGCGACCTCAAACATCCGGTTTACGTGACGTGTACTGCGGACGAGGAGATCGGTTATCGCGGCGCATCGGAAGTTGCCGAAAGGTCCGAACTGTTCCGCGAAATGGTCGACGGTCGAGCCAACGGCATCATCGGCGAACCGACTCAACTCGAAGTTGTGTACGCACACAAAGGCGTCGTCGGTCTCGTCGCAACGTCGCGCGGCAAAGCAGCACATTCGAGTACGCGTGAGGGCCTGAATGCCAACCTCGCGATGATCCCGTACCTCGTCGAGATGAAAGCGATTCACGACGAAGCGGAAGCCGACGCGAGCTGGCAGAACGACGAGTTCAATCCGCCGACGCTGACCTGGAACATTGGCATCAACGATCTCACGAAGGCGGTCAACATCACGCCGCCGCAGAGCATCTGCACGGTTTACTTCCGTCCGATGCCGGGGCAGGACGAGCAGTTGCTGATTGACCGCGCACGCCGCGCCGCCGAAGCCAGTGAGCTTGAGTTTGAAGTCCGCGTTCACGGCTCGCCGCTGTATACCGATCCGAAATCGGACTTCGTGCAGGAAGTGCTGCAGCTTGCAGGTCAGGCCGCGCCGAAGACGGTGTCGTACGGAACTGACGGCGCGAAACTCGGAGCACTCGACAAGCTGCTGGTCTGCGGGCCGGGCAGCATTGCTCAGGCCCACACGCATGACGAATGGATTGCTCTGGAACAGCTCGAGCGTGGCACGGAAATGTACGCGCGGCTGATTCGTCACTGGTGCTGCTGACCGGGAAGGAATCGCCATGAACGAACTCAATCGACGCGACCTGTTCTTGTGGGTGTCCAACGGGCTCGGTACGGCAGCGCTGGCAACATTGTTGACCCGTGACTCGTCAGCAACGGCGGCGAGTGTTCCGAGTCAGGCCGGTGACCCACCGCCGCATCACACGTCGAAAGCGACTCGGGCGATCCACATCTGTCTGACCGGTGGGCTTAGCCAGGTCGACAGTTTTGACTACCGACCCATCCTCGAAAAGCTACACGGCAAATCGCTGATCAGCGACGAAAAGCCGGACGTTTTCTTCGGTCAGGTCGGGTTGCTGCGGCAGAGTGACTGGGCCTTCCACCAGCGCGGCGAATCGGGATTATGGGTGTCGGAACTATTTCCGCATCTGGCAGAAGTCGCCGACGAGTTGACGGTCATCAGGTCGATGTTCGCGGAAACGTCGAACCATACGCCGGCGACGTTTCAGGAAAACACGGGCTTCCGGCTCAACGGCTTTCCAGTCATGGGGTCGTGGCTCTCATACGGGATGGGCTGCGAGACGGATGACCTGCCGGCGTTCGTCGTGATCCCCGATTCGCGTGGCGTTCCGGCTGGTGGATCGATCAACTGGTCGAACGGCTTTCTGCCGGCTCAGCATCAGGGCGTCGTCATTCGCAGTCAGGGCGAGCCGATCGACGATCTGTTTCCCGCGGAACCGCGGCCAGCCGAAAACGAGACAGCCAGTCGCGTGCTGCTCGCGACGCTGAATCGTCGCCATCTGGAAGAACGCGGTGCGAGCGACGTTCTGGCTGCGCGGATTCGCAGTTACGAACTCGCCGCGAAGATGCAGCTTGCCGTGCCCGAAGTCACGAACCTCGACGGTGAGACGGCGGCAACGCATGAAGCGTACGGACTCAATGGCGAGCAGACTGCTGACTTCGGCCGCGGCTGCCTGCTTGCGCGACGGTTGCTCGAACGAGGCGTCCGGTTTGTGCAGCTCTTTGCTGGCGGAGCGTTCGGCAGTCCGCGCATCAACTGGGACGGTCACGAGGACATGGTCCGGAATCATGGTCGAGAAGCGGGCCGCATTGACAAACCGATCGCCGGTCTGCTGCGCGATCTGCGCCAGCGCGGAATGCTCGACGACACGCTCGTTCTGTTTACCAGCGAGTTCGGGCGTACGCCGTTCACTCAATCGGCGTCAGACAAAGTCGGCACCGGCCGCGACCACAATCAGAACGGCTTTTCGGTCTGGCTGGCCGGCGCCGGCCTCAGGCACGGCCTGGCTTACGGATCGACGGACGAAGTCGGCTGGAAGGCTGTCGAAAACCGCGTCCACTGGCACGACTTCCACGCGACCGTACTGCACCTGCTGGGCATCGATCACGAACGCCTGACGTTCTATCACAATGGCATCCAGCGCCGACTAACCAACGTGCATGGCGAAGTGCTGCAGCCGATCCTGGTGTAGCTACCGGTTGAATAATCAGTCCACTGTAGCGGAGCGGCGCAAGCCGCCCGGTCGAAACTGAGTCGGCAACGATGGACCGGATGGCTTGCGCCGTACGGCTGCCTCATCGCCTTGCCGGATCGAATGCGGCGATTTCAATTCGTCACCGGCGGGCGCCAGCGCGGTGCGGCATTGCCTTTGGGGTCGGTCAAAGCAGGGACGCGGACGACGCGACGTCCGCGGAACATTCGTTTTTCGTTCAGCGAGCTGTCCGCAGGGATGGTCGTCGTCAGGCAGTGCAGTGCCCCGCCCGAACGGATGATCGTGCTGCAGTCGACTCCGGCGATTCGCCAGCCGGGCAGAATGCGACGAAAGACGGTGACGGCCCGATGGTACGAGTCGCGGTTCTCCGGAAAGTAAGGAATCAGCAGCACGCCGTTGGCGTACACGACGTTGCAGTAAGTCGGCCAGGCTTCCGGATCCGTCTGCGTCGGCATTGGTACGCGGACAACGTTCAGATTACGGCCGCTCGACAGACGAATCGACTGCAGTCGCTCGGCAGTTTCGTCGAGCAACTGACGATTGAACGGATCATTTGCCTCTTCGTCGTACTGACCAACGAGCACCGTGTCCTTTGTCGGAAACGTCATCAGCATGTCGACATGGCCAGTCGGCTCGCCAGCAATCGGGTCGACGAAGACAGCTTCGCGAGCGTGCCACAGTTCGAGCAGCTTTGATCGGATCTCTTTCAGGGCGAGTCCCTGATCCTGATTTTCGCCGATCATATTTGTCGAACAGACCAGCAGGCCGTCACCGTTGGAAAGCAGATTACCGCCTTCGACGCACAGACTGGTTTCGATGACCGGTAGTTCGAAGTGTTTCGCGAGGTGAGCCGGCAGACTGTCATCGAGGACGCGGTCGGTTCCGTACGGCGCGTCGATCAGTTGAATCTGTCCGGCAGAGTTCCGAATGGAAAAGGGGCCATAGTCGCGAACCCACGGTGTATCGATCGGACTTTCGAGGAACGTCACGTTGTCGTCGGCGATGTTCTCATTCTCGAACACCTGCCGTGCGTCGTCGATTCCGTTCTGGTCGGGAGCGATCACGATGACCTGCGTCGTCGCGCAAACCAGGCGGGCAATTTCAAGCTGGACCGGGCGAGCGTCTTCGTTGTCCGGAATCCAGGCGAGCAGCAAGGCCTGCTGCGTTGTGTACTCGCCCGCCGGACCACCAGTGTGACGGACGCCCGGCAAAGCATCGATGCGCCCGGCGGCGCCGCTTGCCACGGCTGGTCGTCGGTCTGGAAGGACGAGCCGGTCCGGAATGCCGGCATCGTCGGGGTACGGAATTCCGGATGACTTACGTGCGGACCCGGCAGCAGAGGTCGGCGCCGCTGCAGGCCCCTGCTTCGAGAGACTGGTCGTGTCAGACGCTGTCGGCGCAGTGACCGATGGGATTTCGGGCTGTGGCGGCGCATCGGTTTCCGACTGCGCTGTCAGAGTCAGGCCAGCCAGCAGAAGCAGCAGAGGCAACAGCCGCGACGAAAGACGCACGACCATGCGGGATCTCAGCGAGTAGGAGTGGTTGCAACGCGGAACGCCGCAGGCCGAACTCTCCGGGGCGAGAGTTGCGTCGATTGGTCCCCACGCGGCATTTGCCGGATTCGGACCTCGACCGCCAGTCGCTGGGAGCAGGTGTCGTCTTACGGTGCGTGGAGTCAGAACTCAGAACACCAGGCCGGGTGGTCGATCGCGAAACCCGGAAACTCAAAACACACAATTCAATATCGCGAACGCAAGCTGCCGGGAAGTATCGAGTTGGCAGATTTCCCGCCGCCAGGAAGAGTCGTGTCGCGAGAGTCTGTTTCTTCCGGCGGCGACTGGTGCGGCAGTCATGAGTCCGATTTGAGTGGCGTAGTGCAGCCAGCGTTCGCTCGTGTCACCAGGCAATTCGCGGATCACTCAACAGTGACTTCCCTCCCACATTCCTGTGCATCCGCTGCGGACACGGGAGTATCCGCCGAGGCGTTGTTCGTGTGGCCGGACTCCGGGATCAGTTTGTCGAGAATCCCGTTGACAAACTCGCCGGACTTGTCGGAGCCGTACGCTTTGGCGATCTCGATGCACTCATCGAGCACGACGGGCGGCGGAGTGCTCATCATGGTCATCTCGTAGACCCCCATCCGGATGACGTTGCGATCCGTGGCCGCCATACGCGACAGACGCCAGTTCGCGGCGACTGCCTGGATCTTTGCGTCGATTTCGTCACGCATGGACTGAGTGCCGGCATACAGTTGCCAGGCGAAATCACGTGCCTCGCCGTGGCGCAGCTCTGCTTCGAGCATCTCTCGCGCGGCGTACACAGAGATATCGGGATTGGCGTCACTCTGAAACAGAAGCTGCAGGGCGACCTGCCGTGATTCTCGTCGTCGTTCCATGATGCAATCTGAAAAGTCAGCCCTGAATGATGCCTGAGTCGCGGAGCTGCCCGAGAGCGGACAGCGTTTCGATGGCGGCCAGTGTTGCTTCGTCGCCCTTGTTGCCGACCTTGCCTCCGGAGCGGTCGAGTGCCTGCTCCATCGTTTCGCACGTCAGAATGCCGAACGTCACCGGAATGCCGCTGCTCTGCGACGCCCGCATCAGCCCGGCCGCGACCTGCTGGTTGATGTATTCGTGATGCGTCGTCTGCCCCTGAATCACCGCCCCCAGACAGATGACAGCGTTGAACTTCCCGGAGTGGGCCAGCCTGTCGGCAACAAGTGGAATCTCAAACGAACCTGGCACCCGAACGATTGTCACGCGGTCTTCGCAGCCGCCATGACGTCGGATTGTGCTGAGCGCTCCGTCCAGCAACCGGTTCGTCACCAGATCGTTGAAACGCGAAACAACAATGGCCAGTGACTCATTCGAGAGAGTCAGTTTGCCTTCGATGCGAGTGGTCATGGTGCGGATTCTGTGATGAGAAACAACTCGTTCCCACGGTCTGCGTGGAGACTCTTCAACGTGGACGCTCAGCGTCCGAAATCACCGCAGAGCGGCGGTATATGCGCTCCCACGGAGACCGTGGGAACGCGTTCAAAGCCGAACGCGAGACGCATGAGATCCACCTTAACTTAAATTCATCGTCATCAGGAATTCTTCGTTCGTCTTCGTCTTGCGCAGCCGGCTGGTCAGCAGTTCCATCGCTTCTACCGGGTTCATGTCGTTCAGAACGCGACGCAGCATCCAGATACGCTGCAGTTCGTCCGGATCGAACATCAGCTCCTCACGCCGTGTGCCCGACTTGTTGACGTCGATCGC
This sequence comes from bacterium, assembly GCA_016124895.1. GTDB lineage: Bacteria > Planctomycetota > Planctomycetia > Planctomycetales > Planctomycetaceae > JAPOLP01. Next base: position 13,359 of record WGMU01000045.1, read on the forward strand.
CGGCCAGATGCGTTTTTCGACCATCCGGCGGTCGAGATACAGCTCGGTGTTTCCCGTCCCTTTGAACTCTTCAAAGATGACGTCGTCCATTTTTGAGCCGGTATCGACGAGCGCTGTCGCGACGATTGTCAGACTGCCGCCGTCTTCGATATTGCGGGCTGCTCCAAAGAACCGCTTGGGATGCTGCAGCGCGTTCGCATCGACGCCGCCGCTGAGAATTTTGCCCGAGTGCGGGATCTCGGTGTTCCAGGCGCGTGCCAGACGCGTGATCGAATCGAGAAAGATCACGACATGGTGACCGTACTCGACCATCCGCTTGGCCTTTTCGATGACCATATCGGACACCTGAATGTGCCGGCTGGGCGGTTCATCGAACGTGCTGCTGACGACTTCGCAGTTCGCCGCGCGAACCGACCGTTCCATATCGGTCACTTCTTCCGGCCGCTCGTCAATCAGCAGGACGATGACGTACGCTTCCGGATGATTGTGCAGTACCGCCTGCGCGAGCTTCTGCAGCAGGATCGTCTTACCGGCCTTCGGCGGTGACACGATCAGACCGCGCTGACCCATACCGATTGGGGCGAGCATGTCGACGACGCGCGTGCTCAGCTCCTGCGGATCGGTGGCGAGAATCAGTCTCTTGTTCGGGTGCAGCGGTGTCAGATCGTCGAACGAAACTTTCGCCGTGACCTGGTTGGGGTCCTGACCATTGATCGCTTCCACTCGCAGCAGCGCAAAGTAGCGTTCGTTTTCCTTTGGTGGACGAATCTGGCCGGCGACGGTCGCTCCCGTCCGCAGGCCGAAGCGGCGAATCTGACTCGGCGAGACGTAAATGTCGTCCGGGCACGGCAGGTAGTGGTAATCCGGGCTGCGCAGAAATCCGAAGCCGTCCGGCAGAATCTCAAGCGTTCCCTCGCCGAACATCAGCCCGTTCATCCGGGTACGTTCCTTGAGGATCTTGAAGATCAGATCCTGCTTCTTCAGCCCGTTGTATTCACTGAGCTGTTCGTCTTCGGCGAGCGTCAGCAGTTCGTGCATCGACATGCGCTGCAGTTCGGCGATGTGAACTTCGCCCTGCTTGATCGCTTCGTAACGCTCGTCGGCCGGAAACGTGACGTCTTCGTCCGGAATATCGGACAGTTCGGCCGTCGAGCTGTCAGCGTCGGTCGTCACAGAATCTGAACTGGAGCGTGGCCGATTGAGGTCGGTACGTGCCATGACGGAATACCAGAAATAGAAGAGAAGAAGGACGGGCTTGAGCGAATGCTCGGACGGGGGTATCGGCAGCGAGTGGAGGGACGTTGATTTGTGAGAGTCGGTCGAGGGCGAGTCAATCAGAAAATCGCAGCTTTCGATGGTCACCGATCAGCCGTGGGCCGCCAGCTTTTCGGTCAGGAACTGAGTCAACTGGCAGATTGATTGCTCCAGCGAACCAGAGTTGTCGACCACGAAGTCAGCGGCCTTTCGTTTCTCATCCAGCGGCAGTTGACTGGCTTCGCGACGCTGAATTTCGTCGTCGGTCCAGTCCCGCTGCTCGTGAATTCGGTTCAGTCGGTCTTCAAAGGGGGTCTCAATAAAGACGAGAAAATCACAGAGTCGATCCCAGCCGGCTTCGAGCATGACCGCGGCGTCCAGAACAATCAGTTCCGTCGATGCCTCTGCGGCTGCAATCTGCGATTGAGCGACTCGCTCAATTTCAGGATGAACAATCTGCTCCAGCGTACAACGCGCCTGCAGGTGGGACGGCTCATCGCCGAACACTGCAGAGGCAAGGCACTTTCGATCGACCTGATCGCCGTCGAAAATCGCATCGCCGAACGCCTGCCTGAGCAGTGAGATAACTCCGGGAAAGGTAAGAACCTGATGCCCGATCCGGTCAGCATCGATCACGACGGTCTTGAAGTGGCCCGCAAGTCCGCGGGCAATGGCACTCTTGCCGGAACCGATTCCGCCGAGAAGGCCCACAACTGGAGGCTGACTGGAAGAGGACACGGGATGGTGGGGCGAAAGGTGAACTGCCTGAGCCGGCAGGTGATGTCTGACGATTCCGTTCGTCCACAGATTTGGATTGAGCGGGGAAGAAGCAGATCCGGGAGATGCCCGTCAGGAGAGTGCGATCATCGTGCTGAAATCTGCAGTAACTGTCAACCAACGGACCGACTGGCGCGATGGGCTCGCGTCCGGCGGGTCAGAGCCGGTCGGGAACCGCTGGACAGGAAATCGGGCCTCGGCGATGCTGCGCCCTGCCTGCGGGCTGCAGAAGCTGGAAACTGAATCGAACACCGCGACGTCCAAGCCGCGTAATCCCGTTCCAGATCTTCCAACGTCATCACTCACGAAGAATGCGAGGTTCTGACGATGACTGCCTGGCCCGGAGGTCCGTGTCCTGACTGCGGTCGCGACATGCCAGCCAGACTGGTTCACTGCCAGTTCTGCCGCGCGCTGCTCAATCCCGACCTGTACCGCAGCGATGTCGAGATTCCGAAGTTTTTCGAGCTGAAGGAGATCAGCGACGTGGCTCAAGTGAAGGTTGTCGGCTTCCACATCGTCTGCCCGCACTGCGAGGACGAACTCCGCATCAGCCGCAAGTACCTGGGCAAAGTCGTCGCCTGCCGATTCTGCCAGGGCCAGTTCAAGCTCGACGTCACCGACCCGCGCATCCGCACGCGAGCCTTCTACTCGGACTGCCCGCACTGCCACAAAGAAATCCGCCTGGCCCCGAAGTACCTGGATAAGAAAGTCGCCTGCAAGCACTGCGACGGCCACCTGCAGGTCACGACAGCGGACTGAATGCCGCAATGAAAAGGAGCCCGCACTGCAGATGCGGCGCGGGCTCGTTTGGGCGATTCGGCTTCAGAAGCTGGTGACTACGGAGCTTCGTAACAGGAGCGGGTTGCGTTGGTGCATTCCTCGCCGTTGCAGAAGCCGTTGTCGGGGCCGTAAATGCGCTGCGTATTGGCGCACCAGAAGTTGCCGTCGCCGATGCGGTACCTGGTCGGGTCGGACTCGTCGATCTCCAGGCCGGCGTTCAGATACAGGCCTTTTGACAGCAGGTGCCGACACCGCTCGCCGCGAACGACTTCGAGTTCGTGCTGCATGGTTCGATTCCTTATCTGTAGGGTGCGTGAAACGCACCATTTCGATCAGATGAAAAACGTGGTGGGCCAGGTAAAACTCGGCCCACCCTACGGGGCAGGTGCATCAGGACGCACCCTACGATTTCAGATCTTTTCGACGGCTCGCAGCAGGGCGCGCTTCACCGCGGTGCGGGCCATCTGGACTTTGTACTGGTTCATCGACAACGGCGTCGCACGAGCGACGGCGATGTCGGCGACGGTTGATGCGGAGTCGTCAGTGACGGCCAGACCAGCAATGGCCTTGCCGGCTTCGTGAGCGATCCACGGCACCGGAGCGACGTGGCCCATCACGATCTTTGCCTGGCGAACCGTGCTGCCTTCCATCTGCAGAGCGACAGAAGCAGCCGCCTGCGGACGATCGAGGCCGTTCATTTCGAGCACTTCGTACGAAGCACTCTTCACGTTCGGAGCCACCGTCGGCAGCCAGACGTGCGTGATGAACTGGCCGGGCTTCAGGACATTGACGCCCTGCTTTTCGTTCCGCGGCGTAACGAAGAAGTACTCCAGTGGGAGGAATTCTTCGTCCTGCGGACGCGGGCCGGCGACGCGGACCTTTGCCCCGAACGCGATCATTGACGGAGCGAACCGCGACGAGTTCACGAACTTCGCCGCGCCGCTGTTGCCGAAGATCGCGTGGTACCGGTTGTCGCCGCCTTCGATCAGCGACGCTCCGTTCTGCATGGCCAGCAGGCCATAGCCGTTCCGGAAGTACCAGCATTGGGGGAGCTGGCACAGGTCGCCGATCAGCGTTCCGTTCTGCTGAATCTGAATCGCCCGGTGCGCGTCAATGATCTGCAGCACCGAGTGATGTTCGGCCAGCAGTGGGCTGTCCAGCGCGTCTTCCAGCGTGACGAGCGAGCCGACCAGAACTCCGTCGGCCGTCTGGGTGATCCCCTTCAGGCTGTCGATGTTCTTAATGTCGACAACTCGCTTCGGCTGAATGACGTCGCGTTTCAGCAGCGTTATCAGGTCCGTTCCGCCCGACAGGACAGCGGTCTGTCCGTCATGGGCACTCAGCATTTCAACGGCCTCGGCTTCGGTCCGAGGACTCGCATATTCAAACGGTCTCATCTCAGACCTCCCTTTCAGGCTTTGGCCGCAGCGAGTGCATCGAGCACGCGCTTCGGCGTCAAAGGAAGTACGGGCACACGAACGCCCAGGGCGTTGAACACAGCGTTGGAGATCGCCGCACCAGTCGAGATGACCGGCGGCTCACCCAGGCCGACAACGCCGCGAGCGAACTCACTTTCCGGCTGGTACATGTCGACGACCAGTTCGCCGATATCACCGATGCGCGGCAGTTTGTAGTTCTCCAGATCGGCGTTGATATAACGGCCGGTCATGTTGTCCATGATGCGTTCTTCGGACAGAGCGTAGGCAATACCCATGATCAGTCCGCCGTAAACCTGGCTGCGTGCCGTCATCGGGTTGATGATGGTTCCGCAGTCCTGCACCGCGACCATCTTATTGATGGTGACGATGCCGGTTTCGGTATCGACAGAAACATCTGCCATCTGGACGCCACCGACAAGTTGATCTGTCAGGCCGTCGTTCTCCGGGCCTTTGCCCGAAGTCTCCAGCGGCGTGGTGCCAAGCAGCCGGCAGGCGTCGTTCCACGAGCAGACGTGCTTGTGGTCGTGCCAGATCTGACCACCGAACGCGTCGAGGTCGTCGGCTGGCACTCCGTACTTCGCCGCGACCTTGTCACAGATTTGCCACAGTGCGCCGAGGGCCGCCCGGCGAACCGGACCGCTGACTCCACCGACGGTGATCGACCCGCCGGACGGATTTGCCGGCGGATACGCGTTACTGCCAATGTGAACTTTTACTCGCTCCAGCGGCAGACCGAGCGTATCGGCAAGCACCATCGCAATGACGGTCCGAGTGCCGGTCCCCAGGTCCTGACTGCCGAGGAAAACTTCAGCACCTCCGTCAGGGTGAACCTTGACGGTGCAGGTCGATGCTCCTGCACGGCCGCCCCAGCGATGCAGAGCCACGCCGACACCTTTCTTCACCGGACCGTCGCCTTCGCCGGGAGTGTGCCACTTGTCGTCCCACTCCATCAGCTCAACTGCCCGATCCAGTTCACCCTGGTAGACGGCCAGTTTCCCCTGAGCGGGCTTCTCGACGGCACCGGCTTCGAGATTGACCCGGTACAGTTCGACCGGATCCATATCGAGCTTCGCCGCCAGGTCCGTCAGCGCTGCGTCAGTAATGGCACAGAGCTGCGGATGGTTCGGCGCCCGCCAGGCGCGGTTCGGACCGCAGTCTGTCGCGATACCGGTCGACTTGACCGACTGATTCGCGAACGAGAACACGTACGGCATCTGATTGCCGTCGATCGTTCCGCCCTGAGGACCGCTGGTGCCCCAGTGGTGACTTTTCCAGGCGACAATCTTTCCGTCTTTATCAGCAGCGACCGTGACTTTACCGAAGCCTGACGGGCGAGTGCCCGGCGTCTTCAACTCGGTCGCGCGGTCGAGCATCAGACGCACCGGCCGGCCGGTGTCTTTCGACATCTGCGTTGCGGCCAGCCCCCATTCGTCCGCGGCGAATTTCGAGCCGAAGCCGCCGCCGATGTAATTGCAGATGATGCGCACATCGCTGGCATCGAGACCGAAGCCCTGAGCGAACTGCGGACCGGTGGTCGATACCGCCTGCGTCGAATGGTGAGCGACAACCTTTGGGCCGTCGCCACCTTCGTTCCATTTCACATGCGAGCCGTGGGGTTCCAGGCACATATGGCTGATGGTATGGATGCCGTAATAGCCTTCGTGAACCGCGGCAGCACCTTTCATCGCGGCGTCGGGATCACCGTCCGTCCGGTCGACGATGTCCTTCGTACGCTCGGCGGCTTTCGCGCCTTCGAGATCGTCCTCGTCGACGAAGTGCTTGCCGACTTCGTACGCGACTTCGATCGCCCGTACGCCGTCTTCCGCGATGTCAGCGGTTTCGGCAGCGACGGCGGCCACGATGTCGCCGTCCCAGTTGCACTCGTCACCCTCTTTCTTAAAGAGGTAGACCGTATGCACGCCCTTGATGGCTTTCGCCGGATCGACGTTCAGCCGGGTGATCTTCGCTTTGGCGTGAGTGCAGGTCAGCAGCTTCGCATAGAGCGTGCCTTCCGGGTTGATGTCGTACGTGTACTTGGCAAAGCCGGACGCCTTGTCGCGACCGTCGAGCCGCTGCGTGTCTTCACCGATGAGGCCGGAATTGCGCCAATTAACAATGCGTCCAGACATCAGGCACCTCCCTTCTTTGCCAGCTCAAGGGCACACGCCGTGATGCCGGCATAAGTGCCGCAGCGGCAGATGTTCCCGCCGAGTCCCTTCTGGATTTCCTCCAGCGAAGCGTTTGGATTGCGGTCGAGGAAGGCTCGCGTGGCGACGACGAAGCCCGGCGTACAGAAACCGCATTGCATGGCGTCGTGTTTGACGAAGCCGTCGATCACTTCGTCGCAGGTGTCGCCCTGCCGCAGCGATTCGACGGTTTTGATCTCGCGCCCCTGGACTTCGACGGCCAGTCGCGTGCAGGCGTAAGTCGCCTTGCCGTCGATCATGACCGTGCAGGCGCCGCAGTTGGTCGTGTCGCAGACCTCTTTGCAGCCGGTCAGATTCAGGTCATCACGCAATGCGTCGAGCAGCGTGGTGCGGGGTTCGAGTTTCAGCGTCTGCTGCTTGCCGTTGACGTTCAACGTGACGTCAACCGGGCCGGACGCGACTTTCTTATCCTGAGCCTGGGCTTCGGTGGCTTCACTGACAAGTGCGGTGGCCGCAACGGCCGCTCCCGAACCCTTCAGGAAGTCACGTCGGTTGAAGCCCGACCCGCGTGACGGCAGGTCGCTTTTCTGCTGATCGTGCTCTCGCATGGATGCTCCTCCAGAATTCTGAATCGAGCCGCAGTCCGGCCGTTTCGATTTCAGGAGCATCTGTTGCGCGAAACTGTGTTCGCATCGACGCGCTCCCTTGCATCTTCAACAACCCGAGGCGGCTCACGACGCCCGATGAGGCGGCGCGGATTCTGATCACTGGCGAGTTACATCACAAACGACTGATAGAAATTTCCGTGAAGATTGGACATCGCCAGGTGTCCGCGATGCAAGTCGCACCGGACGTCGCGCTCATCGGCGACTCCTCCCTCACGGCAGTGAGTTCATTGAACAGAAGGTAACAAAGGAAACGAAGGGGCGCGCGTCTTCGTTTCCTTCGTTGGCTTCTGTCATCATCATGGCTACTTGCCCGATGTTTAATGCGGCGAGTGTGCCTGCCGCGACGGTTTCGCGCGGTACACCAGGAACGCTGATGACCGGTTCGACCACTGCAGTACGACTTCGCCATGACCAGTGACGAGCGACTGATGGAACTGCTGGATCGCCTGGCAGCAGAAGTTCGCGGCGGGAGGCAGGCAAATCTCGAAGCGGTCGTGCGTGAGCATCCGGACCTCGAACAGGAGCTTCGCGAGCTGTGGGCGACAATGCTGCTCGCCGAGGACTTTGCGAGCTTTTCCGGTGAGCTGTCCGAACTGACCGGCGGAGAAACTCAAACCGCCGCTGCGCCAGTCACGGGCGGTCTGTCGGTTACTTCTCGCGTTGGCGATTACGAACTGTTCGAGGAACTCGGTCGCGGCGGCATGGGCGTCGTTTATCGCGCGCGGCAGTCGAGTCTCGGACGGACCGTCGCACTCAAGATGATTCTGCGTGGGTCGCTGGCTTCAGACGTCGATGTCGCTCGGTTTCAGAAAGAAGCGGAAGCTGCCGCCGGGATCAGCCACCCGAACATCGTGCAGGTGTTCGAGGTCGGTGAACACGACGCGCAGCCGTTCTTCAGTATGCAGTACATCGACGGCACGACGCTGGCCCGACGGCTGGCTGACGGACCCTTGCCGCCGCGCGAAGCCGTCGAACTGCTGCTGCCGGTGTGCCGCGCCGTTGCCGTAGCACATGCGCACGGCCTGCTGCACCGCGATCTCAAGCCGTCCAACATTCTGATCAGTTCGTTGGGGCAGGCATTCGTGACGGACTTCGGTCTCGCCAAACAGATCGGTGATGCTGAGCAGTCGGCAAGGGAACCGGGAAATTCGCTCAACTCACTGACACAGTCGGGCGCGATCCTCGGCACGCCGAGTTACATGGCTCCCGAGCAGGCGGCGGGTCGACGCGGTGATGTGAGCCCGGCGACTGATGTCTACAGTCTGGGTGCGATCCTCTACGCAATGCTGACCGGGCGGCCTCCGTTTCAGGCGGCCAATCCATTCGACACAGTGATGATGGTGCTCGAACAGGAACCTGTCCCGCCGCGCGTTCTGAATCCGAAAGCCGACTCGGATCTGGAGATGATCGCGCTGAAGTGTCTGCAGAAACCCGCCGATCTGCGGTACCTGGACGCCGCCGCGCTGGCGGACGATCTGGAAGCGTGGCTGAACCACGAACCGGTTTCGGCGAGATCGTCTCAGTTCACTCAGGTGCTCAGCCGCGCGTTCCGCGAGACGCATCATGCGTCGGTGCTGGAGAACTGGGGCCTGCTGTGGATGTGGCACAGCCTGGTCGTGCTGATTCTGTGTCTGATCACCAATGCGCTGCAGTGGCGTGATGCGGCGAGCGACTCACCGGCACGCTGGCCGTATCTGACGCTGTGGTGCGTTGGTATCACGGTCTGGGCTTTCATCTTCTACAACCTGCGGCGTCGGGCGGGGCCAGTCACGTTTATCGAACGGCAGATCGTTCACGTCTGGGCGGGCAGCATGATCAGCAGCATGTTGCTGTTCTTTGTCGAGTGGCAGCTCGGGCTGCGCGTCCTGACACTCTCGCCGGTCATCAGCCTCGTGAGCGGTATGGTCTTTCTGGTCAAAGCCAGCCTGCTCGACGGCCGCTTCTACATTCAGGCGGCACTGCTGTTCGCAACCGCCGGTGCGATGACGCTTATCCAGTCATCGAACGTGCCCAACGTGAGCATCTCGCTGTACGGAATTGTGTCGAGCCTCAGTTTCTTCATCCCTGGCCTGAAGTATTACCGGCAGCGCATCCGCCGCTGAGTGACTTAGCGCAATGTGTTGAACAGCCGGTCGCCAGCGTCGCCGAGGCCGGGGACGATGTACTTTTTCTCGTTGAGCCGCTCATCAATCGCGCCGACGACGATCTCGACGTCGGGGAACTGCTTCTGCACGGCCGCGATGCCTTCCGGAGCGGCGATCAGAACGACGAGTTTGACGATCGGCACGCCCCACTGTCGCAGAACGTCGAGCGCCAGCGCCGCGGAGCCACCGGTCGCCAGCATCGGGTCGACGACGAGCGCAATGTCGACCGGGTCGGTGTTGGGCAGCTTACGGTAATACTCGACGGGTTCGGCAGTCGCTTCGTCGCGGAACAGTCCGAGATGCCAGACTTCGGCGGTCGGGATCAGCTCGATCAGTGGATCGACCAGTCCCAGCCCGGCACGCAGAATCGGGACCAGTCCGACGCGCTGGTTGAGCTGCCGGACGCGAGCGTCAGCAACGGGCGTTGTGACGGTTGCGTCTTCGGTCGTCAGCGATTCAGTCGCCGCAGCGCCGAGCAGCATGGCGACTCGATGCACGAGCGAACGAAACTCTCCCGGCGACGTCCCGGCTGCCCGCAGCCGTCCCAGATGATGCTGCAGCAGCGGATGATCAACGACGCGGATCTCGGCACGTGACGAACTCACGAGGCGTCTCCTGACGGTGGTGATGATTGCCGGGATGAGATTTGTGAATCGAGCCGGGCAGGCGAACAGCTCGCGTGTCGAAGCTCCTCTGGCGACCTGTTGCACCGACTGGATTGCTGCCAGACGCCGACTGCCACAACCAGAATCAGCAGACTGTAAACCGCGACGGAGTGCCACTGGCGGGAGTCCGATGGCGTTGCGAATGCGTCTGGCGAGACCGGACCCGAATCGTCGCTGGTGACTGCCGCATCGGCCAGTCGGGCTCGCGAGACGGCCGGTCGCGGCAGCGTGCGTTCGCCGGTTTCGTGCGACTCGGTCAGCGGAGACTCGCGCGTCGCCGCGCGATGCAGCGTCGAGGCCGAGAGTACAAGGATCGCGACAAGCGCTACGGTCAGCAGCAGCGGTTCGGGATGATCCGGCACTGCAGATTCAGGGGCTGACGAGCGGAGCATCGAATTCGGGAGAAAAGGTGGCAAGGCCGGGAGAAATCGAATGGCCCAGCCACCCACCGCGGCGGCCATGATCAGAGCAATTCCGGCGACCAGATCACCGACCAGCCCGAACAGCAACGCACCTCCGGCTCCGACGAGCACGATTCCGCAGAACGCGGTACGGTCAGATTCAGCGAAGGCAACTGCGACCGCTCCAGCGAGCAGAGCAACGATACCGAACCAGTAGACGCCAGTCGGAACCGGACCGTCGAGGATCGAAGGCCCCCACCATGTCGCCGGACGCGACTCGACGGCGGTCACAATCAGCAGACCGGTCAGCGTCAGCGCGAAGCCGGTGGCCGTTCGCGACGTCAGCCGGTCGAGCAGTGCCCCCGGCAGGTCGGTCGTATCCGCTGCAGAAGTCGTGCGTCGAGTCAGCAGCGTGTAAAGCCCTCCAATGCTGAGCACGACGCCGATGAGAACAGTCGGTTCCACAAGACGCTCCACAGATTGAAACCGGGCCGGGAAATGTCCCGGCGATCGGACAGCGGGATGTCGGACCAAGTGCTGAGAGTTCGCCTGGATGCCTGTGTTTCTCTGTCAGTCGCGGGAAGTTACTGTGTCCCGCCCGAATCTTCGACCGGATCGAAATGGTAGTCCGGTTTCTCCGAAACCGGATCAGGCGCAGAATGAACGTGGTGGTTTCGTCGCGTCACAACGCAGATTTCGGCGGCGAATGAAACGCTGCTTCTGCAGTCAGGCAGAATGATTCGCGGATCGTGTTCTTCGTGGTGAGTCAGTCTCGACTGTCTTGTTCATTCTGCGATTGACCAGGTTTTGGAAAAACCTGGCTACTGTTGGGCCGCTCGTCATTGTGAACCCACCCACAACAGACAACTCAACGCAACAGAGACAACACAACTGTCAGGAGTTCTCGTTCATGCCTTCGCTTTCCCGCCGTTCTGCTCTGAAACTTCTTGCCGCCAGTACGGCTTTGCCTGCCGGGACGACATCGGCTGCTGAATCCGGTCCGAAGCTGCAGCCGGTCGGCCACTGGAAAACGACGCACAACCGCGTGTTTCTCGGCGGCGAGTTCTGGGCGAATCCGATGGAAGACTGGCGGATCGTTGACGGCACGGCCGAGTGCCAGACGACCGGCGGCGACCGCAACATCCACCTCATCACGCACCAGCTCACGAATGCCATCAAGCCGTTCGAGATGTCGGTCCGCGTCGGGCGGGTTGAGTCGCGAAAGATCGACGGCGGCGCGGGCTTCCGCATCGGCATCAAAAGCGAACTCAACGAATACCGCAGCAATCTGTTCGCGAAGAGCGGCGTGCGAGCCGGCATCGTCGACGGGAAACTCATCCTGGCGCGCCGATCGAAGCCGCTGGCCGACGGAGCCGACACGTCGGACGTCGTGCTCACCGTGAGCGGCACGCCAGCGGGTGACAATGTCCAGTTGACCTTGACCGCAAAAGCAGTGGCGTCCGGAGAGGAACTCGGAACTCTGACGGCAGAAGTGCCGGCCGACTTTGTGCTCGGCAACGTCGCGGTCGTCAGTAACTTCGAGCCGACGATCAAGAAAGGGCAGGGGGCTCGGTACCGCTTCAGCGACTGGCAGATCGGCGGCGACGCGTTCACCGTTGACGAGTCGCGGACGTTCGGGCCGCTGCTCTGGGCGATGTACACACTCAGCGATTCGCGCAGCGACGAGGGCTTCGTGCTCAAGCTGAGTGCTCTGACCGGTCCGCTTGGTGAAGACGACAGCAAAGACGTCGAGCTGCAGGTGCAGAAGAACGGCAAATGGAAATCGCTTGGCATCGCGGAACTGCACACCGATGCCTGGACGGCGACGTTCCGTATTCCGAACTGGAATGAGAAACAGGCGACGGCGTATCGAGTCGTCTATCGCGAACAGCAGACGGACGGGTCGACTGTCGAATCGACCTGGTCGGGCGAGGTCAAAGCGAACCCGACCGGCCGGCCGCTGCGGCTCGGAGCGCTGACCTGTCAGAACGACTACGCGTTTCCGTACGAGCCCGTCGTGAACAATCTGATCCGGCTCGACCCGGACATGCTGTACTTTTCCGGCGATCAGCTTTACGAGAATCATGGCGGCTATGGGCTGATCCGAGACCCGGCCGAGCCCGCGATCCTCAACTACCTGCGGAAGTTCTACCAGTTCGGATTGTCGTTCCGGCACGCGCTGAAGAACGCTCCGACCACCTGCATCCCGGACGACCACGACGTCTTTCAGGGCAACATCTGGGGCGAAGGTGGCAAGCCGATGGCGGATGGAGATACGTCGTCTCGCGGCGGGTATCGTGAGCCCGCGCGGATGGTCAACGTCGTTCACAAGACCTGCGCGGGGCATCATCCGGATCCGTTTGACCCGACGCCGTGTGAGCAGGGCATCAGCGTTTATTACGGCGAGCTGATTTACGGCGGCGTCGGCTTCGCGATTCTCGGCGATCGGCAGTGGAAGAGCGGTCCCGAGCACGTCGACAGTGGCAGCAGCCGTGCCGACCACGTCAAAGATCCGAACTACGACGTTTCGACACTCGACAAACCGGGCCTGGTTCTGCTGGGCGAACGGCAGGAGAAGTTCCTTGAACACTGGGGCTCGGACTGGCGCGGACATTCGATGAAAGTTCTGCTGAGCCAGACGGTCTTTGCCGGAGTCGCGACGCATCACGGCGGGTTCGACGGATATCTCAAGGCCGATCTCGATTCCGGCGGGTGGCCGCAGACGGCCCGCAACCGGGCGATCAGGATTCTTCGCAAGTCGAAGGCGCTGCACATCAACGGCGACCAGCATCTGGCGTCGCTGACGCAATACGGCGTCGACAGACAGCGGGACAGCAACTGGTCGTTCTGCACGCCCGCGATCGGAGCCGGTTATCCCCGCTGGTGGCGACCGGACGAACTCGACATGCCGCATGAAAACCGTCCGCAACACGGCCTGGCAAACACGGGCGAGTTCCTCGACGGGCTCGATAACAAGGTCTACGTGTACGCAATCGGTAACCCTGAAGTCGGGAAGGATCGGAACCGCTATCAAAAGGCGCATGAAAAGGGTAGCGGCTTCGGACTCGTGACGATCGACACGGAAGCGAAGACGTACCGCATCGAATCGTTCCGTTTCCTGATCGACGCCACCGACGGGAACCCCGATAACCAGTTCCCCGGCTGGCCCGTCACGCTGCATCAGGATGAGAACGCCGGAGAAAACCGGCTGGCGTAGATTTCGCAAAAGCCTGTAGGGTGCGTCGTGATGCACCAGCAGAGTGCTGCGTCAAAATACTGGGGGCCACTGCTGGCTTGCCCAGGAGTGTTGGAGCTTGTGAGGCACTGCTGGGCAAGCCAGCAGTGGCACCTGATGCTTTATCGACTTTCGGCTGGACTCGATGGCTGCACGGATTCGCTCGCTGTCTGTTCTGAACAAGCTGTACCGCGGCGGACATGAGAATCGTCTGCTGACGCTCGCGCAGACGCTCGACCGCGACCGCTTCGAGCATCGCATCGTGACGCTGACTCGCGATCCGGCGCGGACCGAGGCCGAGCAGCGGGCGTCCGGTTCGCTGCGGCCGGATTACGCAGCAGAGGGGATTGACGTCGACGACCTCGAACTGGATTCGATTGGCGGTGGCTGGTCGGGACGACTGATCGCACCGGCGAAGTTTGCCACGGCAGTCCGGCGACTCGTCCGCTATATCCGCAAATTCGATATTCAGCTTCTCGATGCACATCACACGGTGGCGATGCTTGCGGCGGGCGTTGCGGGAAAGATCACCGGCGTGCCGGTGATTCAGACGGCGTATCACACGGGAGTCTGGCAGCGACCGACTCTGCACTGGCCGGGCCGGCAGACACTGTCGAACGCGGCGGCCATCGTGACGGACTCGCGGTTTCGAGCGAACGAGATTCGCGAGTGGATCCGCCGCGAGAGCGTGCCGATTCACGTCATCCCAACGGGCATCCCCGAACCCGTGCCGAAGGTTTCCGCTGATCAGGTTCGCAGCGAACTCGGACTGCCGCCGACCGGGCAGTGCCGTATTGTCGGCCAGGTCAGCGGACTGCTCGAATTCAAAGGCCACCTCGATCTGCTCGAAGCCGCACCGCGAGTCCTGGCCAAGCATCCCGACGTGATCTTTCTGTGTGTCGGCTTCAGCCGCGGCTTCACCGAGTACGAAACGCGACTGCAGAACCGCATTGCCGAACTCGGCCTGACCGACCGTTTCCTGCTGCGCGGCTGGCCGGGACCAATCGGCGACGTCTGGCAGCTTTTCGACGTCTTCGCGCATCCGTCGCGGTTCGACTCACTGCCGCTGGTCGTGATCGAAGCAATGGCTCTCGCAAAACCAAGCGTCGTCACGTCGGTCGGTGGCATCACGGAATTCGTCGAGCATGAACGCTCGGGTCTGGTTGTCCCGTCAGAATCACCAGACGCATTCGCCGGTTCGTTGAATCGCCTGCTGTCCGACGCAGAACTCGGAAAGAAACTCGGCGAGAGGGCTCGACAGACATACCTGTCGCAACTGACTCCCGCGGCAATGACCGTCGCCGTCGAGTCGCTTTATGAATCACTGATCGGCAGAGTCGATAAGTCTCAGCAGCCTGTGGCAGCACGCCCTCGTGCCGCGTGATGAAATACTCGCCACCGTTGCTGTCAGGCCAATGCGAAACTCCGTCACTGATTCTCATCGCGGCTGATCGACGCAAATGGCCATCACGTTGCAGCGTGTCCGTCGCACGTCTGGCCTGCTTTGGAGTCGGCAGATGTACGTGCGGCATAATTGAGGACACGGCTTGGATTGGCTGAGCCTCTCAGTTCCATCGCGAGATCGGCTCAGATACTGATCAAACGGCCTACAGACGTACTGAAGACATGGTCCACATTATCGAACCGGATGGTGTCGACGCCGTCTCAACCGTTCAGGAAATCGGCTTGAACCGAACAAAGTCGCCCCGCTCTGAAAGAAGGGCGTGATGATAGACCAAACATGGATCGACGACACGAATGATCGTCTCGCACGCGGTCAAATTGTCTGGCCGGAATCGATCGAACAACTGGACTGGCTGGTCGAGCATCATCCGCAATACGCACTGCGGGTGTTGCCACCACGATCAGAAATGCAGTTCCTCAACCGTCCCTGTGCTTATGGTCGAATGCGGTCATTCGGTGACGAGTGGCAAGAGCGATTTCTGCTGACAGCCGTTGAGAATCCGGACTTCGCACCTGCACTCCGTGTGGTGTTGATCGGAGGTGTGGTCTGAGTCTGAAGTCTCGACTGGCCGCGAAGGAATCCGGTACGCGATCAACTCAACGTGAGGAGAAGCCGGGGGGACCGAACTCAAAGGGCCAGCGAGCGACTCACGAACTGAGTCTGCTCGACCTGCCGCCTGACACTGCCGACGACTGGCCGCTGCAGGCGGAAGCGTTTTACGGGCTGGCTGGTGAGTTCGTAGGCGAAGTTTTACCAGAAACCGAAGCTGATGAGGCCGCGCTGCTATTCCACTTCATCACGTTTGCCGCCACGGTGATGGGCAGGACGCGGTACTTTCCAATAAGCGGAACGCGTCATTATGCTCGATTGTTCTCAGTGGCCGTTGGTGGAACGGCGAGCGGACGCAAGGGCACGGCGCTTGATTGTGTCCGTCACGTGTTCCGACTGGTCGACGCGGCAGCCAGTGGATCGGCACAGCATGAAGGTGTCCGAGCGGCACTATGGAATGATCCCGGATTCGGTCTTCGACGCTGCTGCCTCTGAACATGCAGCGAGCGCAGCAGCAGGGCGGGGAACTGAGCACGCACTGCCCTGCAGCTCGAGTTTTCCAAGCGTCGTCGCCAATGGGACCGCGCAAAAGAAAACCCGCACCAGTCAACGGGTTACGACTGTGTGCGGGTTGATTCAGGGAGTGGACGGGGGCGGGATCGAACCGCCGACACCAGGATTTTCAGTCCTGTGCTCTACCAACTGAGCTACCCGTCCGGTACGGAGCCGGCTGCCTCGACGAGGCAGAGGTCTCTGCCAGATAACGACTTGCGTCGAAACCGGCAGCCGCGAGGGGCGGAAATCTAGCCGATGCCCGGAAGTGATGCAACGCAGTGGGAAGCAGAACGAAGCATCCTGCAGCGACCTGGCGCGAGCTACCTAGTCGCATTCCACGTTCCGCATTCGGACTTCCTCATCTCGACTTCCCCGACCGTCAGGCTTCCGCCAGCAGTTTCAGAGCGGCGTCCTTCAGGCCGGCGTTGACCGACAGGCCGTTGTTCGAGTGGATGCTGACCTTTCCGGCAAAATCGACGAAGTGGCCACCGGCCTCCTGCATGATGGGCACCAGCGGAGCGCAGTCCCAGGGATTCAGCAGCGGGTCGACCATGAGGTCGGCCCGGCCGGTTGCGACCAGAATATGGCCGTAGCAGTCGCCCCAGCCGCGGCTGATCTGAGTGGTATTACAGAACCGCTCGAAGGCCGCCTGACGGCCGACGCGTGACCAGCCCTGAATCGTCGTCGTGCAGAATGTCGCTTCCGAGAGATCGCTTACGTCCGAGACGCGTGCGCGGCGAGCTGCGTGCGAACCGACCTGCCAGAAGGCTCCAAGACCGCGCGCTGCATAGACAACTTCACCGAGCGCTGGCAGCCGACACACGCCGACCACCTGCTCGTCACCGTGCTCAAGTCCGATCAGCGTTCCGAACAGCGGAACGCCGTGAATGAACGACTTGGTTCCGTCGACCGGGTCGAGAATCCAGCGCCAGCCACTGGAGCCCGCTGCTTCGCCGAATTCTTCACCGAGGATCGCGTCATTGGGATACGACTCGGCAATCAGACTGCGAATGAGCTGCTCGGCGCCGCGGTCGGCTGCCGTGACCGGAGAGGAGTCTCGCTTGCGATCGACGGCCAGTTCCGGGGACTGGTAGTGGCTCATGATGAATTCGCCAGCCCGTTCGGCAGCAGTGAGGGCAAAGGCAAGGCGGGCTTGGAGATCGGCTGCAGTGTGCGTTGTCATACGGAGTCTGTGCCATGGAAAGTGGAGCGGCGCTGACACCAGGATTTTCAGTCCTGTGGTCAGCCTCAACTTAGGAATGCGTCAGAAACAGCTTCCCGAGAATTCCAGGACATCCAGCTTGTCGTTGCAGCGCAAAGGCGCGAAGTCGCAAAGATTCGCGAAGGCTTTGCGTTCCTTTGAGTCTTCGCGCCTTTGCGCTGCAGTCAGCAGGAAGAAGGGAAGTTATTTCAGACTCGTTCCTTATTGCGAACGAGCAGATCACGAAGGAGCAGCAGGCCACGGATGAAACACGGACTGGTCACGGATCAGTCGGATGCCCATCCGTTTTCTGTCCGTGACTACTCGGCCTTCGCGGATGGCTTCAGTTTTTCGGCGAAAACCTGCTTGACCTTTTCGACTTTCGGGACAATGACGAGGCGGCAGTACGGAGCTCGGCCGTTCAGCTCGAAGTAGTCCTGGTGGTAGCCCTCAGCTTCGTAGAAGTTCCTGAACGGCGTCACTTCCGTGACGATCGGATTCGGAAACGCACCGGACTGGTTGAGTTCGGCGATGATTTTCC
Source organism: bacterium (assembly GCA_016124895.1). Taxonomy (GTDB): domain Bacteria; phylum Planctomycetota; class Planctomycetia; order Planctomycetales; family Planctomycetaceae; genus JAPOLP01. Next base: position 31,180 of record WGMU01000045.1, read on the forward strand.
CGGCGACCTGCTTCTGCTCGTCCGTGTGGTAAAAAATCGCCGAGCGGTACTGCGTGCCTTCGTCGGCTCCCTGGCGGTTGAGCGTGGTCGGATCGTGCGAGGTGAAGAAGATCTGGAGAATCTCCTCAAACGACGTCACCGCCGGGTCATAGTCGAGCTGGACGACCTCGGCGTGCCCCGTCATGCCTTCGCAGACTTCCTTGTAAGTCGGATTCTCGACGTCGCCGCCCGAGTAGCCGGAGCGAACGGCCGAGACTCCTTCAATCCGCTCAAACACGGCCTCGACGCACCAGAAGCAGCCGGCACCGAGCGTCACGGTTTGGGAGCCACTGCTCGCTTTCGATGGCGCCGCTTCCGTCGTCGATGCCGACCTGTCCTCGCTGCTCGCGGTCCGTTCAGAATCTGCAGCGCCGTCAACATCTGCAGTGCCATCGACGGAAGCTGTCGCTGCTGGAGGCGCCAGTGATTCCGAGTCCGGCGTGCTGGACGAGCAGCCGACGGCGACGACGCAGACGACAGCAGCAGTGATTACGCGTGAGCAGGCAGCCATTCGAGACATCGTTGGAGAGACCTCTGTTTTTGAAAATCGCTGAACAGGCAGTGGAAGCTGGTTTTGTTGCGTTCCCGAGATCAGCCGCCGGGCGCTCGCCCACGGTTCTGCCAGACCGGAGGAGAACCGGACGTCGGCGCGAGCCGGCTGATAAGTCTGATTGCACTTCGAGGAGTGGTTTCGGATGTGTTCCCACGCGGGGCGGAGAGTTTAGGCGGTGTGCGGCCGGATCGAAATACGGTAACGCGGTCGTCAGTCATCAGCAGGAACTGCCAATGTGTTCGCCAGTTCCCTGACAATCGCGATGAACTGCCGGCCGCGATCCTCGAAACTCTGAAACCAGTCATAGCTTGCGCAGCCCGGCGAGAGGAGCACGACGTCGCCGGGAGTCGACCTGTCGATCGCCCAGCAAACGGCATCTCGAAATGACGCAGCGACCCGGTACGTCGGTGGGGATGGACAGCGACCGAGTCGCTCGGCCAGCCGGGGTCCCGTTGTTCCGAGCAGAGCTGCAGCTTTGACCCGAGCACCGATCGCCGCCGCGAAACGGCTCAGGTCGACCTGCTTGTCATAACCGCCGGCCAGGAGCACGATCGGTTCATCGAACGCGTTGAGGGCCGCGATGGCTGATTCCGGAGTTGTCGCGATTGAGTCGTTGTAGAAGAAGCGGCCATTGAACTCGCCGATCAGTTGCAGCCGATGCGGGAGCGGCTCGAACTGCGACAGTCCCCGTTCGATCGAGGCAGAGTCGACGCCTGCGATGGTCGCTGCGGCGACGGCAGCCAGAGCGTTCTCCTGATTGTGCCGTCCTCGCAGGCGGAACCCGGTCAGCGAAACGCAGGCATTATGCCCGTCGATATGACAGCGAATGGTGTTGCCATTGAGCCATGACGCATTGCCGGGCTGCGACTTAACTTCGCCGGTGTTGACGTTGCCGCCGCCAGCGCCGAACGCGACCCGTCCTGCTTCACCCGGCCAGGCAGAAACCATCTCGTCATTCGCGTTGAGCACAGCCCAGTCGGCGGCAGTCTGCCAGCGCAGGATGGACTGTTTCGCAGCAGCATAGGCTTCGAGCGTCCCGTGCCAGTCAAGATGGTTGGGCGCGAAGTTCGTCACGACCGCAATGTCAGGCCGCGCACGCAGACCGTTAAGACGTTCGAGCTGAAAGCTGCTCAGCTCTAGCACGACGTCGTCAGAAGGTTCGATCTGATCGACGATGGGCAGCAGACTGCCGCCAATGTTTCCGCCGAGCCAGCAGCGCCGACAACCAGCTTCCAGCAGCGCATGGATCAGTGCCGTCGTTGTCGACTTTCCGTTGCTGCCCGTGACGGCGACGACACGGCCGCGGTTGAGCTGCCAGAACAGATTCATCTCCGTCGTCAGCGGGACGCCGCGGTCAATGAGTTGTCTAAGCAGCGGATGATCGGGCCGCACTGCCGGATTGATGACGACCAGATCCGCATCCTCAAAGTGCGAAGCGTCCTGTTCACCAAGTCGCCAGTCGATGTTGTCAATGTCGTCGAGCAGCGCAACAGAGGCGGCCAGTTGTTCGCGGGTTCGCGTGTCGGAAATCCGAGTCGCGGCGCCATGCCCGGCAAGGAACCTCACAACACCGACGCCTCCGCCAAACGAACCGAGCCCCATCACGACGACTCGCTTCCCGCGGAGTTGATCAATGCTGACGGACGCGAATTCCTCACTCACGACAGACTTGCCTCTCTCATTCGTCGCTCCCATGCTCCACAGCATCTTGTGACCAGTGTTGCGAGTTGGAAACTCGTTTCCGGACGTGCTGCGCGAGTTCTCACAGTGGTTATCGTGCCGGGCTGCCTCGCCGACAAGGTGGAAACGGGAGCAGGTGATTTTCCCGGGAACACGCCGGGAAACCGTTGCTGAAATCAGCCGGCACGCGCCTGTTCAAGCCGTCCGCTTCAAAGTGTCTGTGCCGTTTCGTCCGTCACCTGTCCCTTGCCAGGAACCATCGATATGTGTCGAGTCGCTGCCTCACTTTGCTCCGCTTTGCTGATTTCCATCCTGCTCCTGTCATCGGCCACTGTTGCCGCGGAGCGTCCAAACGTTGTCTTCTTTCTCGTCGACGACCTTGGCTATATGGACATCGGCGCGAACAATCCCAAAACGTTCTACGAAACGCCAAACGTCGACGCGCTGGCTCGCGACGGGATGCGGTTTACCGATGGTTACGCCGCCAATCCCGTCTGCAGCCCGACGCGATACAGCATTATGACGGGCAAGTATCCGTCCCGAGTTGACGCGACGAACTTCTTCTCCGGAATGCGCGAAGGTCGTTTTAAACCGGCGCCGCTGAACGACCGCATGGCACTCAGTGAAGTCACGCTCGGCGAAGCATTTCACGAAGCTGGTTACCGGACAGCGTTTTTCGGCAAATGGCACCTGGGGCCGACTGAAGAATTCTGGCCCGAGAAACAGGGCTTCGAGCTGAACTTTGGCGGCAACGTCCGCGGCGCACCGAAGAGCTACTTCTCACCTTATGGCAACCCGCGTCTGCCCGACGGGCCAAAGGGCGAGCATCTGACGGCCCGTCTCGCCAGAGAAGCCGTCGGGGCGATTGAGAAATTCAAAGACGACCCGTTCCTGATTTACCTCTCGTTCTACACCGTCCACACGCCGCTGCAGGCTCCGAAGGATCTGGTCGAGAAATACCGCAGGAAGGCCGAAACCGTGCCTGGCCCCGAGTTCGGTCCCGAGGAGCAGGTCTGGCCGGACGCGAACCAGGAGCGGCAGGTGCGGCTCGTCCAGAAGCACGCGACCTACGCGGCAATGGTCGAGACGATGGACACGGCCGTCGGACGCGTCATTGACAAGCTGAAGCAACTCGGCCTGTACGATAACACGATCATCTGCTTCATGGCCGACAACGGTGGCCTGTCAACGTCGGAAGGCTCGCCAACTTCCAACCTGCCACTGCGCGGTGGCAAGGGCTGGCTGTATGAAGGCGGCATCCGCGAAGCCTTCCTGATCCGCGCTCCCGGCGTCACAAAGCCCGGCAGCGAGTGCTCGGTCCCGGTCATCAGCACCGACTTCTACCCGACGCTGCTCGACGTCGCCGGCCTAAACGCAAAGCCGCAGCAGACGCTCGACGGCGTCAGCCTCAAGCCGCTGCTGACCGGTGAGAAGTCACTCGACCGCGAGCCGCTGTTCTGGCACTACCCGCACTACTCGAACCAGGGCGGCTTCCCCGGCGGAGCAGTCCGCGAGGGCAACTACAAACTCATCGAACGCTTCGAAGACGGCCGCGTCCACCTCTTCGACCTGTCCACCGACCTGGGCGAGCGAACCGATCTGTCCTCAAAGATGCCCGATCGGGCCGCCACCATGCGAGCCCGCCTCCACACCTGGTACAAAACCGTTGACGCCAAATTCCTCCAGCCCAAATCGGTCGACGGCCCACAGCCCTGGCGACCGTGATCAACAACTCGTCCCACGCTCTGCGCGAGTGGTGTGTCAAGAAAGCTGCTGGCCATACCTGGAACTGTATCCGTCTGGAGTAACTTCCAAGTCCAGCCGCACTCACGGCATCGCATTCTGGATTTCAGGGTTTGTCACCCCGGTGGTGTCTCGATTTCCTGGTGACACATATTTTGTGGATTATGCCCCTACGAGAAGACTGTTCAGAATCGAGCACCAGAATCGGATGATTCTTCTTACTCTTGCCTGCAGTGCAGTTGGAGTTGCATTGATCGTCTGTGGCTGTCGTGCGACGCTGCAGTCGAGTTACAGATTGTCTGTGCTGTTCGCAATTCTGGTCTCGCTCGTGTTGCATTCTGGCTTCGAAATACTCTCTCGGCAGTAGCTTTAGAGTGCATGAGGCGAAACAGAACGCACCTTTTCAAACATGGCCGGTGGGGTGCCACTGCTGGCTTGCCCAGCAGTGTGTTCTCAAGCGAAATCGCAGCACTGCCGGACGAGCCGGCAGTGGCACCCGAGCGAGAATTCCGGCGGGTCAGTTGAGGGACATTCGTGAAAGTAAGCGTCGCGGTTTTGCGTCGATGGCTGTTCTGGACATTCCTTTTTCTGAGCCTCACGTTGATGACTCAGGTCGGTGGTGTCCTCATCGTTGGATCATGGTTCCTGCTCAGATATCGAATTCTGACCAGAACGAGGTGGCCTCGCCTGTATTCGGCAAGTGGTTCAATCGCAATTTACGTTCTGGCCACTTGGCTGATCATACCACTGGCAGCGTCGTCGCTGGGCCGAGTTGCGCTGCCAGTATTTGCAACCATTGACAGGCCAGTCGCAGCTCGGTCGTGCATGTACTTTCTGTGCAATCGTCACTATGTCGATCAACGATTGCACAATGTTGTCGTCGACGTGACGCAGGAATTCAGCAAACGACACCCCGGATTCGTCATCATTTACCTCGACGCAAACTTCCCGTTTCTCGACGGCTTTCCGTTGCCGCCTCATCTCTCACACGACGACGGTCGAAAGATTGACTTCACCTATTGTTACCATCAGCGAGGATTTGAGGACGTCCCGGCTCTTTCTCCGTCACCGATTGGCTACTGGATCTACGAAGCTCCCCGGCCGAACGAGGCGGCGCCTTACAGGGGGCTTCGCTCGTGGCTTCGCTGGGATTTCGACTTCCTGCAGGGGATGAACCGGGAACGAGAATTCGACGAACGACGGACAGCCGATTTTCTGCAGCTACTGATAGATCGCCCCGAAACTGAAAAGATCATCCTTGAGCTTCATCTTCAAAACCGTCTGCAGCTTGCGTCGCCGAAACTGAAGTTTCAACAACTCAATGCAGCTCGCCACGACGACCACATCCACTTCCAAATCCGGCAAATGGAGAAACAGATTCGGTAAGAAAACACTGCCGGACCAGCCGGCAGTGGCACTCGAATCGTCTGCCCCTGTTCGTGCTGAATTGTGATTGCTATGACCGCACAGTGGCAGAGAGGCGGTCAGTGATGGCATTGATAACTTCGGCATGTACATCCAGGACTGGACTGACGGCCGAAAATCCAGCAGACCGCTCGAAATTCTCTCCAGGATCGACCGTCCTGCGTCGAATTGAAGGGACCAACCTTCCCGGGAAAATCGAATGCGTAGGCTACTGGGAATTCACGCCCTGCTTCTGCTGCTTGCCTCGACAGCATTCACGATTGTCACGGCGGTGTTCGGCAGCGAATCGCTCCAGTGGTGCTACTATCGCTACTCATCCCGTTCGGGCTTCGGCACCGAGTACGTTTCCGACTTCACATTGCCAGTCGTCGCCACCTACCTCGCCGCATTTGCTGCTGGAGTGATCGGTTTTGCAGCCGCTGTCCACAAAGGGCGACGGGTAGCAGGCTTCCTGGGCCTGATCCTGTCGATGGTCGGCTTCGTATCGTTCGCTATCGAGGGCTCTCACTGGCTGTTCGGCCACCACACATCCTGGCTCGCATTCTCTCCAGTTCTCGATCTCGCTCTGGTTCTGGCGGCTTGTGTCTCACCGGCCGGAGGTTCGATCCCGGAACCCAAAGTTCATTCCGCTTAACCGAGGCGGGAATTCACCGACGGACGGCCTTGAGTCGTGACTAAAAGACGCGCACGCCTGAAATCTCAGCGACATTCTTTCCCACGCCTGCAATCGTGCGCATCGTCGAATCCGATCGAGTATTCCGCTACACGTTCGGCTGCCAGACCAGAATCTCGCCCTTGCCAGGCACCGACGAATCACCGGCGTAGCGACGGTATCTCCCGTCTGCGGCGGCGTATGGCAGTTGAACTCCGAACAGACTCAGGTGCTTCGAATAGAGATTCACGAAGGTCGGGCTGTAATCGGTGGCGGGTGTGAAGGTGGGCATCATCGTCAGCGGCTTCAGCGAGATGATCGTGCCGCGTTTCATCCAGGCGCCAGTGCGAATCTCGGCGCCGGCGAGCAGCACAATCGTGCCGCCGAGCATCTGCAACCCGGTGAAGTCACGGGCCGGTCCGCCGAGAACGATCGTGCCGCGACGCATTCTCATGCCGACTTCGAGACCGGCCGAACCGTCGACGATAATTGTGCCGTTTTTCATTCCAGCACGAGCACCGCGGTAAGCCGCTCCGATCTGGCCGCCGGCGTTCCCGTGAACGCGGATCAGGCCGTTCTTCATTTCTGCGCCAATCCAGTCACTCGCGTCGCCGTGGATCTCGATCTGCCCACCAGACATGTACGCGCCGAGGTGCATCCCCACGCCGCCATGTACAGTGACGCTACCCTGCGACATGGCGCGGCCGATCCAGCGGACTTTGGCGAGGTTCCCGTGAATCTCCAACTCGTTGCTGCGTTCGCCTTCGACGTCGAAGAACTCGCCGAGCGGCAGTTGCCGTTTGCCGTGATAGACCGTGAGCGAACGGATCTCCTCGTTCGACAACTGGCAGATCCTGTCCGGCGAAAGCACTTCAGCTTCCAGCGGAACCTCGGGCTGGCGTTTCAGGTGGAACGAAACAGGCATACGCAAACAGCCACCAGTCAGGAGCGGGTCGATCCGAGACAGTCAGCGAACTCAGCGTGCTCGATACGCTCAAGTTCGACCGGATAGTTTTCAAACGACATTGTGTAACACTCTTCAAACAGCGGTCGCATGAAGTCGTCGATCCCTGGGTCACAGGCCGGTTTTATGAGGAATTCGCGGCCCTCTGGTGTTTCTCGAATCTCACCATCTTCTATGACGACTTCTCCGCCTTTGAGCACGTAACGCGGGTGTCCAAACATACGTTCGACGTCTTCATCTTCCTCGTAAATCACAACGTCCGCATCGCTGCCAATGCCGAGATTGCCTTTCTTCGGCATCCCCAGCGCCCGGGCCGGGCCGGCTGACATCGAGGTCGCGATTTCGTAAAGCGTGTATTCGCGGTCGATCTCGGCGAGTCTGATTTTGCCTTTGATTTTGTCTGGCAACTGCTTGAGGCACTCCTGACGGAAGTCGGCGCACATCAGCAGTTTGATGATTTCCGGGTAACGCCAGAAGCAGCCGCCGTTGGGATGATCCGTCGACAGAAAGACCTGCCAGGGATCCTGAATCAACAGCAGCAGTTCCAGTCCCGAAGCCCACTGAACCGCGTTGACCAGATTGCTCGGCCGATAGGTGTAGGGGACGATGCCGCAGCTTGTTTCGTTTTCGACGTCGAGGTTGCCCCACTTGCGACCGGTCAGCTTGTAAAGCAGATGCTGCCACGGTCCGTCGGCCGTAATCGTGACGGTATCGCCGAAAAGAACCGCACCGGCGTCCGTCGTGATCCCCGGATGAGCATTGAAGTAGTCAGCGAGCTGCGCCGTTTCCGAACACATTGTGTCCCAGTCGTCGCCACCGTAAGCGTGGTACTGACAGTGCGCGATGTGTGCCCGCCGGCCTTCCAGATGCTTCAGCGTGTCGATGGTCGTCGAGATGTTTCCCGGCGCGCCGAGGTTGTTGCAGTGCAGGTGAATCGGGTGCGGCAGACCGAGATCTTCACAGATCTGAGCCAGTTGTGTGACGATGGTTCCCGGTGTCAGTTTGCTGTAGCCCTCAATGGGTGACGTGAGCTGCTTGGCGTCTTTGCCCCATTTCCAGGCAGCGACTCCGCCAGGGTTGACCGCCTTGATGCCGTACGACTTGGCCGCCCAGATGTACCAGGCGACGACCTGCTTTGCCCGTTCGTATTCACCGTTTTCCAACTGATCAAGCATGATCTCGTTGTTGGCCATCAGCGTCAGCGTGGTCTTATCGACGATCGGGATGTCCGCCAGCTCTTCATGTGTGTGCCGCGCGGAAAGCACCGGGACGGCCGCTTCATTGACCGTCGTCCAGCCCATTCCGGCATAGAGGTAGCCGGTGGCGAACGTCGTTGGAGCCATCCCGCCCAGGCCGCTGCGGCGCGTCTTCGTGCGGATGAAGGCCTGAGTGCGACGGTGATCTTCCGGAGTCATCGCGCGGGCAAAGTTGATCGCTCCGCCAGCCACGTGTGTGTGAACGTCGACGCCGCCGGGAAAGACGATCATCCCCGTTGCGTCGATCGTCCGTCCGCCCTCAACTGACTCGACGAAGCTGCCACCGTCCATGCAGAGATCCCGCACTTCGCCGTTGATGCCGTTGGCCGGGTCGTAAACTCTGCCGCCTGTGATGCGAATCATTGCTGCGACCTAAACCTGTGCCGTGAGCATCTGCGGCTGACTTCCGTCTGGCAGCCAGAACGGTTTTGCCATGATGGCTTCGTTGATCCGGCGAACGACGTACTCGTCCGTGGGGTAAGGCGACTTGAGCGGTGGCTTCAGGGGCAACGGAACTTCGTCCATCCGATAAGCCGTCCCTGGAGCAGCGATGCCCTGCGGTGCCGTCGTGATGTGAACTCGGGCCAGCTTGCTCGTATGCGTCACGTGCGGGTCGAGCACGATCGTCGGGATCCGTTTCAGGTGGTCGATCGCTGGCTGAGGCATTGTTCCGCCGGGATCCGCTCCGATGATGAACGCCGCGTCGCAGTCGCCACGAACCAGCACGTCGACCGTCGAGAACTCGCCGGGGTTGTACCGCGGGTAACCTCGATTAAACGTGATGCCGAACGGGTAACCGGTCTGCCAGCGCATCATAACGTCCGCACCGGTCACGTTTCCGTGACCGCGCATCGGCATGGCAACGAACTTGGTGAAGGCGTTCATTTCCGCGGCCAGCGTCAGCAGAGCCGCGCTGTTCATGTGCTTGCCGCGCGTCATCGACAGCCCCATTCCGAAGAACATGCAACCGAACTTCGCCGACTTCATGCGCTGAACCAGGTCGTCGAGCACTTCGCGCGTGAGTCCGGTATCGGCGATCGCTTCGTCGCTGACGTTCTGGTCCTTGATCAGCGCCCGCAGGATCGTGATCAGTTCAAAGTCTTTGCCCGGCCGAACCTGCAGGAAGATGTCGGACGCTTTGGCGCTCTTGGTTTCGCGAATATCGACGAGAACCATCGTTCGGTCTTTGCGACCTCGCGGCAGGAACTTGCTCTTCTGCATGAGCGTATATTTGGTGAAGTGACGAGGGTGGCACTCTGCCGGGTTGCCGCCCCAGTACACAATGAAGTCCGCTCGCTGCTTCACTTCGCCGAGCGTACACGAGACCTTACCGCCCAACTGGGCGGCGATTTCGGTGGGACCGTGTCACAACGATGTGTGACTGTCGAGCAGTCCTCCCAGTTGATCGGCCAGAGCGGCGCACTCTTTCTGAGCTTCGCACGTCGTGTTGCTCATGCCATAAACCAGCGGCATGTCGGCTTCGTGCAGCAGCGTCGCGGCCAGTTCGATGGCGTCGTCGAGTGACGCTTTTTTACCGTCGATCAGAGCGTCCGGGTATTTGTGTTCAACCGTGTGGTTGAGGAACCAGGCCGTCCCGAGGACGCAGGCCTTGTTGGCCTTATGGATGCGAGTTTCGTCGTAGTGCAACTGGATGTCGTCGCAGACACAGCCGCAGAAGGTACACGTGGCGTTATCAATGACCTGCAGAGACATGGAAGCTCCATGTGGCTTTCGGAAATCGGACTTCGCAGTCGATCTCCGACGTTCTGCGTCGCAACGCCAGTGGGCAACAGCATGTTGCCGGCAGTTGACCTGCCGTTGCGACAATCACTCCTGTTCTTCGCAATTGTGAGTGCCGTCCGAACCGGACGACGGGACGGTGAACGTTCAGCCCAGCGCCCGTCCGCGGAAGCTTCCACGGACACGGCGAGGCATAAAACGCCCGGTATCGACCTCGGTCCAGGCGGCTTCTTCCGCAGCATCCTGCCCGATCGAGAAGTGCGGACTGTCCGGACCAGTGAACTTTTCGTAATCGTTCTGATTTGATGCGGCCATCAGGCGTGCTTTCTGATCAGGCATTCTCGGCGGACGGGGCAGTTTCGAGCGGAGTGACGGTAACTTCCCAGCCTTTCGACTGAGGCATCCCGGTGCCGCCGGTGTCGCCCCCCATCAATTGGCAGGTCGGCGGTCCATACGGGACAAAGATCATTCCCACCGGAATCTTACCTGCTTCGCATTTGAAGGCTGATTCTCCGAATTCGGTCCGGATCAGGGCCATCTGCCCCTCGGCGAGACCAATCTCTGCCATATCTTCGGCGGCCATCGTCATCGAACTGGTGAGCGCCCGGTACTCGTCGGAATCCTTCCCCACATTGATCAGCGTCCCCTGTTTTGAGGATCGTGAGGAATTCAGAATAAACCGTTTCCCGGCCATGTCTCTCGATTTCGGATGTAAGAACGATGCGTCAGTGCGTTTCGACGTGGCAAGCGGAACTATAGGTCTCGTCTGGCGACGACGAAAGATAACAGCCGGCGTCTTTTAAAGAGGGCAGCAATCTGTCCGGCCGCCTGCAGAATGACGACATGCGAATTCAGCGAATCCTGCAAAGTCGAGTTGTAAACATCCCGAAAAACAAGCCTGAGCCACTGTAGACCTGTCCTGACACCGCGCATTGCTGTGACTTCGAGAACGCACGATCAATTCGTGGGGACGAATGTGAGATGCCCCACCCTGAGCGATCGCGACGAACCTGCTGGCAGATTCGCTGCCCCGCCGGGAGGGGACGACCCGGGTGAAGCATCCGTTCCCGCGGGTGGTGTGTCCGGCATTGGCAGGTGGACCGGAGGCGGAGTGAACGGACGCGTCACGTCATAAACGGCTGGCAGCGTCAATGTGCTCGGAGGCGGTTCAGGAAGCGGCTTCCCTCCCGCCCTTGCCAGATCTGCGAGCAGCGGCACATCAGGAGTTGCTCCGGCATCCGATTCGCGAACCGTCGACGCTCCACTGGCATAGGGGCCCAGTCCCAACATCCAGCGATTCTGAATCACACTGTCCTCTCGAGAGACTCCAGACTGCCAGGCAATCGTCCCGTCCTGTATCCACCACGCGAACAGGGCCAGCTTGCTGATGCCGGTCTGCGTGGTCTTTTTGGAGAGCGCGACTTCCGGGATCGCCACCGGCACTCCGGTCAGTACCGGCGGAACAGCCGTCGCGGGAACCCCGATGAGCGAATCGTGGCGGTTTGTTGAGAGTGAACCGACTCGGGCCTCGACGACAAGCTCGGCGGCGTCCTGTGAAGAGGCCAGTTTGCAGCCGGCAGCAGCCAGGTGCTGTCGCAGGGAACTTGTCAGATAACCTGCTTCGGACTTGGTGCCTACGTATTGTGTGTCCAGAAAGATTCGTCGACCACATAGAGGTGAAGCGTCAATCTGGTCGACGGCCCGGTCAATTGCGTCGGTCAGCAGCAGTTCTTCGGTCGCCGCTCGTGGCGTATCCGTCCATCGCGTCGTACCGCATCCACTGATAAGAGCGACGAGGAGGGCCATCACCGCTGCCGGCCTTGTCCAGCGTCTGTGGTGCCCACATCTACCCATTGGCCAATCGCTCCGGCAATACTCCTCACAACGTGTCTTCGATTCCTTTCAATCGGAAGAGTCGATACCGCTCTCAAGTGGCGTGCGACTGGCGTAAACCGTTTACTGCAATCCGGTCGCTCTCTTCGGCATAACCGGAAAAGTCGACGTATTCGGCATACGGGTTGATTCTCCGCGCGAAAGCCGGAGCGACGCCATCAAGAGATCGGCGCCCAGTCGCGAGTCCGAATGCCGCATCTGTCCGCGAACACGTTTCAGTTCCAGTCACAAGACTCGACGCTGATTGCGGCCTCTTCCGGCAACGTCGGTGGTCACTCGTTTGGTTGCCGGTAACCACCTATCCTTGGCACCGACGACAGCGACCCGGTGGCCGTATGCTGTTTGCAGACCGCGATGGATTCGGACTTTGAAGGATCTGCTATGTACAAGCTCAATGATGCTGGAATGGCGATCGTCGAATCTGCTCGCGCAGTTGCCGGCAGCACGCTGGCATCAACCGCAGTAGAAACAGACAGCCAGGCTCGCTTTCCACGGGAGTCAGTGCAGGCTTTGAGAGACGCAGGTTTCTTCGGGCTGACACTGTCGCCGGAAGTCGGGGGACAGGGACAGCCCCCGAGAACCTTCGCGGCCGTTGTCGAAGAACTGGCTCAGCGCTGCGCGTCGACGGCTATGATCTATGTGATGCACGTTTCGGCGACGCAGGCGATCGCTGCCTCACCGACGCTGACTGGCAAACAGGAACTGCTCAGCGAGATCGCCGCCGGACGTCACCTGACGACACTCGCGTTTTCAGAACGTGGATCACGATCACATTTCTGGGCACCTGTGTCGCGTCTCGAATCAGGCGGCAACGGCGAGTTTGTCACCAGTGCGAACAAGTCGTGGGTCACCTCGGCGTCACACGCGGATTCGTACGTATCGAGCGCTCAGCAGCCGGCGGCCGGTTCGCCGCTCGAGTCCGTTCTCTACCTTGTTGACCGTGAGGCGGCTGGCGTTCAGATCGGAGACGGCTTTGACGGGCTGGGACTGAGGGGCAATGACTCGTCGCCGGTGACCTTGAACAACGTTGCCATTCCGGCCGGCTGGCTGCTCACTGAACTCGGAGCGGGTGCGACCGCCATGCTGGAAGTCGTACTGCCGTGGTTTGCCGTCGGAACAGCCGCCATGGCGAACGGCCTGTCCCGGGCAGCGGTATCTGCAACCTCCCGTCATCTGTCAACGGGCCGATTCGAGTCGACCGACAGCCTGCTGCGCGACCTGCCGAACCTGCGAGCGCGGCTGGCGCAGATGAGCGTACGGACGGAACAGTCGCGGGCTTTGCTGGCTCACACAACGCGGGCCATGGAACAGCCGGACGCAATGACGCCGCTGTTCGTCCTTCAGGCAAGGCTGGCGGCGATCCAGGCAGCAACGGACGTGACGGACCTGGCAATGAAGGCCTGTGGTGGCGCCGCGTTCTCTCGACAACTCGGCATCGAGCGGCTGTTTCGCGACGCTCGCGCCGGCTGGGTCATGGCCCCAACCGCCGATCATCTGCAGGAATTCGTGGGTCGGGCACTCACGGGCCTGCCCCTGTTCTGACACGATCAACGCCAGTCGGGCAGTTGTCCGGCTTCGCAAAGAGACAACCAGGCTGACAGAGCAGGCTGTGCGCCGGTCAGCGATTTCAGGAAACTCACATGGCAATGGACGAGACCATTCTGCTGGGAGCCGTCGCTTACGATCCGAAGGTCGTCGCGATCTGGGAAGGCATTCGGGACTACTTCAATAACTCGGAAGCAGCCTTCGACTTCGTGCTGTTTTCAAACTACGAACGGCAGGTCACGGCGCTGCTGGCCGGGCATATCGACATTGCCTGGAACACGCCGTTGGCGCACGTGCGCGTACAGCACCACACGCAGGGGAAATCGCTGTCGCTGGGAATGCGGGATGCTGACCAGGACTTCCATTCGCGGCTGATCGTGCGCACGGATGCGGGAATTCAAGGGCCGCAGGATCTGGCTGGAAAGACGCTGGCTGTCGGCAGTCGCGATTCCACTCAGGCCCGCATCCTCCCGCTGCACTTTCTGCAGCAGGAAGGCGTGGATCTGAAGACGGTCAGACTGCTGTCGTTCGACACGGATGTCGGCAAGCATGGAGACACCGGCACCAGCGAGCTGGACGTTCTGCAGGCGCTCCGCAATGGCGATGCTCAGGCCGGGACGATCGGTGATCTGATCTGGGTGCTCGAACAGTCGGCGGGCCACATCGATACGGGATTGATCCAGTCGGTCTGGACGTCTCCGGGCTTCGATCACTGCATGTTCGACGCGCTGCCGGATCTTGATCCAGGAAAGATCGCGCGGTTCACAACGGCACTGTTCGGCATGACCTGGGAAAACCCGGAACATCGTCGCCTGCTGGAACTCGAAGGCCTGAAGGAGTGGAAGCCGCCGCGTGAAGCAGGCTACGACAGCCTGCGAGCCGCGCTGGCCGATCAGGGCTATCCGTTATGAGTGCCCAGACAACGGCGGCAGTCGCGATCGATAGCGGCGAACTGTCGATGGGCGGCGGCCTGCTCGCGCTGCTGCGGCCTGCGCTGCAGTTGCTCGAACCCGGCGGCGTCCTGGCGGTGAATTCTCTGTGCGACGGTCTGCAGGATGACCTGGCCGTCTGGTGTAACGTGCAGCATCACGAGTACCTGGGACACGACTCGGCACCGGGGGCTACCGACTCGGTGCTGCGTCGGCATCTGATTCGTCGCGGACGTCTTTCGACCGAGGTCGGACAGCGAGAAACGGGGATGCGGCTGGCTTCGCACGACGGGCGTCTTTCTGCCGCGGAAATGCTGTCAACAGTCCCCATGCCGGACAGCGCCGACCCGTTCAGCGGGTTTGCTCCACGTGGTGCGCAGGTCGAACCTGGCGGACCGCGTTATCCGTTCGATCTGCTGGAACGCGATCATGTGGCTCCGCCGGAAGTAGCCCGGCTGTACGATCAGGCGGTCGAATCGCAGTGGGATGCCAATCGGGACATTGCGTGGGACCAGTTGCCGTCCCATCCGGCGGCTCTGGAGCGCGCGATCGATCAGGTCTTCACGTTTCTCGCCGAGAATGAACTGTCCGCGCTGTATGTTCCGTCGCGATTCGTGTCCCGCATCCATCCGGCCTACGCCGAAGTCGCGATGTTTCTGTCGACTCAGATGGCCGACGAGGCACGGCATATCGACGTGTTTCTGAAACGGGCTCGCGCCGGTGGCGGCGGACTGGGCGTCTCGTCCGCGACCACCTCGCAGTCACTGCTGACGCTCCTTGAACTGACGGACTTCACCGAAGCCGCCTTCCTGCTGGCCGTTCTGGGCGAGGGAACGTTCCTCGATCTGCTGCGTTTCATCGAGGACCATGCGCCGGATGAAGTCACTGCGGATATCGTCCGCCGTGCCCGCAATGACGAAACCCGTCATGTGCATTTCGGTCTGGCTCACGTTCGACATGCACTGGCACATGACACCGGTCTGTACACACGGCTTGAGAATGCCGTACGCCGTCGAGCCACTCGAATGGCCGGAGCGGGCGGAGTTCCACCCTCGCTGCAGGATGGTCTGACGGTACTGGCAGCCGGCAGCACGGCCCCGCAGGACGTGGCCCGAGGACACGATGCCTTTCGGGAACTGCTCGACGAAATGCACGGCAACCGGATCAAACGCCTCGAACACGCCGGCTTTACTTCTGACCAGGCCCGCATTTTGTCTGATCTGCACACCCCGAATTTCATGTAACGGCGAGTTCAGATCACGTCTCCGTTCGTTCGAAATTCCGATGCAAAATGCCCTGAGATCGGTGCTGGAATCTGAATCTGAAATCTCAGAACCAGTGAACTCGAACGATCGAATGTTTCACAACTTCCACTGAAACACGCAATCCGCTCGAAACTCAACGCGCTCGGCAACTTGAGGTGACGGGCCTTGCGCTTCCGCGAGGCTGTGTCCCAGCGCCGTCCGTGTGGATCGGTGGACCAGACCGCGCCTTACAGCAACCCGGTGATCGGTGCCCCTTCAGCGAGCAGGTTGTACGGGCGGTTCTGCCGATCGAAGGCTTCCAGATTGTGGATGCCCATCAGGTCATACACGGTTTTCGTCACGTCCGCCGGAGTGACCGGGTTGTCGGCCGGGTACTCGCCGTAACGGTCGCTGGTCCCGAACGCCTGCCCGCCGCGAATGCCACCGCCCGCCATGACATCAGTCAGGCAGTGAGTCCAGTGATCGCGGCCGGCACCGGAAGTTCCGCCGGAACGCGGGTCGCCGATCTTCGGCTTACGGCCCATCTCACTGGTGATGAGCAGCAGCGTCTCATCGAGCAGCCCGCGATCCGCGAGGTCCTCCACCAGCGCCGAGAAGCACTGATCGAACTCCGGCAGCAGGTCGTCCTTCAGACAGTTGAAGTTGTTGCCGTGCGTGTCCCAGCTCCCGGCACTGCGGCACTTCTTTGCCAGCGGAGTCCCGATTCCCTGGCCAAGCCAGAAGACGGTGATAAAGGGCACTTCGGCTTCGACCAGTCGCCGTGCCAGCAGCAGACTCATCGCGTTGACCGAGTCTCCGTAGCGCTGCCGCACGGCTTCCGGCTCTGACCCGACGTCAAACGCGGTCGCAGTTTGAGACGACGCCAGCAGCGAAATCGCTCGATCCGCCTGCCGGTCCCAGGTCTGCACCTGAGCCGCCTGATCAACGCTGCGTCGCGCAGAATCGATCGACGCGAGCAGTTCACTGCGGCGCGTTAATCGCGGCCGGTCGACGCCGGCCTGCAGCGTCAGCGACGGAGCGTGAAACTTCAGCGGCTCGTCGCGACTGGCCTCCAGATACAGCGGATCGTGCTCGACGCCGATCCGGGCCGCGAACTGCCCTGGCCGCGTGTACGGCTTGCGGCTGGGCATGTGCGGCAGCGTGATCGCGTTCGGCAGCGACGGATGCCGCGGCCGCCGCGAGCCCACGACGCAGCCCATGTATGGCCAGTCGTCCGGGTATGGCCGCCGGTCATTGCCCTGCGTTCGAAACGTAACGTCCGGCTCGTGCCCCGTCAGGTTGTAGTAGTAGCCGGCGTGATGATCGTTGGTGTTGACCGAGCCGCTGACGGAATTCACCAGAGCCAGATGATGCGCCTGCATCGCCAGCCGCGGCAGATGCTCGCACAGGGTGACTCCAGGAGCCGACGTCGCGATCGGCTGAAACGGTCCGCGATACTCGAACGGCGCCTGCGGCTTCAAGTCCCACATATCGAGATGCGAAGCGCCTCCGCACAGGAAGAACAGGATCGTCGACTTCGCCCGCCCGCTCTTCGCTGTTGAGGTTTCTGCAGTGACACGCTGCGCCCCGCCAAACGTCATCCCGGCCCCGCCGAGCGCTGACGCCACCAGAAACGTCCGCCGCGAAGAGCCGTCAGCCGAGGGAAGCACTTCTGCCATTGTTTGAGACTCCGAATCAACCGGGATCAGGGGCGAGCCACCGTACCGATAACTTCGCGACGAGAACAACCCGCTTCCTGCTCTGGCGAGAGCCCACAAGCCATTGCTGGACCTGCAATCACGGCAATTGCCGACCACGAAAAGCTCGAAAGACGCGAAAAAGACAGAGCGGCTTTTCGTGTCTTTCGATTTTTTCCTGGTTACCCTCGAGTCCTCCGTCAGTCCGACGGCCCGGTCCAGGTGGACTGCCCGGATATTCTGTACTGTCTGCTCCCGCAGGCATCGGGTCCGGCCGGAAGCGATGGCCGCGCATCAGTGGCTTGCATTTGCTCCCCACGGATCGAGTTGCCGGAGCCCTCGCGACTTCAGCTCGGCGTAACAGTCCGGGAGATCGAAGCTGGCGAGAACGTTTGGCAGCAGTTGCGACAGCGGCCACGTGTAGTTTTCGGTCTCGGCGATGTCGGAGTAACTCGTCAGAGCATTCTTCAGCGTTACCTGTCTGACCTGATCACTGAGGACGGCGGCGAACGTCGCCGGGAGCGTTCCCCAGCCGCGGGCAATCAGATGCACTTCGGTGTGGCCGATTGAGGCCAGCCAGTCGAGCACGCGCAGAACGTCGAGCGTCTTCTGGCCGACGTACGGCCGATCGAGCATCAGGCTGTGGCTCGCGTAGAAATAGTCGCTGCCGTACGGCGTGTGGAACGAGCCGGGGCTGCAGGTGTTCGGCAGCGACTCGCCGACGCCGCGCACATCGCAGGCGAAGAACGGCGTGTCGGGTTCGGCCTTGATCACGTCGCGAATCAGCGGCTCCTCGTGCAGTTCAGTATCGGCCGAGAGGTGCGATACATACAGGATCGCGCGCTGGCTGGCTCGCGGCGGACGCGAGTGCCAGCGTTCGTCAGTCAGCCGGTAGACGCTCGTCAGAATGCCGGGCTCGATTTCAATCTCATAAGCCATCGCAAACTGCGTTGGGTATCCGCGCGCGGCAAGGTGCCGATAGTTGCGGTAGTCGGGAGCACCGCCGCGTTTCGTCGGCAGTCTCAGGACGTCGGTGACGGCCTGTCGCAGAGCCTCACCCCGCAGCGACTTTCTGGCGGCGGCGAGGCTCTTTGACTTCTCTCGCGTGAAGTCGAAGACCGTTTTCGTGCCCGGCAGTTCGACGACCTGGCCGTGCGGCGTACACCAGAGCGTCTCGTCTTTCTCGATTGTGATCTCCGGCTCGGCAGTGAAGGCGACATCTCCCGTCGCACGCAGCACGCCGTTGAAGTCGCCCTCGCCGCTGGCCGGAATCCCGGTCGCCCGGTTGAACCACGAAAACATGGCTTCGCGGTTTTCCTGTGAGTAGCCGTGCCCCGTCGGGCCGTAAAAGAGGGCGACGTTGTCTTCGGCATCGAGCAGCCGGTACAGCCGCCGCAGTCGCTCGTACGTTTCTTCGGAACCTCGCACGTCGAAGTAGTCGCGTTCCTTGGCGAGAATGATGACTGGTTTCGGCGCCATTGCGGCCAGAAAGTCGGCGTGGTCGAGACCGAGTGCCAGCGCAGCGGGCGGGCACTGTTCGGTGTCCTGCGGCAGTTCGTTTTCGAGGTTGCGGCGGAATGTCGTGACGAAACAGCTCGGAGCCGCCATCGCCCACCGCTGCTCGACGCCGCACAGCCAGGTGGTCATGGTCCCGCCGCCCGAGTTGCCCGTCACGCCGACGCGCTGGGGATCCACCTCAGGCCGCGTCAGCAGATAGTCGAGTGCCCGCACGCCGTCCCACGCGCGCCAGGCTCCGAAGAATTCGCCGACCAGAAACTGCTGATTGCCCGCGTGCAGATGTTCGCGCACGCCGACGCCGACCTTCGATTTGAGAGCCTCATCTGCGTACTGCAGCCGCTCGCCCTGGCCGATCGGATCGTAAATCAGGCAGACGTACCCCAGCCGCGCGAGTCCCTGAGCGAACGACTGATACGCGGTCTCGGCCTTGCCATTTGTTGAATGCCCGCACGTCCCGACGACGGCCGGCAATGGCCCCGCCTTGTCCTTCGGGAGGTAGAGATTCGCCGTGACCGGGAAGCCCGGCCGACTCTCGAAGATGACGTTCTCGATGCGGTAAGCGTCGCGTTCGACCGTGCCGGTGACGCGAGCCTTGAGCGGCGTCCGCTCCGGCTCCGGCCCAAACGACTTCCGAATCCGCTCCTGCGCCGAGCAAACATACGCTTCCGCATCTGCCTTTGTCTTCAACTGTCCCAGCGCCCGCAGGTGCCGCCGCTCATTGAGTCGAACCTGCCGGACGAAAAACTCATGAACCATCCGCGGAAAGCGGTTCGGCGGTCCGAGCTGCGAATCCTCCGCAAACATCGCCGTACTCAGTACCGGAGCTAACGGGCTGGCCACTAGACCCGCACTCACCATGCGGATCAACTCACGTCGGGACACATTGCCGTTATGAGACACTGGCGACGCAACAGAGTGAATGAGCATTGAAGTCCTCGCGTTGAAAATCTGTGTGACGATCCTTGCGGCGTCGGGACATTAAAGATGGATGAGTTTTCTGCTGCGAGAGTACCGGTATACACTCTGAGTGCTGTGCTGGTGTCCGTCTCTGGCCACTGGAGGACGTGAGTGTGTTTTCACAAACGTATTGGCTGACTTCGCTATTTGCACCGATGGCCTCGGGACACCTTCTCGCCGTAAACGACGTACAACGTGGCCTGGTCGATTCGGAAGTAATCGACTGGAACCTGTTCCTGATTGGCGTTGCGGCACTCTCTTCGACTGCCCTGGCCGTCCTGCTGATTCGGTATGGATCAGTCACTATCGTCGATGTCTTGTGTTCGCCGTACGAGCAGTACAGGCAGGGGGCTGAGTATCTGAAGAAGCTGGCCCGCATTTCGACGGCAACGAGAACAGCCAGGCACAGAGCCAACCCTTGGTCGTATCTTCTGGCCGAAGGGCCTGTCCTGACGGGCCTCACGTTTGCCGCATTTCTATTCGCATACCACTTTGGGCTGATCTTTGATCGGGCTGCAGATTCGTATGTCGATTTCTATGCCCGTGTAATCGGTCAGCCCGAGGACAGCGAAATCAAACAGGTGATCTTCAAGTATGTGTATCCGGATCAACCGCCGCATCACAAAGGAAAGCTGAGTGCCGCGTATTACAACGCGCGAGCATTTCTTACGCAGGATGAAGACCTCAAAGGGTCAATTACGTACATGCAGACGAAAATAGCGTTGGCCAGGGCATGGTGTCTGTGCTTCTCGCTGATGTTTGTGGCACTTGTCTGGGGAGAGTGGCGTGCCCGAACAGCATTACCGTCAAGCAGACACCCAGAAGGACGAAAACTGCTTTCGATTTCTCTGACTCTACTTGGGCTGTCCTGCCTGCTCTGGCTGTTATACAAGCTGGCGCCCGATAGTCTTTCCGACACAGATGTCGGCAAGCTGGCAGAGAAATACAGTTGCCTTCGAATGACGACGGAGTGCATTTCTCTGTGGGCTGCCCGCGGAAGCCTACTGGCAATCGGACTTGATTCGCTTCTGGTCTTCTCCGCAGGAATGCAAGGCAGTATGCCCGACATCGGCTTTCGGAAAAGCACGATGGCAGTCTGGGTATTCGCAACCCTGTCGCTGTCTGGCTGGTACGCGTGGAGTGACTACGAGCGGGAGATCGACGGAAAGATCTTTACAAGCTACAGGATGCTGAATTCCGGCGACGCACCTCCGCCGTGCTCCGATCGTCCGTATCCTGTCCCCTTGAGTGAAAGGAAGGCATCGGCAGATTGACCGATGCTTCTCGATCCGGCGCAGTTGCAGGCGTTGCCAGGTGCGCTCCAGACTGACCGTCCCACCCGCTCGTCCTGCCTCAGGAGCACTCACCTTGATTCGAACTGCAATCGCACTGCTTCTCGCTTCGGCCCGGCTCTGCCAGGCCGAAACGCAGATCGTCCGCGACATCGAGTACTCAAAGCCCAACGGCTATTCGCTGACGCTCGATCTGTATCTGCCTGAGGATGCCTCGGCCCTGCGACCGGCGGTTGTGTTTGTGCATGGCGGCGGCTGGAAGAACGGTAATAAGAAGAGTGCTCAGCGAACTGCGAGCTGGCTGGCGGAGCACGGCTTCGTCGTTGCGGGAATCAGTTACCGGCTGACCGATGTCGCTGGCTGGCCAGCTCAGATTGATGACTGTTACGCCGCCGTTCGCTGGCTGCGGAATAACGCAGAGAAGTACGCGATCGATGCTGAGAATATCGGAGCCTGGGGAACGTCAGCGGGTGGACATCTCGTTGCATTGATGGGGACTCGGCCGTACTCCGGTGAGGAAACAATGTCGAGCCGCGTGAAGGCCGTCTGCGACTGGTTTGGACCGAGCGATCTGCTGACGATGCCACCGAACAATGTTGGCAATGGACGCACTGCCGAAGACGTCGCAAACAGCAACGGAGCGAAGCTGCTGCGGGCGACGGTGCGAGAGGTTCCAGAACTCGCCCGCGATGCCAGTGCTCTGCCGCAAGTCACTCCGGACGACGCCAGCTTTCTGATTATGCACGGCGATCAGGACCCCGGCGTGCCGCTCGAACAGAGTACACGTTTACATCAGGCCCTGCTGAATGTGGGCGTTCCATCACAGCTTTCCGTTATCAAAGGAGCCGGTCACGGTGGCAAACAGTTTCAGACGGAGGGAGTCCGTCAGACTGTTCTGCGGTTCTTCCAGCGGACACTGATGCCGAACTGGCCACAGGGAGGCGGGCCGACTGGCAGTTTTCGAGTGATACACGAGACGGCTCCGGAAGCCTGGAACGTCGTTCGCGATCAGGGCATCGCCTGGGAGAAGACACTGCCGGAGACCGGGCAGAGCACAGTCATCATCTGGGGCAACCGTCTGTTCTTCACGACGATGCAGGAAGTCGAGCAGGATTCAGAACTCGGACAGAACATTGTCGCCTGGTGCTGCGACACGTCGAACGGCGAGACACTCTGGACGCGGACCATCAACGCCGACTACTCGTTGCGACTGTCCGGCTGCTTCAGCGACAGCTCATCGCCACCACCGGTAACCGACGGCGAACGAGTCGTCTTCTTCAACGCCTCGGGCCGGATCGCGTGTTTCGACTTCAACGGCCAGGAACTCTGGACGCTCGACGCCATGGCGGTCGGCCGATCGCAGCCGTTTCTGCTCGATGACGGTTCGTTCGTCTTCATCCGACAGCACTACATGCCGAATGAGCACGGCGAATTCACGCACGAGCATAAAGACTCGCCGCTCGAACAATGGACTCAGTTGCAAGCGATCGACATCGCGACCGGCAAGGTCAACTGGACGAGCCGGTGTGGCGTCAACATGGGCACGGTTCCGCTGCCGTTGAATATGCCGGACGGTCGTAGCGTGATCGTTGTCGGCCGCGGCGGAGGCCACTCGCCGCCGGAAAAGCCCGAAGGCATCTCGATGGTCGACACCCGAGACGGCAGCACAATATGGACGCTACCGCTCGACGGATTCATGAGCACGATGACGAACAACCTCGCCGGCAGCCACGTACTGGTGTTTCACGACGACGAGCACCTCTGGGTGAACGCCGCGACCGGCGAGATCGAACGCCGCGTCTCGTTCCTCAAAGACGTTCCCGCGCGACGACGACTCGACGACGGCTGGTCAACGCAGACCGAGACACTGCCGCCCGCGAAAGGCAAACGGGCGATCATTCAGCAATCGAATGTGCTTGCTGGTCGGTTTCACTACTTCCGCAGCTACGCCGAACCGTACCTCGGTCGCGTTGATGTCCGCTCGGGCAAGGTCGAGTACCTGCAGTTGCCGGTCCAGCTCAAACGCGAGCCAGGTGACTCGGCCGATCACCTGTTGTGGGACGAGTCTGGAATGTCCGCCGCCGTCGTGGAACAACTGAAGTCAGCCGCCCGCAAGCGACAGAAGACGCTGCCCATCCAGCAGTGGTGCTTCGCTCCGAATGACATGCGGAACTCACGAGGCTTCGTCGTCATGGGCGACGCCCGCTCGCGCGGCAACGGCTGGGGGCATCACGCCTCGCAGGTTCCCACGGTCGTCGGCGACCGGCTGTACGTGCCCGTCATGAACGGAACGGTTTACGTGATCGACGCCGCGGCTGAGACACTCAACGAGAAAGCGATCATCGCCATCAACGACCTTGGCCCCGCCGGCCGTTCCTTCAACCGAGCCAGCCTGAGTTTCGCGGACGGTCGTCTGTTCGCTCACACGATCCGCGAACTGATCTGCATCGACGGACGCTGACAGTTCCGTTCTGATTCAAGCCTCAAAGTCTGTTGTGGTTTGCCGGGAAGAGTTTTATGCGACTTCACTTGCTGAGCGACTTGGCGTCGCGATTGTTGATAACGGCGGCGTTGCTGGCTGCAGCCAGCCTCTGTGCTGCACTGGCCGAGGCTCAGCAACAGGGAGCCAACCTGTCGGAACCGGCGACGATCGCGCAGGAGTTTGATGGTTCGATCAAAGGTCTGCTGCGGAAGTTCTGCGTCGACTGTCACAGCGTTGACAATATGGAGTCCGGGATTCGAGTTGATCATCTCGACGGGACGCTGCCGGAGGGTTCGCTGAAACTGTGGGAGGCGATTCGGCGGAATCTCGACGAAGTGACGATGCCTCCGAAGGATTCTGACCAGCCGACCGACGACGAACGTGCTGCGATGATCGACTGGATCGATCGTGGCTTCGCGATGGCACGGTCGCGGCCTGATGAGAAGAACGGATCGGCGCGGCGGCTGACGGTCGCGCAGTATCAGAACACGCTGCGGGATCTGCTGGGGATCAAGGAGCACCTGACCGATGTGCTGCCGCCCGACGCGGTCTCGGCGGACGGATTTCTCAACAACGGGCAGACGCTGGAACTTTCGCCGCTGCTGCTTGAGGCGTACTTCAACATCGCCGAGAAGGCTCTTGATCTGTGCATCGTCGACGAGAATGCGAAACCACAGATTCAGAACTTCCGGATGGATCTGGGAGCGAAGATCAATCCCGAACCGTGTCCCGACAAGCTGATTCTGGGAGCACTCAGTCACCTGCTGAAAAATGACGATTTCGTCGTGATGCAACTGACGGCAAAGAAGCCGTTCGGCTTCGATCCGTTTTTCATGCAGACGAAGTACCGATTTATCGAGGGTTACGAGGGCAATGCCACGGTCCGCGGATGGCGCGAGTACGACAGTATTTATCATGCCGTCTTCGCGTGTATGCGCGGCACTGACGGCTATCCGAAAGGGAATGCGTACGAAACGATCCCTGAGGGCCTGCTGCTGCGGCCGGCGATTCCGAGTGCGGAACTGTTTCAGGTTGAGAGCACTTACGGTCCGCGGGCAAACTTCAAGATCTCGCTGCGGGAACTGCCGGACTCGGGACGTTTTCGCGTGACCGTTCGAGCTGCGAAGTACAACGACGGCCTGCTGCTCGACCCCGGAACGAAACCGACCGGCAGTCGGTTGTCGAAAGTAGCGGAAGGGCGCAAGCCCTCCGATGCTGCATCCGTCGTCGTCGAAAACGCCGCTCAGCCAAGCACCATGACGATCACTCAGGCCGGCATTTATCAGGTCGACGTGACGCTCAAACCGTTTGTCGAAAGCAACGTCGAACCTGATGGTTCAAAGCTGACGGAGGGGCTCATCGGTGCCTGGCCATTTGACGGTGACGCGGTCAGCCAGGGCAGTGAGAATTCGCTGATCGGAGAACTCGTCGGCGGAGCGAGGTTTGTCAAATCGCCGTTCGGCCAGGCAGTTCAGTTTGACGGGAAAGCGGCCGCAGTTATCGCTCCACGTGACGAATTGATGAACGTTGGCGAGGGCGAGTTTACTGTCGTGGCCTGGATTCGACCGACTGAACTGCGGCAGTCCGGCATCGTCTGCCTCGGAAAATACAACTATACGCACGGCTGGTACTTCGACATGCCGAGCGGTGACGGCGTGCTGCGCATCGAGACGATGAACGCCAACAGCCAGTTCAACGGCAAAGTCGAAACGCGACCTGGAGTCATCCGCAAAGACCAGTGGCAGCACGTGGCGGCGGTCATCCGGCGTGGCGAGAATGCGGCGAAGCTTTTCATTAACGGTTACGAAGTCGCGGCCGGGACGATCAACGGAGCAAACCTCGACAATCCGCAGACGTCGCTGCACATCGGCCGGATTCAGGACGGCAATCTGTTCAAGGGCGAGATCGACGATGTGCGGCTGTTCCGCAGGGCGCTCGACGTTGCCGAACTGCAGGCTCTCATCGAACCGGGACGCAAGTTCGTAACGCGGCCTCCGGACGAGCCACGGAAGAATCTGTCGCTGACACTGGGCAATCGGCGCTTCTCGGGAGTGCTGCAGCAGGATGCGTTTCTGGCCGCGCGTCTGCCGGCCGGGACACTGAACGTCACGGCGGAATACGATGGCGACACGCCGGTCGACCGAGTCGTTCTGACACCGTTGGCCGCTGACGACGAACTCACCCGCCACTTTGTGACGTTTGAAAAACGCTCACCGCGGATCGGAGTGCATGTCGGATTGCGCCGCGACTGCGGCAGCACGCTGAACCAGGTCGGCAAGGCGCAGACCGTTGCTGAGACGGAGCTGCAGGCGTACGTCTTCGAAGATGCGATCAGCAACTTTCCGAGTCCGGACGTTGAAAAGGACAACGTCAATTATCTCGCCGGCATTCGTGAGATCGGAGTCCGCAGCGAATTCACTGATGGCCGTGACATGCCGCGGCTGCTGATCCGTTCGGTCGAGTTTGAAGGGCCGTATTACGAAACCTGGCCGCCCAAAACGCACCGCGACATCTTCATCGAGTCACCAAACCAAAATGATCCAGCGAGGTACGCCCGCGAGGTCATCAGCCGGTTCGCGACGCGCGCGTTCCGGCGACCAGTCAACGACGATGAATTGACCTCGCTGCTGGCCGTGTTCAATGAGTCATTCTCGGCGAGCAGCAACTTCACTCACAGCGTCCGCGACGCGCTGCTCGTTGTACTGACGTCACCGCAGTTTCTGTTTCTGATCGAAAACAGCAACTCACCGCAGGCAGAGCCGATCGATGACTACGAACTGGCCTCAAAGCTGTCCTACTTTCTGTGGAACACGGCGCCCGATCAGCGACTGCTCGACCTGGCTGCAACCGGCTCGCTGCGAACATCGCTCAACGAGGACGTCGGTCGCCTGATCGATGATCCGCGGTTTGAACAGTTCGCCGAGCAGTTTGCCTCGCAATGGCTGAATCTCGACAAGATCGAAGTCGTTGAGGTCGATCGGCAGAAATTTCCGAAACTGACCCGCGACACGAAGACACAACTGCGGGACGAGCCAGTGCGGTTTCTGAAGTATCTGATCCGTCACAACCTGTCGCTGCAGAATCTGATTCAGTCCGACTTCGTCCTCGCGAATGAAGTCGTCGCGAGCTACTACGATCTCGCGGATCGGACGGAAAGCGGCTTCGAGTTCGTACCAATCCGGCACGACAGTCCTCACCTGGGCGGCGTACTGACTCAGGCCGCGATTCTGGCTGGACTATCGAACGGCCGGGAATCCAACCCGGTCAAACGAGGTGCCTGGTTCGCTCGCAAGATCATCGCCAAACCGCCCGCTCCGCCACCGCCGAACGTGCCGGGCATTCCGGAAGACGAGAGCCAGTTGACGCTGCGACAGAAGCTCGAACGGCACCGCAACCAGAAAGGCTGCCTGAAGTGCCACTCGGGCATCGACCCATGGGGCATCCCGTTCGAGGAGTTCGACGCGGGCGGGTTGTTCCGGTCGACTAAACCGGACGAAGCATTGTCTGAACTGCCGGACAAAACCGAGGTCAACGGCGTCAACGAACTGAAGAGGTACCTCATCGAGGACCGAATCGACCAGGTGGCGTTCAGCATGCTGAAGCATCTGGCGGTCTACGCGACCGGCCGCCGCCTGACCTGGAACGAGATTGACTTTCTGAAACGAAACGGGCAACGATTGAAGGCCGACGGCTACAGGATGCAGGATATGGTCCGCTTCGTCGTCGAGAGTCCGATTTTTCTGGAGAAGTAGAGGTGCAGTCAGGCCGCGCAAGGGCTCGAAGACGCAAGGAAACGCAAAGCCCACTTCTCTGCGAACCTTTGCGTCACTGCGTCTTTGCACTGCAGACTGTTTCAATCATTCTGATTCGAAAGCTCCCAAAGGACCGCCAATGGCCCTGCCCGTCAAACTGAATCGTCGATCTGTGCTCAAAGGCCTGGCCGGTGCGTCGCTGGCGCTGCCGGTTCTCGAAGCGATGGGCGCTGAAGTCGCCGAGCAGATTCCCCGACGGTTCTGTGCGATGTACACCGCAAACGGCATGTCGCTCCCGAAGGCGGAGCATGGCATTGGCGACTGGCACTGGTTCCCGCAGGTCGAAGGCCGCGCGTTCGAGTTCGGCAAATCGACCGAGCCGCTCAAGCCGTTCCGCAGTCAGCTCAGCTTTCTGGGTGGGCTTCATCATCCCAGTGGCCCCAAGGCGGACCCGCATGTCTGTTCGGACATGTGGTTGACCGGAGCCCCGCTGCATAACCCGAAACCGGGCACGTACAACACCGTTGGGCTCGATCAGGTCATCGCGCTGCACACGAAGCAGTACTGCCGACAGCCGTCACTGGTGCTGTCGATCGACGCCGGGACTGGCTTTCTGTCGCGCACCGGGACGATCTCCTACAGCCTCGAAGGCAAGCCGATCCCGGCCGAAAACAATCCGCGCCGTGTCTTCGATCGGCTGTTCCGCGGCGACAAAACGTCGCTCGAACAGGAACGCGAGCAACTGCAGCGTCGCATTCGGCTCGTTGACGCGGTTCTCGACAGTGCCCGGTCGCTGAACCGCCGGCTCGGCAAGTCGGACCGCGAGAAGATGGACCAGTACCTGACCTCGCTGAACGAAGTCGAATCGCGGCTGATCGCCTCGGAGAAGTGGATCGACATTCCGATCAAACAGCAGGACTACTCGCACCTGAATCTCGACGCGACGAACGAAGGCGAACCGGCCGAGTACTATCGCAACATGTTCGACCTGATCGCTCTGGCCTTCGACGCCGACATCACGCGGTCCGTCACGTTCATGCTCAACCGCGAAGACGGTATGGGCATCAGCGATACCTTCCCGCTGAAGCTCGGCCTGACGCGCACACACCACAGCCTCTCGCACGCGGGCGATAAAGACGGGCAGCTTGAGTTCGCGAAGTACGACCGGTTCCTGGCCGAACAACTCGCGCACTTCTTCGGCCGGCTGAACGAGTACAAAGACCGCAACGGCAGCGTGCTCGATAACTCGATCGTCCTGTTCGGCAGCGGAGCCAGCACGACGCACAATCCGCGCAACATCCCGACCCTGATCGCCGGCGGCGCCAGCATGGGTCTGCAGCATGGCACCTACTGGCGCAACGACGACACGCGGATGTCCAACGTCTACCTGAGCATCCTGCATTCGATGGGCATCGAAACGGAAAGCTTCGCCGACAGCACCGGCACGCTGAGCGATTCGATCTTCAGCCGCGTTTGACCCGAAGTGGTGGTGCCGGTTCCCACCGGCCGGCAGGTATTTCTGAGGCCGGTGGGAACCGGCCCTGGCATAAAAATCTCGCGCAGACAAGCTGAGCAACTACTCGCCGAAGAACGGGAACAGCTTCTTCAGCTCGGCTTTGTTCGGCCGGTGACCGTACTCGCAGACCTCGAAGGCTTCCGCAAACTTGACCGCCGTGCCGGCTTCCTCGCCGTACCACTCGATCAGGACGTCGCGGTATCTGTTTGCCGTGCCACCATCACGACGTTCCCAGCTTGCTCGCAGCACTTCTTTGCGAGCGACCGGGTCGGCGACCTTGCGCTGAATCAGCGTTTCTTCCGAGCCGAGTGCTCCGCCTTCGTAAACCTGCGACTCAAGCGCGTCGACCGCGTGGAGCTTCTTATCGAAGACGTCGTCAATCGAGACCGCGATGTCCGCGTCGAATGGGTACGGCTTTGTGAAGCCGTCGGGGAAGTACAGGAAGACTGTGTTCTTTTTCACCGGCGGAGTATCAGGAACATAGAACGGGACTTTGATCATGAAGGCCGCGTCGCGAACAAGCAGGCCGCAGTTGCGATGATCCGGGTGATAGTCGTACGGCCGGTGAGTCAGTACGACGTCGGCCTGCCAGTCGCGGATCAGACGGGCGATGACTTTACGGTATTCGAGCGTCGGCATGATTTCGCCATCGTGAATGTCGAGCACTTCAGTGACGATCCCAAGTCGCTTTGCCGCTTCGTGAACTTCCTTTGTGCGGCGAATTGCCAGTGGGCCGCCGGCCATGTTCCAGTGCCCGATGTCCCCGTTCGTGACGGAGACGAACTTGACGTGATGCCCGAGTGCTGCCCACTTCGCCGCGCAGCCTCCAAGCCGGAACTCGACGTCATCCGGATGCGCTCCGAACGCGATGATCCGCAGCTTGCCGTCGTCGGCGTCATCGGCGCGAACGAACGATCCAGTGGCCGCGACGATACACGACGCCAGCGAGGCGAGAGCCATCCAGCGAAACAGAACGGGCATCAGTTGTCTCCAGAAGCTGCGGGACGAAAGGTTGCAGGCGTTGATTTCATGTCGGAGCGCGCACTTGGCGAACGACCGCAGACCAACCTGGGAAGTCTGGCAGATCGCGATCAGATTGGCACGGCTGCCGATCCGGCTGAATCGGACATCGAACTCAGTGAGCCAACGCAGGCATTCCGTCGGAGCAGGACAGAGGCTCTGGTTCGCCGGCACTCGCCTGCCTGCCGCGACGAAGCCCGACTGGAGGGCCGGGAAACTCGGACCAACCGGCATGTCCTGACGGTGGCTCGCCGAGTGTCTGTCGAATAGCAGCCTGATTCAGGCAACCGTTGACCGCTTTCTGGACGACAATTACTCTCAAACAAATCAGCAGGCGTTGAAACGACGCCCGCTGCCCCACCTTTCCGGCCCCGGAAACCACTCTGCTCACCGGAGTCCTGCCATGTTGACCATCCTCGGTCCCCGCCAGCGTTCTTTGTGTGACGGCGTCTCCCGCCGCAGTTTCATCAAGGCCGGCATGTTTTCGATGTCCGGCGTCGCCGCACTCTCTCTACCCGATCTACTGCGCGCGGAATCGGCAGCCGGACGCGGTCCCTCGCACAAGGCTGTAATTAATGTCTTCCTGGGCGGCGGGCCGTCGCACCAGGACATGTGGGAAATCAAGACGGACGCCCCGCGCGAAATTCGCGGCGAGTTTTCTCCCATCGACACCAGTGTGCCGGGCATTCAGATCGGCGAGTGCTTCCCGAGAATCGCAGCGATGGCGGAAAAGTTTGCGTTCATCCGCTCCGTAGAAGGTTGCTCGGGAGCGCACGATGCGCATCAGTGCCTGACCGGCTGGGACCGCCGGGCGAACGCCTCGATCGGCGGCCGGCCCGCGATGGGTTCGGTCATTTCAAAGATTCAGGGACCGACCGACCCGAGTGTCCCACCCGCAATGGCGCTCGCTGATGTCACGCGTCATGTCCCGTGGTCCGAGCCCGGCCCGCCGGGATTCCTCGGCGCCGCTTATGCACCGTTCAAACCGGACAGCGATGGCATGGCGAATCTCAAGCTGAATGCCATCACTACAGACCGGCTGCAGGATCGCAAATCACTGCTGGGAGGCCTCGACCAACTGAAACGCGAGTGTGACTCCAGCGGCCTGCTGGACGGCATCGACGCGTTTAATGAAGCAGCCTTCGGCGTGCTGACTTCCAGCAAACTGCTCGACGCACTGGACCTCAGCAAGGAAGACCCGGCGATCGTCGCGCGATACGGTGACGGCAAGCCGTTCAATTACCAGTACGACGGAGCGCCGACCGTCAACGAGCATCTGCTGATCGCCCGGCGTCTGGTCGAAGCGGGCGTCCGTTCGGTCACGCTGTCATACGGCCGCTGGGACAGCCACGGAGCGAACTTCGACCTGATCCGCGATCACGGCGGCAAGCTCGACCAGTGCGTCAGTGCTCTCGTGCAGGATCTCGACGAGCGAGGAATGCTGGACGATGTGACGATCGTCGTCTGGGGCGAGTTCGGTCGCACGCCGAAGGTCAACAACAACGCCGGCCGTGATCACTGGCCGCGAGTGAGCTGCTGCCTGATGGCCGGCGGTGGAATGCAGACGGGCCAGGCGATTGGAGCGACCAATCGACTCGGTGAGTATGCTCTCGACCGCCCGGTCGATATGCAGGAAGTCATCGCAACGGTCTACCATAACCTTGGCATCAATCCGGAAACGACCACTCTGCAGGATCCGACCGGCCGACCGCAGTACCTGATTGAAAAACGGATTCCAATGCGGGAACTGGTTTGAACGCGTGCAGGTTGCAATCAGAAGCAGCGCGACTGCACTCGCGATCCGAACCGAGAGTCAAAGCCGAAGCTGAGTTCTCCCGGACTGCTTATGCTCAGTACGCGTCTGCTTGATCTGTCAGTTGCCAGGAGACTGTCCGGGAATCTCCAACTGACCTGAAAATCGTGGGCGAGATCGACCTGTCGCCGTTCTTTGAACGGTATAAAGACTCGGTGTCCGGGCAGCCGCCGTCCTGCGATGCAGGCAGCCAGGCACTGATCCGCAGATGATGATTACTCTTCTACTTTACGCTTATTGCAAAGATGTATTTTCCTCACGGAAGATCATGAGCCGTTGTGGAGAAGACATCGCGTTCCGCGTGATTGTGGGTGAGGACATCCCCGACTTCCGCACGATCAGCGACTTCCGTAAAGACAACCTCGAACACATGCAATCGCTGTTCATGCAGACGCTGCTGGTGTGTCAGCAGGCCGGTCTGGTGAAGTTCGGCCGCGTGGCGCTGGACGGTTCCAGTGTGAAGAGTGATCTTCGCGGCCGACGCGACGAATCAGGCCAACGATGTGCGTCAGGGCGAACCGCTGCTGGAGTAGTTACAGTCGAATGTCGCGGCCACCGAATTGAATGGCGAATTGAAAGAGTTCCTCGCCGACGCCGGTTATTACAGTGAGACGAATGTGGAACTGCCGACGAACGCGGGCCTCGAGCCGTATCTGGCAACCGGCCGGCTGAAACACAACGAGCAGCTCCCGCCAGCTCCCCGCGGCCGTACCCCGGACGACCTGACACCAAAGCAGCGGATGGCCCGGAAGCTGCGTACGAAGAAGGGCCGGGAGACGTATGCGAAACGGAACTGGATGGTCGAGCCGGTGTTTGGTCAGATGAAGGCATGTCGCGGATTCCGCCAGTTCTTATTGCGAGGTCTGGAAAAGAGGCAGGGCGAATTCAGGCTGGTCTGCCTGACCCACAACCTGCTGAAGGCCTTCAACACAGCCACCACATAAGCTTCCGGACCGCCCTCCGCCCCAGCCCCGCCTCCGCACCGTCCCGACCACCACTCTCAATCGAAAACGCTGCCCCCGCAGTTCTTTGACACACTCCTGGCACGTGGCGGCTGATGAGTCTGATTGCAAATCGGGGAGTTGTTGCGGACGCGTTCCTTACTCGACCTCCAGCACGCCGCTGACGACGGAATCTTTCAGGCTGCCGTGATCGCTGGTGACATGTTTCAGCAGGTTCGAGGTGAACACGACGCGGGTCGCGGCTTCACCTTTCAGTTCGACGGCCCTCGGCTGCACGCTGGCGAAGACGTTGCCGGAGATGACCAGATCGTCGGCAGACTCGATCGTCATGCCGGCAGCGGCGAGGTCTGCTGTGCCGCGTTTCACTCCGCCACCGATGTCGCTGTTGCTGAAGTTGTTGCCGGTCACCGTAATCCGACCGCTGTCCGGACCGATACGGACGGCATCGGTCTTCATGATCGTAAAAGTGTTCGCGCTGACTGCGCAGCCGTGAGCGTCGCGCAGGTCGACGCCGGCTCCGTTGTGAGCGATCACATTGGCACTGACCGTATTGCCGTAACAGTCGCGATCCATAATCAGTGCCGCAGCGTGGCACTCTTCAATCATGTTGCCGCTGACGACCGAGCCGTACGTGTTTTCGATCACGACACCAGCGCCCAGATGGTCGTCGACGCAGCAACCGGTCATGCACAGGTTGAAGCCGTCGAAGCAGTGGACGGCGTCCTGATTTTCCTCGAACTGATTGCTGGCGACGACAATATCGTGACAGCCCAGCAGGTTCAGTCCGACCGCCTTGTTGTAGGTAATCAGGCAGTCGCTGACTCGCGGGTCTTCGTAACAGTGATCCAGCCGGATGCCGTCGCCGCCGTGCTCGCTGACGGTCACGCCCTGAATGAAAATCTCTTCGATGAGATTCGCCTGGATGCCGTGGCCGCTCTTCTCGTTCCCGGTGATTCGGAAGTTGCTGAGCATGACACGCCACAGGCGGTCTTCCTTCTTGACCTTTTCGCCGTCGGGATGCTGAATGATCAACGCCGGCTGTCCGTCTTCGTTGCGATTGACGATGTGCGTCGCTCCGCCGGCTCCCTGAATAACAACGTCGCCGTGGCGAACGACCAGCGGCTGAGTGATCTCGAACGTGCCCGCAGGCAATCTGACCAGGCCGCCCTCTTTCGGAATGGCGTCCAGCGCCGCCTGCAGACTCGGGAAGCGAGCCGCGTCGATCTCCGGCCGCGCCCCCGGCAGTCCACTCGGCCCAGGTTGAGCCACACCATTCTGCAGCCCCGCCGTCAGCCCAGCAATCAGACAGACGCACCCCGTCGCCAGCACAATTGCAAAACGTTTCATCGCTTGCACCTTCTCTCAGTCAGAAGTAATCGAAACAGAAACGACAACGTAACAAACCTCGCACAGAATCCCGGAGCCCCCACTGGCTGCCCGCTCGACTGCCTACTCCCCACTGCCAACTCCTTCCCGCACACACCGAAACCCGACATTGCTCCCCGAAGTGTCCGGCGTATTGCTGGTTCTGGCCGAGAGGCGATAGCGGTTGCAGTAGGAATCGTGGCACAGGTACGAACCGCCGCGCTGGACTCGGTTTTTGCCAGTCGGGGGGCCGGTGGGATTGTCGCGCAGGTCCGGGCGGGCCTGGTGGTAAACAGGGCTGAACCAGTCCTGGCACCATTCCCAGACGTTCCCGATGACGTTGTAAAGGCCGAAGCCGTTGGGCTCGAAGGCATCGACCGGGCATGTTCCCTTGTAGCCGTCGGCACCGGTGTCTGTCTTCGGGAAGGTTCCCTGGAAGATGTTGCAGCGATGCTGACCCTTATCGAGCAGCCGATTGCCCCACGGCCAGAGAGTCTGCTCGACGCCGCCGCGCGCCGCATATTCCCACTCGGCTTCGGTCGGTAACCGGCAGCCTCGCCAGCGCGCATAGGCCGTCGCGTCGTGCCACGAAATGTGAATCACCGGGTGGTTCAGTCGGTCGTCAATTGTCGAGCCTGGTCCAAACGGTTGCTTCCAGCACGCTCCAGGCACCGACAGCCACCATTCGAGACCGGCGACGGCACGGTCGGATCGCAGTGCCTCGCGCTGCTTCTTCGTCAGGTGCAGGTGGAATACGAACGACCAGCCGAAACGTTCGGCCTCGGTCACGTAGCTGGTCGCGGCGACGAACTCGGTGAACTGCTGGTTTGAGACGGCGCAGGCATCGATCCAGAACGGCCGGACGCTGACTTCGCGGACCGGACCTTCGCCATCCTGGTCCCAGATCTCTGGACCTTCGCCGCCCATCAGAAATGAACCACCATCGAGCCTGATCATGCCGTTGGTAAATTCTTCTTCGGAGGCGGGCGACGACAGCGACAAATCGACAATCGGTGGCTCGGCATAGCGACGTCCCGCGCTCGGCGTACAGCAGGATTTCGGAGTTGGGCCGGATGTGTCTGTCGCGTCAGTCATGGGGAAATCTGTAGCAGATCGTTGCCAGAGCTTCGACCGACGCGACATCACCGTTCGATTTGATTGGTCGTGTGCCACTGGCTCTGCCAGTGCGTGAGTTCCCGGCTGCACTGGCAGAGCCAGTGGCAAACAGTCGATTTCAGCGATCGGTGTCGGTCGGAATCTCAAAAATGTTCGGCAGTTACGACGGCGTCTTTGACGATCAGTGCTGATGGTTTAGGCTGACGCATGTTTGAACGTTGATCCGATGTCGCTCGCGCGGGGCGACGGCCAGCCCGGAGGATGCCATGACGCGGCAAGCCAGATTTCACTGCTGTGACGGGGTTTCTCGACGTTCCCTTCTGCATGCTGGGCTCGGTGGACTGGTGGGACTTTCGCTACCGGAACTGCTGCGACTGCGAGCCGGAGCGGCTGAGACTAACAGCCCCTCAGACACCGCTGTGATCTACCTCGAACTGGCTGGCGGACCCGCACAGCATGAGACGTACGATCCAAAACCGCTGGCGCCGGCCGAGTACCGCGGTCCGTTGAACGCAATCTCGACCTGTCTGCCGGGAGTCCACTTCAGTCAGTACATGGCCGAGCAGGCGCAGGTCGCGGACAGGCTGGCGGTGATCCGTTCGATCTGGCACGACTCGGGCAGCCACAGCACCAGTGCTCACCTGACGCAGTCCGGCTACTACCTGCGGGATCGCCAGAACCGCGACAACGAAATGCCGTGCATCGGCTCGCTGACGGCCCGTATCCGCGGAGCGAACGCGGAAGGAATTCCGAGTTTCGTGTCCATTCCGAACAGCATGAGGTTCGGCCGTGCGGCGTGGCTGGGCAAAGGCTTCAACCCGTTCGAGACGAACAAGAGCGCCGACGACCGGAACTTCCAGGTTCCGAATCTCACCCTGATTGGCGGCCTGACCGACGAACGGCTGGCTGATCGACGAGAGTTGCTGTCCGGTTTCGACGAGGCTTGTACGATCGTCGACAACCGCGGCGCCGCCGAAGCGACCGACGACTTCACCCGCCAGGCATTCGAGATGGTGACCGGTGACGCCGCCCGGCAGGCGTTCGCGATCGACGAAGAGAGCGACGAGACGCGTGACCGCTACGGCCGCAATTCCATCGGTCAGAACGTTTTGCTGGCGCGGCGGCTCGTTGAACGCGGAGTGACCTTCGTCACCGTCCGCTGTAACCCGCTGGGCAGTTGGGACGATCACAACGGCGTCGCGAAGCGGATGCGGGAGAAGGGACCGGGATACGACCGCGCCGTCGCGGCTCTGATCAGCGACCTCTACGAAACCGGCCTCTACAAAAAGGTCATGGTCGTCGCGATGGGCGAGTTCGGCCGAACACCGCGCGTCAACAGAAACGCCGGCCGCGATCACTGGGGCCGTGTGATGAGTGTCGTGATGTCCGGCGGTGATCTGAAAGTCGGGCAGATCATCGGCTCGTCGGACAGCAAAGGTGCCGAGCCTCACGAGCAGCCGTACCGACCTGAGCACGTGCTCGCGACGCTGTATCGTCACCTGGGCATCGACACGCAGGCGACCTTCCTCGACAACGCTGGCCGCCCCCGCTACGTGCTCGAACGCCGCGAGCTGATTCCGGAGTTGGTGTAAGCGGTCCACATACAGTGGCTGACGCAAAGTCGTGAAGACGCAGTGCAACGCAAAGAGTTCGAGTCCGGGTGCAGAGGTTGTAAGTACGCAGCCGTGCCGATGGACAGGGCATCGCTCGCTTTGCGAGTTTTCGCATCAGATAAGTCGTCGACGACCTGACTCCCTGGCCTTCGCTCTTCACGAGACCTGCTCGACCTCTGCCCAGACAACGACCTCGACGGCAGCGTCGAGCGGCAGTTCGTTAGCCCCGACAGCAATCCGTGTATGGCTGCCTGCGTCGCCGAAGGCGTCGGCTAGAAAGTGCGAGGCTCCATTCATCACAGCCGGCTGACTGGTGAACCCGTCCGCCGAATTGACGAAGCCTTCGACGCGAACGATCCGTTTAACGCGGCTCAGCTCGCCGATGACTGCCTTGATCTGTACGAGACAGTTGAGCGCACAAAGCTGAGCGGCTTCGGCGGCGGTTTCGACGCTCAGATCGCCGCCCACCTTGCCGGTGAAGGCCACTTTGCCGTCACGCATCGGAAGCTGGCCGCTGGTGACGACCAGGTTTCCAAACTGAACCGCGGGAACGTAAGCGCCGACGGCGGCCGGAGCTGCCGGGATTTGAATGCCTTTGGCCGCGAGGCGTGATTCCGGTGTGTCGCTCATGCTGAGTCCTTCTGGTGTTGTGGCGTGGATTCTGACTTCGTCCCGACGTACAGCGTCGCGATGCCGAACGTCAGCGGGGTAAACGTCACGTCGGTCAGACCGGCGTTGCGCATCAGCGAGCAAAGTTCCTCGCCTTGCGGAAACTGCGAGACCGATTGCGGCAGGTAGTTGTAAGCCGCTTCCTGGTTGCGCGCCAGCAACTGACCGATGCGCGGCAGCACGTTGCGGAAGTACCAGCAGTAGGCGGCGCCGAAAACACGGTTCGTCGGCATCGAGAATTCGAGCACGGCGACCTGGCCGCCAGGCTGACAGACGCGCGTCATCTCGCGCAGGCCGCCGAGCGTATCCGAGACGTTTCTCAGCCCGAACGCGACAGACACAATCTGAAACGAATCGGCGCCGAACGGCAGCGTCAGTGTGTCGGCTTCGAGAAACTCGATCGGCGCAGCGGCCGTGTTCGGAGCCGTCAGCCTCGCCGCCTTCTCTCGCGCGATGACCAGCATCTCGTGAGTAAAGTCCGTTCCGACGACCGGCAGTCGGCGACCGGCTTTCTTCCAGAACGCGATGGCCAGATCGCCGGTTCCGGTACAGACATCGAGGATCGGTGCATCGGTCTGCGGCCGCACTCGCCGAACCGTCCGCCACCGCCAGTAGATGTCGACGCCGCCCGAGAGGAAGTGATTCAGGAAGTCGTACCGCCCGGAGATCTCGCCAAACATCTTCTGAATACGCTGCCCGGTCTTGTCGACAACAGGTGCGTCATTGAGCGGCTCGGTGCTCGTTTGAGTTTCCTCTGGGACTTGGGAAGTCGTCGTCATCAGTGTCTGTTCCCGGAGCGAATAAGCCTTATGTGTAGCTGGACTGGCAAGAATTCAGTTCATTCAAGACGGACTGAATTCTTGCGAATCCAGCTACCGCCAAGGGTCATCCTCGTCCGTTTCTATTCAGTCAGACCTGTCCCGGCGTCAGACCGTAATCGGCCCAGCGTTCGGTAATCAGTGATTGAGTTTCAGAGTCGACCTGAAGACGGTCGGGCCAGGGCCGAGGATGGTTTTCGTCGGGAAGCTTCCTTGTCGCGTCGATGCCCATCCGGTGCCCGATGCCTCGCTGAGGTGCGGCATGGTCGAGCATATCGGCTGGCCCTTCAGAGAAAATCGTATCGCGGCCCGGATGCGCATTCGCCCCGACCGCGAACCAGACATCGTCGTCGTTGTGAACATCGACGTTCGCATCGACCACAACCAGCAGCTTAATTGTGCTCAGCCGATCGAGTCCCCACAGAGCGTTCATCACTTTGCGAGCCTGCTGCGCGTATTGCTTGCGGATACTCGCAAAGGCGATGTGTCGATGCGCCCCGGCCGCCGGCAGTCGCAGGTCAACCAGTTCCGGAATCGCCAGCCGGACCAGCGGCAGCAGAATCCGCTCGACGGCCTCCGCCAGAACCGCTTCTTCGCTTGCCGGCCGCCCCGGCACAATGACCGGCAGGACGGGATTCGACCGGCGCGTCACCGCCGTCACGGTTGCTTGCACGGCGAGTTCAGAATCTATAAGGAAGCCCGTTGCTGCTGCGGTCGGTGGAGCCTCTGCAAACGCGTGCCGCGGGTCGATCACGGCTTCGAGAATAATCTCTGCGTTGGCCGGGACCAGCAGATCGATGCTGCGGCCCTTTGCGACAGCGACGCCCTTCTGCCGCAGAAAGCCAGCGATGACCAGCGGGTCGACGAAGTCCGGCAGCGGCAGACCGGCCGCGAACGTCAGCACAGGGTCGCCCCCGAGCACGATTGCAACGGGCAGTTGCTGACCGGCGGCTGCAGCCTCTTTGACGAGATGCCACTCGGCATCGTGAGGCGTCCAGCGGATCAGGACCGTGTTGCGATCAGCGATCTGCACGGGCACGCGCGAGCCGAACCGCTGCCTGACCGGCGCGGTTTGCTCGGAGGCTGACGGATCAGCCGCTCCAGTGTCGGCCGGAAGTGCTCCAGCGTGTGTCTTCTCAACATAAAGCTGAGCGGCGGTCAGCGTCGGCAGCGTTTCGCCAGGCCAGCAGATCGGGATCGGCAGCGACAAGAGGTCGACGTCGCTGCCCATCAGGACGACCTGCTGAGCAACGGCGGACTCGACGAACTTTGGTGGCCACTCGGCTGCAGCGACAAACCGTGGCACAAGTCGCAACGACTGCAACCAGTCCGTTGGCAGACTGGGCCGCACGATCGCTGTTACCCGGTCAGCAATCTCGTCGAGTGATCCCGCTCCCAGTGCGTCCAGCAGGCGTTCGCGCGTGCCGAGCAGATTCGCGACGACGGGAATCGGCCTGCCATCGACATTCTCAAACAACAGCGCCGTGCCGTCCCCGTGCCGAACGACGCGGTCGACAATCGCCGCCAGTTCGAGGTTTCCCGAGACCGAAGTCCGCACGCGCGCAAGCTGCCCCACTTCGTGCAGATGATCCAGAAAGCCGGCAAGGTGATCGTACGGCATGGCGTCGCAGCATCATGAAAGTCAGAAGGCGACGCATCGTAGCCGACTCGCCCCACATCGGCAGCGAACCGGAAACTGCCACTTCGATTAACCGGCCGGTCGGGAGTTCGAGACCCACGGAATGAAGACTGATGAAACATGGATTTGCGGGAAGCGAGTCGAGATCAGAATCAGTCCTCAAACCTGTGTCGCATCTGCATTTCATCAGTGGCCAGATCGGTTCCCTGAGAAATAACAAAACTCCCGACCAGGCGAGGGGCTCGGTCGGGAGTCGAAATTCTGCTCGGCCGGAAATCGGGAATCGGTCAACTACTTCGTCGCTTCTTCGTAGCGGCGGGTGACTTCTTCCCAGTTGATGACGTTGAAGAAGGCGGCGATGTAGTCCGGACGGCGGTTCTGGTAGTGCAGGTAGTAGGCGTGCTCCCAGACGTCGAGGCCCAGGATCGGCTTGCCACCGATGCCGGCGACGGCTTCGCCCATCAGCGGGCTGTCCTGGTTGGCGGTCGAACCAACGGCCAGCTTGCCGTCTTTCACGTACAGCCAGGCCCAGCCGCTGCCGAACCGCGTGGCGGCAGCTTTTGAGAACGCGTCCTTGAACGCGTCAAAGCCGCCGAGGTCGTTGTTGATCGCGTCGGCGAGTGCTCCGCTCGGCTGGCCGCCGCCGCTGGGGCTCATCACCTTCCAGAAGAGCGAATGGTTCGCGTGACCGCCGCCGTTGTTGCGGACGGCGCCGCGTTTGTCTTCCGGGACCTTTGACAGATCGCTGATCAGTTCACCCACGCAGTCCGGAACGTCGAGCCCTTCCGTTGCGGCGTTGAGATTCGTCACGTACGCGTTGTGATGCTTACCGTGGTGAATCTGCATCGTCTGCGTGTCGATGTGCGGCTCCAGCGCGTCGTGAGCGTACGGGAGATCGGGGAGTGTGTAAGCCATTGCGGTGTCTCCTGAACTTGCAAAAGAAAAGCCATGTCGCGACTGTCGTTCGAGCTGCCGTAGCCGCGAACTGTTCGTCAGTCGCCGGTATCCTAGACGCGACGAACTCAGGCTTCCAGGCGGGTCGGGTTTTCTCATTGCGAGATCGGGGCGACACCTGGCATCGAACCAGGGGTTTTCCGCAGTCAGGTTCCGTGGCAGGGCAGCTTCACGGGTAAGTAAAGCTCACAGCGGGAATGTCCCGCGCAGGGGACTCTTATGAATGGCTCTGCCGCGTCTGTCGCAATCCCGGTGTCTCTGGCTGAACTGCGGGCCTCGATTGCCGAAGTCGCAATCAGCGGTCAGGTCGGTGAACCAGTCAACGTGCGACTGCACTGGGACGTCGCGGACAATTCGATCGAACTGCCGGATGCGATCCTCGCCGCCGCAACACTCGCCGATGCGGCACTGCAGTTGACTGGGACGCGCTGGACTGTGCGACGTGCCTCACAGGGTCGACTGCTGAACGTGCTGGGCGTCGACGATCGCGGCCGGACGACACTGTTGTCAGCGAGTTACTCCGTGCTCGACCGAGTCTCGCTGACCGTGTTCGGTAATCACGGCGTCGCGCGGATCGAGCAGGCTCAACTGGCCGACAAGCTGCCGTTCGAGATTGAAGGCCGCCCCATCTGGGAGCAGTCTCTGCGACTCGCCACCAACGCCGCTACGTCGAGTACTCCGAGTTAAGTCGCACGTACTCGGCGGTCAGGTCGCAGGTCCAGAAGCGGATGTTGGCGTCGCCGAGCTTGAGTTCCAGGCGAATCAAAACGTCGCGGTTGTCGCGCATGGACGCGGAAACGGTTGCGGCGTCGTGCGCGGTCGGAGCTCCGTCGCGGTAAATCTCGAAGCCATTGAGCCGCAGGGTCATGTCCTCTTCCTTGAGATCGACGCCGCAGTAACCGGCCGCCGAGATGATGCGGCCCCAGTTCGGGTCGTTGCCGGTGATCGCGGTTTTGATGAGCGGCCCGTTGGCGATCGCTTTCGCGATCGTCGCGGCTTCCTCACGAGTCCGGGCGCCAACAACGTCGATCGTGACGAAATGCTCGGCGCCTTCAGCATCACGGATAATCGCTTGAGCCATCTCGATGGCAACTTCGTCGATCGCTGTCTGCAACGCGACTTTCGCGGCTCCGTCAAGCGGTCCGACGCCGGCAGCACCGTTGGCAAACAGCAGCACGGAATCACTGGTGCTCGTGTGGCCTTCCACGCTGATGCAGTTGAAGCTGCGATTAACGGCGTGACGCAGCATTTCATCGGCATCGGCCGGAGTCAGCTCGGCGTCAGTCATGATCACGCCAAGCATTGTCGCCATGTTCGGGGCGATCATCGCGGCGCCTTTGGCGGCAGCGCTGACGCGGATTGTTTTTCCATCGACGTCGATCGTCCGGGTCGCCTGCTTGGCGAACGTATCAGTCGTCATGATGCCGCGGGCGGCGTTGTGGAATGCTTCCGAAGTTGCGGCGAGCTGTTCGACGACCTGCG
This sequence comes from bacterium, assembly GCA_016124895.1. GTDB lineage: Bacteria > Planctomycetota > Planctomycetia > Planctomycetales > Planctomycetaceae > JAPOLP01. The sequence continues at coordinate 73,508 of WGMU01000045.1, forward strand.
GAAATCCGGCTTCGAGAGTCAGCCGTGGCAGAAAGTGTCCGATGATCCCGGTCGAACAGACGGCGACATCCTCAGCGTCGCAGCCGAGCAGGCTGGCGACCTGCGCCGTCATCCAGTGAGCGTCTTCGATTCCTCGATCGCCAGTGCAGGCATTCGAGTTCCCCGAGTTGATCACGAGCGCTCGTCCGGTCCCTCGCGGTACGCGTTCGCGCGACACTTTGACGGGCGCTCCACAGACCCTGTTCTGCGTGAACACTCCCGCTACCGACGCCGGGCGATCGGAAACGAACAGCGACAGATCGAGTTTCGTCGCGTCTCTCTTGATCCCGCAGCGAATTCCCGCTGCCTGAAAGCCAGTCGGAAGTGGGCAGAGGTCGCTCATGGAAAAGCCTCTATTGATTTGATTGGTTCGACTGCCGAGGGAGAGAGAAGCAATTAGCGGTTGGCGATCAGCATTTGGGAGCAAGCTGCTCCCTGTTCGCTCTGCCGGAGTTTTACCAGCCAGCGACGCGTCCGCGAAGCCGTCGCGAATGGGCGTTTGTCGACACCGCTGACACTTGACAGTCCGACTGTGCGCAGCGTTCGGATCGTACGTGTCTCGTCGGTCGGTCGGGCCGTAGCTCTGTTGCTGGAATCGTCGGTTTGGCCGAGGCGTGCTGGCGCGGTTATCAGTTGTGAGACGCCGCAACTCTGGCCGGTTTGAGAGGATTGACTCGTTTGGCAGGCAGGGCTAACGTCAGCGTTTAATCCCGCCGATGGGACTCGGGAATTCTCACCCAAACCGCTGTTCGGACCGTCGGCCGCTTCCGGGACATTCCACGCCGTCCCGGCTCGACGATCCGCCGACCCTGCGGCACAGGAAAACGCGGGCATCGACTGCTCAGGTCCGAGCGTCTGGCATCCCCACCTCTTAGATTCCCAAGCGAGTTTGACATGCAGACACGACGCGAATTCCTCTCCAGTACGGTGGCCGGGGCAGTCGCCTCGTCGCTGATTCTTGTGCCAGTCGTTGTTCGCGCAGACGAGAACTGGGCGGTGAAGATGTTCGAGAAGACGTCGCATGATTTCGGCGTCGTCGCGCGAGGGTCGGACGTCAGCTACCGCCTGAAGCTGAAGAATCTCTACAAGGAAGATGTCCACATCGCGGATGTGCGCACGACCTGCGGCTGTTCGGCGGGCGAACCCAGCCACACGACGCTGAAGAGTCTCGACGAAGCTTACGTCGAAATCAAAATGGACACTCGTAAGTTCATGCGTCGCAAGGATTCGAACGTGATCGTCACGTTTGACGCGCCGCTGTATCAGGAAGTCACTGTCCCGATCACGGCGTACATCCGGACGGACGTTGTGGTCGAGCCAGGTTCTGCTCAGTTTGGCAGGGTCGATCAGGAAACGGGTGGCGAACGCATTCTGAAAGTCGCCTACGCGGGACGCAGCGACTGGAAGATCAGGTCCGTCAAAAGCGGTCACGAGTTTCTGGACGCAACGGTCAAAGAAACAGCTCGTGAAACCGGCCGCGTCGATTACGACCTGATTGTCACGCTGAAACCGGGCGTCCCGATCGGCGCACTCCGCCACTTCGTCACGCTGGTCACTGACGATGCGGAGAATCCGGATGTGCCGATTCTGGTCGAAGCCGAAGTCAAGCCGGATATCGAAGTGAATCCGTCCGTCGTCGCACTCGGGACAATGGCACCGGGCGAGAGTAAAACTGTCAGCGTCGTTCTGCGTGGGAAAAAGCCGTTCAAGGTCGAAAGCGTCACCTGTCTGAAGGTGAAGGATGTCTTTGAGGTGCGCCTGCCGTCGAACGCTGCTCCGGTCCAGGTCATCCCGCTGACAGTCACCGCCCCACAGACTCCCGGCGCAACGCTGGACGAGCAGTTGTCGATCGCGATTGACGGCCGCAAAGAGCCGGTCACATTTCGGGCCTATGGGAAAATTTCCGGCTCAGGTTCGTAGCCGATGGCGGTCTTCATTTGCCGATGGAGGCCGTTAACTCTGACGGGATCGGACTTGGAACAGCGGCTTTCGAGCAGCTTGCGGCTCCGTATCGTCTCTGACATACTCCTGCCGCGCGACGGCCATTCCCGCCGCGAAGACTCGTCAGGCACCCGTAGCTCAATTGGATAGAGCACCGGTCTTCGGAACCGGGGGTTGGAGGTTCGAATCCTCCCGGGTGTACTTGGCTAAAGTGAATTCAGCAAGGACTTTAGCTTCTCAAGCTCCTCGGCACTGAACCGGGGAGCCTCGTTTGCTCCCCCCACTAATGCGGGGGAACTGGCAGTAGGAACCAGCTTTTCGCGGACTTCCGTGGCCGCAGACTGAGCTGATCTTGTCGCCCCATAGAACTTCTCGGTCGTTGCGAAGCTGCTGTGGCGAAAGATGACTTTCAGCGTCTCAGCGGAAACGCCAAGGTTGATCAGCCGTTGAGCGCAGCCACGACGGATGTCGTGAGCACTGGCGTACTATGTGGCCTGCCCCAGGTTTTTGGTCCGGTTGTTATGAGAG
>WGMU01000162.1 GCA_016124895.1 bacterium
AGGCCGGAAAGCCAGCGAGGCTTTCAAGAACAACATGCCGATCGACTTCGACAACATCCTGCCCCGCTACAACTACACCCTCTCACCTCAAATGCCGAAGTAATTTCATCGCGATCCCTAAGCGCAATTCCGGTGTGCGAATTATGCTCTGCGGGATTTCTTCGTGTGCGGCACCGGCTCAGCCGCCATACTTTTCGATGGCTCGTGAAGTGCTGACAGTTAAAGCTGCACCGTGGCACACGTCTTGCTTTGAGCTGACCTGAGAAACATAAAACTGGCAGCGATTGCCACAGGGCTACGTTGCTCAGAAACAAGGAGAGCCAGACATGTTGAAGACGAAGGCAAAGACAGCGGCGGACGTAATGAGTCGTGACGTGGTCAGCCTCAGCGAACGCGACTCGCTGCAGGAAGCCATGAAGATCATGACGGAACAGCACGTGAGCGGCGTTCCCGTACTCGATCCGGCAGGTCACTGTCTCGGCGTCATCTCGACATCAGACATCGTCGCGTTCATTGAGGCAGATCAGGAAGAACTTGAAGGCACGAGCCGGCGCGTCGAAAGTTGGTTCAATCCCGAAACTCAGAAGTGGGAAGAGTCAACATTTTCACCCGACCTGCTCGGTGAGTACGACTCGGTGCCTGTTGCGGATGCGATGACCAGCGATCCGCTGACCGTGACGCCCGCAACTCCAATCGCTGAGGTCGCCCGGCTAATGGTCGACAACAGCGTGCATCGGGTGTTTGTCGTCGATGACCAGCAGCGACTGGAAGGCGTCGTCTCAGCGTTTGATTTTGTCGAGATGGTCGCTGAAGAGTGATCCGAGAGGGCCAGTCTGTGAGCAGTCAGGCCGCTACGATGGCCGGCGTAGAAATGGCCGGTTGACGTCATTACATTGGCAACAACGGCTTGTCTCGGATTCTGACCAGTTCGAGGCGACGTGTCCCTTTGCGAGGATGACTTCACCCGCCTGGCTCTCAAGCTGCTGAGTGACGCAACATGATTTCGGGTCCGAGGACGAACTGGCTGTTCTGCGGGATCGCTGTACTGGCAACGATTACCGGCGCTGCTCTGACGCCCCAGACGCTGCAGGCGCAGGAGACAGCGTCTGACGGATCCGCTGCGAGCAGTGATGAGTCAGCGGCGCCGACGGATGCTCCAGATGCCACCGCGCCGCAGCAGATTGTTGTGCCGTCGCAATCATCCGGCGGCCAGGCCTTTCCCCCGTATCCACAGCCGTTCTTCCGCGGCAATCAGTCGCCAACCGGTTCGACCAGCGTCATTCCGACATCGGGTTTTTATTTCAGCACCTTTCGCGTCCTGCTGTATCTGGGACTGATCGCTTTCTGGGTCTGGGCATCGAGCTGGGTCAACGAGGACAGCGATGCATTGAAAGTCCGCAATGGCTTCTGGAACCTGCTGATGATGGCTGGCGGCGCGAGCGGTCTACTGCTTGCCCTGTGCCTGCCTTCGTTCTTTGTTGCGTTTCTGCTCGTCGCCGTTTCCTCCGGCACGCCACTGGGACTGTACATCAAGGAGCGGAACGATCGCGTTCCTGAAAACGCTCGAGTCCTGACGCCGGACCACATCCGGGCAGTCACGTTTCGGACGCTGGCGAGACTCGGCATCCGACTCGGTGGAAACGATGGTCCGGCTGATTTTCTCGGTCCGGACATTCAGTTCCTCGGCAAGACGTCGACAGGCAAAGTCGACACGGCCCGGACGAAAAGTGTTGAAAACTCGCGCGGCTACATGGCGGCTAAGGAACTCGTTTACGACGCGCTGATCCGCCGCGCGACCGACATTCATCTCGAACCGTCGGAAGACGCGATGAACGTCCGCATGCGCATCGACGGTGTCATGTACCCTGCCGAGCCGTTTGATCGGGCGCTCGGCGACGCGGTCATCAACATCTTCAAAGTGCTCTCCGCGATGGATATCACGGAGAAACGCCGCTCACTGGACGGAAGCTTCCGAGCCATTACGGAAGGTCGCGAGATCGATTTCCGTGTCGCGACTCAGGGGACGCGCGGCGGCGAGAAGATGAGCATCCGTATTCTCGATCAGTCAGCCTCGGTTGCCTCGATCAAGGATCTCGGTTTCCGCAAGGCTCTCGAAGACAAGCTCACGCAGATCGTGCATCAGCCGCATGGAATGCTGCTGGTCTGTGGTCCGACCGGAGCCGGTAAGTCGACAACGCTGTATGCCTGCCTGAACGCCATCGACTCGTACCAGCACAACATCATCACGATTGAAGACCCGGTCGAGTACCGCATGGACCGCGTGACGCAGATCGAGATCAATCAGAAGTCCGGGCAGACATTCGCCAGCGGTCTACGCAGTGTCCTGCGACAGGATCCGGACGTGATCATGATCGGCGAAATCCGCGACGGCGAGACCGCGAACATCGCGTGTCAGGCGTCAAATACCGGACATATGGTGTTCTCGACCGTTCACGCCAACGATTCCATCACCGCGCTGTACCGCATGATTGACCTCGGCATCGAACCGTTCATGTTTGCGAGTTCGGTATCCGCGATCCTTGCTCAGCGACTGGCGCGGCGACTCTGTCCGAAGTGCAAAGAGGCGTACCGGCCGAAAGCGGAGTTCCTCAAACAGGCGAATCTGCCGGCCGACCGGATCGAGAAATTCTACCGGCCGCCGAAGAATCCCGAACAGGAATGTCCAGCCTGTGGCGGGCTCGGTTATCGCGGACGTGTCGGAGTGTTCGAGTTTCTGGAAATCAACGACCGGATGCGGGACATGATCCGGGATAAAGCCGCTCTGTCACAGCTCAAGTCCGAAGCCCGCAAGAACGGAATGCTTTATATGCAGGAAGAGGGCCTGCGGCTTGTCGTGAAAGGAACGACCTCGATCGAAGAACTGCTGCGGGTCGTCAAGTAACGGCAGGTTGTCAGGTAACACAGGGCGTTTGAGTAGCGGGTCACATGGGTTTGCTCGATTTCTTTTCGCGACGGACGCGGCTGGACAGCGGAGATCGGCAGGACGCTCCTCGCTGTGACCATTACTCATTCGCCCACGTCGTCCTTCGCGACGATGCCTTTCAGAACCCGGTTCAGTGCGTGGCCGAACTGGCCTCGTCGAATTCCCTGACTCGGGTTTCCGACTTGTGGGAGACCGTCGAACAAATCTGCGAAGAACATGGCGAGCCCGTTACGCTCGACCCGGAAGACATTCTCATTCACAAAGTACCCATTGGATCGTGGCCCTGTGCTTTGATCGAAATGCCGGCGGCGGCGAGAAAAACTGAAGCATTCTTTGTCGCTCTGGTGCTGAAAGTCGATTTGAGCAACGACGACGCCCGGTTCGAGACCGAGCCATTGAGATATCTGACACTGGAGTTCTCTGACACAAATTCGATCGACGAAATCAAAACGGTCATTGGCGAATGGGGCCGCCACGGCACTCACACTTCGCTGGGGCCGGGACCGGCACCGACCATCACAGCTTTCGCGGAGCGTGTCGAGCAGATTGTCACGGGTCGCAGGCTCGTCTGATATTCGCCGCCGATGCGTCTTCTCAAAGCCGTATCAATCTCGAACACACGACTGATCTGACACCACTGCGAAACACAACACAGGATTCCGCTCGTCATGTTTGACGCCATTCTGATCATCGTCTGGGCCATCGTGACCTGGTGTGTCGCGGGCGAGGGCGCCTTTGGTGCAGCGCTCAACTGCCTGATCATCATCCTCTCGGGACTGCTTGCGATGAACCTGTACGAACCCGCCGCCGGGATCGGGCAGAGCATTCTTGGTTCCGCCGAATGGGCGTATCGCTGGGACGTGATTGCTCTTACCGGCCTGTTCGCAGCTTTTGTTTTCGGTCTGCGGGCTCTGTTTGAAAAGATGACGCCGCGATACTTCCAGATGGACGGACTCGGCGACGACGTCGGACGCTGGATCTTCGGCGCGCTGGCCGGCTACATCACGATGGCTTTTCTACTGACGGCTTTGCACACGGCACCGTTGCCACGCAACTTTCTGGGCTTCACACCCGAACGCAGGAACCTGTTCAACATTATTGCCCCAGACCGGCAATGGCTCGGCTTTACGCAGTTCGTCAGTGAAAACTCGCTGTCGCGCGGCATTCCGCGGATCTTCGATGGCCCGGTCGAGGACTTCATCGAACCTCGCAACAACGAAGACCACCCCAACACAGTGTGGCCGAGTTTTCCGGTCCGCTATGCCAGTCGGCGTGAAGTTTTCGCCGGCACCACTCAGGCGGTCGTCCCCGAGTCCGTTGCTCCGCCGGTTCCATCCGGCCCGTCCAGCGGTGCCGGAGCGGCCGGATTCTGACCACCGGCTGAACCGGCAATCGCCTCACGCCGCGCTGGTCTGTGCGTCTGGTTCGCTGACCAGGCTACGGCGATGTGGCCACGCGAGGATCGTCATTTCGGTCAGCAGCGCGACCAGTACGGCAGCGACGAGCCACTTCCACAAATCGCGACCGCTGATTCGTGCGCCCTCAACGCTGAACGATTCGTCCGCTTCGAGCCAGCGCGCGGCTGAGGTCTCGAACCGCGATTGAAACGCCAGCGCATCCAGTGATTCCAGACGCGACTCGTCCGGACGGCAGTTGAAGCTCAGCAGTGTTGCCTCCGGCCGGGAACTTGCGGTCGGGTCAGCAGCGTTCGCATTGGTCGCGACGGAATTGACCGAGTAGTGGCCGCTGAACAAGCCGTTGCGGATCAGCACGCCAAAGCGGTCGGCCGAGAGTGCTTCAATAGCGAGCAGGTCGGTGCGTCCGTCCGGACGATCAAGCTGCCAGCGAATCAGGTCCGACTTCTCAGCGGGCAGCGGGACAACGTCGCCCGTCTCGAAGTTTCGCTCAGGCAGCGTATCTTCGATCAATCGCCGCAGCAGTCGGTCAAAGACGACGATCGTGTTCGTCGCGGTCAGCGTGTTCCAGCTTGAGTAGAGGCCGCTGGTCAGGAAGAGAATCCGACCCGCTCCGACTCGGCGTTCGACCAGAAACGGACGTTCTTCCAGCGTGTACCGCCCCAGCACGCGCGGCCGCGTGCGTTCCGCCATTTCGCCTGCAGAGAGTTCCGCCAGCGCCGTGAGTCGGTCGTCCGCGATCCAGCTCAGCCAGTGTCTCGAACCGCTTGTCGCGCTGCCTGTGTCGCTCTCATCGAAACGCTCGGACGAATCGCTGGCTCTCTTGTTGGCAGAACTGATTGTCACATTCGCCAGCGAGGTCGCTCTCTGACGTTGTTCACTGATCCTGACCGTCTCGCTGGCAGTCAGTGCATTGAGCTGCTCGGTTCCCGCGTCGACCGCGACAGCCTTGAAGAACAACGGCAGTCGGTACAGGTCATCGAGTGATTCATCCGACTCGCCCTCAATGCGGAACACGTCGTCCTGCAGTGACTGCGTGTCGAGAAAGAACGGTTCGAGCGTACCAACGGCGACTTCCGGAAGCTGTCCGAACGATTCGCCGGTCAGTGGTACCGGCAGAATACCCGCACCGTCCAGCCAGCCGAGTTCGTTCCACTGTTCCGCGTCGAAGTCCGCGCCTGCGGCGATGACCAGCGGACCACCCTGCTCGACATACTGACGGAGCAGCGGGACCGAGTCGGCGGGTGATTCAACTCCGGCAACGACAACGAGCCGGGCATCGCTGAGCGTTTCTGCCGTCAGCCGGTCGATAGACACATGCCGGATGCGAATCAGTTGGCGGTTCTCTTCTTCGTCTGTCGAAACTCGTGGCGCGAGCAGTCGCCGCAGCCGATACGTCTCACCGACAACTCCACGATCGAGGTCCTCTGTCCCGGCCGCCTGATCGACAAAAACGACAGGCAGCCCGGCAACGACCGGCACCACCAGGTAACGCGAATTGTCACGCGGCAGCCGATCGCCGACGCCGCCTTCAACGGACGCCGTCACCGTCGCACGAATCATCGTTGCCGTCGAAACGCCTTCTCCGAGCGCTCCTGTATCGGTCACGCTGTCAAGTCGTTGCCGGAATTCAATCTGCCGCAACTGACCGGGTTCCAGATCAATCAGTCGGCTCGCGACCTCCGTCCCGTCGACAGTCAGAGCGATCTGCACGTTGCTCAGAGACTGATCTCCCGTCAGTTGCACGGTGACCAGAAAGACGGCCGGAGTTTCGGCATCGGCCACGCCGTCCTGCAGCTCGAAACCTGTAATCGCGACATTTTCAGCAGCGTCGGCGGCAATCCTCATCACCTGCAGATCGGGCAATGCGGCAAGCTGCTCGGTCGAAACTCCGGCCCAGAAATCAGCCTGCTGATCACCAACCAGGACGACTCGCTTTGCAGGCAGTTCGGGCACCTGCCGCGCCGCATCGCGGGCCGCATCGAAGGCCTGAGTACCGACGGCGACTCGATCAACCGGAGTGACTCGATCGAGCGCTTCGCGCGCGTCGGATTTGCTGCGAAAGGCTGACGCGGCGATGTTCGCGTCCGAGCCGGAATCGCACAGCGGAATGATATGAATCTGACTCCCGGACGGCAGCGAATCGAGGAACTCGGCAACGCGCGTTTTCGCTCGATCCAGCAGCGTGCCTTCCAGAGACTCGTACGCCATGCTCATCGAGTTGTCGATCAGCACGATCGCGTGCAGCGGCTCGCGACTGCGCAGTGCCGAGGCTCCGGCCGTCGCATCCGGGCCAAGCATCGAATACAGCCCGGCAAGAACGGCCGCCGCGCAGAGCAACGCTCCGGGAAACGCCGCCCGCCGCACGGACGACTGCGACGTCAGGATTCCCGTCGCCGCCAGCCCGACGGCCAGGAAGACTGCCGCGATTGTGCCCGCGCCAACCAGCAGCGTCGTCGACGACACACCGGAGACGAACGGGCGTGCCAGAGCGGCGCCGAACAGAGCGACCGTCAGACAGCGCAGTACCAGCAGCAGCAGATCGCGAAGCTGCACTGCACGCCGGCTGCGCTGCATCGCTTTACGGAGAAAATCCATCGCGCCCCACTCGACAACGCGAAACCGCCGTCGGTTGAGCAGATGAATCACGATCGGCCCGGCCGCAACAATCAGCCCCGCGATCGCAAACGCACCGGCAAGAAACTTCAACATCGACTGTCCTGAAAATCCCGGAAGGCGTTGCGGAAATAGTCATTCGGCGCCGGACTCTGCGTGGTTTCCCTGACGCGCTAGCCCTGTCGGCTTCTGATTCCGGCGGTCTGAATCATTCGAACTTCCGGGTGGGATATCAGAAGCGGTTGGAGAATTCACTGCCGCCAGAGCCTTTGTCAGAGCCGAATGCACTGCCAGTTCGACCTCATGATCCTCAGCGTGATGTTCTCTCAGACCTTCGTCGCACCAGAGAATCCGCCCGTCAGGACCGATCAGGTAAAGCGTTGGATGCACGGTGAGACCGTACGTCACATCTCTGAACAGGCAACGGAACGGGAGAAGCGATTCGCCGGGATCGTATCCATTGAGCCAGCCACGTTCTGCCTGGCCGGTCGGAGGACCGGACCCGACTGTCAGCGATACGAATTCGACGGGCGCGTCGCGAAACTCGTCGCGCATCTGAATCAGTCCCGGTGAAAGCTGCCGGGCATACGGGCACCAGTCAGCCCAGAGGTCAACGACCGTCAGACGCCCATCGTAGGATTGAGCCGCTGCTGGTGTTTCCGTAGTCCAGCGAGCTGCTCGCAGCGGCGGAGCTTTGTCCCCAACAGTCAGGTAACCCGCCTCAAGCAGTTGCAGGCCAGACGCAGTTCCGGACGGTAAGGCGTCGACCTGTGGCACCTCTTCCATTGACGCATCGGATGACGGATCGAAGTTGATGGCAAGCACGACAAGCCCGACGAACATCGTCGTGCCGATGGCGATCGCCACCGTCCTGCCGGAGATCTGGTGATGCTCGTCTGTCATTAATCGGCCTCTTGCGGTTTACGGATTTTGAGCCATGCCTGCGGCAGATACTTCGGCAGGTCCGAGGCGATCAGGCCTTGTTCAGACAGGTCGTCGGCGGCCAGGTCGCCAGCCAGGCCATGCAGATAGACGCCGAGTCGGGCAGCGTCGAACGGCTCCAGTCCCTGCGCGGCCAGCGCGGCAATCAGGCCGGTCAGAACGTCTCCCGAACCGCCGGTCGCCATGCCACTGTTGCCCGTCGGGTTGACGATCGCGCGCGAGCCGTCGGTCACGATTGTGCCAGGGCCCTTCAGAACAACGACAACACGGTGCCGTTCAGCGAACTCTCGCGCGACCCGCTCCCGCTGTCGATTGATATCGCCGATCGGAATACCGCTGAGCCTGGAAAACTCACCTGGGTGAGGCGTCAGGATCCGCGGGCCACGGATCACGCCGTCGTGAACCGCTCGCGACTGAAAATCGCCAGCGAGCACGTTCAGCCCGTCTGCATCGACAACCAGCGGGCCGTCGAATTCGGCAAACAGATGCCGGACAAGCCGCTGCGTCGCGTCACAGTCTCCCAGGCCCGGCCCGACAGCGACCGCGTCTTTGGCCTCGATCGCTCCCTTCAGACTGTTGCACGCTGCGCCGTCAATCCGTCCGGCTGCGTCGCACGGCAGCCCAATCGTCAAATAGCTCGGTTCGTAACCGGCCACTACTGGCTGGATTTCCTGCGGACAGGCCACATAGACGAGCCCGGCGCCGCCGCGGAGTGCTCCGAGCCCGGCAAGGCTCGCTGCCCCGCTCATCCCGCGACTGCCTGCAACAATAAGCACTCGGCCGAACGTGCCCTTATGTCCGTCGCGTGGCCGGTCCGGCAGAGGAATCAACGATTGAAGTTCAGGCATCGTTTGTCCCTCCCGTTGCAAATCTCTGACTCTCCGGAAAGCGCGTCAGGAAACCGGTCTGTCGGCACTTTCCTCACAGAAATATACTCTGCGGCTCACTCCAGGCAGTACCCCGCGACTCCGCCGCCGCCACGAATGGACGCTCATGCCGGAACGGACTCCGCAGCCCGACAACGCTCGCGATGCCTCGCGATCTGCGCATCTGGCTGCGCGATGTTCAAACTGCTGCCCGCGCCCGATTCGCCGCCCGCGTCCAGATCGCAGACTGTCGCTGTCTCGTCTGTGCCAGCTTGATCGCGTCCTGCAGACGGCTGGCCGATCGACACTGTTAATCCTGCTGCTTGTGAACCTGACGGGCTGTGCGTACGACCCGCGACGCATGAGGCTGCCAGAACTCTGGCCGCGACACCCGGAACTCGAACGCCGCGCTGCCGAATATCACGATCCGTTTCCTGACGCCTCAGTCGGACCGGATGCCGATTCGCGACCGCGTGGCTTTAACCGGCAGCGTTCGGAAACCCGCCGGGCTGCCGACCTCCGCTCGGTTCATATCCTCGACGGAGCCGACCGGCTGCCTCCAACCAGCAGCAAACCGGATCGCCGTTTCAGCCAGGTCGTCAAGCCGTAGCGAAACCGCGTTTCCCACCTCGAACAACCGATGCGCGGACGCGGAACGGGCGGTATTTCAGTTCGGTGTAAATACCGGTCCGGGATCACGCCACAGACCGTTTTCGTCGAGTTCCATCGTGCCAAGTTCGAAGTCGAGCACCATCCGGAGCACTTCGTAATTCACCCAGACGTTGAGGAAGTCGTTCTGCGCATTGAGCAGGTCAGTCAGAGCCGAGACGAGGTCGCGGGTCGCGGTCGGTGACGTCTGAGTATTCGCCTGGCCGGGCTGCAGCGGTTTCTGCAGATTCAGTCGCGCGAGATCAACCTGAGCGATGGCGACTTGAACCGCGGCGCGGCGAACCTCAAAGTTGATCCGGCTCAGCTCGATAAACCGCACTGTGTTGCGAATGCTCTGCTTCGCGCTGTCTTCAAACAGCATGAAATCGCGGCGAGCCCGCTGATAATTGATCAGTGTCTGGCGGTAAACGTTTCGCTCAGACAACCGCGTGACCGGTGTGTCAAAGGCCAGGCCAAACTGCACCTGGCTGTGGTCCGTATCAAACGCGACGGGATTGCTGTCGCGCGTTTTGAGATCGCCTTTCACGACAAGGTCGAGGCCGCTCTGCAGAGGGTTGGCGTTGACTTCAATCTTTCGCCAGGCGTCCACAAGATTCGCTCGCGCGTTCATCCAGTCGAGCCGGCTGGTCCGCGCGATCTCAATCCCGTCTTCCGCTGACAGTTCCAGCGGCGTGAGTACAACGCCCTGCAGCCGGGTTTCCGCCTGCAGCAGCGACAGTTCGAGCAGCAGGTCGGACAACGTCGATCCATTACTGTTGAGTCTGTCAAAGCAGTTCTGCGGGTCGAGGTCTTCGGCGGCAGCTCGCAGGTCCCGTAGTTCCTGCCGATTCTTAGCAAATTCAGCGGCCAGTTCCGGGACTCGGCGTTCAAGATACTCCACACGCTGGCGGAGCAGTTGCTCATCGTAAACGCGGGGATCGACGTCGGCTCCGGTCTGCTCGACCTGTTCCTTCACCTTCTTCAGCTGCGCCGCGCGATCCGCAAGTGTTGGCTCGATCGCTTTTAAATCGGACAGAGCTGACTCGACTCGCGCCGTGATGCGTTCTTCGAGTGCGAAGAGTTTTTCGGACGTCTCGTCAAATCCCTCGCTGGTCGGCTCTCGTCGCCGCTGTCGCACTTCGTACAGCAACGGATCGAGATCGGTCTGCAATGCGGACAGCTCCGGATCGATCAGATTGAAACGCTGCAGAAACGGGTCGTCGATGCGCAGCGGCAGTTCTGGCGGCAGGCCCAGATCAATCTTGAAACTGTCGACGTTCGTGTCGTACGCGGCGCGCTGGACCAGCAGAGTCGTTTGCGCGTTCAGCAGAGCCTGACGCGCCTGATCGACCAGCAGCCGTGGCCGAATGCGTCCGGCCTCGAACAGCCATTCCAGCAGCGACAGGCTGTCGCGCAGGGCGGCGATATTCGAGACCTGATTGCGAATCTGCTGCTGGTTCTGCAGCAGCCCCAGGAAACCACCGGCTCGGGAAGAACTGGTGGGCGTTCCGGCGATCAGGCCCAGTCCGTTCTGACCGACGTTGCCTCCAGGTGCCGGGCCGGAACCGGTCGTCTTCCCCGACACGATGTTGACATAGAAGCCGCGACGGAACTGCTCCATCTGCCGCACGTTGGCCAGCAGCCGTCGTTCTGACTGCGTGAGGTCTTCAAGAATGAAGGCGCGGCCACCAAAGCGCAGCAGCGGCTGAATCACCGAGAAGTTGAAAGTCGACGGCACGATGGTCGCCTGGTTGCCGGAGAACTCCCACATGATCGAGTTCGCCAGTCCGAAGAACAGTTCGCCGCCAGTCGCGGTGACTCGCTTGACCGTGCCGCCAGTCACAGACGTCAGCGTTTCTTTCCCCGAGTTACGGTCCGGTCCATTCAGAACGACGCTGGACGTGTTCCCCAGTGTGTACTGATTACTGAAACGGAACCGCCGGAACGTAACGTCGAGCGCCGACAGGTACAGGTTCTCCAGATTGAACTGGAAGTCGCGTGAGTTCGTCCGGGCGACTCGGACAGCGTCTTCCAGCGAGAGCACGACGACCCCGTTTTCGTCACGCGGGAGGGAATCGAGCCAGGTCCCGGCATCGACCGTCGGAGCATCGCCGCTCGCATGCCAGCCATCGAAGCCGTCCTTGCCCGCCACGTAGTGCATCAACTGGTGCGAGTTTGGATCATCGGGCGGGATCGGTGGGCGGTCGGGATCGTAAACGTCCGCCAGTCGGGAATCAGGCTGAGGCGTGATACTGACGTTGTCGAAATACCCGCCTTTTTCTGCGACGGCCGCACTGACCTCGTCATCGGCCTGCTGCCGGTAGTAGGCGCGTGAACAACCGACCGCTCCGAGACACCCCGCGAGCGCAACAAGCGCAAGACTGCGACCGTGGCAAATCGTTGGTCTCTGCATCGTCCCCTGAAAATCGATCGATCAGCGCGGAAGGCTGCTGAACCGCACGCTGCGTCAGCTCTTGACAGATCGACGAATTCTGTGGGGAAACTTTGCCGAGAATGCCGGTTTTGCGGATTCTGGTGACTTTGCGGCCGAAAGGCGGAATCGGCTCAAGTCGGTCGCCGAACCAGTCAGTCCCGTCCGGCAAGGACACTGCGCACACGGAAGAAGCCCCAGACCGCGAAGGTCAGATGGACGGCGCAGAATGCCGTCACGGCCGAGGACAGCCAGTTCTGGCCGGACGCTCCGAACAGCGTCAGCAGCAGATAGAGCAGGTACTTCGTGCGGATGACGAACGGAAACGGCCGGTTGAGCATGTTCAGCCAGACGGTGAAAACGACGGCGACCGTGTACGACGAGACGTAAACCGCGGCGAGCGTGCCGTCGATCAGTCCGGATCCGGCCAGCAGACAGCTCGTGATGAGCATCCCCGAATGATCAACACACATATCAGTGAAGGCGCCGGCGGAGCCGGCGGTCCCGGTGCGTCGGGCGAGCGGACCATCGAACGCGTCAAGTCCGACGTGCAGCCAGATCAGGATCGCGGCGATCAGCGCATCATCGGCGGGCGGGCTGTCGGGCAGCGATCGCAGCAGGAGCCAGCCGGCGGGGACGAGCATCAGAACGCTGGCAGCACTGACGACGTTCGCCGAAATGCGACACACAATCAGCAGACGGATTACCGGCTGGAACAGCCCGTCGCGGAACTGCTGAAATTTCTTCTGCCCAGCCTGCTCCTGCTCGGCAAAATAATTGAAGTCGGTCATCGAGCGCGATGCCGTGGATGATTCCCGGCTTTCACAAAGAACAGCGTATGCTTGAGCATGATCACCGGCAGCAGGAGCGCGATGCTGCCCTGCGAGGTCGACGAGCTGGTCACCGTCCCATTCGTCAGCACGGAAAACATACACGGGTTGCGAAGCGACTCTTCGAGATCATGCTCGTGCTCAAAGAACAGGCCGCACGAGCCGAACGTCTTCAGCCGGTGAGAATCGCTGCCGACCGTAATCGGCTTGCCGAGCTGATCGATCAGCGTCGCCGCTTTGCGGTTCACTCCGGCTGGAACGCCACCGTTGAAATACTCAATGGCGTCGACGCGTGACAGAACATCATCAACGAACGAGGCGGCGGTCTTCGGGCTCTTCTTCTGAAACTCCAGCGACTTGCGCCCGAACGCGAATGGATGTGCGAGCGAGACGAATGCCCCCATTTCGCGGGCGATATCAAGACTCTTCACCGAGCCGATGCGCGAGCGGACCATGAACCGCGTCAGCAGTCCAGGCTCGACCGCACGGCGGTAGTAGTCTTCGAGACACGCCGGGTCCTGGAAATAGACGAGGAATTCCAGACCTTCGTATGAGCCAACTTCTATGCCCGCCAGGCACGGGATTCGCCCGCGGTTTCTGAGTTCGACGGAGCCGCGGATCTCGTTGTGATCTGTCAGCGCAACGGCCATTTCCAGGCGCAGGCAGTGATCCTCAATCTGCTCCAGCGAGGCCAGTCCGTCGGAATAGCGCGAGTGCGTATGCAGATCGATGAAGTGCAGTCCACGCATCGTCTGCGCGTCGGCGATTGTCTCACATTCGACCGCGGACGCGGCGGTCAGGTTGGTCGCTGAGGACATGTCGAGCCAATCGTTAATACCAGCAAACTCATGGGCAAATTACGACGCTGTGCGCACTTCAACGATGATGCCGCCGAGCCGCAGCACTCGGTGCATTCTGGTAAACCAGAGTTCGCGTTCCCAGCTAAGGCCGGCACGGCGGCATTCGGTTTCCAGCTCCTCGCGCTGAAACGTGCGGCACTTCCACAGCCGGCTGGACATCGCCCCGAAGACCGTGTTTTCGGTGCATTGCAGCAGAATCCGGCCGCCGGGACGCACGACGCGCGACAGTTCGCGCAGTCCTGGTTCCGGATCGGGAAGGTATTCGAGCACCCAGCCACAGGTGGCGCAGTCGAACGTTCCGTCCTCGAACGGCAACTTCAGCAGGTCAGCGGTGACAAACGTGATACGCGGATCGTCGATGCGTTTCCGAGTGCGTTCGAGCATCCGGGTCGACAGGTCCGTCGCGACGATTTCACAGTCAGACGATGCGTGCTTCACGAGGTGCGTCAGCAGTTGCCCGGCTCCGGAACCGACGTCGAGGATGCGGCTGCAGTCGTCGAGCGGGAAACCGCCTCGTTTGAAAAACACAGACGCCAGCGGTTCATGCAGACTGACCATGCTGCACGACCGCAGGAACTTTCCGGCGATGCCCGAGTAATGGGCCTCGACAGACTCCTGATACTTCTTCCACGGTTTGCGGCGGTAACCGCGATAACTCAGCCGATCGGCGATCAGTTTCTGAATCACGGGAGCACCAGAATTCAGTGAGGATTTCAAGAAGCAGACTATCGAGCCCGAGAAGCCAGCTCGCGTTGCGGTCGATCTATCGGAGACCGCAGGCTGGCGACTTCACCACGCCTCTCAGAGTTTGCCACCCCGGCGGAACAGAATCAACGAGCTGGGGGCTCTATGACCGATTGTTCCGCTTCGTTGGCCGGCAATGGAGGTCACAGCCCGCCCAAATCGACTTTTCGGCGAAAATCTTCCCGGCAAAGCCGGTTGCCCCGCGAGCCGCCTATCCTGCACGTTCAATGGTTTGTCCAGTAGGCTGCTTGTTGAGTGCTCCGATGCGACTCGCCAGCCAGCGAAATCCGATCGCGACATCGTCCAGATACGAGTAAATCACCGGTACGGCGAGCAGTGTCAGCAGCAGTGAGAGTGTCTGGCCACCGACGGCGACGACGGCGATTGAGCGGCGTTCTTCCGCTCCAGGACCGGTCGCTATCAGCAGTGGCAACAGGCCCATGACGAACGAAATCGTCGTCATCAGAATCGGACGCAGCCGGTCGCGGTTCGCCTGCAGGATCGCCTCAAGTCGATCGAGCCCCGCCGAACGCAGAAAGTTGGTGTGATCAACCTGCAGGATCGCCGCCTTCTTGACGACCCCGAAGAGCACCAGAATTCCCAGTGCCGAGTACAGGTTCAGCGTCTCGCCGCCCCAGTACAGGCTGACCAGTCCGAACGGCACCGCCAGCGGCAGTGACAGCAGAATTGTCAGCGGGTGAACCAGATGCTCGTACTGAGCCGCCAGCACGATGTACATGAAGACGAAGCTCAGCACGAAGGTCCAGCCGAAATCCTGCAGCGTGCGTTCGAGTTCGCGGCCGCGGCCCAGCACGCGCGTCTCGAAGCCCGGCGGGATGCCAAGTTCTTCGGCGGCCTTCTGCAGCGCGTCGATCCGGTCGGCCAGCGCGTAACCCGACGCGACGTTCGCCCGCACCGCGACCATGCGCTGCCGGTCGAGTCGGTCGATTCGTGCGGCGGCTTCTCCGAACTCGAAGTCAACGACGTTGTCGATCCGCGTCAGCACCGGGCCACTGGGGCCATTCGGACTGCCGGCGCCGTTCGAGCTGCCGCTGTCTGGCATCGACGATCCGGAACCGTTCAGCGAGACCGTGCGCAATGCCGGACCGGGACTCGGATTCGCTCGGATGTAAAGCTGCGAAATCGATTCGACATCGCGGCGGTCGATTCCGGTCAGACGCAATTCGACGTCATACGCGTCGTCAACGGTCACGTCGCGGTAGCGCGAGACGCGATCATCACCGCCGACCGCGACACGCAACGTGTCCGCGATCTCGCGCACTTCGACACCCAGTTCCGCCGCTCGCGCACGATCGATCTTTGCCAGCAGTTCGGGCTTGTCGAGCCGCAGAGTGATATCAACATCGACGATTCCGGGAATCTCGGCGGCTTTGAGTCTCAGCTTTTCACAGAATGCACCCAGACGCGGGATGTCCGGGCCGGTTACCGAGAAGTCGATATCAACCGGAGCCCCCTGCCGCAACGACGTCAGATTGCGCACTGACGGACGGACGTCTTTAATCGACTTCAGCTTCGCGCGGACTTTGCCCATCACATCGGACTGAGTGAAGTTGCCGCGCCAGGCTTCTCCGGGATCGCCACTCAACAAGCCGTGCCACCAGCGTTCCAGCGAAAACGACCGCGTCGTAATGTCCTGCAGCCGGACATACAGCTCGGCACGGTTCACGCCGCCAAAGCCACGCGTTCCGACTGTCGCCAGAACAAGTTCGACGCCGGGAGTCTCCTGCAGTTCGGCTTCGACCTGCTTCAGGATCTCGTCCATTGAGGTCAGGCTTGTGCCTTCGCGCGCCTGCAGGCGAATCTCAAACTCTGACTCGTCAACGTTCGTCGGGATGTAATCCTGTTTGACGAGTTCGTACAGCGGCACGTTCGACGCGATGACGGCGATCGAGAGCAGCAGGACCACCCAGCGAAACCGCATCGCGAGTTTCAGCAGCCACAGATACTCGACTTCCAGCAAATGATACAGCCCGCGCCGCGACGACGGATCGTTCGGGTTCGGAGTGCTCGACGAGAGCAGCCGGCTGCACATCATCGGCGTCAAGGTAAAACTGACGAGCATTGAGACGAGAATCGCGACGGTCGCCGTCACGCCGAATTCGAACAGCATCCGCCCGGTGACGCTCGACAGAAACGACACCGGCAGAAACACAATGACCAGCGAGAGCGTCGTCGCGAGCACGGCGAGTCCGATCTCACGCGTCCCGATGATCGCCGCCTCAAACGGACTGAGACCTTTTTCCTCGAAGCAGTGAAACACGTTTTCAAGCACGACAATCGCATCATCGATCACGACGCCAACCATCAGCACGAGAGCCAGCATCGTCACATTGTTCAGTGTGAAGCCGAACATCCGCATGAAGGCGAACGTCGCAACAATCGACGCGGGAATTGCAACCGCGGCGATCAGCGTCGAACGCCACGAACGCATAAACGCCAGCACGGTCAGGCAGGCAAGAATGCTGCCGGAAATGAGGTGCCCCTCGATCTCGTGCAGGGCCGACAGAATGTACCGCGACTGGTCCTGCAGTACGGTCACAGTGACGTCGCTCGGCAGTGTCTCGCGACAGCGTGGCAGCCGGTCTTTGATCGCCTGAATGACTCGGACGGTGTTCTCGCCGGACTGCCGCTGCACCTGTAGTACAACGGCGGGACTCCCGTTAAGCCGTGCCAGAGTGCGGACTTCCTTGGTGCCGTCGCGGACATCTCCGAGATCGCTCAGCCGGACCGCCGTACCGTGAACGGTGCCGACCACGAGGTCCGGAAAATCCCGCGAGTGCTCGACGCGGCCGAGCGTTCGCAGGGTTCGTTCGCGCAGTCCCTCATCCATGCGCCCGCCGGGAATTTCGGCGTTCTGACGCTGCAGCGCTTCGCGGACCTGCAGGATCGAAATCTGATGGGCCGCAAGCCGCCGCGCGTCGATGTTGACCTGCACCGCGCGGTCCGCCGCCCCGGCAATCGTCACCTCACCGACTCCATGAGCGGATTCGATGATGTTCTTCACAAAGCGGTCGGCCAGCAGAAACAGCTCACGCTCCGACCGCGGCCCGGAAACGGCCAGCGTGATAATCGGCGACGAGTCGGTATCACGTTTCTGAACGACCGGTGGGTCAATGCCTGGCGGTAGCCGGTTCAGCACACTGGCAACGGCGTCGCGAACGTCCTGCACGGCGGCATCGAGATTGCGATCGAGCGAGAACGTGACAATGACGAATGCCTGACCGTCGTTGGAAATCGACCGCAGTTCGTCGATGCCGGCAACCGTCGCCACAGCATCTTCGATAATCTGAGTGACTTCGGACTCGACCTCCTGCGACGCCGCCCCAGGGTACGATGTGCGCACGTAAATCGTCGGCAGGTCCATATTGGGAAACCGGTCGACGCCCAGTTGCGGAAACGCCGCGACTCCCGCCACAACGAGCGCCAGCACGATCATCATGGCGAAGACCGGACGCCGGACACAGATTTCAGCAAGCCAGTACACAGGCAGGCTCCGTTATGTGACTCGATCGGCGACAGCGTCGCGAACCCGTTAACGCCTTTCGACTCGCGCAACTTTTCCGACACTTCCGTCGCGCAGAATTTCGTCACCGGGGGCCAGGCCATCGAGAATCTCGATCTGCTCGCCGCGACGCGCACCGGTTAGAACAATCCGTTCGCGGGCGACACCGTCCTGGATACGCCAGACCTTTTCCGCACCCGCAAACTCGACCACTGACGCGGCTGGAACGGCGATCGCAACAGTCTCTTCGCTAAGCACGACTTCCGCTTCCGCAAACAGCCCGGTCTGCAGATGCCCGTCCGCGTTGTCGACTTCTGCCTCGAACAACAGCGAGCGGCTCAGCAGATCGAGCGTCGGGCTGATCCGCGTGACGTGAACGGTCAGCGGCTCGTCGCCGGGTTCCAGATGCAGCCGCACTTCCTGGTTCAAGGCGAGTTCCGCCGCGTGCCGCTCGGGCATCGTGCCGCGAAACCGCAATGGATGCGTCCGCACCAGTGTGACAAGCGGATCGCCGACTTTGACGTACGCGCCCGGTGCGACATGCCGCTGTTCGATGAGTCCGGCAAACGGCGCGTGAATTTCTGCATCGCGCAGTCGCTGCTGAGCGATCGCCAGCTCGCTTTCCCGCACGTGAATCAGCGCGATTTTCTCGCTGACGCTGTTGAGTGCCGACGCATACCGCGCTTCGCCGACACGCTCAGCAGCCACCAGTTGCTCGCGGTCCGTTTCGGTGAGCGCATCGCGGGCAATCAGTTCCTGCGCGCGAGTGAGATTTGCGCGGGCTTCGTCCCACAACGCTTTCTCCTGTCGAACCGGCGGCGAGTTTTCACGATTGAGCTGCGCGACAGAGTCTTCCGGCTTGAGCCCCACGGCCGCACGCGACTGCGAGAGCTGCGCCTCCGCCTGAACCACGTCGAGCTGGAACTCCTCCCGATCGAGGCTGACCAGCAGATCGCCTGCCCGCACCTGGTCACCGAGATCGACCGGCGACTGCGCGACGCGTCCGGCAACGCGAGCCCCGACCACACTGACTTCGTCGGCGACCAGACTGCCCTGAGTACGCACGACTTTCGACCAGGGCTGCTCGGTGACAACCAGAGTTTCTGCGTCAAGCGTTGGTAGTTCTGCGGGTTCAGCAGCCGGCTTCTTCTGATCGGACTGCGCTGGCCCGCCAGCGCCACAACCACAAAGGATCAGCAGCAGACAGCTCAGCACAAGCAACCGGGTAAAGCGGACCGGGTCGCAACCACGGAATGATTCGACTCGGCGAGCAGCCTGCAGCAGAGGGGCGATTGAAGATGCTCGCCGTGAAGCTGCTGCAGCATTCGGAAACGGCATTGCGGAAAACTCACAGGCAGGACGACAGGGACGGAACGTTCGATGCGGTGGCACGACGCGCTGACGCCGGTACGGCAGGGGCCGTCAGTCTATCCACCAGGAAATTCAGAAGGCAGCGACCGCGAAATCTCATTCTCCGCAGTCTCTCTGCGACTTCGTTTTTCCCTGATCGCCAGCCAGCTACCATGATCCCATGCGGTGCGGCGTCGTGCCCTGCCCTCCCGAAGCTCTCACGTGTTGGAGCCTGACAATGAAATCACTCGGCGTTTCTCTGTTTCTGCTGTTCGCTCTGGTCCTGTCCGTCCCGGCGTCCGCTGACGATAAAAAGTCTGATGAAGCGAAGCCGGTCGATCTGAAAGTCGGCGACAAGGCGCCCGTCTTTAAGTCCGTGGGCGATGATGGTAAGCCCTGGAACTCAGCCGACCACGTTGGGAAGAAGATTGTCGTCGTCTACTTCTACCCCGCTGATATGACTGGCGGCTGCACCAAACAGGCCTGCGGCTTCCGCGACGATATGACGAAGCTGAAGGACGAAGGCGTCGAGATCGTCGGCGTCAGTGGTGATTCGGTCGAGAATCACGTGATCTTCAAGAAAGAGTACGATCTGAACTTCACGCTGCTGGCCGATGAAAAGGGCAGCGTTGCGAAGGCGTTCGGTGTGCCGACCGGTCCTGGAGGCTCGATCCAGCGCACGGTCGACGGCAAGGACGTCACAATGACCCGCGGCGTCACCACCAAACGCTGGACCTTCGTCATTGATCAGCACGGTAAGATCGCGTCGAAGAACACCGAGGTCAAAGCGGCCGAAGACAGCAAAGCGATCATCAAACTGGTCGGTGATCTGAAAGCAAAGAAGTAGGCAGCAACCGGTTCACGTTCTGTTGCGTCACCAACAGCCAGTCCTGTTCGAGGCTGGCTGTTCTTTTGCGCTGATTACTCCACTCGGAACGCGTTGCTCTGCACGACGGCGTGGATCAGGTCGCGGAAGCCGACTTCGTCACGACCTGGGCCGCTGACGATGGCCTCCACCTCGGGCCGATCAGAGACGGTCATATGACGCCCCGTCGCGTACTCAAGCAGCTTGCGGGTCAGCGCTGTCGCGAAGAGATTTTTGCGTTCCAGCAGCAGCCGCTTGAAGTCCTGGATGTTCCGGTAGGTTTCGCCGTTGGGGAGTTCGCCGGACGGGTCGATCGGCACCTTGCCGTACGAGTTCCGCCACTGGCCGACCGGGTCGAAGTTCTCGAGTGCCCAGCCCATCGGGTCAATTCGTCGATGGCAGTCGTAACAGGCGGGCGAGCTGCGGTGCTTCTGCAGACGTTCGCGGATTGTCGTCGCGCCGCGAATGTCGGGATCGAGCGGTTCGACATCGGGCGGCGGTGCCGGAGGCGGTGTGCCGAGTACGTTTTCGAGCAGCCAGACGCCGCGAACAACCGGCGAGGTATCGATGCCGTTGGCCGTGACCGTCAGCACGCTCGCCTGGCCGAGCAGCCCGCCGCGGCGACGATCGGTCAACGAAACTCGCTCGAAACCGTTGCCCGAAGGCGGCTCAATGCCGTAATGGCGGGCGAGCGGTTTGTTGACGAAGGTGAAGTCCGAGTCGAGGAAGTTGTCGATGCTCAGATTTTCGTCGAGCAGGTGCCGCGTGAAGAGATGCGTTTCTCGCCGCATCGCGGAATCAAGATCGTAGTGGTAGAAGCTGCGGAACGCCGTCCGGTCGGGCGGCATCGAACCGAGTTCGCGCAGGCCGAGCCAGCTTCCGAGGAAACCGTCGACAAAGGCGTCGGAACGCGAGTCGTTGAGCAGTCGATCAACCTGTGCCGCGATCACTTCTGGCTTGCTCAACTCGCCACGGGCCACCAGATCGAGCAACTCGGCATCGGGCGTCGACGACCAGAGGAAGTAAGACAGCCGCGTCGCGAGTGCGTACTCAGCCGACGACGTCTCATCTGACTGCTGATCCGGCTGCTGCAGGTACAGAAATGCGGGCGAGCAGAGCACGGCTTTGATCGCGTCACCGAAAGCTTCCAGCGATGACCTGCCGGCCTGTTTCCGCACGTCGGTAATCTGCAGCAGTCGGTCGAGTTCAGCGGAGGCAACCGGACGCCGATAGGCGCGCAAGGCGAACGTTGACAGTTGCTGTCGCATCTGTTCCCGGCTCATCTCGCCGGAAGTGAGAATTGTTTCGCAGTCGTCTCCAAGCAGCTTCCGCTGACTCGCGGTCGGCCACTCGTCGAAGTACGGGCCGGTGATCTCGATCTCGTGAATCTGAATCTGCGGCAGCTTGCCAAAGTTGATCGCGTTGTACCGGTTCTCGACGATGCCGCGTGACTTCTTTGGAAAGTCCTGCGGGTACTTTTTCAGCAGGGTCGCCCACAGATTGCGGACATCCATCAGGCCGTTGCGGAACGTGAACCGCGGTGTGTATCCCGCGTCGAGATGAACTCGCACGGTGTACCAGTTCAACTCGTCGGCGAGGTCCAGTTCCGCCAGCAGCGGCTCAACGGGCTGTGGCTTGTGCAGCGCTCCGACGCGGCGGTTGCCGGGGACAATGCCCAGTCGCAGCGGCTCGGAGGGATCGGTACCGAGGAACGCTGGGTCGTACGGGTTGATTCGATTGACGGCCTTCGCCTTGAGACGGATCTCATACGTCCCGTCAAACGGGACGCCGTCCGCGAAGGCGTGAATCGGACCGTAGGCACCTTCGTGTTTGTCGGCACCGACGACGTCGAACAGCGTCATCCAGGCGAAATTGTTGACGCGGCGGAAGACCTGATCGATCTCTGGCTGCTGGCGGAAGCCGTCATTGAAATGCCAGGTTTGAACTTCGGGCTGCCGTTGCGGGTTGAGCACCTTCTCGACAATCCGGTCCGCCGCGTCGAGATACTGCGCGAGCAGGTAGCCGGACGTGACCAGTGTCTCGCCGACGTTGTCGAGATTCTCCGTCGTCTGATCGCGCGGAAACGACTCGGCCGGATTGAACATCGTCATGTCGAGCTGCAGCAGGTCGCGAATCGAATTCTGATACTCGCGCGCGTTCAACCGCCGCAGCACGGGGCGAGAGCCGGTGCCCTTCCGTGTGTCCTGATATCGACGGATTGTTTCCGTCAGCCAGTCGACGACGCGTTTGACCTCGGCCGCAGACGGACGCTTTGACTTCGGCGGCGGCATCTCGGACAGGTTGAGCTGATCGACAATGTCCTGCAGATCGACCAGCGAGTTGTCGTCAGTGATCGTTCCCGTGAGTTCGTCGAAACGTCGGTCGCCCTTCTGCTGTTTCGGTCCATGACAGCCCAGGCAGTAAGTGGAGAGGAACGGTTTGACGGTCCTGGTGAATGCGGCGTCATTCGTCGTGCCGGTGCTCTGCCCGGGGCAATCTTCTGCGACTAGAGAAACACTGCAGACAACTAACGTCAGGCACCAGCTAACGTAAGCAGTTCTCATCTTATGCCAGCTCCAGACCGGTCAGCGTGCCCGTGCTCATGCTGAAGCCGTCAGTCTCGACGCCGAAACGCTGCAGCATCGAGACGAACAGGTTGCTCAGCGGCACTCGCTGACGGGCCTCTTCCGGGTACTGTTTATGCTCGCCGTGCCGGAAGCCGCCGCCAGCCAGCACGATCGGCAGGTCGTTGTTGGTGTGCGAGTTCGCGTTACCCATCCCACTGCCAAAGAGCACCATTGTGCTGTCGAGCAGGCTGCCATCAGCGTCGGGTTCGCGGATTGACTTCAGCTTGTCGAGGAACCGTGCGAACTGCTCGACCTGATACAGCTCGATCTGAGTCAACAGGTCGAGGTTTTCTTTCAGGTGGCCGTGATGCGAAAGGCCGTGGTAGCCCTTGCGGATGCCGAGGTCCGAGGCCGCAAAGCTGCCGCCAATTTCCAGCGTGGCGACACGCGTTGAATCCGTCTGCAGGGCGAGGGCCATCAGGTCGTAAATTGTCGGCAGGTCGCGTGTCAGCCCTTTGTTCTCGGGCTCGTCCATCTCGACCTGCGGCTTCGGTACTTTCTGCCACTGTCGGTCGAGGTCGAGTTTCACTTCGACATCACGGACCGAGCTGAAGTACTCGTCGAGCTTCTGCCGGTCCGTCGCGCTGAGCTTCTTCTTCAGTGAGTTCGCGTCGTCGAGAACAGCGTCGAGAATCGAACCCTGCAGCGCGATCCGGTCCGTTGCCTTCTTCCTCGCTGCTGCGTCGTCTTCGACAAACAGCAGCCGGAACAGTTCGCGAGGTCCAGGCACAGGAGGCACTCGAGTGCCGGTTCGTGTCCAGCTCATCTGACAACCGCCGTGCAGGCCATCAGCCGAACCAACGGCCAGCGACGGGAACCGTGTTCGCGACCCGACAAACTCAGCCGCCCGCTGGTCGAGGCTGATGCTGCCGTCCTCCATGCCGCGCGCGTCGGCTGCTTTGACACCGGTCAGAAACGTATGGACGGCGAAGTGGCCGCCTTTGAGACCGTGATCGAGATGCGAGAACAGTGTGAACTCATCGCGGTACTCTTCCAGCGGCTTGAGCAGCGGCGTCAGTTCGTAATCGCGACCTGCCCGCTGCGGCCAGAATGAGCCGGGATACATGCCGAATTCGTTGCCGATACAAACCATCCGGACCGGAGCTGTCTGTGACTCAGAGGCTCGCGCCGTTCGCGGCAGTGACTCCAGAGCCGGCAGGGCGATGCTGATTCCAGCGGCCTTGAGAAACGCTCGTCGTTGAATCGGGTACTGTGCCATTTCGTCGCCTGTTCGATTTTGAGAGTGCTCAGATCGCACGCTGTCGCGCTGCTCCGGCGATTTCGTCGACTCGATCGAGCATGCAAGTGTAGCGGGACTCGCCACAATATCTGCCAGAGTTAAGCAATTTGTTTCAAGTCCGCTCTCATCAGTTTTTCAGATAACACCGGTACGCAGCTTGCAGCCTTTGAAGCGATTCCGCGTCTGTGCAACATCGCCGGGAGGTGTGAGATGATCGGGACAGCAACACAAAATGCGTATCTGGGAAACCTGCTCGCCGAGCATCAGGAATTGATGCAGAAGATCAGCGAGTTGCGGCAGTTCTGGCTGGAAGTCTGCGAGCTGGGGATGGGTCCGAAATGCTTTGAACTCGCCGACCGGATCGCCAGCATTCGCGAGCATCTACAGGAGCACTTTGATGCCGAGGAGCAGGGCGGTTACCTTGGTCCTGCTTTAAGGCTCGCGCCGCAATTCGCGGACGAGGCCGAAGTGCTGCGGGCTCAGCATGCCGAGTTTCTGACGAGACTCGACAGCATGGGCACCCGGCTGCGGACGGGAGACCACGAAGTCTGGAACTGCATGTGTGGAGAGGTCGACGCCTTTGTGGCCGACCTGCTGAAACACGAGCATCATGAGAACGCCATCGTGCAGGCGGCGTTCAACGAAGATAACGGTGCTGGCGACTGAGTCCCCGGCACATCTGATCGCTGGAGAATCAGTGCCCACGGCAGTCTTCGAAGCGCGGCAAATCACGAAGACCTATCAGATGGGCGAGGTCGAGGTGCAGGCGTTGCGCGGCGTCGACCTTGATCTGTTCGAGGGCGAGCTGACGGTTCTGCTCGGACTGTCCGGCAGCGGCAAGTCGACGCTGCTGAATATTCTGGGCGGGCTCGACGTGCCAACCTCTGGAACCGTGCGCTACTGCGGCGAGGTGCTCGACACTGACGACGATGCGACTCTGACCCGTTTCCGGCGCGAGCACGTCGGATTTGTGTTTCAGTTCTACAATCTCATCCCCAGCCTCACGGCGCGAGAGAACGTCGCACTGATTACGGACATCGCAGAGAAGCCGCTGACGCCGGAAGAAGCACTCCAGCTTGTCGGGCTCGGACAGCGGCTCGATCATTTTCCGGCGCAGCTTTCCGGCGGCGAACAGCAGCGGGTCGCGATCGCACGAGCTATCGCCAAACAGCCGCATGTGCTGCTGTGCGACGAGCCAACCGGAGCACTCGACGCCAGCACCGGCATCGTCGTGCTGGAAGTCATCGAGCGGATCAACCGCGAACTCGGCACGACGACAGCAGTGATCACGCACAACGCGATCATTGGTCAGATGGCCGATCGGATCGTCAGGCTGTCGGAAGGTCACATTCAAAGCGCCGCCGCCAATCCGCAACGTCGCCCGGCCGCGGAGCTGAGCTGGTGATGCTGGCGATCCACCGCAAACTGCTGCGTGATCTGGCCCACATGAAGGGGCAGGTCGTCGCGATCTGCCTCGTCATCGCGTGTGGCATCGCGACGTTCGTCATGTCGCTCAGCACACTGGCCTCGCTGCAGGAAACGCGAGAAGTTTATTACGAGCGGTATCGGTTCCCGCACCTGTTCGTGTCGCTGAAACGGGCGCCGGAAACCTTGCGGCAGCGACTTGAGGAAATTCCCGGTGTCCGTGCCGTCGAACTGCGGATCGTCTCCGAAGTGACGCTCGATATGCCGAGTATGGACGAACCGGCGGTCGGTCGATTGATCTCGATCCCGGAAACGCACCGGCCGCGGTTGTGCAACCTGCATCTGCGAGCGGGCCGGTATGTCGAAGCCGGCCGCGACGACGAAGTCATCGTCAGCGAAGCGTTTGCGGATGCGCACGAGCTGAAGCCTGGTGATTCGGTCACGGCGATTCTCAATGGGCGTCTGCAGACGCTGCGGATTGTCGGCGTCGCATTGTCGCCCGAGTATGTGTTTCAAATTCGGGGCGGTGAGATGCTGCCGGATGATCGCCGCTTCGGCGTTTTCTGGATGGGCGAAACGGCACTGGCTGCCGCATTCGACATGACCGGCGCTTTTAACAATGTGATGGTTTCACTGATGCGCAGCGCTGCCGAGGAAGACGCGATCAAGCGCGTCGACGACCTGCTCGAACCGTACGGCGGGCTGGGAGCGTACGGCCGCGATGAGCACGTTTCGGATCGGTATCTCAGCGACGAAATCCGCTCGCTGCGCGGAATGGGCATGATCGCGCCGGCGATTTTCCTGAGCGTCGCGGCGCTGCTGCTCAACATTGTTCTGGGGCGTCTGATCGGAACGCAACGCGAGCAGATTGCCGCTCTCAAGGCGTTCGGCTATTCCAATTGCGACGTCGGGAGGCACTATCTCGGCTTTGTTCTAGTCATCGTCTTGACCGGTTCGCTGATCGGGACGATCGGCGGGATGCTGATGGCTCGCGGGCTGACGCGCGCCTATGCCGAGTTCTACCGATTTCCGATCCTGCAGTACCGGCTCGATGCGTCTATCGTTGTACTCGGCTTTGCGATCGCGCTCTCGGCGGGAGTGCTCGGTGCGCTGATCGCGGTTCGTCGCGCGGCGAAGCTGCCGCCGGCTGAAGCGATGCGACCCGAGCCGCCGAAGTCGTTCCGCGACACGCTGCTCGAACGCCTGGGTCTGCAGCGACTGCTCCCGCCGTCAACACGGATGATTCTACGGAACCTCGAACGGCAGCCTGTGAAGACAACGCTGTCGATCCTGGGCATCGCGTTGTCAGTCAGCGTGCTCGTTCTGGGCAACTTTATGGAAGACTCTCTCGACTACCTGATCGATCAGCAGTTTCAGATTGCGCAGCGGCAGGACGTCAGCGTCGCTCTGGTCGAGCCGGCGAGCGGCACCATCGTTCATGACATGACGCACCTGCCGGGCGTGATCCGCGTCGAACCGATTCGTGGTGTGGCGACGCGAATGCGTTTCGGGCATCGCTCGCGACGCGTCGGCATCACCGGAATGCCGCCGAACATGCAGCTCTATCAATTGCTCGATGCGAAGCGACAGCGGCTGGAAGTGCCACCGGAAGGCTTGCTGATCTCGGACAAGCTCGCGCGGATTCTCGAAGTCCGGCCGGGGCAGTCGGTGACGGTCGAGGTTCTGCAGGAGGAACGCCCGGTTCGCGACATCCCGATTGTCGGCGTCATTGACGACTACTCCGGCCTGGCCGCGTACATGAGCCTCGACGCACTGAACCACCTGATGCACGAAGGCGAGACGGTGTCCGGCCTGTACCTGACTGCGGACGGGGCGAATCACAAGCAACTGTATTCCGAACTGAAGTCGTCGCCGCACGTCGCCTCAGTGACGATCCGCACCGGAATGCTGCAGACGTTTCGTGAGACGATGGGCGAGAACCTGCTGCGCATGAAAGCGTGGAACGTCTTCTTCGCCAGCGTGATCGCGATCGGTGTTGTCTATAACAGTGCCCGGGTTTCGTTGTCCGAACGCAGCCGCGATCTGGCGACGCTGCGGGTCATCGGCTTCACCCGGCAGGAGATCTCGCTGATTCTTCTCGGCGAACTGGCTGTCCTGACGCTAGTGGCAATCCCGGTTGGTCTGCTGATCGGTCGCGGTCTCGGTGAACTGGTCGCGCTCGGGCTCGATACCGAACTGTACCGCATCCCGCTGGTGATCACTCCGAAAACGTACGGCTTCGCGGCCGTGGTTACCCTGATTGCGTCCGTCCTCGCCAGCCTGATCGTCCGCCGCCGCCTGGATCAGCTCGACCTCGTTGCTGTTCTCAAAACCCGCGAATGAGAGAGGGACCTGTCTGTAGAGGCTATCTGAGATTTCCTGAGAATGCAGGAATGCTGTAACCTTCCTTTCAACAAGGAGTTACATCACCCGTCTTTGCAGGGAAGCAACGATGTCTCGTGCAACGTATCCAACGGATTTGAGCGATTCTCAGTGGGAACTCCTTCAGCCTTTCATGCCTGATGCGAAGCCGCCAGGACGTGGACGGCACATCGAGACTGATCTTCGTGAAGTCGTCAACGCAATCTTGTATCTCAATCGAGCGGGATGCCAGTGGGACATGTTGCCGCACGATTTTCCCAACGACAAAACGGTCAACTATTACTACA
>WGMU01000131.1 GCA_016124895.1 bacterium
AGACTCAGGAGATGGAAGGGAAAGGCGGCACCTCTTATGAGCTGCCAGTTTCGTCGAATGACGAAGCTCCGACACGTGACGTGCTGCGAGATTCGCGGCGTCCGGAGCATCAGAAATTGAGTTCGGATTATGCGAGGGCCGGAATGGGTCGTCAATCAGGATATCCCGGATTCGCGTGATGTTGTGACAAATGGGCAGTCAGTCTCCCCGATCGATGCCCAGCCAGAGCGAAGCTGGCTGACATCAACAGCCGACTGACTTGCCGTGACTCGTTCTGGCGAGCCCTTGCTGCGGCGGCGGTCTTGCGGCTGTACGACGGTCATCCCAGAATGCTTTGATACGGAGAAGGCACGGCACTGTGCAGACTGAAATGGTGTGCCATTTACCGAGGCGAAAGCCAATTCACTGGAGCGTTGCCCGCACGGGCCAGACGGGATCAATCGAGTGGAGACGCGATTTGTTCTGGAGCCCGTCTGGAGCTGGCCGCTCGTTACGCTGGCCGCGATCGCGCTGCCTCTGCTGGTTTTGCTGACCTATCCACAGAGAGTTCGGCATCTTCCGCCGCGAACTCGTCGCTTCTTGATTAGCCTGCGACTGCTCGCCGCTGGACTGCTCGTCGTCGCGATGCTGCGTCCCGAACTGCGGTTCACCGAGAAAAAGGCGTCGCAGACGTCGCTCGCAGTGCTGCTCGACTCCAGCCGCAGCATGACGACGCCGGACGGCCCGGGTGGGATCACGCGCCGCGAAGCTGCACTCGAACGGCTGACAGCCAGCAGCCAGTTGCTGGAGAAACTCGGCAGTCTGACATCGATCCGCTACTTCGACTTTGACAGTGAGCTGCGAGCGCTGAATGAGCGCCCCGCTGCGGACGACAAAGCTGCATCCGCTGCAGCGGGAGAACAGTCGGCGATCGGGTATTCGCTCGAAGCTCTTGAACGCGACCTGCAGGGCGAGCGACTGATCGGAGCGTTGATCCTCAGTGACGGAGCGCAGCGGGCACTCCCGCCTGTCGACAGCGATCCCCGGTCCGCGGCGACTCGACTGGCTCAAGTGCCCGTGCCGCTGTTTCCCGTTCCGTTCGGAGCATCTGCTGTCTCTGGCAGCACGCTGAACGTCGCCGTCGAAGACCTGACTGTCAGCCCCGTTGTCTCCGTCAAAAACGTTGTCCCGGTCAGTGCAAAGATCCATGTCGAGGGGGCAGCCAATCAGGAGTTTGCCGTGCAGCTTCTGGTTGAAGACCGCAACGGGCGACCTGCCGACCAGGACGGCGATCTGACGATTCCGCCAGCGGGCAACGGAGCGCGGCCGAGCGTTCGTATTGCGGCAACGCGTGCCTCACAGACGATCCCCGTCGAGCTGTCCTATATTCCGCATCTGCCGGGTGAATTCCGCATTGCGATCCGCGTCGTGCCGCTCGACGGTGAATTGAAAACGACCGACAACGAGCGGCAGACGCTGGTCACGGTCCGCAAAGGCGGCGTCAGCGTCGCGTACTTCGACACCGCACGTGACGAGCAGATTTACATCCGACAAGTCAATTCCTCGCAGCAGATTCAGCTCGACTATTACTGGGCACGCGTCGGTGATTTTGCCGATCGGTCACAGATTGAGCCCGATCTGTTCCTGCCCGGCCGGTACGACGTTTACATCATCGGCGACGTCCCGGCTGCGGCATTCGGCAGTGAGAATCTCAAACAGCTTGCCCGTCGCATTGAAAACGATGGAGCTGGCCTGCTGATGACCGCCGGATTCTACACGTTTGGAGCGGGCGGCTATGGAACGCCACCACTTGATCAGTTGGAGCCGCTGCTGCCGGTCGTGGTCACAGCCCAGGACGCACTGGCCGCCAGGAAGATCGACGAAAGTCTGCAGATCGAACGTCCGCTGCAGATGCTGCCGACCGAGGCGGGCCTGCGGCACTTCGTCATGCGACTGTCGAATCAGGACAACCTGACCGCCTGGCAGAAGCTGCCGCCGCTGTTCGGTGCAATGCGACTGGAAAAACGCAACGCGCTGGTCGACGTTCTGGCACAGAGTGACGACGGTGTTCCATTGCTCTTTGCTCTCAGTCGCGGTCGCTCACGCGTGATGGCGTTTGCGGGAGATACCACCTGGCGGTGGTACACGCACTACCCGGACGACTTCCGGGCCGAGCATCAGCGGTTCTGGCGACAGGTGATCCTCTGGCTGGCCCGCAAGGAGCTGGAGTCCGAGCAGCCGGTCTGGGTGCAGGTCGATCCGCGCAACTTCGATCCCGGTGCTCAGGTGCCGATCGAACTCGGCGTACGCGACAACGACGGACAGCCGGTCAGCGATGCCGAAGTCGCTGTGCGTCTGACGAAACCCGACGGCACGGAACGGGACCTCGCAGCACTGCGTTCCGGAGATCGCTGGCTGTCTGATTTCAACGAGACGCAGGAACCGGGTATTTATCGAGTCACTGTGACGGCGACGCGCGACGGCCAGCCGGTGCCCGGCGAGGCGGCTACAAGGTTTATGATCGACGCCCGCGATCTGGAACTCGACAATCCCGCCGCCGATCCCGCGCTGCTGGAAGACCTTGCCCTGACAACTGGCGGCCGGATGATCAAGCCAGAAGATCTGGCCACGTTTCTGCAGGAGCTGATCGACCGGGGTGTGGCGCAGCGCGAAGACAAACGCATCACTCGACTGACGCTGTGGGACAACTGGGGTTTCCTGCTCACGTTTGTGACCGCGGTTTCAGTCGAGTGGTTTCTGCGGAAGCGTCGCGGGCTGGTTTGACGGGCAGAGTTTTCAGAGTTCAGTCTTTCATGTTCAGTCACGGGTATCGATCACGGCTCAGGTTCCTCGTCTGAGTTGCCTCTATAATCAGCGTCCATCTGCGTGAATCTGTGGCTCAACATGAATCTCCTTCTGCAACGGCTGAGATGAACGATCGCCTGCTTTCCTCCGCGTCACCACGATTGACTCCGGCCGAGTGGCTGTTGATCGCGCTCGGGTCTGCGCTGCTGTTGACGCAGACGATCAACGCCACGGCGCTGTCGAGCGCCAATGACCGGTCACGGTGGAGCACGGTCTGGTCGCTCGTCGAACGCGGCACCTACCAGATCGATGAAATCGACGCTCGCCCCGGCTGGACGACGATCGACAAGGTCCGGCACAACGACCACTTCTATTCGTCAAAACCGCCTCTGCTCTCGACCGCGGTTGCCGGTGCTTACTGGTGCGTCAAACGCGCGTTCGGTTACGACCTGCTGAGTCAGACGCAGTACACCACTCGACTCCTGCTGCTGATCGTCAACTGGCTGCCGCTGTCGATCGCGTTCGTCGTCCTGTCACGCGCAATCGCGGTATCGAGTCACTGCATCCCGGCACGTCTGATCGCAGTGGCGGCGTTCTGCTTCGGGACGCTGGTGACGGGCTACTCGGTCACGCTGAATAATCACTCGGTCGCGGCGGTCTGTGCGGCGTTCGCTCTGCCGCCGCTGCTGCGAATCGTTAATGACGAAAGCCGCCGCGGCACCGACTTCGCTCTGACGGGCTTCTTTGCCGCGCTGCTGAGTTGTCATGAACTACCCGCCGCTCTGCTGGGTGTCGTCGCGTTTCTGCTGCTGTGCCGGAAGTCCATTCGCCAGACGTCGGTCTGGTTTGTACCAGCGGCGCTGGCACCATTGATCGCGTTCTTCGCGACGAACTGGATGGCGACCGGCGGCTGGAAACCGTTTTACATGTACTACGGGACGGAGAAGTATCTTTACACCGTCGACGGCATCCCCAGCTACTGGCACGATCCGAAGGGAATGGATCAGAACCTTGATTCGCCACTGACGTACTTCCTGCACTGCACCGTCGGGCATCACGGGATCTTCAGTCTCTCACCGATCTTCCTGGTCACGCTGCTGAGCTGGCTGCGCCCGGCCTGGAGTCGTCGCACGCGACTGTGGCCGGCCGTGGCCCTGGGAGCCGTCCTCACGACCACCGTGCTCGGCTTCTATCTGACGAGAACCGAGAACTACAACTACGGCGGCAATACATTCGGCCTGCGGTGGATGATCTGGCTGACGCCGTTCTGGATCCTCGGACTGCTTCCGGCGCTCGAGCGACTGACGGCGCGCAAGTCGGGCTTTGTAATGAGTCTGCTGCTGCTTTCTGTGTCGAGTTTCTCGTCCTTCAACGCCGCCCGCAATCCGTGGGGGCCGTCGTGGCTGTTCGACCAGATGCAGGCCGCTGGCTGGATCGACTACTCCGATCCGCGCCCGACGTTTCCGGACTCGCCGGACTTTCCACAGCAGCTCTGGACCTGGTTCCCGCACCTGCCGGAAAGCGACGGAGAGTGGATCGAATTCACGTCGACAGGGTCCGCTGGTTCTCTGTCTGAGAAGAACCCGGACACGCTGCGGCTGACGAGTCGCCGCCGGAAACTTGTCGACGGTCGTGAGACTGCGCTGGTTGAATTCGTCTGGAATGGAGGTGAGCCGAGTTCCACTCACCGCGACGCATGGAGAGCGACCGTGCGGATCGACGTCGAAAAGTTCTACGCGGGTGAAGTGCTGACAAAGCAGATCGTCGAGGCAGGTTCCGACACGTTGTCGCGTGCGGCGATCATCCGACTGCTCCGTGGTATCCCCGTCGCGCGGGAATACCGACCTGGAGTCATCCGGTACGTCAGGTCAAAACTCCGACACGACGCGTTCCGCTGCCAGCGATCAGCGGCGCAGGTTCTGGCGAAGGCTCCCGAGACCGGGCGGCAAATCGTTTACCGGACTGACCTCTGGCTTTGCCCGCACGTCCCGTTCGGTACGTTGCAGTTTGAACTCGCCGAAACCGACCATCGTACCGGCGGCCTGCTGACGCGGCACCGGTTTGAAGCGACAGCGATCAGCCATCCCACAACGGCACCTGCCAGCAAGGATTCTCCATGACGACGCAACCTGATCAGTTCACACGACGCAACTTCCTGGCCGCTTCAGCCGCAGCAGGCCTGTCCCTGACCGGAGCTTCGCTGGTCCCGGCTGCCGAAGAGAAGCTCAAGCCGAAGTACATTCTCGGATCGTGCATGTATGGCTACACGGCGCTGAGTGAGATTGTTCCCGAGGTTCGCAGGACAGGAGCAGGCTCACTCGACATCTGGCCGAAGGTGCATGGCAATCAGCGTGAGCAGCTTGACGAGATGGGCGAGCAGGCGTTTGCGGAACTGCTCAAACAACACGATGTCACACTCGGCTGCATCACGCAGTACAAACTCGGGCCGTTCGGGCTGCAGGACGAAATGCGGCTTGCGCAGCGGCTCGGCTGTTCGACCATCGTCACTGGCGGCAAGGGACCGAAAGGTTTGACCGGTTCCGAACTGAAGGCTGCCGTCGGGACATTCATCGAGCAGATGAAGCCGCATCTGGCCGTCGCGGAAGAAACCGGCGTGACGATCGCCATCGAGAATCACGGCAACAATCTGATCGAAACGCCGGATTCCCTGAAATGGCTGGCTGACCTGCGGCCGTCGAAGCATCTGGCGATCGCGTTCGCTCCGTACCACCTGCCGCAGGAGGAACAACTCCTGAGTGACCTGATCCGCCTGCTGGGTGAGAGTATCGCGATGTTCTACGCCTGGCAGCACGGTATGGGTTGCCATCAGAAGTTGCCGAAAGAGCAGGAACTTCTCCAGATGCCCGGCCGCGGCCCGCTCGATTTCGAGCCGTTACTCGCCGCTCTGAGCGACATCAAGTACGAGGGCTGGACCGAAATCTTCATGCACCCTGTACCGCGAGGCATCCCGATTCTTGAACCAGCGTCAGCGGTCACGGAGGAAATCAACCGTTCCCGCGAATACCTGACGAAACGGCTGCCATGACCGCAGGGCCGGTTCCCACCCGCCGCTTGCGAGGTCAATTCCGACCGGTAGGAACCGTCTCTACTGAATGAACAGGAACTCGTTCGAGTTCAGCAGCGCACGGCAGAATTCCGGCAGGCCGGTCTGACCGATGAATGTCATGGAGTCCTCCAGTTCGAGGGGGGAAGGTTCGCGGCCAAACGTCAGGCGAAACGCCAGCCGGACCTGATTCGCGACCTCCGTACCGACGTCGTGTTTCAGTCGTTTGGCAAAGTCATTCGACTGCTGCATGACAAAGCCGCTGTTGAGCAGGTTGAGCGCCTGCAGTGGAGTCGTCGATCGGCTGCGGGCGGCGACGACCTGGCTGGCGTCGGGGCAGTCGAACAGGCCGAACACGGATTCTCGCTCCTGCCGCACCTTCGTCATGTAAATCATGCGGCGGAATTCTTCCGGTCCATAGGTCGACCTGGGATGAAAGTGTCGGACGTTTTCCATTTCGACCTCGAAGCCGCTGAAGCCTGGCCCGCTCATCTGCAGATTGAGTTGCGCGGTCACGGACAGAATGCAGTCGCGGATCGCTTCGGCTTCGAGTCGTCTCGGCGGGAAACGCCAGAGCAGACTCGTCGCTCCGTCAACGCGGCGAGACTTCTCATTCGGATAACTGTCCTGCTGCCAGGTCTGTGAGAGCAGAATCAACCGATGGATATGCTTGAGCGACCAGCCGCTGCCGACGAGTTCGCTGGCCAGCCAGTCGAGCAGTTCCGGATGCGTCGGAGGGACGCCGTTTTTTCCGAAGTCGCTCGGCGTCGCGACGATGCCGGTACCGAAGTGGAACTGCCACAGCCGGTTGACGATGACACGCGCTGTCAGCGGATTGTCGGCGCTCGCAACCCACTCGGCGAATTTCAAGCGTCGCTGCTGCTCGGGAGCGTTGCCGTCGAGGCCGAGCGAACTGATCACTGCCAGCGCGTCCGGTGAGACTTCTTCACGTTTGGCGGTCGGCTCGCCGCGGTAGAGTCGGTGCGTTGGTCCCGGTTGAGTGAACGTGCCGGCGTAGACTTTCTGAGTTTCCGCCAGCCGCTCGCGTTCCTTCTGCGCCGCTTCGAGTTGTGCCAACCAACGCCGTCCCTGTTCGGCGAGCTCTGATTCCACAAGTTCGAAGTGGTAGGCCGGGAATTCTGTTTTCGTGTCACCGAACGGCAGGCGATCCTCAGAAGACGCGACAAGCTGCCACTGATCGGGCTCGACTGCAATTTCAACCCGGTACTTCGTTGCCAGCCGGTCGCGGTACTTGAGTTCGCGGTCGCGCGCCCATTCGACGCGGTCGATCTCGAAGATCCTGGGCAGTTCAATCTGCACCCAGCCTTTGCCGGCTTCGTTGGAAATCCAGCTTCGAGCGTTGCCATACCGCCCGTCGTTGATGTGTTCGAGCTTGTGGATGTCGTATCCTGGCAGCGTACTCGACGCCGTTGCCTTCGCCCCGAGACTTGCCAGCGCGACGTTTCTCTCGCCTGTGAACACCTCCAGCTCGTCAATGCAGGGCTGTGATCCCGTATTAGTGGCCTCGATCGTGAACCGCACGAACCGGGCTTTAATCGGTGGAAAACGGTCGACGTTTTGTTCAACACGCACAGCTTCGCGCCGGCTGCCGGGTGTTCCCGCGGGCGGGATGAATGGAGCGAGCTGTTGCTTCAGGCGCGCGATCGACATCTCGACTTCCGTCAGTCGCTGTTTCTGATCGGGCGTCAGAGGCAGCGGTCGATCGTTGTGTTGAACTCCCGCAAAGACTGCCTGGATCGAGTAGAAGTCTGTTTGCGTGACCGGATCGAATTTGTGGTTGTGACAGCGGGCGCAGCCAAGTGTCAGGCCGAGAAACGCAGTCCCCGTTGTATTGATCAGGTCCGACAGTTCGTCCTGCCGCTGCATCAGCGTCAGATTGATGTCCGGACTCTTAACGAGGTCGTGCGGCCCGGCGACGAGATAGCCAGTCGCGATCGGCTCACCGAGCGCGTCGCCGGCAATCTGCTCGCGGATGAAGTCATCGTATGGCTTGTCAGAGTTCAGGGCGTCAATCACCCAGTCGCGGAAGTGCCACGCATTCGGACGCTCGCGGTTTGTCTCGAAGCCGTGCGTCTCACCAAAGCGGATCAGATCGAGCCAGTGCTGCGCCCAGCGCTCGCCGTAACGCGGGCTGTCGAGCACTTCATCAACCAGCCGCGGCCAGGCAGCAACAGAATCGTCAGCGACGAACGCGTCAATCTGCTCCGGACTGGGCGGCAGGCCGTGCATGACGAGAAACAGCCGCCGAATCAGCGTACGCCGTTCGGCGCGAGGCGACGGCTGCAGTCCGTTTTCCGTCAGCTTCCGCAGAATGAACGCGTCGATGGGCAGTCTGATAACTCCGTCTTCGGACACCGGAATGCGTGGCCGCTTGACCGGCTGAAATGACCAGTGATCCGTCGTCGGTCGTCCGTTGTCACCATCGAAGCCGGGCATCGCGAGACCCTGGTCGATCCAGCGTTTCAGTCTCGCGATTTCATCTTTCGTGAGCAGCGCCCCTTCTGGAGGCATCCTCACATCCGGCTCGTCGCCGGAGACAACTTTCAGGAGATAACTCTCGCTGCTTTTGCCGACGATGACCGCCGGCTCGCCCGAATCCCCGCCGCGCAGCAACGCCGCTTTCGAGAGCAGGTGAAGACCGCTTTCCGGTTCTTCCGCCCCGTGACATTCAATACAGCGAGCCTTCAGAATCGGCAGGACATCGCGAGCAAAGTCAACGGCCTCGGCTGGCTTCCTGTCCGCGGCCGGTGTGTCGGCGCCGTCGGCAGCCGTAGACAGCAGGCCGCCGCCCAGCGACAGCACCAGCAGGAAACTCTGACAGTCAAGTCGACGAATCATCCTTTGCCTCGCAGCAGCAACTCGGCTGTAAAACGAAACGGTGTCAACCGCCGATCGTGAGTCATCAGGCCAAACGAATCAATGCCACGACTTCCCGGTTGAGCAAACGTCTTTGACATGCCTTGCGCCACCCCCGAGCGGGTTCTTCGTCGACCTGCCCAGGCTCGATCCATTGTCACTCCCTGATTTGAAGTATCGCGGCGCGGAACGTACCCTCACGCAACTGGTCACGACGGAATTCAAGCTCGCGAGCGGCACCTTCATCGCCGCTCGAAACTTCTGGACACTCAGAGGAACCGGCAAAGATGGACACGACGAATGGATCACTGAATCGCAAGCTGCGGATGGCTCTGGTCGGTGGCGGAGCGGGTTCGTTTATCGGCCGTGTACACGCGACTGCAGCGGTGCTTGACAATCGAGCGGCGCTCGTCGCCGGCGCTCTCTCGTCGAATCCCGAGCGTGCTAAAGCCTCGGCCCCGGCGTACGACATTCCGGAATCGCGAGCTTACACTTCTTATCAGGAGATGATCGAAAAAGAACTCGCCCTGTCCGCCGATCAGCGGATTGACTTCGTCTCCGTGGCGACGCCAAATCACACACACTTCGACATCGCAAAGGCTGCTGTCGACGCTGGTTTCAACGTGATCTGCGACAAGCCGATGACCTTTGATCTGCAGCAGGCCGAGGACCTCGTTCAGGCTGTTCAGGCATCAGGCGTCGTCTTCGCCGTTTCGCATAACTACACCGGCTACCCGCTCGTCCGTCAGGCCCGACAGATGATTCAGTCCGGCGAACTCGGCGAGATTCAGGTCATCCGTTCCAATTATATCCAGGGCTGGCTGCGAACCCGTCTGGAGTCGGAAGATCAGAAGCAGGCTGCCTGGCGAACCGACCCGACAAAGTCTGGAGCCGCCGGCGCATTCGGCGACATCGGCACGCACGCCTACAACCTCGGCCGCTACATGACCGGCATGTTGCCGGACAAGGTTTCGTGCAACCTGCGCATCTTTGAGAAAGGCCGGGCGCTCGACGATTACGGTCACGCGGTCATTCAGCTCGAAAACGGCGGACTCATGACGGTTACGGCGAGCCAGATTTCTCACGGCCGTGAGAATGACCTGTTCATCGAAGTTGATGGCACGAAGGGCGCGCTGGCCTGGCGGCAGGAAAATCCGAACGAAATGATTGTCCGCCAGAATGGCAAGCCGCACGCCATCTACACGCGTGATCCGAACGCTCCGTTCATGAACGAGATGGGCAAGGCCGCCTGTCGGTTGCCGTCCGGTCATCCGGAAGCCTTCTTCGAAGCCTTTGCCAATGTTTACCGCTTCGCGTATGACGCGATGGTTCAGCGGGCAGCGGGTGAAGCGTTTGAACCGAAAGATACGATTTATCCCAACGTTTACGACGGCTGCGAAGGCATGTACTTCATCCAGCAGTGTGTTGCGAGCAGCAGCGAAAACGGAGCCTGGCTGCCGCTCAAACACGAACACGCTCGCCGTTAAGCGAGACGTTGTGCGTCAAAGAGCCCTCGAAGCTGCGTTCGCTTCGGGGGCTCTTTGCATTGCCCCTTGTTTGCACGTGGTTTCTGATGCCTGACCTTCGGGTTTTGTAGAACATCGAATTCCGGCAGTGCAGAATCGCTTTCTTCAGCGCGTGTTTACACACATTATTATCCAGTGGTGCTCCCGCTTTATGGATGAACCGAATGAGGGATGTCGACCTGTTTCGCGCCCGCGTAATCATCGGCACGGTAGCGGCCATGACCGGGCGATCGTGGTGTTCCTGTCGTCCACGAGCTGAAACAGCTACGCGTACGACACCAGGAGCTGACGCAGCAACTGAGTGTCTGCAGCACGCAGCGTATTGGACGCGGCCCGTTCGAGAACCTCTTCGAACTGCTGAGCATTCACGTCGATGATCTCCGGAGTTTTCCGCGTCATGAGTCGACCGGCCTTCCTGCCACAGGGGCGTTCCAACAGACCCGAATGATGTCTCGCCATTCCGTTCGTCGGGCATTTTCGATCCGATTTGAATGAACCAGGAACAATGAATTGTCCCACAGAACCGAAGAGCCAGGTCAGTTCCTGAAATCACAGACAAAAACTGCAGCAGCCGGGCTTCGATTGAAAGCCTCTGCAACTGATGGCGTCTGAGGAATCTCGTCTGAGGCGGAAGCAGGATGTCTTCCGGTGGGACAGCGATTACAGCAGCCCGCGCAGTTCGTCGAGGTGTTCGATGACGAAGTCGGCGTCGAAGTGGTCGGGTTCGGCGTCAAACTTTTCGTAGGGGACGTACTGCTTCGTCCAGACGGCTTTCATGCCGCAGCGTTTGGCGCCTTGAATATCGCCGAGCCAGTTGTCGCCGACGAACAGCGTACGCTGCGGGTCGAGCTGCATGGCCATGACGGCCTGCTCGAAAATCTGAGGATGCGGTTTGACGCGGCCGACGTCACCGGACACGACAACGACCTCGAACCAGCGGTTGAGCTGATGCTCGGCGAGACTGTGGTTGATCGAGCGGGCGCAGGGGTAATTCGAGATCAGGCCCAGGCGATACCGGCCGTGCAGCTCTTTCAACAGTTGATGGACGGCCGGGTCGACGGAGACGGCAGAGGTCATCGCGTGAAAGCGGACATCGAGCAGGTGTTCGAGCTGCGGTTCGGTTGCCTCGACGCCGAACAGCGACCGGATCAGGTCGCGCGTGACCGTGATCAGGTCGTTTTCGAGAAATTCGCCTGAATATGGAGCGCGGCGTTCGCGATGCTGGATTTCGTTCAGTCTGGCGAAATCGTGCGGACCGAACATCGCAACCAGCTCCGCCGACAGTGCCCGATCGCAACTGTCGACCTGCGCCGGACCGAACTCGATCAACGTGTTGCCATAGTCAAACAGAATGGCATCGATCTCGTCCGCAATCCGGTGCATGGTCCGGCCGTCTCCTGCAGGCTGGTTGCGATCTGCCACTCAGCGTCCACGGTTGTAGCGTTCCTGCAGTTCAGGCAGCAGGCCCTGATACTTGTCCCATGTGGCCTTCAACGGGAACGTCGCCGGCATGGACTCGCCCAGCAGTTCCAGCGTCTTGCTCCACAACAGGACGCCCCAGACGGCTTCCTCGACGGTCAGGTCTTCGTCCCTGAGATCCGGATACTCTTCGAGCAGACGCGCGAAGTTCGCCATTCCGCGAACGAGCATCTGGCGGGCCTCTTCCGGATTACCCGAGCGCAGCTTCAGTTCGCCTTCGTAAATCAACCGGTGAGCTTCCGAAGTGCCCGTTGACTCGTCGGCTTCGGCCCGAGCGCGGGTTCGCCAGTAGTTGTAGTTCGTCGTCTTCTGATAGTGGTCGATCCACTGACGCAGATCCGCTTCGGTCGCGCCCTGATCCTTCTGACGTTCGGCCAGTTCGTGGACGACGTCTTCGTCTGCTTCCATGCGAATCAGTCCGCCCGGTGTCTGAAACTCTTCCTGGCCGAACTTCGTCGTCCATTCGGTGAAGCCTTCGGCCCATTCCTGTCGCGAGAGTGCGAAGTTGGCCTGACGGGCTGCGTAGGCCTTTGCTTCGGCCTCTTCGTCCGAACTCGATTCCTGACGGAAGCGGTCCGCCGTAATGAAGCGCACGTCGCGCTGCAGGGCGTCGGCGTAACTGAGTTGAGTGCGCATCGGCTGCGAGCGGAACAGTGCCCGCATCATGATGTGCTGCTCACGGTTGTCTTCACGGTCGTTCGATTTCTGGAACCACTCTTTGGCAACCAGGTAATTGTCGATCTGATTCGGATTGATCTCAGGATCGACGCCGTTCGGAAACGTCTTCGTGTCAGGATCGTTCTTGAAGTACTCGCGGAAGTACCGCCACTCGTCAGCCATCCCGATCTTCTGGCCCCAGACGCGGCCGGTTTCCCAGGTGAGTTCCGGGATGGTTGCGTTGCGCTGCGTTCCACGCTGGCTGAACTTGCCGCCTTCCTTGACCCAGTAATAACGGTCGGGAACGGCGTCCCATTCGGCCGAGACATTGAAGGCCAGGTTCCAGGCCAGAAAACGCCAGACCTCGATGTAGTGCGGCTGCAGCGTAATGACCGCTTCGGTCGTCGCTCTCATGCGCGCCCACTCTTTGTGATCTTTGTAATCGTCAAGGTCCATCCGGAGCATATTGACCGCGATCCCCCGCATTCCGAGCAGTACGAAACTCATCGTCGCACTGGTCGGATCGATCTGTCCCAGATCGCTTTCACCGAGGTCATGCTCGGAGCGCAGTTTCGCCAGCATTCCGCCGCCGCCGCTGTCTCGACCGCTGGCCGGCATTCCCAGCAGCACGATCGGAATCAGCAGGATGAGAATGCCAACGACGCTGGTCGTCTTTCGCTGACGAGAATTGAACGTGGTCATTTGGCTTCAAGCTCCCGAAGTCGCAGACTGAAATAACCGAGCAGAAGACACGGAAGAAAATAGGCAAAAGTGACGGCCATGGCCGGCAGCAGAACTCCGTTCCACGGAACATCGAATCCCTTGGCCAGCCATTCGGAAGTGCCGTAGTGACTGAGATCGGGAATCACGTAACGCACGATGCCCAGTCCTTCGACGAGAGGCTTGTCGAACGCGACGATCGATTTGGTAAACAGGTTTTCCGGCAGCGGCGTCGTTTCGTTCATAT
This sequence comes from bacterium, assembly GCA_016124895.1. Classification (GTDB taxonomy): domain Bacteria; phylum Planctomycetota; class Planctomycetia; order Planctomycetales; family Planctomycetaceae; genus JAPOLP01. The sequence goes on from WGMU01000131.1 coordinate 13,355, forward strand.
GCGTGATGAGCCGGTAAACCGACTCGGCAGCGCCGCCGCCCTTCTGTTTGCCGGACACAATCTCCAGCAGAAACCCGTAGGCAAACGATCCAACGACACCGATCGACGAGGTCAGAATAAACGCGACGGGAAATTTCACAAAACAGCTTGCAGTGACCGCAATCACAACCAGCAGGAGGCACTCCAGCCACAGGCCGACGGTGGCTTTGATGTAGCCGACCGCGAAGCTGCGGTCCGTCAGTCGCAGAAAGCAGTCACCCGGCGAGAGGCCGATATACTGGCCGCGGTCCAGGCACTGGGCGTGAACTGTCAGGACGCCGGCGCTGGCGTCTCCCTGAAGTTTCCTGTGGACTTCATTCTGGGGGTCGAACGGAACGAGGAGATCCTTGAAGAGATCGACCTCGCTCTTCTTGAGCGTCTGCTCGTCCGTGATTTCCTGGTGGCGACTGATGAGCACTTCGTTGTAGCGGAACTCGTTGACTTCGTACGCGGGCAGCGGCACACGAAGATCTTTTTCGTCATTGACGAGTGTAAACCGGACTCGCAGTGAGCGGTCCATGTTGCCCTTCCAGGTACGGAAGGCTTCGAACCGCGACTCAATCTTGAGTTCGTCCACTTCGTGACTGATCGGGAAATGCCAGATCGCGGTCGCCTTCGAGCCTCCCTCGATAAAGCTGCGCGTCATGACAATGTCTCCGACGTTGATTCCCTGTTCCTGCGGGTTCCCATTGCGGTCAAGAAACGAAATCGATCCGTAAACCGGCACGCGGCAGAACATGGCAACGTCTTTCGGAACGTGCCGCAGAATCCAGCCATACCCGACAGCCGCCATCAGGACGATAATCAGCGTGCCGACGGCCGAGAAACCGAGCATCCGGCCGAGAACAATTTCATTCCGCCGTACGGGTTTGGTGACTACGGTGTGCAGCGACCGCAGTCGAATATCTTCCGGCAACCCCCAGCAGCTCAGCAGCACGACGACCGGCAGTACGATCCAGGTCATCGCGAGGAAAACGAAGGCCACCAGATTCGTCAGGTGCAGTTCCGGTCGGGCGGCGTCGCCTTCCATGAACCAGCCGGCGAACATGAACAGCCCTGCAAAGACGACAAAAACCAGCAGAGCCTTGCGGCGGATCGATTCCTTAAAGGCCAGCATCGCGATCGCGTAGACGCGGCGGGGCGAGATCGACACGAAGTCAGTCAGTCCGCGCATGGCTCCGGAGATAACTCGCTTCGGTCCAGAGACCCCGTACAGCGGGATCGACGTCGCGAGCGCGACGACAGTAAAAGTGGCGACAAACCCGGCGAAGACGACCAGCCACTGAATCAGGCCGTCAAGCAGATCAAAGGAAACCGGTTGAACAGTCATGGCAACAGTTCCAGGAACGAAAGCAGGCGCCCGGCGGGCGACTTAAGGCGAGGAGCAGGCCGAACGGACAGACCGCCGCGTCCGGCGAACCGGTCGCAGCAGCGGCGTCCCCGGTCAGTTTGACTCGGCGTCGGCTGCGGGCGGCTCAGGAGAACCGCCTGCGGAATCGCCGTCGCCGGCCGAGGGCACATAGCGCTGTCCCGGCCGCTCCTGGCTGGTTCGGACTGTCTTGAGGAACAGGTCTTCGAGACTGTTTCGAGGATGTGTGACGCTGCGAACGTCGGCGTTGTGCTTTGCCAGAACGGCTTTGAGTTCGTCGATCGTTTCCGCATCGAGCTTCGATGTCAGGAGCTGCGTTTCGTCCTGTTCGGTTAACAGTTCGTCGACGGTCCCCAGCTCCTTCAGCTCGCCGTTGAACAGAATCGCGATCCGATCGCAGACGTCCTGCACGTCAGCCAGCAGGTGACTGCACATGACGACGGTTTTCCCTTCGTCTCGCAGCTTCAGGATCATGTCCTTCATGTCGCGGGTACCGAGCGGGTCGAGACCGCTGGTCGGTTCATCGAGGAGAACGAGATCAGGATTATTGATCAGCGCCTGAGCCAGTCCGATGCGCCGTGTCATGCCCTTCGAGTATTCCTTGAGCTGCCGGCGGCGCGCGTGCTGCAGACCGACGCGTTCGATCAATGCGTTTGTGCGTTCGCGCCGCTCGGCCGGCGAGATATCGAACAGGCGACCGTAAAAGTCGAGCGTCTCTTCAGCATTCAGAAAGCGGTAGAGGTACGACTCTTCCGGCAGATAGCCGATCTGCTCGTTCTTCGAGACGTCGGAGGCAGACTTGCCCAGAATCGAGATCTCGCCATCGGTCGGAAACAACAGGCCGAGCAGCAGTTTCATCGTGGTCGTTTTGCCCGAGCCGTTTGGACCAAGCAGACCAAAGATTTCGCCTTTATTAACGTCGAGGCTGAGCGAGTTCAGCGCCTGGACTTTTTTGCGTCCCCAGAAATCACGATAGATTTTGCTCAGATTGCGAATCTGAATGACCGCCTCACTCATGAACCTACCCTGCCTGTCAGAAAATCACCGGGACCGGAAAAACGAAGAAACAAGCGAACAAGACAACAGAAACCTCGACAGATCAGAGTCGTCGAGGCATTGGAATTCGGCAGCGACTGAAACTCGAATTAAGGATACAGAACCGAATTCCGTCAGGAACTGCGACGCTACGTCGCAACTTACCGAATCCATGAAAAGTTTCTTCAGCGGCAGAAAGAATTCCGCAAACGCTAACACGAGCCCGCGCCCGGCTCGGAGCGGGGCGGCAACCCCCAATGCCACTGAAAGGTCGGCCAATTTACGGCGGTTCCGGGGCAGCATCAAGCGCCGGAAAGCCCGTAACTGCCAGAGCTTCCGACAGAATATCCGGATTAAACCGACCCGGCTGTTCCGGCGAGTTACGACGTGTCAGAACCAGCGTTCGCCGCCGCAGAGTGAAATTCAATCCGTTCACCAGGCTGGCCATGACTCATCAGGCCGGGAGTAACGAGGCGAACGAAACGAACGCGACTCACCAGTTCGAATCGCATCCGGCCTCGATGCTCGGCGCACGATGCGGACCGATCAGACCAGTCAAACGAACTGAATTCCGTTCTGCACCAGCGCAGGCCAGACTACAACATTCGCCCATCGCTCCTCGGCAGAGCTTCGCCGGACTTCCGCCGCCTTTCTGAGAATGACTCTCCACATGCCTCGTCTGTCCGCCTCAATGATTTCCGCGTCAATCTGCTGGATCCTGGTCATCGTCGGTATGGCCGGTTTGACGAGTACGTTCGGGGCTGACCCGGTTCCGTGGACGCTCGGCGATCTCGACGCGCTGCGAGCGACTCCGGAGTTGAGCTGGCTCGACGCGGACAGCCCGATTCGATCGCTGACTTACCGCAACGAACCGTTTGAGGGACGTCAGACGGATGTGTTCGCGTTTTACGCAACGCCAGGTTCGGTCTCTGGTGACGCGAGACGCGACCGTGATCTGCCAGCCGTCGTACTGATCCACGGCGGTGGAGGGACCGCGTTTGCCGAGTGGGTCTGGCTATGGGCAAAGCGCGGGTACGCGGTCATCGCGATGGATCTGTCGGGGCGGCGTCCGTCCGCACCGCAGTTTGATCCACAGACTCGCGAGCTGATTGTTGTGCGGAATCATCGCGATATCGAACGCACGCGGTTGACTCACGGCGGCCCGGAAGCCGACCACGTCGCGAAGTTCACCAACGCTGGCGGCGACCTGTCTGACGACTGGCAGATTCACGCGGTCGCAGCCGTCATTCGTGCGCATTCTCTGATCCGCAGCTTTGCGGAAGTCGATGCCGAACGGACTGCGGTGACAGGAATCAGTTGGGGTGGCTATCTGACGTGCCTGACGGCGTCGATCGATCACCGCTTCAACGCCGCCGTCCCGGTTTACGGCTGCGGGTTTCTGTATGAGGGCGAATCCGTCCAGAAGCCGCAGATCGATGCGCTGCCGCCTGAAAAACGCGCCGAATGGATTCGCCAATACGACCCGTCCGCCTGGCTGTCGCAGTGCCGTGTGCCGATTCTCTTTGTCAACGGGACCAACGATAAGCACTATCCGCTGACGAGTTACGCACGAAGTTACAGCCTCGTGGAAGGGCCGCGGACGCTGCGGATTGAAGTCAACATGCGGCACGGCCATCCGGCCGGCTGGGCACCGCAGGAGATTGGCCTGTTTATCGATCAGCACCTGCGCGACGGCGTCCCGCTGCCGACGCTCGGCAAACCGCGGCTTGAGAACGGCGCTGCGCTCGCGTCTGTCACGAGCCGCCTGCCTCTCAAAGAGGCTCAGCTTCACGTGACAACCGACTCCGGTCCACTCATCGATCGCCGCTGGACGAGTTCCGAGGCGAAGATCAACGCCGATTCGATTTCCGCTGCCGTGCCCGACAATGCGACGATCTGGATGCTGTCCGTAACGGACTCGCGCGACGCAATGGTGAGTACCGAAGTCGTTTTCAGCGAATGAGCCAGCCAGACTCGGATGTCGCATTGTTGCCGGCCACCGACCGATGGTTGCTCTCACATGAAGCAACTGACAAGACCCAAAGTCCATTGAAGGCAGTTTGCTCCCTTCGAGTCTTTGCGTGAGCCATCCAGACTTTTTCCGGGGCTGTACTCCTGGCTGGCCTGCGGTGTGGTCCGATCTGGAACTGGAAGTCTTTCGGGAATCCAGGTACCGTGGTCACGGGCAAGCGTGGTGTAACAAAGAGACACCGACCAACACACTTCGCAGCGATGAGACAGTTTTGACAGTTTTGTTGGGAAACATGGGCCGATGTCCCGGGAAACGATCCAGCAGAGATTCCGCGAACTGCAGTCCTATGTCGGCTGGACCGACCTGGATGCTGCACGCGTCGTCATGGCCGCGCCTCTGCTCGAACCTCATCTGCCGTCCATTGTTGACGACTTCTACGCAGAGATTGAGCGTCATCCGGATGCTCAGCACGTCATCACAGAAGGTGCCGCGCAGGTCGAGCGTCTTAAGCAGACACTGATCGACTGGTTGCGCGAGCTGCTCTCGGGAAAGTATGACGAAGCCTACGCGGCCCGACACTGGAAAGTCGGGTACCGACATGTGGCGATCGGACTCTCGCAGATTTATACGAACATGGCTCTGTCCAGAATGAAGAAGGGACTGCTGCGAGCTCTGCGCGAAAGCTGGCCCGGCGACGAAGCTACACTTCTCAACGTGGTGGAGTCACTCGGCACTCTGCTCGATATGGATCTGGCCCTGATTCAGGAAGCGTACGAGTCAGAACACAATGCACTGCTGCAGCGAACGGAGCGGCTGGCGACGCTTGGCCAGGTTTCGGGTGGCATTGCTCACGAACTGCGCAACCCACTGAACGCCATTAAGACGTCGGTCTATTTTCTGTCGCGGGCCAAGAACCCGGCTCCCGAGAAGACCGCCGAACATCTCGAACGCATCACACGACAGGTCGACGGCGCGAACCGTGTCGTAACGGCGCTTTCCGACTTCGCAAAACAGCCGGCTGCCACGCTGTCCCCGTTTTCACTGCGGGAATGCCTTGATGCCGTCATCGCCACGCAGCCGCCGCCGGATAACATTGCCTTGACGATTTCGGTCGCGGACGACCTGCCGAAACTGATGGGTGATTGCGAACAACTACAGATCGCGTTCAGCAATCTGCTCCGTAATGCCGCTGATTCCATCGACGACTCCGGCGAAATCGTAGTCACGGCGGAGCTTCAGAACGGCGAGGTTCTGATCAGCGTGCGGGATACAGGTTGCGGCATCTCACGTGATGACCTGCCGCGGATTACCGAACCCTTGTTTTCAACAAAGGCCCGTGGCATCGGACTTGGCCTGGCAATCACGAAGGCGATTCTCGAAAAACACGGCACGGGACTATCGGTCGAGAGTGCTCCGGGAGAAGGCACGACATTCAGTTTGAAATTAAAAGCCGAAGCGTGAGGACGCGCCGATGACATCCGCAAGCCGACAAGTCCTGATTGTTGATGACGAACCTGACATTCGAGACAGCGTCGCCGACATTCTTAATGAATTCGGCTACAAGGCCGACACGGCAGCCGATGGGCCGGAAGCCCTGTCGATGGTTCGCGACCGATCGTACGATGTCGCCCTGCTTGACTTCAAAATGCCAGACATGGACGGGCTGACGCTCTACCGTGAAATGCGACACATCTGTCCGGAGACTTCGGCCATCCTCGTCAGCGCCTACACAGGCGACGCTGTGGCCCAGGAAGCGATCAGCAGTGGCATCCGGAAGATCATCCCCAGACCGGTCGACATGGACGATGTGATCGCAGAGGTCAAACGACAACTCGACCGTCCGGTGGTGCTGGTGATCGATGACGACTCAGACTTCTGCGAATCGATTCGCGATGTGCTCAACGAGTGGGGATTCCGCGTCAGCCTTGCTGGTGACGAAGCAGCAGCAGCGCGACTGCTGAATTCGCGACAACCTCAGGTTGTGCTTCTCGACATCGTGCTGGGGCCGGGAAGCAACACCGCGCGGGTTTTCCAGAGGATACGGGGCGCGAGCCCCAATGCGGGAATTGTTCTTATCACTGGCCATCGGCTGGACACAGCACCAACGATTATGGATCTGACCTCCGCTGGAGCTGCGACGGTCTGCTACAAGCCGCTTGAGCCTGACCAGTTGTTGAGCGTACTGCAGGAACTCGTGTGACGCCGGTTTCAATCGCGAGGTGCTGTATGTCCAGCACAATTCGAATTCTCGCAATCGAGGACGATGCAGATACCAGTGCTAACCTGCGCGATATCCTCGAACTCGACGGCTATGAAGTTGACCTTGCCTCACAGATCAGCGACGCCCTGAACCGCAACGACTGGTCCGAATACACCGCGATCCTGCTGGACCGCCACCTCCCCGATGGAACAGCCGAAGAGCTGCTGCCGCAACTGGTCAGACTTGCTCCGGATGCGGCGGTGATTGTCGTCACCGGCCATGCTGACTTTGAAGGCACAGTGACTGTACTTCGTCACGGCGTTGCCGACTACATCCTCAAACCAGTCGACGCGGAAACCCTGCTGGCGAGTTTGCAGCGCATCGTGCGGGTTCGCGTGGCCGAAGAACGAGCCCAGCAGGCCGAACGGCTTGCGGCCATTGGGGAAATGATGACGGTACTGGTCCACGAAGCCCGCAACGCATTTCAACTTGCAGGTGCAAGTCTCGATATGCTCGCGTGGAAGCTCGATGGACACACCGAAGAACTGGATCTGATCCAGCGCGTACGCAAACAGCAGCACAAAGTGAGCCGACTGTTTGAAGACGTGCGCGGTTACGCTGCACCAATCCAGCTTGACCGTTCGTTCGTGGAGATCACAGGAGTTCTGCGGGGCGCCGCCAGTCAGGTTCATACACTGAACTCCTCGCGCAACGTAACGATCGACATCACCTGCCCGGCCGACTCTGAAGGCAGTCTGAGCACCAGCATCGATGTTTTCCGCATCGAACAGGTTTTCCGCAACCTGCTGGAGAACTCAATCGCAGCATGCTCTGATCCGGTCAGGATTGTCGTCGCATGTGCAGTCACTGAAAGTGACAGCGATCGAGTGATCGAAGTCCATTATCGTGACAATGGCCCGGGCCTGTCTGCCGACTGCCGCCGCCGCATCTTCGAGCCGTTCTACACGACAAAGCCGCAAGGCACGGGTCTGGGAATGGCTATCGCGCAACGCATCGTCGAAGCGCATGGAGGCAAGATCGCGGCAATCAAGAGCGAGGAACATACTGGGGCCGAATTTCTCATCGAACTTCCCATTCGACGACAGGCCGATTCGGCTTAACCTTTTTGATCCGTTCTGCAGACAACATCTCGTGAGCGCTGACAAACAGCCGGAAACGTTGAAGCATCGCTGTCGATTTTACACACAAATCAGCATTCAGAACTGAGCCTGCACTGCGATTCACACCTGGCTGTCTTGCCGGCGCATCTCGGTTTGATGCCGGTTTCATCCCGACATGTGTAGGTGGGCCCGGTTGAGACTTAAATGGACAGCCAACAGAGGCCGCGCAAATCCCGTGACGATCAGACTGCGATCGGGAGTTCCCATTCGGGAGCGAGTTCGGTTTCGACAGCTTCCAAAGGGGAAGTCTGGTCGGGGAGTTTCGATTGCGGTGGTTCTGATCCGTCGATTCGGCTCGGGCCGAGGCCACGGATGGTCAGGCGGACTGTTCTCAGGAAACCGCGGAGGGAGCCAAAGGTCTCGGCGACGGCTGACGGTTCGTAGCCGGAATGCACCATGCAGTCGGTGCATTTCGAGTTGCCGCTACGGCAGCCGTACTTCGACCAGTCGGTCGTTTCCATCAGCTCGCGGAACGACGCGGCCGTGCCTTCGTTGAGCAGGTAGCAGGGTTTCTGCCAGCCAAAGACGTTGTAGGTCGGGTTGCCCCACGGGGTGCAGTCAAGGTCGTAATGGCCGCGCAGAAAGTCGAGGAACAGCGGCGACTGATTGAATCGCCACGCACGTTTGGCTCGATCGAACAGCCGACCGAAGAGACGACGGGTTTCGTTGCGATGCAGGAAGTGCTCCTGATCGGGAGCTTTCTCGTACGGGTAGCCCGGCGAGACCATCATGCCTTCGACACCGAGCGCCATCAGCTCGTCGAAGAAGCCGAAGTACGCTTCCGGATCGGCGTCATTGAACAGCGTCGTGTTTGTTGTCACTCGGAAGCCACGATGGACTGCGGCCCGGATCGCTCGAATGGCGACATCGTAAACACCGTCACGGCACACAGCGCGGTCGTGTTCGTCGCGGGGGCCGTCGAGGTGAATCGAAAAGGTCAGGTACTTCGACGGCTGAAACCGGTCGAGATGCTGCTCAAGCAGGATCGCGTTCGTGCAGAGGTAGATGTACTTCCTGCGTTCGATCAGGCCGGCGACGATCTCGTGAATCTGAGGATGCAGCAACGGCTCGCCACCGGGGATCGAGACCATCGGTGCGCCGCATTCGTCGACCGCATTGAAGCATTCGGCGGGCGAGAGATTCCGCTTGAGAATCTCGGCCGGGTATTGAATCTTGCCGCAGCCGGCACAGGCCAGATTGCAGCGGAACAGCGGTTCAAGCATCAGGACCAGCGGATATTTCGTCGCGCCTCGCAGTCGATTGCGAAGAACGTACGACGCGACCGTCCACATCTGTGAGACGGGTACCCCCATTGTCGGCCTCCCTGCGGCGAGCGGTGAATCTGGAAATCGAAAGGGGTGATAGCAGCAACGAGACCGACTGTCTGCGCATTTTCCAGGTCACTCGCCCACGGTGGCACAGCGGCCTAAACTCCCACCCGTCCGACGGGGCGAAATGTCCTGATTAAAAGGTCTTTGAGCAACGGGAGTCATCATGCCCGCATGGCTGGCAGTAGGGATCGGCGGGTTCGTCGGTGCGATCTCCCGATTTTACCTGTCCGGCTGGTGCAGCGAATGGTCAGAGAAGCTGTACGGACGAGTTTACCCGGTCGGCACGCTCGCCGTGAACGTGCTTGGCTGCCTGCTGATCGGTCTGCTGATGACACTGGCCGAACAGAAGCGACTGTCGATTGACGCTCAGCGGCTGCTCGTCTCGGGCTGCCTGGGTTCGCTGACGACGTTTTCGACTTTCGGACTGGACACAATCGAACTGTTCCTCGAAGGCAAGCCGGGACTGGGAGTCGTCTACGTGCTCGCCAATGTGGCTGTCGGACTAATTGCCGTCTGCATCGGGATAAGTGTCGGACGTCTGCTGGTGCAGTGATTGATGAAAACCGTAGGGTGCGTAAAGCGGAGCGCAACGCACCATTTGAACACGATCTGGTGCGTTGCGCTCCGCTTCACGCACCCTACGTGACTGCTGGAGTCAGTTTTGAGTCACGACATCTATTCCAACCCGCTGATTACCCGTTACGCGTCGCGCGAGATGGCGCAGCTCTGGTCACCGCAGCGGCGGCATGAGACCTGGCGACGGCTCTGGATCGCGCTGGCCGAAGCCGAACGCGAACTCGGCCTCGACATCTCCGAGCAGCAGATCGCCGAACTGAAGGCCAACGTCTCAGACATCGACTTCGACGCGGCGACAAAATATGAACGCGAGCTGCGGCACGACGTGATGGCTCACGTCCACGCTTACGGAGACCAGTGCCCCAGCGCGAAGGGTATCATCCATCTCGGTGCGACGAGCTGTTACGTTACCGACAACGCGGACCTGATTCTGATTCGTGAGGGCCTCGAAATGGTCCGCTCACGACTCGTCAGCGTGATCAGTGCGCTGGGTGACTTTGCTGCTCAGTATCGAGATCTGCCGACGCTCGGCTTCACGCACCTGCAGCCGGCACAGCCGACAACCGTCGGCAAACGAGCCACACTGTGGTGCTACGACCTGGTCCTTGACCTCGAAGAGATCGAGCATCGCATTGCGTCACTGCGGTTTCGCGGTGTGAAGGGAACGACGGGAACACAGGCGACATTTCTGTCGCTGTTCGGTGGTGATCACGCGAAGGTCGAGCAACTCGACCGGCTCGTCACGCAGAAGCTCGGCTTTGAGCAGTCGTACGCTGTCACCGGGCAGACCTACAGCCGCAAGGTGGATTCGCATCTGCTGGCGTCACTGTCGGGGCTCGCTCAATCGGCGCACAAGGCGGGTTCGGACCTGCGGATTCTGCAGTCGCGAAAGGAGATCGAAGAGCCGTTCGAGTCGAAGCAGATTGGCTCGTCCGCGATGGCCTACAAACGGAATCCGATGCGAGCCGAGCGGATGTGTTCGCTGGCCCGCTTCGTCACCAGTCTGCAGAGCAGTGCCGATCAGACGTTCGCAACGCAGTGGCTCGAACGGACGCTTGACGACAGCGCGAACCGACGACTGACGATCCCGCAGGCGTTTCTGGCGATCGATGCTGTGCTGATTCTCTATCGCAATGTGGCTGATGGACTGGTCGTTTATCCAAAGACGATCGAGAAGCATCTGTCCGAAGAACTGCCATTTATGGCGACTGAGGAAATCCTGATGGCCGGCGTGCAGGCGGGCGGCGACCGGCAGGATTTGCACGAGCGAATCCGGGTCCACAGCCAGGAAGCGGCGCGTCAGGTCAAAGCGGAGGGGCTGCCGAACGATCTGATCGCGCGGCTGCAGGGCGATGCGGCGTTTGCCAACGTCGACCTGACCGGAGCACTCGACGCGAAAAAGTACATTGGCCGCGCTCCGGAACAGGTCGACGGGTTCATCCGGGACATCGTGCAGCCGATCCGCGACAGGTACGCGGCGGTCAGCGAGCTGTCTGGCGACGTGACGGTTTAGGATCAAACTCTTGATCTCGCGTAGAGTCACAGTGGTGCAGAGCTGAGGACGCTTGACCTCTGCGTCACAGCGTCTCTGCGCGAGTCATTCGTGGTCACTGTTCAAGGGGCAGTCTGTGGGTCTGCACTGGGTGGTCTTCGATGCGGTCGGGACGCTGATTGATCCGTCGCCGGACGTCGCGACGGTTTATCACCGCGTTGGTTGTGCATACGGTTCCCGCATGTCACGGGACGAGGTTCGTGTTCGCTTCCGAGCGGCATTTCGACGAACGGAAGCCAGCGAACGCAGCAGAGCGTCCGGCATGAGCACCTGCGAAGCCGACGAAGTCGAACGCTGGAAACAGATCGTCGCCGAGGTCTTCGACGACCTGCCGCCAGCCGTTGCAGACGATTGTTTCCGTGAGCTGTTTGAGCATTTTGCCCGCCCGACTGCCTGGACGTGCTTCGAAGACGTCGCGCCAACGATCGCTGTACTGCGCGAACGAGAACTCAACATCGCGGTCGCGTCGAATTTCGACAGCCGACTGCATACGGTCTGCGACGGCCTGCCGCCACTGGACGAGATCGCTGTCCGCGTCGTTTCGTCGGAAGTTGGCTTCAACAAACCGTCGTCGGGCTTTTACGCCGCGGTGCTTAGACTGGCCGATGCGTCGCCGGACGAAGCGCTCGTTGTCGGCGACGATGCGATCAACGACGTGCAGGGCGCTGAGCAGGCCGGCATTCGAGGCGTGTTGATCGACCGCGGCAGAACGCGGCTCTTCAGTACTGGAGCCTCCAAAGCGACGGAGTCTGAGCAGCGTGACGAAGTGATTCACTCGCTGCTGGAGCTGGCGGAGCTGATCCCGTGAGCGAGCAGTGGATCGCAATCCAGAGGAATCCGCATTCGGGCAGCGGCCAGCGCCGCGAGAATCTGACCGCCTTGATTCGTGAACTGCGGCGGCGCGGCCTGAAGCCTCGCCTGTTCAAATCGCGTGAGAGGCTGACACGAATTCTGCAGTCGCCGGAGCAGCACGCCTCGCTGCGCTGCATCATCGCGGCTGGCGGAGACGGAACAGTCTGCGACGTCATCAACCGTTTTCCCGACGTCCCTGTCTGTCCGTTTCCGCTCGGCACGGAAAACCTGCTGTGTCGACATTTCGGCATCGATGGCGACACCGTCCTGACTGCCGACCAGATCGAGTCGGGTCAGTGCCAGACGATCGACGTCGGACTGCTCGGTGATCGACGCTTCCTGCTGATGGCCAGCGTCGGCTTCGATGCGCACGTCATCGCCAGACTGCACGGTTCACGACGCGGCAACATCTCACGACTCACGTACGCCTGGCCGATTCTGTCCGCCGCGGCCGGATACGACTTTCCGTCGCTGCGTGTTTTCGTGGATGACGCTCCGGAGCCGATTGTCGGTTGCCTGGCCGTCATCGCGAATTTTCCCGAGTACGCGTTCGGCCTGCCACTCGTCCCGGAAGCCGATCCAGCCGATGGCCTGCTGAGCGTCCGCGTGTTTCCTGATCCCGGAGCGTTGGCGCTGCTGCGTTACTGCCGCCTGCTGCGTGGACATCGTCACGTCGCTCATCCGGACATCCCGTTTCTGACGGCGCGATTGGTTCGAATTGAATCCGACGTCCCTGTTCCGGTGCAGATCGACGGTGATCCCTGCGGAACGACGCCATGCAGCATCACGCTCTCCGCTGGTCAGGGCCGGTTGCTGGCGACTCGCTCGGCAAAGTAACTGTTACCGCGACGCGTTGCGGTAATCGAGCGGCGGCTTCTGGCCTTCGAGCATGAGCGACTGGTATTTGCGTTCGCCGAGACGGCGGTCGAGTTCCGCTTTCGCCTCCTGCAGAACGGCAGGTTTCGTCATCAGGTCCCAGGCAGAAACGGCGAGTACTCGCGCGGCGAGATTCATCCCTTTGCGGCCGATCGACATCCCACCTGCCGCGACCGCCTGCCACGAATGTGCCGACGTGCCGGGCACCCAGCACGCTGTTGTGAAACCGGTCGTCGGGACGAGCCACGACACGTCGCCAACGTCGGTTGAACCTTTGCCGACCTCGCCGCTGCGATCTTCAATCTTCGCGATCTGGTCGAGCGTCGGCCGCTTGTCGAGCGACTCCTGGATCCGCAACGCGAACTGAGTTTCCTCGTCGGTGTACTTCAGGTCGAGCTGCTCCCGCAGATTCTGAAACGTGATCTGTGAGAGCGCGTTGTTTGGCAGGATCTCGCGAATGCCGCCCTCGAACCTGATTTCCAGCCGAGTTTCGGTTGCGAGAGCACCGGCCTTTGCGCACAGCAGCAACCGCTCGTATAGATTCCGCATAACATCACCATCAGGATGGCGAATGTAGTAATAGACCTCGGCGTAATCCGGAACGACGTTCGGGGCACGACCGCCGGCCGTAATGACGTGATGGATCCGTGTGAAATCCGGAGTGTGCTCGCGCAGCAGTTGCGCAGCAAAGTTCGTCAGTTCGACAGCGTCGAGTGCCGAGCGCCCGCGTTCTGGAGCCCCCGCCGCGTGAGCCGCTGATCCGTGAAAGCGAAACTTGACGGCCATACGGGCCAGCGAGGAACGATCACCGGCCGAATTCTCGTGACTGGGATGCCAGTGCAGTATCGCGTCGCAATCCTCGAACGCGCCGGCCTGAGCCATGAAGACTTTGCCGCTACCGCCCTCTTCTGCCGGGCAGCCGTAAAAGCGGATCGTGCCGCTCAGTTCGCCGGCTTTGATCTGCTCGGCAATCGCGATTGCCGCCGAAGCCGAGGCCGCTCCAAACAGATGATGCCCACAGCCGTGCCCGTAGTTGTGCCCCTCACGAGGCTGGTGGCTCGACACCGCGTCCTGCGACAGGCCCGGCAGCGCGTCGTACTCGCCAAGAATCCCGATCACAGGCTTGCCACTGCCAAACGTCGCTGTGAACGCCGTTGGGATCCCGGCGACTCCAGTTTGAATGCGGAAGCCAGACTGTTCGAGCGACTCGGCGAGCAGCGCTGCCGACTGCGTTTCCTGGTAGCCAGGCTCGGCAAATTCCCAGATACGTCGAGCAATTTCCCAGATGGCATCGTCGCGATGGTTGACCGATTCAACAACGTCGCGGCGACCAGCGTCCACCGGCCCAGGCACAATGAACAGAACAAAGGCCAGACAAATAAGCAGCCGAGGCATGAATCATCCTGTCGTGCGAGGCCGCTCGGAACGAAGATCGAACGGCGGGCAGTTCTGAAACGCGGCAGGATGATGGGTCGCTTCAAATGCGGTTGCAACCGCCTGGTGAGCTTACCCCTGATGAGTCATGCGGACGTCCGGCGTTTCGCTGGCAACAGGTTCGGATTTTGTTCCATTCGCCTTCCGGATTCCGGGTTCCCGGCCGGGAACCATCTCCGGAAGCAGCTCCGAGCGAATGATTGGAATCTCGGCTGGGGCATCGATCCCGATGCGGACCGTGCCGCCTTTGACATCAATCACTTTGATAGTGATTTCGTCGCCGATCCGAATCTGTTCAGTCTTACGTCGTGAAAGTACCAGCATTTCCATTCCCTCCCTGGGCAACATTCGGGTTGCCTGACCGGTGCGTTAGGACGCGGCTCAGTGATCAACCCTTACGACCAAATCTCGATCTTTGATTGACTCTGAACCTCAGAGTCGTAGTTCGGTTACGTATCTTTCAGAAAACGCTTGAGGAAAATGAATTCCTGATGTTTCCATCGCGATGCAGGATCAGTCTCCCAGGCTTTTGCTCCACCCGGAATCCGGAAAGCAGTGAACTGAGGCGATCTGCGCAGCTTCAGTGAAATAGCTGCAAACGGGTCCATTGCCGCAACTGACTCACACGGGCAGCAGACGCACAGTTTCACGCCTGAAGAAGCCGGCGATGAACAGCCGCAACTTCGTCATTGGCTTGAAGAGCCTTTCCGTCAGCCTGGTTCATCGGCTGCCTGTAAGATGGGGCAGCCGCCGAGTGATCGCTGAATGAAGAACCCGAATCGGGGCGATCAGCTCCGCTGACGAATTGAGTGTCAGGAATTTGAGCGGACTTTGAAGCATCGTCAATAGCGGATTCTGCTATCTCATGATTCGTCTGTTTGAGTGGAAACGCCCGACAGCCACGCAATCTGATCAGGAGCTGCTGCTTTCAGCTTCCGGCCCCGCAGTAGTTTCGCCATCCCTCTCACGCCAGATTCCGCGGCAGGTTGATGGCGGTTCAGGCCGATGCACGACACGAGGATGGCTTACTGAATGAACTCACAGGCCAGGGACAAAAGGTGACAAAGTCACTGACATCGGAGACGATGCCCGCCCTCTTTGTAAGATGTGAAGAGTTTATTCGGAGCAGTGTTATGGAACTTGGATTGAAGGGTTCTGTCGTTGTCGTCACTGGAGCCGCCAGCGGGATTGGTCAGGCGATTGCCCGGTTGTTTGCCGAGGAAGGAACCAGCGTCGCGTTGTGGGATCTCGCTCAGTCCGTCGCAGAGATCGCCGCGCAGCTTGAACAGCAGACGGACGCCAGCGTGATCGGCGTTCAAACAGACGTGACGAACCAGGCTTCAATTGAGCAGGCTCTGTCGACAACAGAAGCTTCACTTGGGCCGGTTGAGCATCTCGCCCATGCGGCAGCGATCGGGTCGGGGAAATTCGGGTTTCCATTTACGAACCTGACCCCGGACGACTGGCCGCGAGTCCTCGACGTCAACGTAATGGGGATGACACGCGTCGCTCACGCAGTCGCGCCCGGCCTGATTGAACGGTCGCGAGGAACGATGACCTTTCTCGCGTCGGTCGCCGGTCAGATTGGCTCGCAGACCGACCCGCCGTACAGCGCGGCCAAAGCAGCAAACATCAACTTCGCGCAGTGCCTTGCACGCGATCTGGCACCGCACTGTGTGCGAGTGAACACTGTCTGCCCCGGTATGGTGAAGACACCGCTGAACCGTTCGGTCTGGCAGGCGTGGTTTAACCAGCAGCCAGAAGCAGAGCGGCTTGATTATGAATCATGGGCAGCGGATAAGATTCGTCGCGTCGTGCCGCTCGGTACCTGGCAGCAGCCCGAGGACATTGCTGACATGGTCGTGTTTCTGGCATCGCGTCGAGCCGCTCAGGTGACCGGGCAAACGGTCAACGTGGACGGCGGCTTCGTAATGCACTGGTAAGTCAGCTCGTGTAGCTGTCGCAGTCGTTACAGCCGCGTTCTTCGGTGTCAACCGGAGTCTCCGGTCAACTTTCGCAGGATGCGGCGGAAGGTGTCACACCGGACCAGCCTGCCATTCATGCCGTCTAAAAATTGCCTGACAGACATCGAATCACAGACCCCTCTGTCAATGCGGCCCTAGGTTACCGGTGTGGACGACGGAGTGAATGGAATCCGCCCGCCGGCAAAGCCTGACTGAATTGCCTGACTGGCCCCTGAGGGTACGGTCCTGGCGATTGCGCAGGCTGTACCAGCGTTACCGGACGTTCGCAAATTGATTTCGGTGAGACGGGTCATATAGTCGACCGGGGCGCAGCTTGTGTTCGTAAGACTTGAGTCAATTCGGACTGAGTTGCGGTTTTTCTGAAAATCTGGCGGCAGGCCAGGTATCTTCGACAGCGCGCGGGACTGGGCATCCTGTTGCGAGAACCATGCGGAAGAGGAGGCTTCCGACGACGGTTCTCCTGATCGTGATGCTGACGAAGACACGGCCTGAGCCAGGAGGGGGGATCATGAGTTTGGGACGGCCAACTCGACGACTGCATCTGTGGATTCTGCTGCTCGGCCTTTCAACCTGGACCTGCAATACAACAGCAGCTCCACCACTTCCGCTTGATCTCGACGACAGCCGCAGCGCGCTGTCAATCGGCGAGGAGCTGGAACGATCTGGTCACTGGCTGGACGCGATTCAGCATTACGACCAGGCCATCGATCGCTGGCCGGATAACGAGGACTTGAAATACGGCCGCCGCCGCGCCCGTGTCCACTTCCGGATCGAACGTCGTTATGCGGACGCCAGCTTCGAGAAGTCGCTGGTCGCGATGTCGCGAGCTGAGGCACTCGATCTGTTTGACGAGACGGCGGCGCGGATCCGCGCCAACTTTGTCGAACCACTGAGCTATCTGTCGATCGTCGCTCACGGGACCGAGAGCCTTTATATCGCATTGGCAAATCCGGAATTTCTTGACCAGAATCTTTCGGGGCTGCTAACCGCTGAGCAGCGTAAAGAAGGCGCTCACAACCTGCGGAAGATTCTTCGCGAACAGTACTGGAACAAGCCGGTGCATAACTCGCAGCATGCCCGTCAGGTCGTGCTCGAAGTCACGCAGCATGCCGAGCGGACGCTCAAGCTGCCGGCTGCGGCCGTCGTCATGGAGTACGTGTTCGGTGGCTGCAACGCGCTGGACGACTACAGCGGGTTTCTCACCGCTGATCGCCTCGCCGATCTCTACAGCAATATTGACGGTGAGTTCGTCGGGCTCGGCGTCGAAATGAAAGAAGAGACCGGCAACGGAATGCTGCTGGTCAATGTGCTGCCGGACAGCCCGGCTGCGGTCGGCGGGCTTCGCAGGGGCGATCGCATTCTGGAAATTGACGGAACGGATATTCGCTCGGCGTCAATCGACGATGCCGCGAACCGGATGCGCGGTCCGTCGGGCAGCCGAGTGCGACTGGTTGTGCGGCGCGACGCAGAGCGCCGTAACTGGGACACGGTCCTCATCCGCCGGGCTGTCGTGGTGAAGAGTATTCCTGAAATGCGGATCGTCGATCAGGATCAAGGCATCGCGTATCTGCAGCTTGCCGGTTTCCAGAAGTCGACGAGCCGCGAACTCGATGCCGCACTGGCGAGCCTGCAGGCACAGGGCATGAAGTCGCTGATCGTTGACGTACGAGGCAATCCCGGTGGTCTGCTGACCGCCGCGGTTGAAGTGCTGGACCGTTTTGTCGAGGAAGGTGTTCTGGTTTCGACGAAAGGCCGGACTGACGATCAGAACTGGACGTATCGGGCACATCGTGAAGGCACGTTCGATATGCCGCTTGTTCTTCTGACCGATGGCGACAGCGCCAGCGCCAGCGAAATCGTCGCCGGAGCGATTCGCGATCATCGTCGCGGGACGATCGTCGGTCGTAAGACGTTCGGTAAATGGTCAGTTCAGAGCATCTTCAACGTCGGCAGCGATAACGGGCTGCGTCTGACGACTGCGAAGTTCTATTCGCCGAATGGTCACACCTTGAGCAAGGTTGGCGTCGAGCCGGACGTTCTGGTCGAACTGCCGAACGAGCATACGGTCGCCTACCGCAGCAACCAGTTCGGCGACAAAGAGTCAGATGCTGATCTCGATCGGGCCATCGAAATCCTGCGTCAGAAAGGCCGCGGCTTCTGAGCGTCGACTCTGCTGATCTGACAATTCGCCGGAAACCACACCGCCCCTCGGAGCCGGATCGCTTCGAGGGGCGGTTTTTGCTCTGCAGCGTTGAAATCGCAGGCAGCAAAACAGTCGCCGAATGCCTGTCCCTGCGGATCGCCAGTGAACGACCGGCTTACAAATACCGCCACAGTGGACGTTGATTGCTTCTGAGGC
The DNA here is from genome assembly GCA_016124895.1 of bacterium. Taxonomy (GTDB): domain Bacteria; phylum Planctomycetota; class Planctomycetia; order Planctomycetales; family Planctomycetaceae; genus JAPOLP01. The sequence goes on from WGMU01000131.1 coordinate 32,116, forward strand.
AGCTATTCCGCGATGGCGTGTGGCAGACCGTCGACGATCGTTGGATACCGTAGTGCAACGTTGAGCTGTTCACGCAGACGGAGGTTCGTGCAGCGTTTGCCCAGACCGCGAGTATGGCGGGCGGGAGCGTTCGCGTCGAAACGGACTTCGTCAACGCCGAGCAACCGGGCCAGCGTTTCGTAATAGGTTCGCCGCTGAATCGGCAGGTCGTCGCTGACAAGAAACAATGCAGGCGAAACTGGCGACGCTGTCCGTAAGATGCTTGCTGTCTTCGGGACGCGGGCCGCGGCGAGCACGATCTCGGCGGCATCGTCGACGTGGATCAGGTTCAGCCAGGCATCCGGATTACCTGGCAGTGGCTGCTTCTGACGGATGGCTTCGACGCGGGTCAGGAGTCGCTGTGGCCCGTAGATGCCGGCCAGGCGGAGGATCGTCGCGGCTGAAAGCTCGCCGCTGACTGTCCGTTCGCAAACCAGTCGCTCGGCTTCAAGGCAGATCTGACCACTTTCGTGCTGAGGTTCGCAGGGGGAATCTTCATCGACCAGTTCGCCATTTTCCTGACCGTACACGCTGGTACTGGAAATGTGGAGAAACCGGTCGCAACGGCTGGCCATCTGGTCGAGGACGTTACGGAAACCGTCAACGTAAACCTCGCGCTTCGATGCCGTGGCACTTCGGTCGAAGCCGACTGCGTGCAGCACGGTGTCGCACTCAGGTAGCGCGACGAGCGATTCAGGCTGCGTAACGTCGCCGATCAACGGTTCGATGCCGAGTTCCCGCAGCGTGGCGGCGTGCTCCTCTGAGCGAGTCACCGCCAGGACTGTATCGCCGCCGTCGAGCCAGCGTTTCGCAACGCGGCGTCCGAGATACCCGCAGCCAACGATCAGTCGTCGCATGAAAATCCTGTCTGTTTCCGATTGGGCATAAATGGCCGGTGCGAGTTGCTCGGAAAGTCGCTGATCGCACCGAGATCGGAACGTTTCGATCGCAGAGCGATCAACGACTCTGACTCATTCGTGTCGATGGCTGGCGAACAGTTCGGCGATGACTTCTTCAAGCGGTCGTTCCTGCACGCTGACATCTTCGATCTGATACCGCGAGAGCACCTCCGTCAGGATTTCGGGAATGCGCGTCCGGTCGACTTCGAGCTTCGCTCGCGGCGAGTGAATGTCAAACACACGCCCAAACTGGTCGAGTCCGCCGGGGATCTCTGTACCGGCAAACTGCAGCTCAATGATTTTGTTCTGGCTGAAGCGGTCGACGATTTCCTCCAGCGGGCCGTCGTGCTTCAGTTCGCCTTCGTTAATGATCAGCGCCCGTTTGCAGAGGGCCTCGACATCTTTCATGTAGTGGCTGGTCAGGATGACCGTGATGCCCTGCTCGCGCTGATAATGCTTCAGGAACTCCTGCACTTTGCGCTGCGATACGACGTCGAGCCCGATCGTCGGCTCGTCGAGCAACAGGACGTCCGGACGGTGCAGCAGCGCGGCGATCAGCTCCATGCGCATCCGCTCACCCAGCGACAGTTCCCGGACCGGCTGACCGACCAGCTTTTTGACTTCCAGCAGCGACGTCAGTTCGTCAAGCCGCGTCTCGAAGTCGGCCGCGTCGATTCGGTAAATCTCTTTGTGCAGCACGAACGATTCCTGCGCCGGCAGGTCCCACCACAACTGGTTCTTCTGGCCCATCACCAGCGAAAACCGTCGGCGGTACGCATTCTCGCGCTGCCACGGAACGTAACCCAGCACCGTCGCTTCACCCGACGTGGGGTAAATCAGACCGGACAGCAGCTTCAGCGTCGTCGTCTTGCCGGCACCGTTCGGCCCCAGAAACGCAACCATTTCGCCCTGTTGAATCTGGAAGCTGACCGAGCGGACGGCATCGACCGGTTCATACTGGCGGTTGAACAGTCCCTTGATCGACGCCAGCAGCCCTTCGCGTTTGCGGTAAACGCGATACTGTTTGCAGAGGCTGCGCGCCTCAATGGCGACAGGACGTTCGTCAGGCATGGAACCGTTCTGTGGTGTCAGATCGTCATCGCAGTGAAGCCGCCGTCAACGACGATGTTTTCGCCGGTCAGAAAACTGCCGGCGTTCGACGATGCCATCAGCAGAATTGCCCCGGCCAGTTCGCTCGGCACACCGAACGGGCTCCTCGGATCGTCTCCCTGGACGCGACTCGTCGGCGTGTGGCGGCGGATGCTTTCGACGCGATCAGGAGTCAGCACCTTACGGTTCTGCTCAGCCGGAAAGAAACCAGGCGACAGTGCATTCACGCGGATGCCATACTGAGCGAACTCGCGAGCGAGGTTCTGCGTGAGGTTGATGACGGCAGCTTTCGTCGCCGAGTAAGTGAAGACGCGAGACAGCGCCGTGATCCCGCTCAGTGACGCGATATTGATAATCGAACCTTTCGTGCCGCGTTCGACCATGTCCTTGCCGAACACCTGACAGGCCAGCCGCACACCGCGCAGGTTGATGTTGACGATGCGCTCCCACTCTTCATCGTCGATCTCGAAAAACGGTGTGGCCGAGTTCACGCCAGCGCCGTTGATCAGCACGTTGCACTCGCGGCCTTGCTCCTTGAGATGAGCAACGATCGCTTCAAGATCCGCGCGACTGGTGCTGTCCGCCTTGAAGAACTCGGCCGAACCCGGCCCGGCGTTGATTCGATCGACAACCGTATTGCCCGTCGCTTCGTCTGTCTTCAGCGTGCGTCCCACGACCAGCACATGAGCGCCGGCCCCGCCCAGAGCCTCGCAGAACGCCCCGCCCAGCACACCCGTGCCACCAATAACGACGGCCGTCTGGCCATCAAGCCCGAACATCGACTGCAGGTATTCGGCTGAAGTTGTCATCTCGTGATGCTTTCTCTCTGACTGATTCGTTCTGGAACGCGCATTCGCATTGTAGGGTGCGTGCAACGCACCAGAGTTCTGCTGGCCTTCCAACGCAGAGCATTGGAACGAGGGAACTGGTGCGTTGCACGCACCCTACGCGCTACGCTTGCTGACTACCCGATAAACTCGACGTCAACCGGATTTGGAATGATTCCGGCGACGTAGCCGCGTTGCAGCAGCAGGCGGACAGCCTGACGGCCTTTCTCGCCGAAATCGAGCGTCCAGTCGTTGACGTACATCCCGACAAACTCGTCCGCTTTCGCCCGGTCGAGATCGCGGCCGTACTGCAGAGCGTGCGTCAGGGCGTCTTCGCGGTGATCGAGCCCGTACTGAATGCTCTGCTTCAGGATGGCGGTCACTTCTTCCATGACCTCGCGGCCCAGGTCCTTGCGGATCGCGTTGGCTCCCAGCGGCAGCGGCAGTCCGTCAGTTTCCTCGTACCACCACTTGCCCAGATCGACGATCAGACTCAGCCCCTGATTCTGATACGTGAGCTGCCCCTCGTGGATGATCAGCCCGGCGTCGGCCTCGCCCGCGGCGACGACGTTCAGAATCTGATCGAAGTCGTGAACCTCGTGCGTGAACGTGTCGCCCAGCAGCAGCTTGAGAGCGAGGAACGCTGAGGTCAGCTCGCCGGGAACAGCGATCTTCTTGCCCTTCAGGTCCTCGATCGAGCACGGTTTGCGGGCGACAACCATCGGCCCGTAGTTATCGCCCATGCTGGCGCCGCACGAGCAGATGGCGTACTTATCCGTCATGTACGCGTAACCGTGCAGGCTGACGGCCGTCAGTTCCAGTTCGCCCTTCAGGGCTCGCCGGTTCAGAGTTTCGATGTCCTGCAGCGTGTGCGTGAATTCGTATCGGCCGGTGCCGATCTTGTCGTTGGCCAGCGCGTGAAACATGAACGCGTCATCAGGATCCGGGCTGTGGCCAATGTTGATCAGAATCTTCTCGGAGGACATCTCTGCGGCGTCTTTCGTGTGGGTTGAGTCAAAGGAAACAGGCAGTTTAGTGCGGCCCGAACGTCAGACAACCGACCTGTCAAACGCCGCCCGCCACCCGTCAGCAGGCCCGCACAGCACTGACCGCACACCGCCACGCCGGATTAACGCAGGATGGCGGAACCGCACGTCAGAGGTGCCAGCCACAGAGAAACACGGATTCACACAGATGAGCTGAGAGCCTGTGGCCAGCCGGGAAATCATGGACCAGGAAAGTGTTCCACAAAGACAGGCAGTGCACTGGCGCTGAAGCGAGGCAACTCCGATGCCGGTCCCAGCCAGCAGTACGGCAATTAACTTGATCTCTCGGGACAGCGGTAGATACTGGCCGGCCTCAGGCCCTGCATAAAAGACAGGGATGTCATTAAGAATCCTGTTGAGTGATCATGATCATGGCAGTTGGCATCCGCGTCGGTGGCATAATTGACGAACTCGGAGCCCCCAGCTTTCTCCATTCATTCTTCTCGACGATTAGCCACCGTCTCGAACCGTCCGGCTGGGGCACGCGGTTTCCAATCCTCATGAATCACGTCTACCAAGGACAACTCACAGGAGCCGATGCTGGTGCAGCCGTCGTCGAACTCAGACAGGCGCGCGACGAACTTCGCAACTTTACGCCCAGCCAGGTTGTCTGGGACATCGAAAACCTTTCGGCACGTCCACCGTGGGGCGACAACATTGCTGACACGATCACAGACTTGTCAAATTACTTCATTACCAGCACTGGTCGAGATCTGATCGATACCCTTCTCGAAGCTCTCGAAGAGGCAGAGAAAACAGGTCAAAACGCAGTCATCGAGTAGTCGCCCATCGATGTGCGGCTGCCGAGTTGCAGTATCCATGCCGCAAACGCCGGATCGCACAGCGACAGGATGCTTGACTATCTGTGTCGCATGAGGCTTGGACTCATTGAGCCAGATCGACCTTGCAGACAAAGCATCCTGTGCCTGCGACACCCAACCGCTCCGCGGTCAGGCCACCCCGCGGATTAAAGTGGTGAACCTGATTCTCATACTTTGGACTCAATTGAAATGGATAGCTGGGGATTAGTTGCAACCATCATGTGCTGCGGCCTGTTCGCTGATAACCTAGTGACAAAGCACAAGCTCAAGGAGCTGCAGGATCGAATAGATAAGCTCGACAAGGAGTCTGGTGTCAGGACTTGATCACTGCAGACGTTGCCGGGACATGACTGATTGCGCTGGCCACCCGGCGACTCAACCCAGTAGCCGTAGGGCCGGTTCCTACCGGCCAGCATTCGTTCGGATCGGCCGGTGGGAACCGGCCCTACGCGAATTCATGCCCTCTCACTGATACCGATCGGTCCACAAGTTGAACGTCGCCTGCGGAATCTCCGCCGGGCCACATGGTGACTCAATCAAGTGCCGGCAGTGCAACAACCACAGATCAGTTCGCGCAGAACTGGATGATGCGGGCTGCCGTGCCGCTGGAATTCGCGTTGTGATCCATGCTGATGCGCAGCCGCAGTGTGTGTTCGCCTGGCGGCAGGTCGGCGTTGAACATGACCGTCCGCGGGTAATGCAACCCCTTGCTGAAGCGGTGAAACAAATCGTGCTGCGTGAACGGCCCGCCGTCGATGCTCGCTTCGACAATCCCTGCGTCCGGTCCAGCGACGACGTACGCTCCGATCGCGCGGCCGTCGAACTTCAGCACGGCTTCGGAACCGGGCTGCATGGCGTGCAGCATCGGTATTTCCGTGAAACGGCCGCGTTTGCTGCCGGGAAGCTGAGACCAGTCCGGGATACTCAGTGACCAGCCACTGACGATTTCCGCCTGCGCGGGATCAAGGAAACGTCCGGCTGAGTAGCTGTTTTCGTCGAGCGGATTTTCAGGAAACGGCCGCGGTGCGGGACGAGCGTCTGCCGGCAGCGGTTTGCTCCAGGCAGCGTTCAGCAGTGATTCAATCATGTCCGCGCAGATGCGGTTGCCGGCCGGCTTCGGATGCGTGCCGCCATAAACTTCCCAGGTCAGCGAGCCAGCAGAGATCCGCTGGGCGACTTCCTGCGCCAGATGGATCGTGGAAACGCCGTAGTGTTCGGCGACAGTCGCATGCGCTGCGATCGAGAGTGGCTGCTTTCCCTGCTGCAGCGTTTCGAGCATTCCCGGATTCACGAAGTACGTCACCACGATGTCGGTATTCGGATTGTGCTGCCGGCACTGCCGAATGATGCCTTCCAGGCCGCGGATACAGTCCCGCCGCGAGTGCATGGCGTCCTGATCGTCATTGACCGCGAATTCAATGAAGAACAGATCGACCGGGCCTTTGCTCAACACATCCGTCTTCAACCGGAAAGCGCCAGTCGTCGAGCACGTTGAGGCGATGCCGGCGTCGGTGAACGTGAAGTCGGTCTGCGGAAACCGTTTGCGGAGGAACTCGCAGACCATTGGCCTGTAGCCGTTCATCTCGGTGATCGCCCCGCCGATAAACGCCACGTGCATGCGTTGCTCCCGCTCGAATCGAATGCGGCAGTTAACGAACGGACTGCGTGCGGCAATGTTTGGTGTCGAGGGATCGCCATCCGGCGCGGCAACAACGGCGACGTTCACACACAGCAGGAAACACAGGCAGCTCGCAACACTCAGCCGTGGCTTCATCAGGATTCTCCGGAGACAGCGGAACGCGGTCGCCGGATTATGTCGAGTGCTGCCCGATTCGTCGCGTCGCCCGACAGTCTGGTTCAAGTAAGCCGCTGTCGCGGCGTGTTGTTGGTTGTGGATTTGGTGTGCGTGCGTGGAGTTTATCCGGCTGAGTTGTTCGGGGCCAGTTGTTGAGGGTGTGCCAGGTTTTTCTGTCAGGGCGTCAGGGGACGCTCGCC
>WGMU01000074.1 GCA_016124895.1 bacterium
CTTCCGCCCTTCACCCTCGCCGCACCCGTGCTCCAGGGCGAGGGTGAAGGGCGGAAGGCGGCGAACTCCCTTCTGTCCGAACCAGAGCTGATTCACCCTCAGCCGACAGCCCGTTGCACTTCAGATGGAAATGCGCCATCTCATTTGGATGCCGGCAATTCCAGGCACCTTCTTGTTTATCCTCGCTGGGTATATGAAGTGGAGTATGGTGAGGGAGAAGAAGCGTCGGCGAGTGCGGAAGAAGAAGCCACGGACGCAGAGGTTATTTGAAGACTCTGAACCCAATTGAGCATCAAGTTTCTGTAGGGCCGGTTCCTACCGGCCAAATTCCAATGTATTGGCGGTGGCCGGTGGGAACCGGCCCTACTCGCTTATCCGCCCCGTTCTCGACGTCACGTTCCGCCGCGTCGATCTGATCGACCGCGGCAATCAACCGAGCAAGCGTCGCCGGTTCGACAGCGTTCTCAACGGCCAGATAACCCTGCTCGTTGAACGCAGCGGATTCCTCGGACGTCAGGCAGTGCTGCAGGCAGTCAGTCTTCATTGAGTACCATTTCAGTTGGCTCGGGATTTATTTGTGACTCGAAGGTCGGCAGACTTTTAGCAAACCGTAGAGCCGGTTCCCAATGGCACTTCCATGTCAGCACTTTTCGAGTTTGGTGATTCTGGTTTTTGCGATTGAACGGGGTTCCATGAGGCGGGGGTGTTTGTCTCGGCGTTTGAGTTTGCGCGGTTCCTGGCGGCCTGGCCGTCTGCTGACCCGGTGGGTTGTGATGGCGGACAGGAAGCGGTCGTACAGTGTTGACAACGCGGCCGGGGAACTGCGGCGGAACAGGGGCGAGAACGCGTTGAGAGTTTGAATCACTCCGGTAAAACCCAGGTCACGTGGCTGCAGTCCCGAGCGGCTGGCGGCTTCCGCCAGGTGGCTGCGCAGCAGATTGACCGCCAGCAGAGACACGGCCAGTTCACGCCGCAGCATCGACGGAGTCCGGCAACGCAGATGCCCCATTCCCAGAGACGATTTGATCGCACGCAGGTCGACTTCGATCTCCCACCGCATCGCGTACAGCTCGCCGAGATCGCTGGCGGGGTATTCGGTCGCGTCCAGCAGGGTGGTCACCACGATGATCGTCTTGCTGCGGAAGCCGCGGCGGTGCAGCCGGACTTCCACTTCCCGTACCGTCAGCGTCTGGGGGACGGCCGCCCACTCGGCCTGGCTCAGTCGCGGCGGACGCTTCGCGGGTTTCGTCCAGGTGACGATGTGGTCGCGGCGGCCCAGACGCGCTCCCCGGCGGAAGTCCGTGCGGCGCTCGCTGTTCTGAGGCAGCACGAAGTCGACCTCGCGTGCGGCCAGCAGCGCGAGTTCGGCGTACACGCAGTAGATGGCGTCACCGACCAGCAGCGTGCCGTGTTCCAGCGAATTTATCAGCCGCCGCAACAGCGAGATCTCACCGGTGCCCTTGCCCGAGTACGGTCCGGCGGCCCAGTCCCGCACGGCTCCGACGGCCAGCGAAATCAAGGCCACGGCCCGGATCATCGGGAAGCCCAGGCCGGGTTTCTGGCCGTCCGGTTGTGGATACTCGGCCTGATTCTGCGGAGTATCGGCCGCCGTGAACGTCGTGCCGTCCACGAGCGTGACCGCCCGGCCTTTCCACAGCCATGCGTGGTCGGCGCTGCGGTGCAGTTGATCGCCACTCTCGCGAACCAGCGTGGCCAGTTGCTCTTCATCCAGCTTCTGCCGGGCTTTGCAGAACGCTCCGTTGCTGGCACTGCAGGGTTCCAGTCCGCTTTCGGTCCGCCACGCGACAAGCCGCGCGACCGCATCAGCACAGGAGCCATCGGGACTGAGCACCTGAGACAGAAACATCCATAAAGTGACAGCCGGAGTGTCGACCTCTCCGGTGTCATCCCCGATGGTTCGCTCCAGCAACTCGGGAGACATCAGACGGGCAAACGGCAGACCGCTGTCCTGTCCAAACGCCTGCACCAGTTCTCGAAACGACTGCTGTGGCGAGCGATCCATCGCACGTGGCCTTTCTGACGAAGCCGGGATGAGTGTTTCCAGACATCCTGCTAAGCCAGAAGGCCTTTTCGATCCAGGTCAGTTCTCACAAACCACTTACAGCCACGGAAGTGCCATTGGGGCTCTGCGGCGGATTTCGGGAAGTCGTTTTGGACACGTTTCTAAGCCGGCACGACGTTGTCGTTCATGTCGGGAATGATGACGTCAACACCGTCGTCGAAGATGCGGTCGATGCCCGGCCCCCCGTCGAGCGTATCCGTGCCGTCGCCGCCGCGCAACGTGTCGCCGCTGCTGCCCTGGCCGAGTAGCAGGTCGTTTCCGTTGCCGCCGTACATCAGGTCGCGACCGGCTGAGCCGCGCATCCGGTCGTTGCCGTCGCGGCCTTCAATCCGATCATCGCCGCCCAGGCCAATCAGCGCATCGCCCAGAGCCGTGCCGATCAGTGTGTCGTTGCCGGCCCCACCCGTCATCCGCACCCAGCCCGAGAAGGCACTGGCATCGAGTCGATTTCCACCGTCACCGCCCGTCAGAAATGCCGACTCCAGATCGACCAGCACATCGACCGAAGTGCCATCATCGAGCGACGTGTCCGTCAGGATGAAACCCGCGTTGCCGACTTCGACCAGCCGATCGTTGCCCTTGCCGCCGTCGAGCAGATCAGTACCCGGTCCACCACTGAGTACGTCGCCGGAACTTCCCTGACCGCGAAGATGATCGTCTCCGTCGCCGCCGATCAGCGTGTCGCTGCCGGCGCCGCCAACGAGATTGTCGTTCCCGGCCCCGCCGTCAATGCGGTCGTCACCGCCGAATCCGACGATGAAGTCGTTGCCGTCCCCGCCGTTGATGACATCACCGGAAGCAGCTCCATAAAGACTGTCGTCTCCGCTACCGCCGTCAAGCAGATCGGCGTCTGGACCGCCGCTGAGAACGTCGCCCGAGCTGCCTTGACCGTGAAGATGATCGTCTCCGTCGCCGCCGATCAGCGTGTCGCTGCCGGCGCCGCCAACGAGATTGTCGTTCCCAGCCCCGCCGTCAATGCGATCGTCACCGCCGAACCCGACGATAACGTCGTTGCCGTCACCACCGTTGATCACATCACCGGAAGCAGCTCCATAAAGACTGTCGTTTCCGCTACCGCCGTTTATGACGGAGCCAGAAGCAGCTCCGTAAAGAGTGTCGTTTCCGCCGCCGCCGTTGATTGTCACCAGCCCCGAGAACTGTTCCGCCGAGATGGACTCGTCGCCGTCGTCGCCGTTGAGAACGGCCGTTTCAATCGACACCAGTTGGGATGCCCGTGCAATGCTGAATCGGGAGTCCTGCAGAGTCGCGGTTCTCCGATTGTCGGCGTTGTAGACGAGACCGTCGATTCCAGCGCCGCCATCGAGCGTGTCGGAACCCGGACTGACCCGCAGGACGTCTCCACCACCGCCCTGACCACGGAGAAAGTCGTTACCGGTCGACCCATCAAGCGTATCCGCCCCGGCGCCGCCATTGAGCACGTCACCAAAAGCGCCTCCGATCAACAAGTCGTCTCCACTGCCACCGATCAGCGTGACTGATGCCAAAGCCAGTGTCGCGTCGACCTGGTCATCACCGCCGCCCGCGTCGACTTTCAGTGGCATGGTCACTGGTGAATCGACATTAATCAGCCGCAGCAGATCCGGCCCGTCGCTCAGGTTGATCGTCAGTTGCGTAACCTGAGATGCGAGTTCCCGGAAGTATTCCGTCCCGACAATGTCGCGCAGGACAAGTGACCCATTTTCGACCAGCAGTTCCAGACTGGCTGGAACCGTGAGAGTCACCGTTGCCGGTCCTGGCGGTGGCGGCGGCATGAATTCAAACGAGCCAATGTCGACGGTGGCCGTCTGATCGCCATCTCCGTCAACGGTCCGATCGAAGCCGGGACCGCGCTGATCGTTCATCGACGGAGCCTGAGCATTATCGCCCGCATCAATCGCGATGCTACCCGGTGGCAGAGCAAACGTGACGGTTGGCCCGCCGTGATCGGTCGGCATTGGTTCAAGCACACCCGTCAGGTCGAGCACGCCGACACCGTGATCGCCGACAATGTTTCCATTGACTCCGTCCGTCAGCCCGCCACTGCTGTTCGCATCCCCGATCAGATTAAACGTGCCCGTGTCCACAACTCCGGTGACATCGTCGGGCATCATTCCGTCGCCGCGGAAGTTGCCCGCGATAATGCTGTTGTGGATGGTGAGACTGCCGGACCGTTTGCGGATGCCACCACCGAAGATGAAGTCCGTGCGCGGAGTGACAACTCCGTTCGCCAGACCACCACTGTCGGCAACGAATTCCGACCCGTCCCCGGAAGCGGTCGCATGGACCAGGGCGCCGGCCGTCGCATCTCCGTTAATCAGAGCAGCAACTTCTGCGGCTGTGGTTGTGATCTTTCCGTTGGCGTCAGTTGCCAGATTGACCGTAATGTCGTGGTCGTCGCCACTGCCGCCAAAGCTGAGGCTCAGCGTCTGATTGGCAGCTCCCGGATCGCTGAACGCGACTCGAATGATCCCGACACTCGGATCCGGCCGGACGTCGATGAAGGAGACTGAGCTGTTCAGACCGTCGTACCCGTCTGCGAAAAGCTGAGCGCCTCCGGTATCGGCAACAAGTGTCGTACCGGTACCGATATCCGTGACATCAGTCGTGATGAACTCTGCTGCGCCGCCGGCTGTCTGATCGGCCGCAATTGCATTGACGACGTCCTGAAGCGTTGCTCCCGGAGCAATGTCAACCGCCACAGTCACGTTGCCGTTGGCATCCGTCGAAGCCGACGCGTTTGTCGCACCAGCAGAATTCAAGTCGATTGAGAGCGTTCCACCGAGCGTCGCGAAGGCGCCTTCCGTCGCGGAAGCCCGTCGATCCAGAAACGTGACCGATTCTCCATCCACTCCGCCGGTCAGGTCCTGCGACGCAGCCGCATCAATGACGCCAGCCGAACCGTTGTTCGACACCGAAACCAGACTGCTGGCAGTGCCGTTGGCCGCAATCGCCGCCTGAATATCGGCGAAGGTGGCAATTGAATTTGTTCCATCGTCCGCAAGGTCGATCTGAATGTTGATGTTTCCGTTCGGGTCAATCGTGATCGAGGACACAGTCGAATTCGCGTTACTGTTTGTGCCGTTCGTCAGCGTGATTGAAAGCGCACCGCCAAGCGTTGCATCCGTACCTTCAGTCGCCGTTCCGCGGACATCGGTAAAGGTGATGTTCCCTCCGCCAGTCCCAGCCACATCGAGCGAGTTCTTGATCGCCAAAGTAGACAGTTCGTAACTGGCAGCTTGAGAGCCTCCGGTCAGCGTCAGACCGATGTTATCAACACCCGAACGGTTTCCGCTGATCGTGCTCTGCACCACGTGAGCCGAACCGCCGCTGCCGACAAAAATGCCGCCTCCGTCGCCGCGGGTTTCATTACCGAAGAGCGTCGAGTTCTGAACTGTCAGGTTGCTCTGATAACTGGCAATCCCGCCGCCTTCGCCCGATCCGGTGTTCCGCAGAATGGCACTGTCCGTGATCACGGCGGTCGTTCGTCCAATCCGCAGCCCCGCTCCCTGAACCGTCGCGACATTGTCGGCGATGGTTGACCGGTTGACGTTGAGCGTGGCCAGCGCGTCGTGAATTCCTCCGCCGTACTGCGCGAGGTTGTTGCTGAGCGTGCTGTCGTTGACCGTCAGGACGCCTGAGTTGAAGACGCCACCGCCGTTGACCGCTGAGCTTTCGGTAATTGTCAGGTCCGTCAGTGTCAGCGTTTCTGCATTGCGAATCGCGCCGCCGTCGCCGTCACTCATTCCGTGCGTCAGCGTGAGCCCGGAAATCGACACCGCGATCGACGTGCCCATGGAATTGTCGACGTTAAACACGCGCGAGAGGTCGCCAGCATCGATCGACAACAGTGTCGCTCCCGGCCCGTTGATAATGACCGGGTTGATCACCGGCAGTTCGCCACCGGAGAGCGTGATCGTCTGCCCGTTCAGCGCTGCATCGAACGAAATCGTTTCGTCGAGATCCACCGACTCATTCGCCAGACGCACCGCTTCACGCAGCGACAGGTTGCCGGCCGAGTAATCTCCGTCATCGACGTCCGCGGTCGTATCGACCACGAGCGGCCGCGCGACATTCTCAAAACTGTCCGTCCCCGGTCCGCCAGTCAGTCGATCAAGGCCTCCCAGTCCGACCAGCGTGTCGTTGCCATCCTCACCATTCAGCACGTCATCAAACGCAGACCCGGTCAGCGAGTCGTCCCCGCTCCCGCCGTTGATCGTGACCGGGACTCCAGAGCCAGAAGCATCAACCGTGTCATTTCCATCCCCCGTGTTGATGACCACAGCATCGGAGTCCGCCGCCAGGTTCAAGAGAAGGGTGTCTGCCTCGTCACCTGTTGTGATTGTCGTCTGCGTTCCGGACTTGAGAGTTCCTTCAATAAATACATTGGCACTGATGTCCGGGTCATTATCGTCGACATCGACATCGATGATCGTGCCTAAAGCTGATTCAATCCGAGAGTCACTTCCGATTCGGAAGGAATTGTCCGCTGAAAGAGACACTGACGAACTCGTAGATTGAACAAGACCGCCTCCAACAATGATGATCCCGCGAGTCGTAGGGGTGCCTCCTGGAGTCCCAGTCCCGTCGATAACGATTTGTCCTGCATCTGATGTCACTCGTGCTCCGGCCCCATGGATCGACACTCCGGTATTCTCTGATCCAGAACCACCTGTGCCGTGGATCTCGATACTCGCAGCGCCCATAGTCGTTCCTGTGGAAGCAATAAAGCCGCCATTGGAAAGTTCAACGCCGGTATTATAGCTGTTGGCTCCAATTCCACCTGTTCCGTCGATGAGAATCGAGCCATTCACAGTCTGGATGCCTGATGATCCGCCGCTGATTTCAAAACCTGTGTTGCTCTGGCCTGAATTTCCACCGCCGATGCCACGCACTGTGATTGCAGCCGCGGTGTTTGATGTCCCTGTTGATTCGATGATTCCGCCATCGATCAGCCAAACACCACGGTTCTTGCCACTAGTTCCCTGCCCGCCGGTGCCAGATACATCGATAGCGCCATCGACACTTGAGAGTTTTGTGCCCGGATTATAGATGAGGACGCCATGACTGTGGTCTGTTGCATTGCCTCCAATCCCGATAATGGAAACTGTCGCCGCCTTGTTGCCTGTACCGGTAGAGAGAATCGAACTCCCGCCGTCGAGACGAACGCCATCGCTGCCATTTCCTGTGCCGTTCCCGCCAGTTCCCGAAAGGAAAATGTCTCCGTCCACTGAGGCGATGCTGGTCTGACTGCCTTCAAGCATCGTGCCCTGATTGAATGAGTCTCCCATTCCTCCCGTTCCTGCGATTGTGATCTTCCCAGCATCAGTGCCGGTACCGTCTGATACTATGGAAGCGCCGTCATACAGAAAGACGCCCTGATTGCCGCTCCCTGTACCTGTCCCGCCAGTTCCGTCGATCTGGACGTCGCCTTTGACGGTGGTCACCAACGAATTTGCGCCAAAAATGCCAACGCCCCGATTGTCCGAGCCTCCAGAGCCACCAGTCCCTTTGATCGTGATTGTCGCCGCGTCAGTTCCGGTACCAGTGGATTCGATCACTCCGCCATTAAGAATCCAGACACCGCCATTCTGGTCGCCAGCACCACCACCGCCAGTGCCGGCAATGTCGACTGCACCATCGATACTCGTGATCGCGGTACCGGAGTTCTCGACAACGACCCCGGTGCCGCTGCCGGTGCCAGTTCCGCCTGTCCCATGGACCGTAATTGTTGCCGCATCACTTCCTGTACCGGTTGACTGAATTGTCGCACCGTTGCTCAGTGAAACGCCCAAGTGACGTACCTGGCTGCCAGTGCCGCCACTCCCGTCAATTCGAATTGCTCCGTCGACGGCACTGATCGACGCTCCGGCGGAATCGAGCTGAACACCGTAGTTGGACTCGGTTCCACTGCCACCCGTGCCCGTGATCGAGATCTCCGGCGCATTAAGGCCGACACCGGTCGTGGAAACTGACCCGCCGTCGAGAAGTTGCACGCCGTGATTCGTGTCACCGGTGGCGTTGCCTCCCTGTCCCCCAATCGTGATGTCACCTTGAACCGACTTGACCTGAGCACCGGAAGTGTGGATCGCGACGCCGATATTCGCCGATGTCCCTGAACCACCCGTGCCCGTAATTGACACGTTGGCGGCGTCGGCCGTTGTTCCCGTCGATTCGACCAGTCCACCGGACACAATGAATACGCCAATGTCGGCAGAGACAGCATCAGTGCCGGAACCGCCCTCGCCGAAAACAGCGATGTCGCCGTCGACCGAAGAGATCGTTGATCCGGACTCCTGGATGAGAACGCCGTCGTTCGCTGTTGTCCCCGTTCCGCCCGTCCCGTAAACGGTGACGCCTCCTGCGTCCGCGGCAGTATCTGTCGAAACAATCGAGCCGCCGTTGAATAATTGAACGCCGTGGTTACCGTCGCCAGTTGCCATGCCTCCCTGGCCGGAAATGGAGATGCTGCCGTGAGCAGTTTCAACGCGCGCATTCGCGGTGTGCAGCGAGACGCCGATGTTTGAGGATGTTCCTGAACCACCGGTGCCGATGATCGTGATCGTGGCGGCGTCCGATGTTGTGCCTGTTGATTCGATACTCGCGCCGGAGAAGACAAACACGCCGATGTTGTCAGAGTCGGAACCTGCGCCGCCCTTGCCGGCGATCTCGATGTCGCCATCGACTGAAGTGACTGCTGAACCGGTGCTGTGAATCAGAACGCCTTGATTGGACGATGTTCCACTGCCGCCGGTGCCGACCAGCGTGATCGTCCCAGCCGTTGAGCCGGTTCCAGTCGATGCAGCGACCGCGCCGCCTATGAACTGAACGCCGTGATTCGCGTCAGCACTGCCGGTGCCGCCCTGCCCGGTCACCGAGATTGCACCGTCGACTGTGCTCAGACTTGATCCGGTATCGGCAATAACGACACCGCTGTTGTTACTGGTTCCGCTGCCTCCGGTCCCAACAATCATAATCTGACCGGCGTCGACACCAGTGGCCGTCGATTCGATCTTCGCGCCGGAGTTCACGGCGACGCCCTGATTCCCTCCGCCTGTTCCGTCACCGCCACGTCCAGTCAGCGAGATGTCGCCGATGCCGGACGTCGAGATGACTGAGTCGACCAGTGAGATTCCGACGGAATCAACGGCTGTCGAACCAGCAAGGTTTCCTTCCAGCGTCACGTTGCCGTCGACGGTGGCGATGCTTGAGCCCGCTGGCAGAGCAACCGTCTGCGTGGCAAGCAGTTGCAGGTCGGCGTTGCCCATCGAGACGTCACCCGTGACGGTGATCAGTTCAACGTCCGAGTTACCACCGGCCGTTAGTGCCGGGAAGGCTCCGTCGCCGAGGATGATGGTCTGCGTGCCGGACGCTCCGTTGATCACGATCTGAGTGACCGGCGTGCCGCCGTTGAGGCTACCCGTGTTGGCATTGTTGGCGGTTGTCACCGCAGCGAAGCCGAGAGCCTGTGCATTGAGATCGGCAGTTGTGCCGACAGTGTCGGTCGACGTGACGCTCAGTTCGCCGGCTGACACAGAGAAGGTTGTCTGCTCGCCGTCGGCGCCGACATCGATCGTCAGAGTGCCGTCGAGGAACGAAATCGCGGACGTCAGCAGCGTGCGGTCTTCGAGCTGCTCGGGAACGCTCGCGACGCAGTGAAACACAGCCGACTCGCCGCAGTTCCAGAACCGGCGGCGGCGAGTCAGGCGGTTTCGGGAGGTTCGGCAAAACTGGTTACGCAGCGCGTTCAGCCAGAATGTCAGTCGCATGGATTTTCGCTCTGTTTCGCAGTCAGGTCAGGGGATCGTTCTGAAGCTGCGAACAGTCTCGGCGCGCTGAGGACCGTGCGTCAAGCAGATGTCGAATCAGTCTGAAAGTGACAGTGTTGATTCATTTGCAATCGACGATCTGTTGTGATCAAGCGTGCCCGTGCCTGGGGATTCCAAACGAAGCCAGGGCCGATCGGCCGGGCCGCTCAACGACGAGCCTGCTGGATGGCTTCCAGACGCTGCAGATAGTCGCCCGGCCGCGTGGCGAATTCCTCCCGGTGCTTCAGCGAGTGGAAGATAACCAGGTGGCCGCGGAAGACGGCGACCGTGCGGACGTCGCCGGTGGTGTCCTGTTCGAGGTTGACTGTTGCGACCGGGCAGTGGCCGTCAGCGAGCGGCCAGAATTTCGTGGGGTTCTCGATGAACTCCTGGCGGGCGGCTGCTGAAACAAACCGCAGCGTGACGTTTCTGTATTCGTATTCGATCGCCATGTCGCCGGGTTTGAACTGGCGAGCGTTGAGCAGCGAGACGAGGCACAGACCATCGAATGCGACTGGCGCAGGCTCGACGTTGAGTGCCGGTGTCGTCTCGGCCGTCGCCGTTGTGGAACCAGATTTCGCACGATCTGATGGAGCCGCGGCAGGCTCGCTGGCAGGCGGCGCTGCATCGAGGCCGGCTGGCGGTGCCGTTTCGAGATTCGCCGTCGCCGGACGAATCGGCTGGTTCAGCAGCGTCGCTTCGGGTTTCGCCGGTGGAGCAATAGCGATCTCGATACGTGCGGCCGGCCGTTTGATGAACGGTTCAATTCGCTGCGTGAAACTCGGCGCCCGATGGAAACCCTCGATCTTCCCTTCGACGTCAAGCTGCGGCGAGATGATCACGGTCGTCGGAAACGCGCTGACCCCGATCGCCTCGACCAGCCGAGCGTGCTCGTCCGCGTCCAGCACCAGCGGGATGAAGGATTCATTCACCTGTCGGATGACTTCCGAGTTCGAGTACGTCTCGTCCAGCATTTTGTGGCAGTAGCCGCACCATTCGGCGGTGAACTGTACCAGGATCGGCTTGCCGGTCTTCGCGGCTTCAGCAGCGGCCTGCTTGAGGTCTTTTCGCCAGGCAATCGATGCGGCCTGGGCAGTCTGCATCCAGCCGGCAACGAACGAGAGCAGAAGCACGGGCAGCAGGGAGCGTTTCAGGAAGTTCATCGTCGGTCCTGTTGTGCCGGGCGGCTGCAGCCCGCGCCATCGAGACGCGGCGGTCATTCGAGCAGCCAGATTCACTGAGCCGGCGAGGACGTTCCTCGCCGCCACAGGAAATATCGGCACAATCACCCGTCCAATCCGTAATCGACCGAACAAGGTTTTCGAGGTTTATCTCACGTTCGCCAGTTCGCGAGGCCGGAAGCAGCCTCCAGGCAGCCCGTCGATCGCGACTCAACGACCGAATTCCCGCAATTTCGCCACGGGCCGCAGATTTGACTCAAGACCGTTCAAAGCTTGCGAGACCAGAGCCACCTCCACGAACCAAACTTCTCTTCAACCTGACTTTACGGCGGCGTTCGCGTAAACCTCGATTGACAGCACTTGCGACCTTGCCGGTCGGCAAATCTCGTTGCTGGCCTGCCCCCTGAAAACTGGTCCGGGGTTTATGAGAGTTTCCGGCCGATAAAGATCGGCGAAGGAGGCTTTCGATGACGAAGCAACGAAGACGACACAATCCCGAGCAGATCGTGAAGAAGCTGCGTGATGGGGA
>WGMU01000161.1 GCA_016124895.1 bacterium
ACGGCACGACCTGCTGCGGCACGAACGTCACAGCTGGCGAACCCTCGGGATTCATGCTGAGCCAGGCGATGGCCACTCCGGCGTTCTGGATGTTCTCGCTGGCGATCTGCCACATGGCAGTCATCTCGTCCGGTCTGTCGCTCTTCAACGAGTCCGTTCTGAACGTCCAGGGTTTTTCGACGGATGCGTTCTACAACCTGATCACTCTCAGTGGCGTTGCCGGTCTGATTGCGAAGCTGCCGGTTGGCTGGCTCGGACGCCAGGTTTCTCTGGCCCGAATGCAAACGGTCGGTCTGGTGCTGCAGGCGGGCTGCATGTTGTGGCTGCCGCACATTCACTCTGCCAGTGCTCTAACAGCGTACGGCATCGGAATGGGGGTCGGAGGCACGATCTCGACCGTCATTTTCTTCTCAATCTGGAGTCAGGCCTTCGGCGCTCGGCAACTGGGACGGATTCAGGGCTTTGCGCAGATGCTGACCGTTCTGGCCTCGGCTCTGGGGCCGCGACTGCTCGCTGAATGTCATGCTCAGACCGGCGATTATCGACTCGCGTTCGAGTTCCTGGCGATCGCTGGTTTTCTTCTCGGCTTCGGTTGCTGGTTTGTTCGCGTTCCACGGCCGGAAGATGCCCATTCGCTTAACGCTGCAACAGACGACTCGTCCCTTCTGGAGACTGTGACGCCATGACCACTTCGACTCTCACCGAACTCACTGATCACCAGGCCGCCTCAACAAAGCCGGTGCAGTTTCATCTGTCACTGAATGTGTCGAGCCTGCCGCGGGCTGTTGAATACTTCACACGCGTCTTCGGACAGCCGGCGGCCAAGTCTCGCTCTGACTATGCCAAGTTTGAGCTGACGAATCCGCCAGTCGTGCTCTCCCTGGAAGAAAACGCTCCAGCGAAACACGGCTCACTGAATCACGTCGGCTTCCGGTTCACCGACGCCGAATCACTGGTCGCTGAGCAACAGCGGCTGGAACAGGCCGGTCTGGAAACCCAACGCGAGGAAAGCGTCGAGTGCTGCTACGCCCGTCAGACGAAATTCTGGCTGCATGACTTTGATCAGCGACTGTGGGAGTTTTATGTGCTCGATGGTGACATCGATCATCGCGGCGCCGGGCAGACGCATGAGCAGATCTCCGGCGTTCCCCGGTCTGGCAGGTCGGATCCGGCAGACAAGCGCGCGGTCGAGCAAACAGTGACGTGGCAGCATCGGATGGGCGAGGCCTTCGTGATTCCTGCCGAGCCCTGTGCGGAAATCCTGCTGCGTGGGTCGTTCAACGTCCCGGTCACTGCTGAGGAAACAGCCGAGCGTCTGCGTCAGGCGTTCGATGCCCTCGTTCCGGGCGGACGACTGACAGTGCATGTTCTGACGTGCGAAGAACCAGTCATTGGACCGCTTGAGCTACCGGGACATGCCGCACACGTCAAGCACGTCCCGGTACGCTCCGAACTGATGCAGGCTGTCGAAGCTGCCGGGTTTCGTGATCAGCAACTCACAACGTTTCGCTCGGGAGCCTGCTTCGAGCATCAGGGACAACCATTGCGTGAGACGCAGATCGTTGCCCGACGTCCGGAACACGACTGCGGTGTGGAATGTGTTGTGGTTTTCAAAGGTCCGTTTGCAGAAGTCACCGACGACAGCGGCTTCCGATGGCAGCGTGCCATCCCGACGAGAGTCCCACTGGCCCGGTGGGAAATGCTGCAGCAGTCTGCCGTTCGAGATCTGTTTGTCGAACTGCCGGCTGAGGCTCCCGTCAGCCACTGCGGAACCTGAGAAGCACCGCGGCCCCTGCGCAGGCCCGATATGGCGCGGGTTTGTTATGGCCCTCACCGCTGTTACTCTGCGTCGATGCCGGCAGCAGGAACGCGTGAGGCTGCCGAATTCAATCCGTGCGGCGGACCAGCCAGTGAGTTCCGATTCCTTTCAGTCAGTGGAATGCGCTGAGCAGTTAAAAGCGCTGAGCGACCCGTTGCGTCTGCGGATTATCGACGCGCTTCGCTACGGGGAAATGACGGTCAGCGATATCGCTCTGACCCTTGAAGTGGAGATCGTCATCGTCTCACACCACCTCGGGATCCTGAAGAACGCTCATCTGGTCGAACGGAAGCGCGACGGTCGCTACATGATTTACCGCCTGCGCGAAGATCTGCTGCAGAAGGCGCGAGGCAAAGGCAAGCAGTTTCTGAACCTCGGCTGCTGCCGCCTGGAAGTCCCGGAAGAAACCGAGCAGGCATAGCTGGCAAAAGACCGGTGGGCTGAGCATTCCGTCCCGGATCAATGAGGGCCAGAGCTGGCGGCGTCCGCTGAGCAACTGCCAGGAGACTGCCACGGCAGTGAATCGGTCCGGCTCAGGCAGATACGTCACCATTGGACATCGGGCTGTCGGTCTCTGAACCACCAGCGCCGCGCTGTGCTGGCCCATCTTCATCGCCTGACTTTTCGCTGTCGGTCGCCCGCGCCTGCTCCAGTGCTGCGGCGACGATTCCGGCCGGGACGGCGACGACTCCGAGGCCCACCATCAGGACGAAAAATGTAAACAGACGGCCGCCGGGCGTGACCGGGTAGACGTCGCCGTAACCGACGGTCGTTAGTGTCGCGACTGCCCACCACAAACTGCTGAAGATTGACGAAAACGCTTCGGGCTGCGCTTCGCTTTCGAAGAAGTAAATCCCGGCCGCGGCAAAGTAGAGCATCAGCAGAGTCAGGATCAGGTAAAGGATCAGCTCTTCGCGTGCCGCGACAAAGGCGCGATGAAACCGGGCCAGTGCCCGGCTGTAGCGTGCCAGTTTGAAGACCCGAAACAGCCGGAACAACCGCAACGCTCGAACAGTCCGCAGGTCGACGTTCGCGCCCAGCCCCGCGAACAGTGTCACGTAAAACGGCAGGATCGCCAGGAAGTCGATCATGCCGAAGAAGCTGAACGCGAACTTCAGCTTGCGATCGGCAACGGCCAGCCGCAGCGCGTACTCAAAGGTAAAGACGCAAACGGTGACGATTTCAACGATCGCCAGCAGCGTCGAGACGGCGTCCGGCACCCCGTCATCGATCAGTTTCCTGACGGAGGGCAGCGTCTCGATCGAGTAAACGACGAGCGACGTCACGATCAGTGACTGAATCGCCAGCTCAAACGTACGGCCTGCCCGCGTCTCGGGTCGCTCAACAAGGTTCTTCAGATCAGAAAACTTCATGTGGTCGCCGCGTTGTCGGCTCGTCCGTTGTCCGTTTCCGCCTGATCGGGATTCGCGACGAAACGATAACCAGTTCCGCGCACCGAAAGAATGTGCCGGGGTTCCGACGGGTTGGGTTCGATCAGTCGCCGCAGACGCATGACGAAATTGTCGATCGACCGGTTGCTCATGGCACCGGAATCCGCCCAGACATCGTTCATAATCCGGCTGCGCGACAGGACACGGTCCGCATGTTCGATAAAGTAGCGCAGCAGTTGCATCTCCATCCGCGTCAGTTCGGTCGTTTCGTCGCCAACCGTCACTTCAAAGCGATCGAAATCCACGCGCACATGATCGCCGAACGTGACCGTCGGCGGCGTCTGAGCATTGCCGGCATCAGACTCGGCAGGACGTAACGCTCTGCGACGTTCCAGGAGACTCTTGACCCGGCTGATCAGTTCCGGCAGAGCAAACGGTTTCGACATGTACTGGTCTGCACCGCAGTCGAAGGCCATCGTGCGGTCTTCGCTCAGCGTGCGGGCACTCAGGACAAGCACCGCAACAAACGGGTCGCGCTTCCGCAGCTCACGGCAGGTTTCGTAACCGCTCATGCCGGGCAGCATCAGATCGAGAATCAGCAGGTCAAACGGCGGATCTGCGGAATCGAACAGCGCCAGCGCCGACGCACCGTCGCCGGACATTTCCACCTCAAACCCTTCCTGCTCGAAGTTGAACTTCAGCCCTTTGGCCAGAGCTTCTTCGTCTTCGACAATCAGAATCTTCACTCAGCCGGCCTCCCTGGAAGCTCGACCTCAAACACGCTGCCAGGCCCGTCTGGCCGCTCATGGACCGAGATCGATCCCTTGAGAATGTGCGCCAGCGTGCGGGAAATGTACAGCCCCAGTCCCGTGCCTTTCTGCCGGCGTTCGAGTTCCTTCCCGCCGCGATAGAACATGCCGAAGATCTGCCGCCGCTGGTCAGCCGGAATTCCCTCGCCGTTATCGATGATCTGCACGCGCACGCGACCGCGGCCAGTCATCGACGTGAGAACCTGAACCTGAGGCGGATCGCCTGCATATTTGACGGCATTGTCGAGCAGGTTACCAAAGATCATCTCCAGAACGACCCGCCGGGCATGGACGATAATCGGCTGAAAGTCGAACGCGACGACATCGTCGGGTTCCTTTTTGTGATGAGCACACGCCGACGCGGAGCAGCGTTCGAGCAACTCGCTGAGCACGATGTCTTCGGGGTCGTACTGCTGGCCGATCGCGTCAAGCCGCCCAACTTCCAGGAGTTGATTGATGAGGTGTTCAAGCCGGTGCAGCTCGGCCTCCATGGTGCGATAGAAGTCGGCACGCTGTTCAGGTTCGAGCGTGCGAAGCTGCAGAGTTTCCAGATACAGACGCAGTGCGGCAATTGGTGTTTTCAGCTCGTGCGTCACACTGTCGACAAAGTTCGCCTGCCGCTGATTCAGCCGGACTTCCTTCACCATCACGAACAGGTAGACGATCAGGCCGACGAGGATCAGTGCGAAGACGACCGTGCCAATCGTCAGGACGCTCCACGAACCACTGCGAGCGAGCAGGATGATCCAGCAGACCATGAGGGTCACGTTCAGCGTCATCAGGATCACGCTGAGCGTGATCGGCAGACGCAGCGTGCGCGGCCGGCGGACATAGGCGTTTTTGGGATTCAACTGAGTCATCGTGAGGAAGACGCGGCAGCCGTTTCTGAACGCGCTGTGCGATGCTGGGTGAGTCGGACGGCGCGAATCATATCGACTGGGCGGATCAGTCAGGCAACGAATGCGGTGATTTCAATGCCGGCCACCGACCACGATGGGACACACGTTCGATTCGCACGGTATCCCAGATTGGAATAATCGTGTGCACAAGACACAGCGACCAAGGGCCTCTGTGATTTCCGCCACCGCGCGGTCGGCCTTCCTCAAATCTCAACTGTTCCCGGTAGACTTTCTGTCAGACCGCGCTCAGACTCGTGCCGCCTTTCGTGACCGTGAGATCCTGCCTCGATGCCGATTCGTCTGATCCCTGCATCCGCTGGTGAAGCCATCAAGCTGGACAAGCCTGTCCTGCTGATCGGTCGGAATCCGGACTGTGATGTCGTGCTGACGGCGAGTCGTAAGGTCTCGCGAAACCACTGCCTGATTGCATGTGTCGACGACAAGCTTTTCATTCGCGACCTGGGTAGTACCAACGGCGTCTGGATCAACGGGCATCGCGTCGAACGTGAAGGCCGCATTCGCGCCGGTGATGAGTTGTCGATCGCAGACCTGAAGTACGCCGTCAGGCAGGTCGACCGCAACGGAGCGGCAAAAGCGGAACCTCAGGAAAAGCCGAGTGTTCGACAGTCGGTCAGCGACGAACACGATGCCGGCGGCCGGCGAGTTCGGAAAGTCGGTGTGTCCGCACCCGTTGATGGCGACCAGCCGGTGGCGATCCCGGAAGAAGATGACAGTTTTGTCGTCGAAGCCTCGGCTCCGCGCCTGCCGCGCGTCCGACCGGACGAGATTGAGGCCGAAGTCGTTCGTGAACCCAGTCCGCGAAAACGGCGTGCAGAGGGCCGACCCGCCGAACCGCTCGAACTTGACGAGCCGCTCAACCTCGACCTGCCGCTCGATCTGGGACAGATCCGAGACGCTGATCTGGATTCTGACGACGACGCGCGCGAGCCAGCCGCAGGTAACTTGAGCGATTCGACCAACAGCGCCGAAATGATCATCCCCGGCGACCCGCCTCCCGATGCTGCAGACTCTGCCGCCTGGCTGTCGAGCGGCAGCGACGACGATTACTCGCCCATCATTCCGCTGGATGACTGACGCTCGTCGAAAACGCTGAACGACGGACCTGCCGGTCGGAACCGCTTCGTCGTTCGCATCGCGGCAGGCCGCGACGTCCATCGTTCGACGCGATGCTTGAGCCTTCAATGTGTCACAGCCAGCGAGAGAGCCCGGATTCTGTTTCGAGCTTGACGCGGGCAACAGGTGTATTACAGTCATGCGACACTAATGCGAATGTCTCATGGTAAACCCGTCACTTCAGTTTGCAGTCCACCCGTCGTCCGGCGTGCCGATTTACCGGCAGCTCATGGACCAGGTGCGCGCGATGATTGCCAGCGGGCAGCTCGTTGAGGGAGACCTGCTGCCCAGCGTGCGTCAGATGGCGGACGAACTGAACGTCAACATGATGACGGTCTCGAAGGCCTGGAACCGCCTGGAAGCCGAAGGTCTGCTGGATCGCGTGCGTGGTACAGGCATGCGGGTCACTCCGTCGGCATCAGGCGGCACGGTGCGGGAACGCAAAGCCGAACTGGCGCCGCTCGCTGATCCGCTGGTCACACGCGGCCAGCAACTGGGACTCACGGACGAGCAGATTCTGGACGTTGTTCGCTCTGTTCTGCGGGAGAGAAAGCGATGAGTTGCGACGAAGTCGTTCGCGTGTCCGGCCTGTGCAAGAGTTTCGACACGAAGCAGGTTCTCAAGCAGATTGACCTGAGGATTCCCGAGGGAGCCGTCGTTGGTCTGCTGGGAAAAAACGGAGCCGGCAAGTCGACTCTGCTGAAATGTGTGCTGGGCCTGCTGAAGCCGACGTCCGGAGAGATTCGCGTTTTCGGCGAGGATCCGTGGCACCTGAGCAGTGCGAGCAAAGCCCGCATCGGATACGTCGGGCAGGACATCAGCCTGTATCCGTGGATGCGCGTCCGCAGCGTTGTCGACTACGTGGGTTCGTTCTATGAGAACTGGAATTCGGAATTTGCTCACGATCTGCTGCGCCGCTGGGATCTGCCGGTTGACGAACGCGTTGGTCCGCTGTCACAGGGGCAGCAGCAGAAGCTGGCACTGGTTCTGGCACTCGGCCACGAGCCGCAGTTACTGGTTCTCGATGAGCCTGTCGCGGCACTCGATCCGTCTGCCCGACGCGACTTTCTCCGCACGCTGCTGGACATCGCGCACGACAAACACCGGTCGATCGTCTTCTCGACGCATATCACGTCCGACGTTGAACGGGTCGCCGACCGGGTTGTGTTCCTGCGGGATGGGCGGATTGCTTATGACGACTCACTCGACAACCTGAAGGACGGCGTTAAGCGGCTGCGAATCACTGCGCATGACGACCTGCCGTCGGGATTTGCGGTGCCTCACGCCTTACGAACCGAAGTCAACGGCCGGCACGCACTTGTCGCCGTCCCGGATGCGTCGGACTCGGTGATTGAAGACCTGCAGACGCGCTGGGATGCGACGGTGCAGGTTGAAGATCTGAGCCTCGAAGAAATCTTTCTGGAGCTGCACCCTTCCGAGCCCGCTCTGGCGACAACAGCGAGGACGGAGCCATGAGTCACGGACTGCATCATCAACGTCGACTACCGAAGTTCTGTCAGCAGCTTGTCGCTGTCTCGAAGACTTACACACAGCGTCGGATGTTTGTTCTGATGCTGGTGTTGTCTGCCATCGCGTTTCTGCCGGCGTTTCAGATTCGCAACGACCTGAAAGTACGACACGTTCCCGAATCGCCAAGGCTGGATATCACGGCTGCGCGTCAGAATGAGCACGTGACGTCGCCCCCGTCACATCCGGCGATCCAGATGCGAACGGCGTTCTTCTCGCTTGGCTGGCCTCTGTTTGTGCTGGTCCCGATTCTGGCGATGCACGTCCGGACTCAGATGATTGATCCCCGCTCTCGAATGATTCCCGGATTTGCTGCGCCGCACCTGACGGTCGCCGGGCTGATTCTGACAGTGTTCGTGGGAGGCTTCCCTATTGCCGCGACTGCCGGGACCGAGTTGTCCACTTTCGGAACGCTGGCACTGGTGACGTTTGGCGCAACGGCCCTGTTCTATGCCGGCCATTTTCAGTCGGCACTGCTTTCGTTTGGAGTGATCGCAGGGTTGCTGTGGCTTGGTTTTGGCGCCTCCGATTCTGTGAGCAACTGGATTGAAAAGAAGTTTCTTCTCGAGTCGACGTCTCCGCCGGCTGTCGTTCTATTGACCGGATCGCTGGTGGCACTCGCGGGGCTGGCGATCAGAATGTCGCGGACTCATGAACAGATGCCCGAATATGGTGCAACCGCGGATGTCGAGACGTTCTGGAACCAACGATCGACGTCGGCAAAGCGGCAGCAGCAGCGCGTGCAGGCTCAGTGGGTCAACCGGTCGAAGCTCGCCGTCTTCCTGTGTGACCGGTTTTCCGGCTGGCTGATGCACCATCTGCCGCGACGTCCTCTCTGGCGCCGCCTGCTGCAGTTTGAGATCGCTCACGGCATGATGGTGGTCATGCTGCCGATGATGCTTGTCGTCATGTTTCTGGCGCTGCAGATCGGTGCAGGCCTGAGCACTGGACCGGCGGGATCACCTGCGGTCGTCACGATCCTGACTGTGACGCTTCCGATCATGGCCGTATCCATGCTGAACGGCCAGTGGATGCAGCACTGGAACTGGTTTCCGTCAGAGCTGATGTTTCCGCCTGGACGCCGCGACTTCGTGCGCTCACTGCTGATGGGAATTCTGCTGGATGGCGCTGCCGCTCTGGTTATCTGCGAAGCCATCATCGCGGTCCAGGTCGGTCGGATTTCTGATCTTCGCGGGATGACACCCGGTGATGCCTGGCTGCTTATGGCGGTGCTCAGTGGATCGAACATCGTGTCCGGCAGCGCGTTGATCGCTCTGGTACTTTCCTACCGGGACTTCTGGTGGACGGTGTGTGGAGTTTTCTTCCAGGCTGGAGTCTTTGGCGTGATCACAATCTTCGTGATGGAAACCGCGGAAAGTGGCGGCGCCGCAGTTCTGATGACCGCTTCAGCAATCGCTGCCGCCGGAGGCTGCATGGCCGCGGCCTGGCTGGCTCTGGCCTGGCGACGCTGGAACGAAATTGAGTTTGGCTGATCAGTCGCCGCCAGACGCTCACCGCCGTTTTGAAACATGCCCGGAACGACATACCAAAACCAGCCGGCACGCGCTAGCGTCCGGTTCCGTTCGAAGCTGGAAGAACCGAACGCTAGCGCGTGCCGGCTGATTCTGGTGAACGGCAAGGGTCGTTGACCCCTGCGCAATCGCTACTGCGACGAGAGGCTTCTGGGCCTCTGCAGGAACGGGCGCACCAGGTTCGCCATGCGGTGCGGGTGCGTCAGGAAGGCGAAGTGGCCCGTGTTCGGGATGTCTTCGTGCTGGCTGTTCGGCAGGCGTTCGTCGAGCAGTGTTGCAGCATCGCGATGCCGCTGAGCTTCGCCCTCCGAACTGATCACCAGCGTCGGTGTCTTGATCCCGCTCAAGCGGTTTGAGAAGTCGAGGCCGATCAGCATTCGGCCGCGGCGGGCGACATCGGCGATGAGTGGCTCGCCCATGTCCTGCTCGGCAAACAGCCAGCGCGTCGAATCGATCGGCGGAAACCAGCGCTGATGGTTGTTCCGCACGACGGCCGCATAAAACGGCAGCCGACGCATCTTTCCCGGTGCCACGCTGAGCAGCCTTGCGGCGGTTCGTTCGGCCGAAGTCAGTTTCAGACCGACCAGCGGTCCCTGCAGCACGGCGTGCGAAATGCGCTGAGGCGTATCGAGCAGCGTCTGCAGCGCGACGAGCGAACCGAACGACGTCGCGTATAGATTGAACTGCTCATCGCCTGCGGCATCGGCGACGGCCAGCAGCGACTGCGTGAGATCGCCGATCGATCGGGCGTGCGACGGATAATCGAGGACGACGCAGCGGTATTCGTCGCGCAGCAGCCAGATGAGTAGCGAAAACACATCGGGAGTTCCGCCGATCCCGTTGAGAAAATACAGCGTCGGGCCGTCGCCCAGCGAGAATGCTCGCACGGGCTTCCCGTTCACAGCGGCTTCGATCGGCACTCGACGTTCGCCGACTTCGCGCACGACGTCCACCCAGGCCAGTGGTGGAGGACAACCCTCGCCAGGTTGCGCCGGAGCGAGCGACGGATCGTTCAATTCAGCCTGCGTTGGCGGAGCGACTTCGACGAACGATTCGGATTCGGCAGCGTCAGACATCGGACTGGAGCAAGCTGGTCAATTGGATTTCGGGCGGCGATAGAATGGCAGGTCGACCGTTCGAGCGGCAATGCGTTTGCCGCGGATGTCGACTTCCAGAGCGATCCCCGTGTCGGAGTATCGGCGATCGACGTACGCCATCGCGATCGACTCTTCCAGTGTGGGAGAAAACGTGCCCGACGTCACCTCGCCGATGATTTCATCGCCGATGACGACTGTCGCTCCTTCGCGCGCGATGCGGCGACCGTCGAGTTTCAGGCCGACGCGGACGCGAGTCGTGACGGAATCGCGAACAGCCAGTAACGCGTCGCGGCCGATGAAGTCTCCAGCGTCGAGCTTCACGGCAAAACCGAGTCCGGCGGACAGCGGATCGATCTGTTCGTTGAGTTCGTGTCCGTAAAGCGGCATCGCGGCTTCGAGTCGCAGCGTGTCGCGACAACCGAGTCCCGCCGGTTGCAACCCGAGTGACTCACCCGCCTGGCAGACTTTGCCGAGCAGCGACAGCGCGGCGTCGGTCTCGACGATGACCTCAAACCCGTCCTCGCCCGTGTAGCCCGTCCGGCTGAGCAGAACGTCGAGACCAGCGACAATCGCCGGCGCGACCGAGTAATACTTCATCGCCGCGGCCTGCTCGCAGCCCAGCGCCCGAATCAGCTCGACCGACCGCGGCCCCTGCAGCGCGAGCATCGGGTGCGTCAGCGTGCGGTCGGTCATCTGCACGCCGAAGCCGCTGCGGTGAGCTTCAAGCCAGGCAACGATCTTTTCGCGGTTCGACGCATTGACGACGAGCATGTAGCCGCCGTCGAGCCGGTAAACGAGCACGTCGTCAAGAATGCCGCCAGCCTCGTTGGTCACCAGCGAGTAACGCACCTGCCCCGGCTGCAGCTTCGTGACGTCGTTCGTCAGCAGATGGTCGAGAAACCGGCAGGCGTCCGGGCCATCGAACTGCAGCCGGCCCATGTGAGCGACGTCGAACACGCCGACAGCGTTCCGCACTGCGTTGTGTTCGTCGACGATCGTTGAATACTGCACCGGCATGTGCCATCCGCCGAACTCGACCATCCGGCCGCCGCGGGCAACATGCCAGTCGTGAAAGACCGTCTGCAGAAGCGTTTCGTCAGACATGAGGTTATCTCGATTTCAGATCACAAAAGCGGCGCTCAATTGCCGGAATCGTCGATGCGGAAGTTGATCACTTTCCGAACCAGGAGAGCTGTGGGCTTACCGTTTCGCATTGCCGGCTGAAACTTCCAGTCTCGAAGAGCACTGACCGCAGAATGGTCGAGCGACTTCACACCGGACGATTTCGCTACGGTTACCTTTTCAGTAATGCCCTTCTCGCTGACCAGAATGTGCAGGACCACGGTTCCCTCCTGACGACGATCGAACGCGTCGGGCGGGTACTCCGGCTGACCGTTACCTGCGAGCGGTCTCGGCACGGCATCGACTCCCGATGCCTGGCCGACGCCACCCTTACGGGAAGCTTCGCGAGGCTTCGAGTCTTTGTCCTGTCTGGATTCCTGCGGAGGAGCCTTGCTGACAGGCTTTGGATTCGTCGCCGGTTTCGCGGCAGGCTTTTCGGTAGGTTCGCTACGAGGGTCTACTGACGGTGCTGGTGATTTCGGGTCAGGTTCAGGTTCAGGAGCGGGAGGTTCGACTGGACCCTCCGATCGGACTTCCGACTTTGGTCCCGTGTCCGGAGCGACAGCTTCGGTGACTGAGTCTGGTGCCGGCGACAAAGTTGGCAGTTCCGGTTTGCTGTCAGTGATCGGCGTTGCCTCAGGAACTGGTGACGCGAGCTGGTCAGCGAGAAACGCTGCAGCCAGTTCCGCATTGTCGAATCTCATCGGCTCAGGCCGAGCGACCCTCGGCGCCTGCCGAACCTGTCTGCGAACCTCAAGAGCCGGCAATGCTTCGACAGTGACTCGAGCCGCTGCTGGCTTAAGTGGAACCAGAGTTCGTTCGGGAGCGAACCCCTGATTCGCTCCCGGATTGGAAACGTTTGATGAATTCCGTCGCGCCGAAGTCGCCAGCGATTCGGACAGCTCAAACTCGACAGGCGGCATGTGCGACTGCGATGCGTCAGCAAATTCCGAGTTAATCAACGATCCGACTTCGAGCCCGCCCGACGTCACTACGAACTCTGGCTGTGAGAACCCCGGTGCGAAGGCGAGCAGCGCAAGACCGGCGGCGTGGATCGACGCACTGAGAATGTACGAGCCTGCCTGTCGCATCAATTGCTGCCTTCCATGTCCGATCGAGGCCAGCGAATTCGCTGACTGGTCGACATCGCGGGTTATTCGCCCCGCAGTCGCTTGCCGAGCGCCGCGATCATCGCCCCGCATTCCTTGCGGGCTTCGCCCAGGCCGGCGGGTGTCAGGCTGCCACCACTCTTCAGATAGTTGAGCACGACGTGTTCGGCCGCCATCAGTTCTTTACAGGCGTCAGGTACTTCGGACGCGATTTCGTGCGGAATCGTCGTGACGCCGTTGACGTCTCCGTGCAGCAGATCGCCGGGGAAGATCGTCAGGCCGCCCACTGTCACCGGGACACCGACTGCCAGTGTGTGGCAATAGCCGTGAGCACAGATCGTTCCGTTGGTGAACGCAGGAAAGCCGAGAGCCTGCACTTCTTTGAGATCGCGGCCGGCTCCGGACGTAATGATGCCTTTCGCGCCGAAAGACTTGTACGTCGTACACATCACTTCGCCGAACGTCGCCGACGCGACAGGCAGATCGAGGTCCTGGTACACGACGACCGGCGGTCCGGGCAGTTCAGCAAACGCCGCGACCTGCTGATCCATGCTGGCGTAGACGTCACCGCTGCGCGGCGCTGCCATGCTGCGGAACGTCGACGTCAGGGCGTAGCCGACCATCGACGGCATCTCGGGAAAGCAGCACTTGATCGTGTCGTCCATATAGCCGGTGTTTCGCGGACGGATATTCCACAGCTCGACGACGTTACACACCGTGGGCGTATCGCAGGCAACAAGTCGTTCGTAGGTTTCCGGAGAGATACCCTGAATCGCGGACATGGCAGGACCTTCAGTCGAATGTTGAAAAACGGGGAGGCACAGCGGTCGAGGCAGCGATGATAGCGACGCTCGCGCCGGTAGCGAAACCCGCGCAGACCGAGGCTTTCAATATCAGGTTTTCCAGCGTTGGTCGAGGAGGCGTTTGGCCGAGACGTGGACGTGGCGTTTATCCCTGTGTCTGCGAGGCGGGGGTTGTTTCGGGCCGCGGGTCGACTTGCGGTTGCGTTTCAGGTTGATGTGCGTGACGACCTCAGCAGACGCCTGGCGAACGTTTCCAGACGCAGACTTGAGACGCCGTGCCAGCGGTCTTCCGGCACCGCGATCAGCAACCGGCCGCGCTGGGCCGCTGTGAGTTCGGTCTGGAGATCACCGTGTCGGCGGCGTTTCTGGTGCTCGTTCTGCGGCTGTCGCTGGACAAGGCCCGCGGGCTGCTGGCGTTCTTTCAGGAACTGACACTGTCGAAGGCGCAGCTGGACGCTCTCGTGAACCGGCTGTCGAAAGCGTGGGAACCAGAGTTCGATCGGCTGTGTCTGCTGCTGGCGAATTCAGCAGTCGTGAATGCGGACGAGACCGACTGGCGACGGCCAGTGCCTTGTGCTCGCGCTTCGTGTGCAGCGACCGCTTGAAGCGATGCCCGCCGAAGCGAAAGCAGACGTGATAGTTGCCGCTGGGATCCTGCTGCAGAAACGCCATTGCTGTGGCCCCTTCTGATGGTCAGACAAACGTACGTCTGAGTCAGAAGTCTCAACCAGCCACGGATGCACAACGATTCAGAAACCTGAAGCCAACCCGCCCCTCTGCCGAATCAACGTCAGTGTCCCGCCAAAGCAATGGGTGACACTGATTAGACACTGATTCGATTTTTCGGAAAAAAGTCAGGTCGCTGCCTGCCTCCGAAAATGCCAGAAACCCCATGAAAAAAAGCTCGAAAGCGATGTCGCCAACGAGCCTTTCCAATTACCCGGCCAGGACTTGAACCTGGAACGGCTGGACCAAAACCAGCTGTGTTACCAATTACACCACCGGGTAACGGGTGTCTGATTTAACGGCAGGTGACGACTGTTGTTCGCGTCCGGCGATCGATGACGCGCTGGACTGCCTGGCCGAGGGCCGAGCGGCGTGGGGAGCTGTTGGGGCCGTTCGGCAGAGTCGCGTGGGGCGGGAGTCTATCGGAGGCTGTGACGCAGGGACAAGGCTCGGTCTGAGCGAGTTCGTGGCGGGGTGGTGTGCTGATTTCAAATCAGTATCTAATTGGACAGCGCCACTTTGCTGTGTCGGGTTGCTGTAAGTTGTGTGGTGGGAGCGGGGTTCGTCATGTGGGGGGGCGGGGGTCGAGGCAGGATTTGATGCGGGTGATGTCGATTCCCCGGGAGGTCAGCAGCGACACGCGGGTCTTGCGGTGAGAGCGGCGGGCCTGCTTGTTCCGGGTGCGGTGGTATGCTGTTGCTTGAAAATGGCCATGCTGAATTCCGTGCGGAGCGGCGGGCCTGCTTGTTCCGGGTGCGGTGGTATGCCTGCTGTTGGACTTCCTCCTCGAAACGCCTGCGGCGGCAGTTCGGGCACAGGTCGGTTGTGTCCAGCCAGACGTTCATCGCGCTGCGCACGCCTTCCAGAGTCACTCGCACGGATGTGTCCGGGGACGCATTGAACTCCGCGCGCATTCGTGCGCAGAACAGGTGGCTGAGTGCTGTCACAAAGAAGTGGCGATGCACGCAGCGCCAGCCGCGGACTTCCCAGTGGTCCAGGCCCAGTTCCTCTGTGCCTTCGCGGAACACGCTCTCGATCGACCACCGGCCGAACGCTACACGCAGCAGCCACCGCACGGTCACACGCTCGTTCGTGACCGGGTTCACCTCGCCGGGCACGCGGTTGGCGATGAAGTATTTCACCTCTCCGGTCAGGACGTTTCGCGCCACGAGCAGCGTGTGCCGACGCGTCGGCAGACCGGACTCGTCCTTCCGCCAGAAGACGTTCCACTTGACCTCCCACACCACCGGGCCTTTGTCCGA
>WGMU01000177.1 GCA_016124895.1 bacterium
ACCGGGGCTTCGCTCGTTCCTCGCTCCAGCCCCGGCCACCCCGACTCATATTTCCAGGACGCGAATTCAACACGGCACGGAGGCCGATTTCATGCGACCGGTTTATCTCGTCGGTGGCGAGCAGAAGCAGAATCCGCAGAGCGATGACGAATGGCACCGTCATCGCGCGGGCAGGATCCTGCGACTCGACCCGGCCACGCAAACCGTCGAGACGCTGGTCGATTACAAGTCTCCGCCGGAACTCTGCCCGGACGAGGATCCCAGCTTTCTGTTCAAGGCGTCTGAGATTCACGGCGACCGCCTGCTGACCTGCTCGTCGACCGAAGTGCTGATTTACGACTTCCCGTCGATGCAACTGCGGCAGCGGATTTCGCATCCGTGCTTCAACGACCTGCACCATGTCTGCGTCGGTCCGAACGGAAACTACTTCGTGGCGAATACCGGGCTCGACATGACCGTCGAGCTGTCTCCCGATGGCGACATCGTCAATCAGTGGTGCGTGCTCGAAGGCAAGGACGTCTGGCATCGATTTTCGTCCGACGTCGATTACCGCAAAGTGCCCACGACCAAGCCGCACGACGCGCATCCGAACTTCACGTTCTTTCTCGGCGACGACGTCTGGTCAACGCGCGGCAAGTTGAAGGACGCCGTCTGCCTGACGGCTCCGGGACTGCGGATCCAGGCCGGCGACGATCGTCCGATTCACGACGGCATCGTCACGCCACACGGCATCTACTTCACCTGGGTCGACGCGCATCTGGCTCGGGTGAATCCCAACACGCTGCAGCGGGAAGACGTCTGGGATCTCGCGAAGATGATGTCCGGCCTGCGTCGGCCGGGCTGGTGCCGAGGCCTGCATGTCGTCGATGAAGAACGCTTCCTCGTCGCGTTTACCAGAATGCGACCGACGAAGTGGCAGAACAACGTGAGCTGGGCCAGCCTCCGCGAACTGAAAGCCCTGTACCGGATGCCCGCCCGCGTCTGCCTGTTCAACGTGCGCGAACGGCGGACCGAGTGGGAGTTCGACCTGCAGGACGTCGGCATGACGACCGTGTTTTCGATCCACGAGACGCCGGAGGAGGCTGTCTGCCGGGCAGCGGCTTGACAATTCGGTTTGCAGCGCAAAGACGCGAAGTCGCAAAGGAACTCAGAGTTAAGTTGAAGGCTATGGACAGTGCGTGTTTCCAGGACTCCTCCGCCAGCTTCGTATTTACTTTTCACCTCCACAGCGATTTGCGGCCCTTTGCGTCTCTGCGTCTTTGCGCTGCACGACGCCCTGCTCGACCCAGAGAACACGTCGCATGACTCAGCAGCCTGCGATCATTCCGCTGAAGCCTCTGTCGCTGCGGACGAACTTTCTGTGGACGTTCGCCGGTAATTCGATTGCCGCTGTCTGTCAGGCGGTTGTGCTGCTGGTCCTGCTGAACACGACGACGCTGGAAGCGACGGGCGAGTATTCGACAGCGCTGGGCTGGTGCGCTCCGCTGTTCATGTTCGCGGGGCTCGATATCCGCGTCCTGCTGGCGACGGACAGCCGCAGCGAGTACCGCTTCAGTGAGTACCTGGCGGTGCGACTGCTGTTGACCGTGGTGGCTCTGGCCTGCGTCCCGATGATCGCTCTGGCGACAGGGCGAGGCGGCGACGGCGTACTGATCTTTCTGGGCGTCGGCGTCAACCGGTTGCTGGAACTGGTGTCCGACGCGTTTTACGGGCTGATGCAGCGAGCCGAGCGGATGGATCGTGTCTCGCGCTCGATGGTCATTCACGGTCTGGTGGCGACGGCGATTGTTGCCGGAGCAGTCTGGATCAGCGGCAACCTGGTGGCCGGGCTGCTACTGGCAGCGGTGGCCAAAGTCGTCGTGCTGCTGCTGTATGACGTCCCGCTGGCGACGCGTCTGGCCGAACAGGTCGAAGGCCCCAACCAGGACTCACTGCGAAACGTCCTGACCGCGCAGCCGCGACGACTGTGGCGGCTCGCTTCGCAGGGCATGGCACTGGCTGTCCGCAAGCTGTTCGTGTCGCTCAACGCGAATGTGACGAAGCTGTTCGTTGATGGCATGTGCGGAACGGCGCTGGCAGGCGTGTTCGCTCCGTTCGCGGCGGGAGTCAACGCGTCGACGACGGTCTCGCGAGCCCTCAATCAGGCGGTCGCGTCGCGACTCGGCAGACTGGCCGCGAACAACGACATGGCCGGCCTGCGGCGGCTGATCAACAAGCTGCAGCTTCTGTATCTGGGAATGGGAGCGGCCGGAATTGCCGTCGCGTGGCTGCTCGGTCACGCCGTCCTGAGTCTGCTGCTGCCGGCCGACGTCGCCCAG
Organism: bacterium; assembly: GCA_016124895.1. Taxonomy (GTDB): domain Bacteria; phylum Planctomycetota; class Planctomycetia; order Planctomycetales; family Planctomycetaceae; genus JAPOLP01. The sequence continues at coordinate 2,319 of WGMU01000177.1, forward strand.
TTCAGCCCGCTGCTGATCATCGTGATCGCCGCTGTCGCGGTGCAGTACCAGGGCGGCATCCTCGACATGGCTCTGGTCGCGCTGCGTCGAGTCAACGTCCTCGTTCCCGTTTCCGGAGCAACGCTGCTCACGACGGTCATTGGGTGCTGGCTGCTGATCCCCGAGTTCAGTCTCGCCGGAGTCACCCTCGCCATGCTCGCCAGCCGCGTCGTCCGCGTCGCAATCCTGACGGCCGTGATCCGGCGCGAACTGCTTACGCGGAGTGCTGGCTTTGAGTCGGCGGCCGATGACTTTGCTGCAGCCGCCTGATTTGAACTGACAGAAGCGAACGACTGGACTCGCACCTGAAACGGCATCACAGCCAGGTAACAAGCTGCTGCAGGAACTGCGCGTAGCGATTGCCGACTTCGACGCCATCGGTGCCGCCCGCCCTGGCAGTGACACGCGATTCGCCCCAGTCGACCATTGGGCCGATCCAGTGGGGAGCGACGTCGGTCGCGAGTACTGCCACCTTGCCGCTTCCGGATTCGGCGACCACAAGCAGCGGATGAGTTTCGATGGCCTGAACAACGAACGTGTTGCCTTCCGATCTCGCTGCCATGCGAACGGCTTCGAGCAGAACTGTCGCAGACGGCTTCGCGGTGACGCGATTGAATCCGCCAATCAGCGGAGGCCGATTCGCCCACGGCAGATCGCGAATCACTGGATGATCATCAACGGACGGTCGCACGAAGACGGGACTGTCGCAGTTCATTCGGTCGTCCGCTGAGGAAATCTCGACCGGCAGCGCGTCGCCGATCGGTGTGCCGTCCCAGTCACCACCGAGTCCGTGAAACGACTCCCATCCGCCGATCATCAGCACGCTCGTGCCGGCGGCGACACGGTCGACGATCCGTTGCTGAATGGTTGAGCCCGCTCGCGCCGCCGAATAGTCGCTGAAAACGAACAGATCGAAGCCATCGACGTCGAGGTCGGCCGGCAGCGGCTGATCGCTCGGGACGTATTCGAATTCAATCTGCCAGAGCGTCAGCAGACTGGCGAGATAAGCCGCTGCGGTGTCGAGCGTCGTATCGCCGCAATAGAGGATTCGTTGCGTCACCCTGTTGTTCCTCGTTTGAGAATGAGCCGATCACCCAACCGTCTCACTCGCCGAGCAACTCTTCGATCGCTTCCGGGTCGTCGCCAATGCGTTCGAGGATCTGGTCGGGGCTGAGCGGTTCGACGATGGCATATTTGCCGTCGCTCCAGCGCAGCAGGTCGATGTTCCGGCAGCGTTCGCTGCAGAAGGGGAAAAAACTGGATTCGGTCGCGGCCGCGGCACTGATGGTCGCGTCGCAAATCGGGCAGGTTGTCGGACGCACCATCTTGCTCTGGCTCCTTTTCATGCAACAGTATCTGCGTTCGAGGCCAGCAATCTGACGAAATTCCTGCGACGGGTCGAGTGGCCGCGCGTCCGGAACGTCAGAGTTCGGCGTCAGAGAGAAATCCGCTAAGCTGCCGTCGCCCGACACGTTTGAACTCATCCGCCCTGCTGCTGACTCCTGCCACAAGGTCTTCCCGGCCCAATGTCGACCGTCGCCGTCTCCACCTTTCTATCGACGCTGCGTCGCAGCAATCTGCTCAAGCCCGAACAGATTGCGTTTGCGATCGATCTCGGTACACGGTGCGACACGGCGGAAATCTCGAAAGAGCTGCTGGAGCGGAACTGGCTGACTGAATGGCAGGCGCATCAGATTCTGGCGGGGAAAAGCCGGCTGTTTCTCGGCAGGTACAAGCTGCTCGACGTGCTCGGATCCGGCGGCATGGGTGCCGTCTTCAAGGCGGAGAGTTCGACGCTGCGGCGGCCCGTGGCGCTTAAGGTGCTGTCTGCTTCGCTTAACGACAGTGAGATCGCGCGGGCGCGATTCGAGCGGGAGATTCGCGCCTCGGCGCAGGTCAATCATCCGAACATTGTGCGGGCCATCGACGCGGACCACTGTGAAAACCGCGTTTTTCTGGTGATGGAATACTTCCAGGGGCCGGATCTGAAGGCACTGCTCAAACAGCACAAGCGGCTGCCGATCGAATTCGCCTGCGAGTGCATCCGGCAGGCGGCGCTCGGACTGCAGCATGCGCACGAACAGCGGCTCGTGCATCGCGACATCAAGCCGTCCAATCTTCTGGTGACGCGGAATCCGGAAACCGGCGAACCGCTCGTCAAGGTGCTCGATCTCGGACTCGCACGCATCGCCACCGACAGCAGCGTCAGCAGCGATATGACGCGGGCCGGGCAGATCATGGGCTCGCCGGATTACATGTCGCCCGAACAGGCAATGGACTCCCGATCGGCGGATCATCGAGCGGACATTTACAGTCTGGGCGTCACGCTGTTTCACCTGATTTCGGGCGAGCTGCCGTACGACGGCGACAATGTGATGGAGAAGCTGCTGTCGCGGATCAATGTCGATGCGCCGCCGCTGAGCCGTTACTGCCCCGAGGCGCCCCCGATTCTGGTTCACATCGTTGCTCGAATGCTGCATCGCGATCCAACGCAACGGTTTCAGACGGCTGGCGAAGTTGCGGCGATCCTCGGCACGTTTGTCGCCAACCCGCGAGCCCTTGAAGCCGTCGTCGCACAGCCGCAAACGCCTGTGTTCGAAGTACCGACAATCAGCACGGCAGTGGATGAGACGCTGCATCAGATCGACGCGATGCTCGACAGCCGGGCGCATTCAACGCCCTTTGTCCACAATCGACGGCCGCGCAAGAAGAGCAGCCTGCTGCCGGTCGCAATTTCGATCGGCACGGCAACGCTCCTGATCGGCGGACTGCTGCTGGCCGGACTGGGGACAAAAGGCGCTTCACAGAAAAAGACCGGCAGCAAAGAGGTGGCATCAAAGTCGTCATCTGCAACATCGTCGTTCCCGATGCAAGACAGTGGCCCGGCCCCGCGACCTGGCAGCCCTGACGACGTGGTGACTCGCTGGTCGCTGGCAATGGGTCGCGCGGTGGTCATTCTCGACGGGGATAATGAACGGACGGTCCGGAACGTCGCGGACCTGCCTGCAAATGAGTATCACCTGCTGGAAGTCGACCTTGCCGGCGTGCGGGAACTCGACGGCCCGCGCATCGAGCAGCTCGCCGGAGCAACCAGCCTGCGCCGGCTGAATCTGTCTGGCGCTGAGCTGACCGACCGTCGGCTGGAAACACTGGCAGCGCTCACGAATCTCGAGGTGCTCGACCTCAGCAGCACGTCACTGAGCGAACGCAGTAGCGAGGTGCTCGCCACAATGCCGAAGCTGCGGAAGTTGTCGCTGCGTTATCTGCCGCTGGGGGATACCCAGCTCGAAGGACTCGCCGACCTGCCGCAACTGACAATGCTCGACCTGGCAGGCACGTCTGTCACTGACCGTGGTCTGCAGACGCTCGCGAAGTCACCCACGCTCAAGACGCTGAGCATCCAGTACACGGCGGTGACTGCCGGCGGGTTGCGGAAACTGCTGAAGGCGCGGCCTGATCTCACCATTAACTGACGGTTCCCGGTGACGGTTGTTTGTCCTGTCGATCTGGCTTGTCCCGCGAGCTACTTCGGTTCAGGTGGCCAGCAATGTTCGGAGTTTGCGTGAATCCGCGAACGAGCAGGTGAAGTGGGACGCGTGATTCACTAACGTCCGACTGGTCTGTTTCCGCTTCCGAATTCCAGTGCTGGTTGGCGCCGCGGCCATCGAGTCATGCCACCGTTGAAACTGCTGTTTGTGCTTCTATCCGCGACGGTCGACATCAAGTTGAGGTGAATCAATGCGACTAATCCTGCTGGTCCTGCTGGCCATATTGCTGCCGCTTGTCTGGGGGTGGCTGGTGCATTGGCTCGTGAAGAAATGGTGGCCTTTACGACAGCCGCACGTCAGCAGCCCGCACAACGTCAGTTCCAGCGCATCTCACTACGACTATCAGATTTGACGGGAAATTCGATGACGCCGGAACTTCAGGAGTTTGTCCGCCTTGCTCCGTTGGGCGTGCTGGTGGGAGCGTACGGCACGCTGGTGGGAGCCGGAGGGGGGTCAGTCCTCGTACCGATCCTGCTGATGCTCATGCCACTGGAATCGCCAGCCACTGTGACGGCGATTTCTCTGGCAGTCGTCTTCTTCAATGCTTATTCGGGCACGATCGCTTACATGCAGATGGGCCGGATTGACTACCGCGCCGGCGTGCTCTTTACGCTGGCGGGGCTGCCCGGGGCAGTTCTCGGCACGCTTCTGGTTCACGAAATGCCGCGGAGCCTGTTTGATCCGATCTTCGGCATTTTACTCCTGGCGATTGGAACAATGCTCGTCGCTAACCCATTGGGGACGGGAGGCGATCCTGGACACGGCGTCGTTGCCCCTGTCTCCGATCGTCGAATGCTTCTCGGTTCAGTCGGCAGTTCCTACATCGGTGTCCTGTCGAGCCTGCTCGGCATTGGAGGCGGGATCATCCACGTCCCGTTTCTGATTCGCGCTTTGCGAATGCCGCCCCACACGGCGACAGCCACCTCCCATTTTGTCCTGACGTTTATTGCGTTGACTGCCACGATCACCCACGTCGCTCTGGGGGAATTTGAACGCGGACTTCCCCAGACCATGTACCTCGCTGTCGGCGTGATGGTGGGAGCCCCCGTGGGCGCAACCCTCTCAACCCGGCTGCAGGGATCTTTGATCGTACGCTTGCTGGCACTGGCATTATGCCTGGTGGGCTTGCGCCTGCTTACGGGTTTGTTTCGCTAACGCCACCGGACGACAGCGTCCGAAAACGACGGAAGCCTGAGCCTCATTCCAGATTGGGCTCACGCTGGTCGTCTGCTGGCGTAGGAGCGTGTCTGAGAGCTTCAGCCATGCCTCCGCGGCTTCGATTCGAATGTCACTGCCGAGCCTCATCGCCCGTCCCGCGAACTGATGATTCCGTCACCACTGGAGGCGATCTTTTCACCCGCGCTCTCACTCCCGCTGAACCCGCCAGCCCCTGGTCTGCGGACCGTTTGAGCCGTTGTCTTATCCCCCTGCTCGCTCGTCGCTATCGGTGATCGGGATTTCACCGGGAGTGCTTCGCATGATCGATTTCCATCGAACTCGGCGTCGCGGATTTACGCTGATCGAATTGCTGGTCGTCATTGCGATCATCGCGATTCTGGTCGCCCTGCTGCCGCCTGCGGTGCAGCAGGCCCGAGAGGCGGCCCGGCGGCCACAGTGCAGGAACAACCTGAAGCAGATTGGGCTGGCTCTGCACAACTACCACGACGCCCATGCGTGCTTCCCGGCCTACAACTTCATGTACTCAAACTGGCCAGTTTATGAGAAGCACTGCGGCTGGTCCCCCCACGACATTCCTGACCTCCCTGTCAGCACAGCCCTCACCATTTCCTGTTGACTTCTACCAGCAACCCGCCGCCAGCGCAAACCCCAGCCCGCACCTGACTGCAACGTGTTGCCGAAACTCACGTTGACCTGATCCGCCGATTCTGCCGAAAATCCCACTCCCTTCGGAAAAAGGCTCAAGTCTGGCCATTCCGGTTCCGCATGTCGCTCCCGCCTCGTCTACCTGTCTCTGCGACTCGCCGTGTCCCCCCCGATCTTCTCTTGAGCAAGGATGCTCAGCCATGTCGTCAGCCCTGCTTCTGGCCGCGATCCTGTCTGCTACCGCCATCGACGCTGCACCCGCGCTGGTTGACCGGGTTTCTGTTGCCGCTGCCTCAACCGAAGAGCGCGGTGTGCTGTCCCCTGAAGCTGTCTTTTACGAACCCGCCGAGCCGGCTGCGATCTTCGTCGGCAATTCGCGCGACGACGCAGACGCAATCAGATTTACAAGCCTCAATACGTCGCTGATCCGCGGTCAGAACTACGACGAGGATCCCAGTGGCGGGAATCTCAGCCAGCCGACGTTCGCCGCTCCGCCCATCGGGATGCCGTTTGCCCAACAGGGAACCATCTGGCCAGGGACGCCACTGCTTGCTCCAAACGGAATGTTTGGCGGTCCGCCACCAGCCGCCACAACGCGCGGCATCAATGGCCCGCAGCCGTTTCGCTTCGGCTGGACGTCGAAGTTCGACGTCGGCTTTCTCCCGAAAGAAGGCGTCAGTGGCAGCGGAACCAGCGGCAAGCTCAGCATCTTCGAGTTCAACTCGGAACTGCGCTACACGATGCCGACGCCGCTGCAGTGGATCTTCTCATTTGCTCCTCAGTTCAACATGCGGCTGTGGGATGGCCCGACGACTCCCGGACTGCCGGCCGATGTGTACCGGTTTGGGAGCGACATCCAGCTCACCAGCCCAACCTGGGGGCCGTACACTTTCGAGCTGGCATTCACGCCGTCGTTGAACAGTTCATTTGAAACCAGCCTGTCTTCAGATGCGTGGAACTTCGATGGCCGTGGTGCCGCGTTTGTTCGAGTCAATCCGCAGTGGCTGGTCATGCTTGGTGCTCTGTACTGGGACCGCGTCCACGACCGCGTGCTGCCTTACGCTGGCGTTGTTTACACCCCGAACGACTACGTCGAGATCCGGGCCACGTTCCCGCGTGCTGACATCAACTTTTTCATTGGAACTCCGTGGGGCGTGCCGCAGTGGTTCTACGTCGCCGGTGAGTACCACGTTGAGGCCTACCAGATCGAAGATTCGAAACTCCGTCGCGATCAGCTCGAAATTCAGGACTGGCGAGCCGTGCTCGGCATCCGCAGCGAGTACGCCGGCATGACCAGCTTCCTCGAAGGTGGCTGGGTCTTTGGACGTAAAGGTGAGTTTCTGCACGCCGTCGGCGGAACTCCGGAAACGTTCAACATCGCCTCCGGCTTTATCGTTCGGGCTGGCCTTCGCTGGTAGCAGCACGACCGCAAGCCTTCGGAAATTGACGCAGGGCGGATTGCCAATCCGTCCTGCCGACTCTCGGCCTCTATTTCGAGAGACAGGTGCTGAGTAACCTTCCGCCGGGCGGATATCTGAAACAGGTCACACGGCGGAACGCGGCATGACGGGTGTCACACTGGGTATCGAAACGTCCGGATTCGCGGGCCTCGTTGCTTTGCGCCGGGGCGGGCAACTGTTCGAAGAACGCGAACTCGAAGACACGCGCCGGCGTCACGCCCAAACGCTGATCCAGGAACTGCAGACGCTGCTGCGCAATCACGGAGTTGCTCCGCAGGACGTCGACCTTGTCGGAGTCAGTCACGGCCCGGGCAGCTTTACTGGCCTGCGAGTCGGCATCGTTGTCGCTAAAACGTTTGCGTACGCCACCGACTGCCGGCTTGTCGCCGTCGATACCTTCGCCGCGATCGCCGAAGCGGCTGACCAATCCGTGACGTGTCTGAGTGTTGTCTCCGACGCGCAGCGAGAGCAGCTCTTTGTCGGCGAGTTCGTCCGCAATCCACAGACAGACCTGTTCGAGCGGCCCGGATCAACCACAATCGTCGACGCCGATGCCTGGTGCGCCAGTCTCACCGGTCGCGCTTGTGCTGGATTCGCCATCGCCGGCCCGGTTCTGAAGAAACTGGCAGGCTCGATCCCTTCCGGAGTCCGCCAGCTCGACGAACCCGCCTGGCAACCGCGAGCCTCCGCCGTCGCTGCGATCGCCGAACGCCTCGCGACTGCCGGCCAGGTCGCCGACCCGTTTGAACTCGAACCGTTCTACCTGCGGAAAAGTTCGGCCGAAGAAAAACGCGACGCCCGCCAGCAGTAGGCAGGTTTCTCCGAAACCTGCAGAAGCGCAGAGAGAAGGTCATTGATTCCTCAAGAGCCACAACGGAGTGACGCGAGGAACCAGCAACTCGCAGCAGATTCAGCGCGCAACTGACAACCCACTTGCCGTTGAATGCGGATCCAGCAACCCGCTGCCAGTTCACTTCAGTGCTCTGCGCCGTTACTGACGAACATCCAGTTTCGGAGAAACTGGACTACGGCTGCCGAATCGCCCCGGCCACGGCGCCTACCACTCCTCGTCTTCGAGAATCCGCCAGCAGTACCAGCTCGCGATCGATTCGTAAGGGCTCCAGCGAGTGGCCAGTTCGAGCAGTTCGGCTTTGCCCGGCGGCTGCGACACTGGATAGCTGGCCGCGATCGCGTTTCTCAGACTCAGATCGTCGACCGGAAACACATCCAGTCGGCCCAGCGAAAACATCAGCAGCATCTCGACGGTCCAGCGACCGATGCCGCGCACCTGAGTCAGCTCGCGAATGATCTCCTCGTTTGACATCCGTCCGACGCGGTGCAGGCGGATCGTCCCGTCCGTCGCTTTCTGCGCCAGATCGTGCAGGTACTCGGCCTTGCGAACCGACACACCGGCCCCCCGCAGTTGCTCGACGCTCAGACTCAGCAGTGACTGCGGCGTGATTCGCTCGGGCAAGACCAGTGCCTCGACGCGAGCGCGAATCGTCCGCGCCGCCGCCGTCGAAATCTGCTGAGAAAGGATCGACCAGGCAAGCAGAGCAAAGCGATCCCGCTTGAGCTTGAGCTGGCACGGCCCGACGCGATCGATCATCTCGCGCATGACCGGGTCGCTTTTCCGCAGATGCCGCACCGCGATCTGAACCCGCTCTGCGTGCGTCGCCATCGCCTGTCGCCTCCTGATGAACGCGTCGAAACTGCTGGCCGCCGCCGCTCAGACCGTCTCGAACCCGTGCCGCTGTTCGCGTTTCAGCAGTTTGTCGGCCTCCGTGTCTCCGACGAACCGCTCGGTCTCGGGATCCCATTGCACCTTGCGGCCGACGCGCATCGCAATATTTCCCAGGTGACAGGTACTGACGCTGCGATGCTGGTTGTCGACGTTCGAAATCGGGATGCGCCGCGCCTCGACACAGTCAAAGAAGTTGCCCATGTGATTGATGATCGCGTCGAGCTTCCCGACCCGCTCGGGGCGATCGAGATTGTCGAAGTCGTAAACCGACTGCTTCTCACGCGGCAGCGGATCATCTTTGAGTGCCTCAACCGGAGCCCCCGAAATCGTCCCACGGTTCACGAAGATGCGGCCCTTGTCACCGGTCAGCATGATCCCGTTGCGGCCGGTATCGGAAACCGTCAGCACGACGCCATTCGCGTAGTGGTATGTCACTCCGAAGTCGACGGCGACGTTGAAGCCGTTTTCGACCGTCGGGTACGTCGCCGAGCCTTCGATCTCAATGGGCAGCGAATTGATCGCCCACTGAGCGATGTCGAGATGATGCGCTCCCCAGTCGGTCATCTGCCCGCCCGAGTACTCGTACCACCAGCGGAAGGTGTAATGCGACCGCTCTTCGATGTACGGCAAATCCGGCGTCTGTCCCTGCCACAGATTCCAGTTGAAGTTGCCCGGCACCGGTCGCTCCGGAAACGGGCCGCCGACGGCGTTCTTGCCGAGCACAACATCCACCTGCTGCAGTTTCCCGAGTCGTCCCGCGCGAACCAACTCGACCGCCAGACGAAACCGCGAATCGCTCCGCTGCCACGAACCCACCTGCACGACGCGACCGGTTTCCTTCACAACGTCCCGCAGAATCTTCCCTTCGTCGATCGTCAGCGTCAGCGGCTTCTCGCAGTAAACATCTTTGGCGGCGCGGCACGCGTCGATGACCATCTTCGTGTGCCAATGGTCCGGCGTGCCGATCGTGACGACATCGACGTCCTTCCGCGCCAGCAGATCGCGATAGTCCTCGAAGTCCCGCGGCGTGCTGCCGAACGCCGCCTTGGCAGTGTCCCGGACGTTCTTGTCGACGTCACAGACCGCAACGATGTCGCCATACATCGCCGCCTTGTTCGCAATCACGCTGCCCTGATAACGCAGACCGATCGACCCGACGCCGAGCCGCTCGACCGCATGCCGCGGCTTGTCCTGAGCCCGCAGCGGCTGCCGCAGACTCAACCCGGCAAGCAGGCTGCCGGCAGCCGCCGTTGTCAGAAAATCGCGACGTGTCGTATGAGACTTCGACATTGAGTCACTCCATGAGTCCAAAGGCGGTTGCAGTCTTCAGCAGCAGAGAAGCAGACAGGTCCGTTCAGAATGCCGGTGAGGTTAAGCCGGTCAGCAGAAGACGCAAGGCAGGCCGGCTCCGTCACCGGCGTACTTGACCGACGAACGCGACCGTGTGGCGACGATTGAGGCCGCTGCAATGCCGGAACGACCGAATTCACTGCTTTGATACCGTGCCCTGTTCGGCGGTACTCTCACGGCAATCGATCGCTTCGTCACGTAAGCACGGGACTGCCTGCCGCTCACAAAACCTCTGGAGACGTCATGAACCGACGCCGATTTCTTTCGACGACCGCCGGGGCCGTAATGTCCGGCGGAGTTGTGCTCGCGGCTGAAGAGTCATCGCGAGACGAACAGGCCAGGACGTCCGGTGCCCGGCAGAGCACTCCGATCGCTCTATCGACGTACTCGCTGTGGCGGTTTCACAATGAGCCGTTGCGCGACATTCACCGCTGCATCGACATTGCGTCGGATATGGGCTTCGACGGTGTCGAACTGCTGTTGTATCAGATCGAGCAGAATACGCTGCTGAGCAACGCGGCAATGCAGCAGATCAAGCGGCACGCGTTTCGACTCGGGCTGCCGCTGTGCGGCATGTCGACGCATCAGGGATTCGTGACACCCGACCGCGAGGCTCGGCAGCGGAACATTGACCTGACGATCGGGCAGATTGAAACGTGCTACCAGCTCGGCATACCGACGATGCGGGTCAACACCGGCCGCTGGGGCACGTCGCGCAACTTTGACGAACTGATGAAAAACCGCGGGATTGAACCGCCGCTCGCTGGCTACACCGACGAAGACGCGTTTCCGTGGGTCATCGACAGTTTTGAACGCTGCCTGCCGACCGCTGAGAAATGCGGCGTCGTGCTGGGACTCGAAAATCACTGGGGCCTGGGCCTGACTCCCGAAGGCGTACTGCGGATCGTCGACGCCGTCGATTCTCCGTGGCTGCAGGTGACACTCGACACCGGCAACTTTCTGGAAAACCCGTACGACAAACTCGAACAGCTCGCCCCGCACGCTGCCTTCGTGCAGGCCAAAACGTATTACGGCGGCGGCCAGTGGTACGAGATCGACATCGACTACACCCGAGTCGCCGCAATGCTCCGCCGCCACAACTACCGCGGCTGCATCTCGCTCGAATTTGAAGGCATGGAGGACTACCGCACGGCGATCCCGAAAAGTCTCTCCCTGCTGAGGCAGGCATTTTCTATAAGTTAATCCGAGTCAGATAGAATGTGTCGAACGGAGCGCGGCGAACCCAGCATCTGTCGTACGATTCAGCACGTGTCGCTTTGCCTCACACGCGTTGCGGGAGTGTTCGATGCAAACCTTCCCTTGCCGCTGTGGCACAGACATCGAAGTCGTGCCGCCGAGTTCGCATGCTGGTTACGTCGTGCTGGACTCCGATATTGACCTGTCAATCGACGAGCGGACTGAAGCGATTCGCTCATTCCTGTCGGCCGTCCGTCGGGGCGATCGTGATGACTGGATGACACAGTTCTACGGCTCAAGCACGCCGCTGGCCCGAATGACTAACAAAGACGACGCCGACGTGATTGAAGACATTCTTTCGAGATACGATTCGTGGACTCGTTTCCTGTTCTGCTGTCCGGTTTGCGGCCGAATCTACATCCAGAGCGCGTCGGGCACGGACGAGTACCAGTGTTTCACGGAAGAACCCTGACACGTGCGGTGCGCGGCTTTGTCTGCTGCAGAGATGGCGCTCTTCGCGCGTCGCACAAACTGGCCGGTGGCGGTCGATCAGAATAGAGTTCATCGGTTTCATCGATTGCATCACTCCTCTGCTTGGCGAGTCTGTCCCATGCGAACGCTGTTTTCTGTACTGATTCTTACCGCCAGCCTGCACTCAATCGCCTCGGCTGATGATGCTCCTTCCGGCAAGTGGATTCAGCTCTTCAACGGCAAAAACCTGGACGGCTGGACGTCGAAGATTCGCTACCATGACTGCGGCGAGAACTTCGCGAACACGTTTCGCGTCGAGGACGGCATGATCAAGGTCCGTTACGACGGCGGCGGGTACGACAAGTTCGACGAACGCTTCGGTCACCTCTTCCATAAGGACTCGTTCTCGCACTACATCCTGCGTGTCGAGTACCGCTTTGTCGGCGAGCAGTGTCCCGGTGGTCCGGGCTGGGCGCTCCGTAACAGCGGTATCATGGTCCATGGCCAGACTCCCGAATCGATGACGAAAGATCAGGACTTCCCGGTCTCGATCGAAGTTCAGTTGCTCGGCGGCGACGGCACGCACGAACGCACGACCGGTAATCTCTGCACGCCGGGGACTCACGTCGTCATGGATGGCAAGCTCGTCAAGCGACACTGCACCAACTCGACATCAAAGACGTACCACGGCGATCAGTGGGTGACGGCCGAGGTCGAAGTCCACGGTAGCCGACTCATTCGGCACAAGATCAACGGCGAAACCGTGCTCGAATACACGTCGCCGCAACTCGACGAGACTGACAAAAACGCGAAACGTCTGACTGACAAACCCAGCGTCCTGCTGGCGAGCGGTACGATCTCGCTGCAGTCGGAAAGTCATCCGTGCGACTTCCGCAAGGTCGAGCTGCAGGTTCTCGACGAAGACCTGTAAGCCGCGCTGAGTGACCTTGTGACGACAGAACAGCCAGTTCCTGGACGCAACGGCGAGGCGGCGGTCGCCGGCCAGGCCGCAATGCTGCCGGCAACTGGCACGGATGCACAGGCCATCGCGCTGCGCGGCGTGCGCGTCCACAATCTCAAGAGTATCAACGTCGACATCCCGCTGAATTGCCTGACCGTGATGACCGGAGTCAGCGGATCCGGCAAAAGCAGCCTGGCATTCGACACGCTGTATGCCGAAGGCCAGCGGCGCTACGTCGAGACATTTGCTTCCGCCGCGCGGCAGCACCTCGACACACTGGAGAAGCCCGACGCCGAATCGATCGGCCAGATTCCACCCGCCATCGCACTGCGGCAGAACTCCGTCAGCCGAACACGACAATCGACCGTTTCAACCGTCACCGAAATCAACGACCTTTTGCGTGCCCTGCTGGCGCGGGTCGGCACCGTGGTCTGCCCCTGCTGCGGTTGCGAAGTTGTCCCACAGTCCCCCGCGACGGCCGTCGATTGGCTTTCAGACTTGCCAGGCGGAGTCCGGTTTCAACTTGTATTTCCCGTCTCGTTTGACGTCGTCGAGGACAGCGGGACAACGCTCCAGCAGCTCGCGACGTCCGGCTACTCGCGCGCGATCCTTGTTCACGAGGAAGCGGCGGCAGCAGGCGCCCCCGTCAACTCGCCGCGCCGTTCTGCTGCGCCGAACGTCGGCGAGAACGTCTCTTTCGACCAAGTGAACTCAACCGACGTTGCGACCTCCGCAACCGAACTGCTGGTTATCGTCGATCGCCTTGCTGCTGGACGTGCCGCAGTCGAGCGGTTGGCCGAGAGCGTCGAAGCATGCTTTCGCGACGGCAACGGTCGCTGCGTCGTGCTCACACAGATTGAGTCACCCGCCGACACTGCTGACACCGCCGCGGGCACAACTCGACCGATCGAGATCGACGGCCAGGTCTGGCACAGGCAAACTTTCTCGCGCCGGCGCGAGTGCTCGGGCTGCGGAACGCTGTTTGCCGAACCGGAGGGATCGCTGCTGAGCTTTCGCAGTCCCCACGGGGCCTGCCCCGACTGCGCTGGCTCCGGGACGGTCGACGATCAGACGTGCTCGACCTGCGACGGAAGCCGACTGTCGCGCGAGGCACGAGCCGTTCGGCTGCGATGTTCGGCAACTGGCGATCCAGCGGCGTCCGGGGCGCCGTCCGATTGGCCCGGTCTTGCCGATCTCGAACGCTGCCCGGTCAACGATCTGCTGGAGCGGCTGACGAGTCTGTCGGAGTCAACCGCTGGCGAAGATCAATCGCCGACGCGGCATCTTTACGAAGCAATGCTGCCGCGGCTGCGTTGCCTGTCCGACGCGGGTCTCGACTACATCGAACTGAACCGGGCGATGAGCGACCTCTCACGCGGCGAGGCCCAGCGTGTCGCGCTGACTGCAATCCTCAGTTCGCAACTGGTCAACTCGCTGTTCGTCCTTGATGAGCCGTCGAGCGGTCTGCACGCGGCCGACCTGTCACGTGTCGTCAACCTGACGCTGCGTCTGCGCGACCAGGGCAACACGGTCGTCATTGTCGAACACGAACTCGACGTCGCCCGCGCTGCCGATCACGTCATCGAAATCGGCCCCGGTTCCGGAGCGTCCGGTGGCCAGGTCGTCTTCTCCGGTCCGCTCGACGAACTACTCCGACAGCCAGGCTCAGCCACCGCCGCCTGCTTCCGAAAAAGGCGCAACTACGCCGCTGATGACGATCAACAGCCGCCCGAATTGCGACCAGTCGGCACGATCAAACTCACCGGCTGCCAGCACCACACGCTGCAGAACGTATCGGTCGAATTTCCGCTCGGCTGCCTGTGCGTAGTCACGGGTGTCAGCGGTTCCGGCAAAACATCGCTCGTCGAACAGACGCTCTACCCTGCTCTGCAATCGCGTCTCGAAGCGGAATCCTCCGCCGGCATAGAACCGAGTCCGCAGCCGGCCACGACATCGCAATACTGTGGCGAGTTCGACGAACTGCGAATCGATGGCTCTCTCGCCAGTGTGCAGCTCGTCGACGATCGCCCACTCATCGCGAGTCGCCGCAGCAGTCCCGTCACCTGGCTGAAAATCCTCGGCGAGATCCGGTCGCTGTTCGCCGACATGCCCGACGCCCGCAATCGCAACCTGACAGCCGCTCACTTCAGTTTTAATACGGACGCGGGTGGCCGTTGTCCGAAATGCGCCGGCACCGGCTTCGTCACAATCGACATGCAGTTTATGGCCGACGTCACGATGACCTGCCCCGATTGCCACGGCACGCGGTTCCTGCCGCACATTCAGGATGTCAGGTGGCGAAATCGCTCGATTGCAGACGTCCTGGCAATGACGGTCGACGAAGCGTTTGCGTTCTTTCGCGGCGAACGGCGGATCCAGAAGAAGCTGATCGCGCTGCGTGACGTCGGCCTCGGTTATCTGCCGCTCGGCCAGCCACTCTCGACACTGTCCGGTGGCGAAGCTCAACGTCTGAAGCTGGCCGGACATCTGGCCTCAACGACAGGCATCGGCAGCCTGCTGATCCTCAATGAACCGACAACCGGTCTGCACCCCGCTGACGTCGCACGCCTGCTGGACTGCTTCCGCCGCCTGCTTGCAACCGGCCATTCACTGATCGTGATCGAGCATCAGCTCGACGTGATCCTGGCCGCCGACCACTTGATTGATCTCGGCCCCGGCGCCGGCCCGGCTGGCGGTCGGATTGTCGCCACCGGCCCGCTCGACCAGATTCTCGCCGCACCGGGATCCCGCACCGGCCAGTGGCTGAAACGATCGCTTGCCCTCCGCTAACGACTTGACACGCCCACTCGCGGCGATCGGTCGTCTCCATCGCGCCTTGAATTCCCCCCGCCCCGGCGCTAATCTCCCGCCCCATCCAAGGGGGCGTAGCTCAGTTGGGAGAGCGCTGCGTTCGCAATGCAGAGGTCGAGGGTTCAAGTCCCTTCGCCTCCACCTTTATTTTAAGGGGTCTGGCCCCAACCAGCCCCGAAGGCTTGCAGAGTTATTGCAGAGAAAAGAGCCCACTGGGTACCAGCCAGTGGACTCTCGCGAACCTTTCAGTCCGCACGAAGTGTTTCCGTGTCCGATTGACTGGAGGGGTTTCTGGCTCTTCGCGGAAACGTGTGGGTAGTGGTGAGTTGAAGAAGGCGGACGTGTCGGGTTTTCTCTGGTGGTGTTTTCTGGCAGGAAAGCGACCACGTGGGAGTCACCGGCATGTCCGCGGGAGCAGTGTCTCAGGCGTTGG
>WGMU01000076.1 GCA_016124895.1 bacterium
ATTCCGAGAACTTCTGTGGACCGAGTTCTTTCAGGCGGTCTCGCGTTCCCAGCGGCGGTTTTGCTGACGCGTCGTACGCGGGAACCGGAGCTGGCTCGCGGCGGGTTGCCTTCGGTCGACCGGCGACCAGGGGATTACCGTTGACGATGACTTCACCAATAAATGACAGCATCTTCTGTGCGCGATTCCTCCGTCGCGGAATCTTGAACAGTTCGGGATGTTCGTCGATGAAGCGAGTGGTGCAGGTTCCCGCGAGAAACGTCTCATGCCGCAGCAGCTTGTGCAGATAAGCGATGTTCGTTTTGACGCCACGAACGCGGAATTCGGCCAGCACGCGGTCCATTCGCTTAACGGCGTCGATAAACCTGCGGCCGCGGGCGGTCACCTTGACGAGCAGGGAATCATAGAATGGGTAAACGGCAGCTCCGGAGAACGCGCTGCCGGCGTCGAGACGCACACCGAGTCCACTGGCTGAGCGGTAATGCGTAATCCGACCGTAATCCGGAGTGAAATTGTTGGCCGGGTCTTCGGTCGTCACGCGGCACTGAACTGCGAAGCCGAGCGTTTGCACGGAATCCTGGCTCGGCAAGCCGATTTCCGGATCGGAAAGTGCCGTCCCCTGAGCAACCAGAATCTGCGATTTGACGATATCGATCCCGGTGACTTCTTCAGTCACTGTATGCTCGACCTGAATCCGCGGATTCACCTCAATGAAGTAGAACTCGTTTGTGTCCGCGTCGACGAGAAACTCGACGGTGCCGGCGTTCTCATAGCCGACCGACTGTCCGATCCGCACCGCAGACTCGCACAGCGCGGCCCGCACCTGCGAATCCAGATTCGGGGCAGGCGCGATCTCGACGACTTTCTGATGCCGCCTCTGCACGGAGCAATCCCGCTCAAACAGATGGACCAGGTTGCCGTGCTTGTCGCCGAGGAGTTGCACCTCGATGTGACGAGCCCGAGAGATGAATTTCTCGACGAAGATATCCGGGCTGCCGAACGCAGAGAGTGATTCTCGCTGAGCCTGCTCGAATGCGCCGGCAAAGTCGGCGTCGGACTGAACGATTCGCATCCCGCGCCCGCCGCCGCCATGAGCCGCCTTCAGGATGACCGGGAAGCCAAGTGAGCAGGCGGTTTCCAATCCGTCAGCGACGTCTTTAATTGCACCGGCACTGCCGCCAAGAATCGGAACCTGGGCGTCGTGGGCGATGTCGCGAGCCGTTGTCTTGTCTCCCAGACGCCGCAGGACGTCGACGGTCGGGCCAACAAAAACAATGCCGTTGTCCTCGCATGCCTGGGCCAGTTCCGGGTTCTCAGACAGAAATCCATACCCCGGATGAATCGCATCAACGCCGACGCGTTTCGCCAGGGCAATGATCGCAGCGATATCGAGATACGACCGAATCGGCTCCCCCGGGTTGCCAATCTGATAAGCCTCGTCGGCCTTAAAACGGTGCAGGGCGAAGCGATCCTCGTGAGCGTAAATCGCGACGGTGCGGACGCCGAGTTCATACGCAGATCGCAACACGCGAATAGCGATTTCCGAGCGATTGGCGACGAGAAGTTTCCTGATCAGCATGATGATTTCCGAGCGACTCTTCAGGTCAAAGCTGAGCCCGCTCGACGCGGCAAACGGACGTCGGGCAGGGGGTCAGGACGGACTTTAGCGGCGCTGGAAGTTGGCTCCCAGCGACTGTGGCGGGCAACGTCTGGTTTCAATCGACGATTTGCAGCAACCCTTGAAAACAAGGATGTTTTTCTCGACAAAAAGAAACATAACAGACATTATCGGACGTTGCTCTTGTTGCGGAAAACCTGTGATTGTCATTGAACATGTGGCTGAGCGGCGCGCAGAGCCTGCGTCCGTGAGGTCGTGTATCAGCTCAACCGTTTGCCTCGCGGGAGACGCGGTCGGCGAACATGGGCACTCAGCTCTTCAGACCGATTCGACAGAAGCTTTCGAACTGCAGCGTCACGGCGGGCTTTCAACGGCGCAGGAACCAGCGACTGGCAGAGGCAGATCGGCACGAGAACGTCTGCAACCCGAATGCGTCAGGTTTCCTGGAAGACGCCCATGCGGCGGAATTTCTCGTAGCGGCGGTCGACAAGTTGATCACGGGGAATCTGCCGCAGGTCTTTGATGGCAGCGATCAGCGATCCCTTCAGAGCGGTCGCCATTGCGCGATGATCGCGATGAGCGCCGCCGAGCGGTTCGGGGATGACTTCATCAACGACGCCAAGTTTCATCAGGTCGCGCGAAGTGAACCTCAACGCGCGAGCGGCCTTGTCGCGATGTTCAACACTCTTCCACAGAATGCCCGCACAGCCTTCCGGACTGATGACGGAGTAATATGAGAACTGCAGCATGGCGATATGATCGCCAATGCCGATTCCGAGTGCTCCTCCGGAACCGCCCTCGCCAATCACGACACAAACAATGGGTGTATCGAGATTCGCCATGTCCCGCAGACTTTCTGCAATCAGCCAGGCCTGACCTCGTTCCTCGGCGTCGGGCCCTGGCCATGCCCCTGGCGTGTCGATAAAGCAGACGATCGGCAGGCCGAACCGCGCGGCGGTTTCCATTCGAAGTATTGCCTTTCGATAGCCTTCGGGATGAACCATCCCGTAGTTGTGCTCCGTTCGTTCCTGAAGATCACGGCCTTTGTGCTGGCCGATGAACATCACCTTCTCATCGCTGAGCCGGCCAAACCCAGTGAGCATCGCCCGGTCGTCGCGGTAAGCCCGATCGCCGTGCAGCTCAACAAACTCATCGAAGACCAACTCCAGATAGTCGAGCGTCTGCGGACGGTCCGGATGCCGCGCTACCTGCACTGTCTGCCAGGCATCAAGATCGTCGAACACTTCGCGTTTCTTTCGAGTGATCTCCAGTCGCAGGCTGCGGACGGCGTCCTTCGTCGCGGGACTGGGATCGAGCTGAGACTCCAGTTGCTGCAGTTGCTTTTCCAGTTCGAAGATCGGCTTCTCGAACGGCAGCGGCGGAGTCGGAACTTTCTTGCGGCGGTTACTGGCGTCAGCCATTGAGGACGTCTCGATGTAAAGCGGAGAGCGGTGACTAACGGCAGTATAAAGACTGAGCCGTTCAACGCCGCGTTGTTGCTGAATCCGCGAAGGATGCCAGATCCCGAGTTTTCGATCCATAGAAACGCGAATTCAGAGGCCACTCTGTCAGCTTCACGCTGCGACGGACGCAACAGTAAGGACTGAGGTGAGAATCGCCCGCCACCTCGGTTACTCGATGTCCGGCAGTTCGGTCATGAATTCCAGATCGTCGTCCGACTTCTGAGGTGGGGTCTGCGGTGGAGCAGCCGCGGGCTTCTGTGGAGCAGGCTGTTGCGGTTGAGGCTGCTGGCCCGGAGCAGGTTGCTGCGGAACGTTCTGTGGTGGCATCGGCTGGGGCATCCCTGGAGCCGGCATACCCGGGAACTGCTGAGGATAGCCCGGCGGCATCGGCATTCCGGGCATGGGAGCACCAGGCATCTGCGGGTAGCCAGGCGGATAACCTGGCATCTGTGGCGGATATCCCGGCGGCATCTGCGGATAGCCGGGCGGATACCCCGGCGGTATCTGTGGCGGTGGATAGTACGCGGGTGCGACTGGCTGCGGTGCCTGCTGAGGAGCAGCGGGTTTGGGCTTCGGTTTTGCGGCCTTCTTTTCTGCTGCCGCACTCTGCTCGCTGCCCAGCCGGTCTGCCCGGCGTTTCAGTTCGGCCTGCCGTCGCTCTTCCGCCTCTTTCTGCTTGATCTGCAATTCCTTGAACGTGGTGTGCAGACGCGGATTTGCCGCGAGCATTTCGCGGATGCGAGCATCAGTCCGGCTGTCGCGCCGCTCTCTCATCAGTTCTTCGAGTTCCAGCTCGTCGGCGGTTTTCTGACCGGCTGCGATGCGAGCCGCCTCGTCTGCTTTTCGCTTCTCTTCATCGTCTGGATCAGCCTGCTTGAAGACCTGAAGATTCGCGAAAGCGGTCAGCACATCCTGCATACTCTGAAAACGGTCTTTCGGCTTCTTGGCGACCATTTTGAGGATGAACTGATCCATCTCCGGAGTCACGTCGGGGTTCAACAGAGACGGTTCCGGACACGGTGCGGCAATATGCTTGCGCAACAGGTCCTGAGGAGTATCTCCCTTGAACGGCGGCGTTCCAGTCAGGGCTTCATAAAACGTCACCCCGAGACTGTAGATATCCGTCGCGGGTGTCGACGGCTCTTTCCGGATCGTTTCCGGAGCCAGATAGGTGCGTGTGCCGCGAATCGCGGCCTTCTTGCTGCCACCCATCAGCATTGCCAGCCCACCGGCTTTCCGGACCGCCAGCGAGAAGTCGATGATGCGGATTTCACCCGCTCGATTCAGCAGGATATTGTCCGGCTTGATGTCCTTGTGGACCCAGCCCTTGTCGTGCATGTAACCGAGTCCGGCACACGTTCCTTCGACGAGTTTCCGAAACCGTTCGAGGACACCGGGGCGATCAGAGAAGATGAACTGCTTGAGATTCGGTGTCTTGAACAGCTCCATCAGGAAATAGCACTCGGTCTTTCGCATGACAAGGCCGTGTGCCCGGATGAGATTCGGATGTTCGAGCTGTTCGGCGACCTTTGCTTCGTGTTTGAGAAACGCCTTTTCTTCGGCGTCGGCCATCGCTTCAGGGAGTAGCAGCTTCATCGCGAACATATGCCCGCTCTGCTCGTGCATGACTTCCCAGATCTGAGCGGTCTTCCCGGTCCCGATCACGCTGATCAGGAGATAATCGTCAATCTTGTTCTGCTGTTGCTGTTCGTCGGCCACAGCCGCTCTCCCGGTCGAATGTCACGCTCGAAAACCGCGGATCCCTGACCCGCTGAGCCTACAGTATGAGTGCCCTTTCAGAGTGTCAACGTGCGAGTCCGCCTGGTCGCGATGTGGCCGAACTCGCTCTCACGGCCGGACCAGCTTGTCGCAACGCCCTTTCCCTGTGATCATTCCCGATCCGTCACGAATGACATTCCGTGACGTCCCCTGCCCGCCTCACTTGCCGGCCTCGGCCTCACCGTAAAGGAAGCGCCTGTGCTTCACGCTCTTCGCAGCTTCGGCTGCCTGCTGACCGTTTCGTCCTTTGCCGCTCAACCATCCCTCGCCGTCGACGAGTACCAGTATTCGGGTTCGCTGATGCAGGTCGAACGCCGCGGCGACCCACAGGTTGTCAAACAGTTTGACCTCTACTGTCTCGGGCGTTCGGCCGATGCGGGTACGCGACTGTTCTTCACCGTTGACGAACGCGGCGGCGGCGCCTGGGCATGGCCCGAACGCTTCGGCGAGGCAACGCTCAACGCGGCTGGCAAGCGAACCGGCGGTCGGCCACCGCATGTTCTGCATACGTTCGAAGGAACACGGTACCCCGTCGAACTGCCGTCACCGGTTTTCGAGTACGCAGACAAGCTTGCTGCCTCGGCCACCTGGACGGTTGATGGCCGTGAGTGGGAAGTTCGCGGACAGAAGAAAATCGGCGATCACGACTGCTGGCAGGTTTCGGCAGTCGATCGCTTCGGGCGGCCGCAGTCGTACTTCGTTGCGAAGAACAGCAGTCTGGTCGTTGCGGCTGAGCGACGCGTCTTCATGGGGCGCGGTGACGAGTTCCGTGTCCGGATCGAATTGACGTCCTGGAAACCGCTGGCAGACGATGCTGGCAGGCAGGTGGCCGACGCTGCTGACGCTCTGCTGCAGGTTCAGTCGGGACTCGAACGACCCGAGGGAATAACGCGTCCCGAGCTGTCTGAGGCTCAACTCGCTGGCGTCGCCGAAAAGCTCGACGGCCTGCTCACCGTGACCAAGGGCACTCGACTCGTGCCGCTGGCGGAAGCGATTTCTCGCGACGTGCGTTCTCAACAGGATCGCGACGGTAATCTCAGCCGGCTCGCACAACGATTTGTTGGTCAGCCAGCGCCGACCTTTGCACTGCAGACGCTCGATCGCAAAGCCGCTAACAGCGACAGCCAGAAGGGCAAAGTCACCATCCTGCACTTCTGGGAGTACCGCGGCGAGCCACTTGAAGAGCCGTATGGTCAGGTTGGCTATCTCGACTATCTCGCCAATCGACGTGCCCGCTTCGGCGTTGACGTGATCGGTGTCGCCGTGAATGAAGAGTTTGCGACTCCAGCCACCACTGGTGCCGCGCTTCGCTCAGTCCGCAAGCTCCGTGATTTCATGAATCTGAGCTACCCGATTGCCACGGACTCCGGCGACGCGATCCGCCAGTTCGGAGATCCTCGCCAGTTCAAGGCGGATCTGCCACTGTGGGTTGTCATCGGAGCGGACGGCAAAGTCGCTCACTACCACGTCGGCAATTATCAGATCAAAGCCGACGAGGGCCTGCGCGAACTTGACGCCGTCATCGTTAAACTGGTGCGGGAACAACGCACCACGGAATGAGACGACTCTACTCAGTCGCAGAAAAACCAGGCTCGCGTCTGGCGACAGCAGTTTGCCGTGCAGCTTTTCGTATCCTGCCACAGGCGACCGTACCAGGAGGCAGCACGCGGCTCGGAAGCTTCAACGCGAACGACGCGGATCGTCTGTAGCGGCGAGTAGATGCCTGCCTGCGTGACGCCCCGCACCAGGCTCGCTGGCGATACATTCGCGGCGTTCTGCACTTTGATCATCCGGCAGCAGGCCAGCGCGTCAGACACGTACTCGGAACAATGAACGCCATCAACGGATTCCCCCGTCAGATGGTGCCGCACCGAGTACGGTCGTCCGAGCTGGCTGTCGAGCCGCCGGGCGAACTCCCCTGCTCTGCTCTCTAACAACGCTTTCCGCGGCTGCAGAACGTGAACTTCAGTGTCGATCTGAGACTTCAGATAATTGGCGAACGTCAGGCATCGGACACCGCTCGACTTGCACGCGTCATAAACAAACGGTTGCCCGTCACGAACTACGACCGCACCAACGTGCGTAAACGGGCTCTGCGTGTAAACCTGCACGGCCAGGCAATCACCTTCCGAGACCAGCAGCGTCCCCGTCTGTACTTCCGGAGCCAGCAACTCCGTCGCTGCTTCCAGTGAGTTCACCTCAGTGCATCCATCGGTTGCAGTCGGCGTCGCGCCGGTCAATGCGAGAATCACCAGCCAGGACATAACAGCCTCCTGTGAAAATCGGACTTTCCTGGACCCTCGAATGCGCAACGCAACGACTGGTTCGCGATACGGTTCACGCTCGACCTCGCCAGCCGCCGACGTTCAACCAGAACTTCGCTGACTCGCTTTTACGACGAAATAGCCGCGGATTTCCCGCACGCTGACGTGATCAAATTCCTCGACAAACCGATCCGCGAACCATTCGGGTTGTTTCGTCACGAAGTGCAGACGGCCGTGCGGACGCAGTGCCGTTTTCGCTGCCTCAACGAAAACTTCGGCAATGCGGAAGTTCGAGAAGTACGGCGGATTGGCCAGAACCAGATCGAACTGTCCGGCCGGCTCAATACGCCCTTCGGCTTCGAGCTGTGTGCTGTATTTCGTCAGTCCGTTCCTGTCAGCGCCGGTTTGAGCACACCAGACAGCGCGAGCGTTCGCATCGACCGCGTGAACTCTTACGTCGCGGCCGCGCAGAGCCGCCGCGAATCCGACGGTGCCGGCTCCGCAGCCAAGATCAAGCACGCGCTGTCCGTCCTGAATCGCTTCGGTTGTTCGGCCGTCGTCTTCAATTGTCAGCGACTCAATCAACGCTCGCGCTCCAAGGTCCAGCCGTCGATGACTGAACACGCCCGGCCGACTGCAGGCATGAATCAGCCGATCCTGATCCCGGAAGGCAAACCAGCTTTCAAAGGACTTCTGCTTCTTCAGTGGCTTCGGCCGTGAGGCGATATACAGCACACCCTTTTTCCCGCGGCGATTCGTCACCTTTTCAAAGTGCGTCTTCAGTTGCTCGTGCAGCCAGTGATCCTTCGGGTTGTCCGTTGAGATGAATAGTCGCCCGGCCTCGGCCAGCCGGCCGATCGCTGACTGCAGCAGATCGCGTGCAAGTTCGCTCTGACCGCCGGCCGCCATCGGCAAAGCGAACGCATCGACGGCATCATCGACGAAGTCGGGCTCGCAATCGACCCTCAGATTGCTGAGGGACTCCCAGCGTCGGCGTGCCGAATCCGCCAGAAAGACGTCGAGAAACAGACAGCTCACTTGAGCTGCCGGCCAGGCCTGAGCGATCGCGACCGCCGCATGAGCCCCTCCCGTCGATGTGCAGACAACTCGCTCGCCAGCGACTTCTGCCGCGACATCGACCAGAAGTTGCTCCGCCGGATTCAGCCGGACGGGTTTCGCCTCGACGCCGCGTTTACTTTTCGACCGGCCCTTCGGAGATTGTTTCTTCGTTTTACCACGTGCCGCTTTTGCCACGGTCTGCCTTTTCAATGGAGTCAGTCAGTCCAGGCAGTTCGCCGGACAGAGCCGGTATATCGCGCATCAGTGTCTTCGATTCAAGCCGCTTCTATCATGCCGCTGCGGCCAGCATTTGTCGTTGATCGCTCCGCAATCGATACGCCGTTCTGACCAGACGCAGGCAAACGGACGAAGACGAACCCGCAACCGGTGACTTCCGGCTATAGGACGGCATTCCGTTTTCAGTTTCACGCAATCGGGTGTCGAGTGTTTCGCGCGAGCCGGACGCACGTCAGGTTCGTTTCGATCGCGGAGCGATCAACGACTTTCGCTCGATGCCACTTTCACCCGCCAGCCTCTTCCGAAACTGATGCCCGACAACGAGCTGATCTTTCACGGCGCCGTTCAATCAATCCAGTTCTGGATGTCGCTGGCGGTCTGCTTCGGAGCGGCCTGGCTGATCGTTCTGTTGATGCGCTACGAGCGGCAACTGGTGTCACGCGGTGTCGGCTTCGCTCTGCTTTCACTGCGGCTTACCGTTCTTGTTGTCCTGTTGCTGACGTTTCTGCAGCCGACGATGACACGAACGATTAATCGTGACCGCACCGGCCGAGTCATCGTCGCCGTCGACGTTTCGGAAAGCATGGACACGGTCGACGAGTACGCGACGAATGCCGAACTGCTCCGCTGGGCGCGTGCCGCTGGAGTTGTCGGGAACCAGGCCGTCGCCGATCGCCTGGATGCCTGGGTCGCTGCCTGGGAATCCGGCAACGAACCCGCCTGGGTCGACGAGTCCGAAGCCGCGACTCCGGCACGCCGAGCGGAGCTTGCGGCGCTGCGGAAGCAGAACATCGAGCAGGTTCTTGAAACCGTTCGCAAACTGCCTCGTCGCGAAATCGCTCGTCGGCTGCTGACAGAAACTCAACAGCCGCTGCTTGATGAACTGGCGAAGGTCGCCGTCGTCGAACTGCGAGTTTTCGCGTCACAGTCAGAACCAGTTGTCATGGAAGGAGCCGGTGACGCCCTGACGAACCTCCCCCCTGCCCTGTCCCGTTCCAGCACGAATCTCGCGCTGAGTCTCGAAGCGACAGCCGGCTCTGAATCAGCTCCGCTGGCAGGTGTGATCGTACTTTCGGATGGTCGCCACACGGCCGATTCCGATCCGCTTGAAGCAGCGTCGCGGCTCAGCCTGCTCGGCGTGCCGGCCATCCCGGTGCTGATCGGCTCTGAGCAGCGGCCGAAAGATATCTCGATTCAGTCGCTCGACTATCCGCAGGTCGTCTTCCTCAATGATTCACTAAGCGTTCGCGTGCGAGCATTCGCTGACGGATACGCGGGCGAGGAACTCAACCTGACGATGGCACACTCCGACGGTACGCAGGAAGTCCGCTCGCTGACTGTCCCTGCGACCGGTCCAGCACTGCTCGACGAACGCTTCGAGCTGATTGGAGACGAAGCCGGCCGACACGAGTATCAACTGACAGTTGACGGCCGTCCGGACGAAACCCGCGACGACAATAACGCACGTACGTTCTCAATCAACGTCGTCGATGATCGCTCGCGTGTCCTGCTGGTCGACAGTGAAGCCCGCTGGGACTTCCGCTATCTGCAGACAGCGTTTTCGCGCGACGAACGCATCACGGTCACGCCGGTCATCTTCAATCAGCCATACCTGGGCGTTCTGCCTGACACCTTCTTCTCCCGAC
Source organism: bacterium (assembly GCA_016124895.1). Taxonomy (GTDB): domain Bacteria; phylum Planctomycetota; class Planctomycetia; order Planctomycetales; family Planctomycetaceae; genus JAPOLP01. The sequence continues at coordinate 10,067 of WGMU01000076.1, forward strand.
GTCTGCCTTTCGATCCGCGACAGGCTAACGAGCAGCAATCGCCGCTGGCCGACTTCGATCTGCTCGTTATTGGTGACGTCTCGCCGCGCGAGTTCAGCCCCGACGTCTGGGCCATCGTCGAGCACTGGGTGCGTGATCTTGGCGGCACGCTGGTCCTGGCAGCCGGCCGTGACGCCATGCCGCGGGCACATCGCGCTCCGGCACTCGATCGCCTGCTGCCGGTCTCGCAGTTACGGGAACTCGCGATCCACAATGTTCCGCCGGATGCCCTGCCCAACGAGATGGGCTTCACACTCGCACTGACCGACGACGGTGCTGATGAGGACATCCTGCGGCTCGATGTCGATGCGATAGCCAACCGTCGCCTGTGGCAGTCGCTGCCCGGTCACTTCTGGGGCCTGACCGGCACCGCCCGCCCGTCGGCCAGCGTCCTGATGACAGCGCAAGGCCTGCCCGACTCGGCCCTCGGCCCTCAACCTTCCACTCTCACTCCCCTAAAGCGTGAGCGACAGACCGGCATCCTGGTGCATCAGTATTACGGCTTCGGTCAGGTGCTGTGGCTCGGCATCGACAGCACCTGGCGGTGGCGGCAGCGGCGCGGCGATGAACTGCACCATCGTTTCTGGGGGCAGATCGCGCGCTGGGCGACGCGGAACAAAGCGGCTGCCGGCAACGATGTCGTGCGGCTGTCGCTGTCGAACACTCAGGTCGAACCCGACGAACCGGTCACTGTCCGAGCAATCTGGCAGAAGCGGTTTCTCGACCAGAATCCCGATCTGAAGGCGAGCGTCGAATTCGTCCGCACCGACGCCAAAGCTTCTGACGAGCCGCCGCTCCGTATCGAACTGACTGCGACCGAGCGACGGCCGGAACTGTTTGAAGGGATGCTGCCGACATTGCCGCCCGGAGCCTGGACCGCGCGGCTCGTCTCAGAGAATGCAGACCTCGGCGCTCCCGTCCAGGCCGAGTTGTTTGTCAGTCAGCAGCGCACTGTCGAGACCGCTGACCTGGCCGCCAATCGCGCCCTGCTGGCTCGGATTGCCGACGCCTCGGGAGGTCGACTGCTGCTGCCTGACCAGATTCACGAAGCTTTGAGCGTGCTCAAGTTACCAGAAGACGCCGCCGGGATTCGTCAGGAACGCGCGCTCTGGGACCACTGGGTCGTCATGCTGACGTTCTTCACGCTGCTGACCGCCGAATGGATCCTCCGCAAACTCAACGGCCTGCCGTAGCAAACCAACTGGTGAGTCCTCCTCAGTTTTCTGATCGTGGTCAGCGATCGTCCCCAGCCAAAGTAGCCAACTCGCTCTGTCGAGATGGCCACCGAAACCCCACCCGACGGTGAGACTCTGTGATTTCAACTCACGTTCCGAAACAATGACACTTCACTTCACCGGACAGTCTTCTCTCTCGTTCCCAGTCGAGGTTCCCATGACGACTCACAACTCGATCACCCGCCGACGTTTCATTGAAAGCGCCTCCGCTGCAGCGCTTGCTCTGCCGCACATCGCCAACGCGGCTGAGACAAAGAAGTCGGACGGGAAGAACACTGATCCCGGTCCGGGACCGCATCAGGCGACCGGGACGCGCGTCGGCGAAGCGACCTCGAACTCAGCCCTTGTCTGGACGCGACTGACTCAACACGCGACGCGTAACAACGACGGCGTCGTCTATCCCGGTCGAGTCAACCGCAAGAACCCGGCTAAAGTCACGGTGCCCGTCGCCGAAATCGAAGGTGCCTGTCCCGGCATGGCGGGTCTCGTGCGACTGCGTTACGGACAGAAAAGCGATCTGAGTGACGCCGTTGAAACCGACTGGATCGAAGTCGGGGAGTCATCTGATTTCATCCACCAGTTCCTGCTCAGAGGCCTGCAGTCCGGCAGTGAGTACCACTATATGAGCCAGGCGACGGAATCTGTCGGCGGTCCGGTTCGCAGCGAGTTTCGTGGCCGATTCTTTACCGCTCCGGCGGCCGCAACACCGAGCGACTTCCGTTTCTGCGTGATGACCTGTCAGGGCTACCCGGATCGCGATCACGTCGACGGACACCCGATTTATCCGTCGATGCTGGCGCTCGAACCGAAGTTTGTCACACTGACCGGCGACCTGGTCTATTACGACAGTAATGAACCGCGAGCGGTCACTCCGGCCCTGGCACGGCTGCACTGGGAGAGAATGTTCAGTCTGCCGCGACTGATCGCCATGCTCCGGAACGCGTCGAGCTACTGGCTCAAGGACGACCACGACACGCTGCGAGACGATGCCTGGCCGGGCATGACCGCGGGTGAATTGACCTGGAACGAAGGCCTCGAAATCTTCCGCCAGCAGGCGCCGATCGGACCGCAGCCCTATCGCACCTTCCGCTGGGGCCGCGATCTGCAGATCTGGTTCACCGACGGCCGCGACTTCCGATCACCCAACAGAATGCCCGACGGTCCGGACAAAACAATCTGGGGCGCCGAACAGAAAGCCTGGTTCAAACGCACGGTCGCCGAGAGCGACGCGACCTGGAAGATTCTCGTCAGCCCGACGCCGCTGGTCGGTCCTGATCGGAAGACCAAAAACGACAACCACTCAAACGCCGGCTTCGCGCACGAAGGCAACGAGATCCGCAACTGGCTGAAGGAGCACGTGCCCGACAACTTCTTTGTCGTGTGCGGCGACCGGCACTGGCAGTATCACTCGGTGCATCCGGAAAGCGGCACCCAGGAGTTCAGCGTCGGCGCCGCGAGCGATTCTCACGCGGGCGGCACGCCCGGCGAAGACAAGGCCTACCACCGTTTCCACCGAGTCAAAGGTGGCTTCCTCTGCGTCGAACTGCGACCGAAAGGCCGCGAAAGCGAAATCACCTTCCAGCTCCGCGACGTCAACGGCGCTGTCGGCTACGAAGCGACATTCCGCCGCCCGGTTGCCTGAAGCCGATTTGTTTGGAACTACTGCGGTGGACGGCGGCGGACGGCCTTCTTCTTGCCAGCCGGCGGGGCGAAGACCCGTTTGAGTTCTTCCAGGCCGGTCGTGCCGTCTTCCACCAGACGCAGCGCGTCCTTCTGGAAAGTGATCTGCTTGTCTTTGCGGGCGGCCGCGCGGATCGCAGCGGGATCAGCGCCAGCGACGATCGCCTCTTTGACGGCTTCGGTCGGTTCGATCATCTCGAACACGGCGACGCGGCCACGGAAGCCGAGTCCACCGCAGGCGCGGCACGGTTCGGGTTCTTCGCCGGTTTTCGGATCCGGTTCCGGTGGCGGGCATTTGCGGTACAGGGTCTTCGTGTCTTCGTTCAGGCCGACCTGAGCCAGCAGTTTGGGGCTCGGGCGAAAGGCTTCGCGGCAGCGAGTACACAGTTTGCGGATCAGTTTGTGGCTGACGACGCACGCCAGATTTTCAGCCGCGGTGATGGGATCGCCGACCAGACCAACGTACTTCGCGATCGCGTCTGCAGCGTCCCGCGCATACATCTCGGACATGATGCAGATGTCGGACGCAGCCATCATCGCTGTTTTCACAACCTCCGGGTCAATGAACTCGTCGAAGAAGATGACGTCGCCTTCGTTGCGTTTGATCCGATCGATGGTCATCTCCAGCGTGTGACCCGGCTCTGGCTTGAACACCGGAACGTTCAGCACTTCGCGACCGTATAGGTTTCCGAGGATAAAGCACTGGTAGAGGTAAGAGTCGACGCACCGCAGCGCACACAACGCCGTCGTCGTCACGCCGCTTTCCGGCGGCCCGGCAATCAGAATCACACCTCTATGGCTGGCGGCGGTGTCGCGAATCTTCGCCTTGATGACTTCCGGAATACCGATGTCTTCCGGAGTGACTCGCTTCGTTTTGAGATTCCGCATCGTCACCGTGAGCTGTTCAGCGCCCTGGCCCGGCTGCGTCTTGACCATCAGCTCAAACGGCAGATCGCGATATTTCGCACTGATGCCGCCACGCTGCGGCTTATCGCGGACGGTGATATCCAGCCCGGCCAGCAGCTTCAGCATCTGGATGACGGCGTTCGCCTGCGGACCTGGGTACTTCGGACCGGGACGTTTCATCCCGTCGACAAAGAAGCTGGCCATCGCCCGTTTACCGTCGATCTGCAGCTTCAGCATCTCGGATTTTTCTTCGAGTGCCTCAGACACCAGTTCCTTCGCCGCCGTCAGCCCGGCAGCGACCAGCTTCTTATTCTCTTCGAGGTTGGCTTCGATGCCATTCGTCGCACCCTGAAACAGCACATATTCGATTTCTTCCGACTCATCGTCGTCGTTCACCGACTGGTTCTTCTTGAAGAGAGCCACAATCGCAACCTCATAATCACACAGAACGGCGAACAGAAAAAACAAAAGCCGGCCCGGCTTCAAAGCAATGATTACAGCAGCCCGTACGTTGTCAGCGTTCGAACGAGACTGTCACGCTGAGCCGGCTCCAGTGGCGTCATCGGCAGCCGCACCTCGCCAGTGTCACGGCCCAGCACTTCCATTGCTGCTTTGATCGGAATGGGATTCGTGGCCAGACCGAGCAGGTCGCGGCACAGCGGAAACAGCTTGTGGTGCCACTCCTGAGCCTTCGCGATATCGCCAGCCCTCCAGGCGGCGAGCAATGCTCGAACGTCCTGCGGCACGATGTTTCCAACGACGGACACAACTCCGCTGCCGCCCAGCGCCAGCAGAGGCAGCGTCAGACTGTCATCGCCGGAGAGCAGCGTCAGATCGCTCCCGGACAGAATCTGTGATGCCTGGTCCATCGAGCCGGTCGACTCTTTGACAGCGACAACGTTCGGGCACGTTTCGGCGATGCGGATGATCGTGTCGGCTTCGATGTTCTTCGCCGTGCGGCCGGGAATGTTGTAGACAACCAGCGGAATATCGACGGCACTGGCAATCGCCTTGTAGTGCTGGAAGAAGCCTTCCTGCGTCGGCTTGTTGTAATAAGGAGCGACCTGCAGCGAACCGTCGGCTCCGGCTTCCTGCGCCGACTTTGTCAGCCGAATCGCCTCGGCCGTGCTGTTCGAACCGGTCCCGGCCATGACTTTGATCCGCCCGGCGGCGTGCTCGCAGACGATGCGAATGACCTGCTCGTGTTCCGTGTGCGAAAGCGTCGGGCTTTCGCCGGTCGTCCCAACCGGACAGAGCGTCTCGGTGCCGGCTTCAACCTGAAAGTCGACCAGTCTCCGCAACGCGTCCTCATCGACGCTGCCATTCTTCAGCGGCGTCACAATCGCCACCGACAAACCCGCAAATAGTTCCCCACGACGCGCCATCAGTGCGGCCTTCTCATCAAATCAGTAGGCCGAAACAAGCGAAGCGCAGTTTCGGCAGCAAACAATCAGGGATTGCCGGAGCGACGCTTCGCTTGATCCGGCCTGTGTTCGATTTTCAGCGGTCCGTCAACGGCCCTTCCAGTCGACGTTCGACAGATTCGCCAGGGCTAACTGCAGAGCGTGCGTGCCATCGCGGCCGTGCCCCTGAGCCTGCAGCGCCAGATAAAGCTGATGCGCCAGAGCCAGCCCCGGCAGCGCCAGGTTCATCTTTTTCGCCTCGGCCAGAGCGATGCCCATATCCTTGATGAAGTGTTCGACAAAAAATCCCGGATCGAAATTGTTATCCATAATCCGCGGGCCAAGATTCGACAACGACCAGCTTCCCGCGGCTCCCGAGCCGACACTCTGCAGCACAGTCGGCAGGTCGAGCCCCGCCTTGTAGCCATACAGCAGAGCCTCACAGACACCGATCATGTTCGTGGCGATCAGCGTCTGATTGACCATTTTCGTATGCTGGCCAGCCCCGGCGGCGCCCTGATAGACAATCGTCTTGCCCATCGCGTTCCAGCAGGGCTGCAGGGCATCCACAACTTCTTTGTCACCACCGATCATGATCGACAGGGCAGCGTTCTTAGCGCCGACATCGCCGCCGGACACGGGAGCGTCAACACTGGCGACACCCTTCGCCTTCGCGGTTTCGTAAATCTCGACGGCCAGCGACGGATCGCTCGTTGTCATATCGATCAGAATGTTGCCCGCTTTGGAACCGGCCAGAGCCCCCTGCTCGCCGAGAAAAACTTCCCGCACGTCGCTGGGAAAGCCGACGATCGCGAAGATTACGTCCGACTGCTCGGCCACGGCTTTCGGCGAATCGACCCACTGAGCGCCTTTGGCCACCAGCGCGTCGGCTTTCGCCTTCGTGCGGGAGTAAACGGTCGCGGAAAATCCGGCATCAATCAGGTGTCCACACATGCTGGATCCCATCACGCCGGTTCCGATCCAGCCAATTTTCGTTGTGCCAGGAGCAATCGTCAGAGCCATCTCGTCGCCTGTCCTTCAGTGAGTAGCTTTCGTTGCCAGTTTGCCTTGTTTGTCAGGTTGCTGCCCGAGGAGCGGCGCGGGAGTATATCGGTCGAGTTTCGAGATGTCACACCACGCGTTCCGCTTCGGAACGGCTGAATTTCCCGTGCTTTTCCGCGAGTTCCGCCTCTCGCCCTGCGAGCCTGACGAGTTACCATGAGCGAACCGATAGCCTGGCTGAACGGCCGTCTGATCCCGCACCCGCAGGCCGCTCTGCCCGTCGGTGATCTGGGCGTCGTGGCCGGGGCGAGCGTCACCGAGATGATCCGCACGTTCCGCCATCAGCCCTTCCGCCTCGACGCGCACCTCGATCGGCTGAACGCCTCGCTGGATCTGCTCGACTTCCCCACACGGCCGCCGCGAGCCGATCTCGAAGCCGCTGTCGCGGAAGTCGTCTGTCACAACGCCGCTCTGATCCCGGCGAGCCACGATCTGGGGATCATCGTCTTCGTCACCGCCGGCCAGAATCCGACGTACCTGGGCGCTGCCGGCCACGACCAGTTCTCGATTGGCAGCGTTTGCGTCCACACTTTCCCGCTGCCGTTCGAGTTCTGGGCCGATCTGTACTCGCGTGGCGGGCACCTGACGGCTGTCAGCATCGCACCGTTGCCGGAGGACGCCGTCACTCCGCGAGCCAAGCACCGCAACCGACTGCACTGGTGGCGAGCCGATCGCGAAGCCGGCCGGAAAACTCCTGGCTCGCGCGCCCTGCTGAGGCTATCGGACGGCCAGTTCACGGAAACCAGTTCCGGTAACCTGCTGGTCGTTCACGGCCGGACGATCTCAACACCGCCTTCAGAAATCGTACTCGGCGGAATCAGCCGCGCCGTCACTCAGGAACTCGCCACAGCCCACGGCTTCGCCTGGCAGGAACGTCCACTCTACGAAGCCGATCTGCTGTCCGCCGACGAAGTGCTGACGACCTCAACGCCCTACTGCCTGCTGCCCATCACTCATTTCAACAATCAACCGATTGCAACAGGCGTCCCTGGCCCCGTCTGCCAGGAACTGCTCACCGCATGGAGCAACCTCACCGGACTCGATATCGTCCGCCAGTCGATTGAGGCGGCTATCGAACGGACTGGCGAGCGATAGGCAGCCGCGAAGCGGCGACAGCACATAGCAGTGCGAAAACTCACGAATGAATTTCCCGAAACTCACCTCGGGCTGACGCCCGAGGCTACAGCCTACCGCCGCTTCAAATGCTCCGCGAACACCTCACCTTCTTCCGAGAATTCCGTCAGCGGTTCGAAACCACCGGAGCTATCGCTCCCAGCAGCCGGTTCCTCGCGCGAGCCATCACGCGCTACCTGCGACAACGTCCAACCGACAAGCCGATCCGCGTCCTCGAAATCGGTCCGGGCACCGGCGCGGTAACAAACACCATCGTCAGGCATCTGCGCGAGGGTGATCGCTTTGACCTGGTCGAGCTGAATGAGTCATTTGCCGATCTGCTTCGACAGCGGTTCGCAACCGAGCCCGCATGGCAGAGTGCCGCGGCGTTCTCGGAAGTCCACGTGCAGCCGCTGCAGGAGTTCCAATCCGACGCGCCGTACGACTTCGTGATCTCCGGCCTGCCGCTCAACAACTTCCCGGTGGACCTCGTCCGCGACATCTTCGAGCACTACTTCCGCCACCTGTCCGCTGACGGAGTGCTCTCCTACTTCGAGTACCAGTTTGTCCGCACACTGCGAACGCGCATGGGTTCCGCATCAGAACGCGTGAGGATGCAGGCCATCGAAAGCATCATGTCCGACCACTGTCGAGATCACCGCATCCGCCGCGACTGGGTCTTTGTGAACCTGCCGCCCGCCTGGGCGCAGCACCTGCGCCGCTCGCAGAAGTAGGATGTGTCTCGACTCACCGTTTCAATCGCCCCGTGGCACGCGGTACTGCTCATCCGCTCTTGTGACAGCAGCTCCCACATCGGACAATCACGATCGTCGAACAGCCTGAGCCGGAACCTCTGTTCGATCTTCCGTCTCCTCCGTGGCGCCCGACGATCGGAGTTACCTGGCAATGTCGAAAACATCCGACCCTCGCTTCAATCCGTACATCGTCGGACAGATAACCCTGCTGCTGGGAGCGATTTCACTGGGGCTGGCTGTCCTCCCACAGGAACTCATTGACACCGGCACAACGACCATAGACGTCGCCAGCGCCACGGCACAGTCCGAACTGGCATCGAAGCTCAAGCCGTACCGCGCGGCATCAATGGCCATCGCAATCGCGGGCCTGTGCCTGGGACCAATCGGCTGGCGACGGGAAGATCATCCGCTCCTCCCAATCTGCGGAATGACCATCTGCGGTGTGGCGCTCTTCTGGCAATGGATCGTGCTCGGCGTCGTGCTCGCAGTCATGGTCATCTGCCTGTTCGTTTTCTACTTCGGATTGGGACAGCCGTAGCTGAGTCGACAGAGTTACACACGGCACCGCTCCGGCAATCGCTGCGTGTGGCTGAGGTCCAGCCCGCGAGTTCCCAGCACGATCGAGTCGCGCGTCTCGGGATTCGTCAATCCAATCCGTTGCGTACATCCCGACGCACTTTCAATCGCAGATACGTCTCACCCGACCAGACGGCTGTCGAATCCTCTCGCGGAAGTTCCCCGTCTATGTTCCCGGACGTTGCGGAGATCGTCGGCCGCCCGGTCCCCCGACGCGGCGTTCGGGTTTGCCAATGCCGCCCTTGACGGCGTCTGGCTGTGACTCGTCAAAGGTGTGTCCGAGGACGACGTCAAAGTGCGCGGCGAGTTCGCCGATCTTTGAGTCCGGGATCGGTTTGAAATCGGCCAGCACGGTCTGACGGGCGGCTTCTTCGCGGAGCTGGCGGAAGACTCCGTCCTGCTCGTTCTGCTTTTCGCCTTTGACGAGGATCTGCGTCGTCAGGATTCGTTTGCCGTTCTGGCTGACGGCCAGGTGGATGTGCGGCGTGCGGCCGGGGTACGGAACGGGCTTGATCGTGCGGAAGTAGTAGTTGCCGCGCACGTCGGTCAGAAACCGTCCGTAGCCCTGGAAGTTCGAGTCGCGTTTGTCGGCGTTGCCCGTGCCTGAGTGCAGGTAGGCTCCGTTGTTGTCGACCTGCCAGATTTCGACAAACGCATTCCGCAGCGGCTCGCCCGACGGGCTGAGCACTCGCCCGGACAGATGCGTGATCTCGCCGACCGCCGGGGTGATCGAGTCGTTGAGAATCAGCAGATCGTTGTCCGTGTCGAGCGGCATCCGATCCGGATAAAACGGCCCTTCCGTCAACCCCGCCGTCCGAGCCAGCTCGTCGGCAAACAACCCCGGAGTCGTCAGCAAAGCCGCCCCAAACGCAGACTGCTGCAGAAATCGACGACGGCCCAACGGCAAATCAAACATCCTGACGGTCCCTTCGTGAAACCAGAGAAGACAGCTGCAACGACGCAGGTCAATCGACTTCAAGCTCTACCGGAACGACAGAGACCAAGTCCACGTTGGGGCGGCGATTTTCGCACCACCCCAAAGCTTGGATGCGTCTTGACGAACCACACCTTTACACGATTGGTTCGGAACTTTGTACAGGCTCAGCATCGTCGTCAGTCTCGGTTCCGATGGGTGAGTCGGGATCGTCATATGCCTTGCAGGTTGCCTTCAATTGTTCCGCGAATCCCCAGAGGTCGTCGACGTGCTCAATTCGGTACCGAGTCTCGTTCTTCTGACTGTCGAACAACGACACGCCGAGCGCTGTCTGACTGTTGAAGCGCAGACGACAAATGGGTTTGCGGTTGTTGTCGTCGAGCAAAACACCGCAATAGGATCGAGTATCACGCATCACGACTCGCGCAGGAGCCACGACTTCACGACAGATCGCCTTAACGATCATGAAGCCTTCAATCTCCTGTTCTGTCGTCTCGATTTCGGGAGGGTCATTGGCGGACTCGGTCACGTCAGAAGAGTCGGCAACAAGAGACACCGATGAATCTGACGATCGAAGAGCGGCATTCAGACGGCGGTTCACGTGATCGCTGATAAACGAATGCAGGGCCTGCTTGACAAGTGGCGTGAATTGTTCCTTCGTCGCCTGCGTTAGACGCCCATCGTAAACCGCAGTGGTAAATAACTTCACGAATTCTTCGGACGGGTTTACCCATTCCTCTGCGAGCTTTCGCTTGATTCCTCGCAGGTACTTCAGCTCGATCGCCGCCGAACGAATACGTTCTTCATCAAACGCGTCTTTATGGAATTTCGCCAGCTCCGTGATCGTCAAGCCATCCAGTTTTGTGATCTCAAAATCCAGGAATGGCCGATGGTCCATTTTGTTGAGATCGTCCAGGTCGCTGAAAAACTGGTACCGAACACCGTCAGTGAAAACCGCAAACTTGGCTTCGGTGACGTGGAAGTACCTTGCGAGCTGAGCGGGCGTCAGTTTATCGAGATCGCTCCCGACTGATTTACATTCAAAAAGGATCGATGGTTTCCCTTCGCGCATGATTGCGTAGTCGACCTTTTCGCCTTTCTTCGGACCAACATCCGCCGTGAACTCTGGACAGACTTCCAAAGGATTAAAGACGTCATAGCCAAGCGCGGCAATAAATGGCGCAATCAGCCCCATCTTTGTCGCTTCTTCTGTCGTTGAGTGGACCTTTCTCGATTCAACCTGAGTTGCGAGTTCCTGGATTCGCTCGACAAATTCCATGTTGAGCCCTTTCTTCAAGGATCGACGTAACCGCTGATCAGCGTCGGAGTATCTTCCCCAGCGCTGAACACATCGGCAAGTCTGGACCTGTCAATCGGCGAAACCTGCCACACCGAAACGTCCAAGTTGGATGGGTAATCGGCACGGCGGCGTGTGTCGAGCCTGCGAGCCCCAGCAGAGACGCGTTTAACATCTGGGGGCTCGTTGCTCGTACCTCGCTCCCAGCCATCCGCGTCTGACCCGAAGCCGCAGGCGACGGCGTTCAGACTAAACGTCTCGCCGTCGCCTGCGGCTTCGGGTTAAACAGTCGGTAACTCTACACTGGCTACTGTATTATCGCAGCGTCTCGACTGTCACGGCGAAGATGATTGGGGAGGCGATGTCGTTGCCTTTGAGGAATTCGACTTCGGTGATTACCTCGTCGCGCTGCGGTTTGACGGCGAGGTAGCGGAGCTGGCGGCCTCGCTGGAGGGGGAACGCGAATTCGGACTCGGGGACGTCGACGTGGCGGATGTAGTTCAGTAGGCCGGACCGAGTGCAGCGAGTTCCGGCAGTTCGTGATGATAATGAGGAGGTTGGGTGGCCAGGGCTGGACTGAGCCTGCGAAGGAAGCCCCGGAACTTTGCTCACGGAAGGCGCTGGCCGGGGCTTCACTCGTACCTCGCTCCAGCCCTGGCCACACCAGCCGTCCTCTCTGTGTCCGGGCTCAGCGCGGAGCGTCGACCGCATGTGTTCCCACGGGGGGCCGTGGGCACGAGCAAAACACTGCTGGCAAGCCAGCAGTAGCACCCGGCGAGGCACGAGCGAAACCCGGGGGGCTTCCTTCGCAGGCTCAGTCCAGCCCCGACCGCCCAGCTTACAGCACTTTGACAACAGCGCACTTCTCTATTCTGAATCAGTCAGCCGACGCCTGAAGAAACGCCAGCAGGTCGCGCAGTTCTCTGTCGGTCATGGCCAGCGGCAGACCTTCGGGCATCAGGGAGGTCAGGACTTCGCCACTCATTTCGATTTCAGCTCGTTGGAACCTGCGTTCCTGGCCGTTGTTGTCGCGCAGGGTTTCGACGTCTCCGCCGCCGCCGGTTCTCAGGTGAATGCCAGTGAAGACGCGGCCGTCGGTCAGGACGAGCGTTCGAGCGCGGTACTCGGGAGCGACTTTCAGGTTCGGCTGCAGGATCGATTCCAGCAGCCAGTTCGGGTCGTCGCGGCGGCCGACCTGGCTGAGGTCCGGGCCGACGACGTTGCCTCGCCCGGCGTGACGATGGCAGCGCGTGCAGAGTCCGACCTGCGAATGCCGGAAGACACGTTCGCCCGCGGCCGGATCGGGCGGTGACTTAATCGCAGCGAGCTGCTTATGCCAGCCGTCGATGTCCTTCAGGTCGGGCCGTTTCCACCGCAGAGTCGTCGGCTCGACGATGATTTCAACGAGGTCCGCCGAATCCGGATGCGCCGCCGCGATGCGCTGCAGTTCGGCGCGCTGCTCGCCGGTCAGCGAAGCTCGCCGCAGAGACCGCAGCGCTTCTTCGCGAATTGACCTGTCGTCGTCGGTCGCCAGTCGCAGCAGCAGATCGTGGTGTTCGTCGGCGACGGCCGCCAGGCCGGCAATCGCTTCGACTCGCGACGACACCGACGACTGCTCGCCCGACGCGACGTCCACGAGCACGCGCACGGACGCCGGAATCGGATTGCCCGCCAGAGTCCGGATCGCTTCGCGCGACAGCGACTCGTCACCGACGTCCAGCAGCCCGCGCAGCACGTCGACGGTCAGACCTTTTGGAAACGCCAGATGCGGCATCGTCTGCTCTTCCTGTGCCTCACGCGGCACGGTCGGCAGCAGTCGCAGCGCGTACGCACGAATCTGCGGCGAGGCCTTCGCATTCTGAACCTGACTCAGCAGCAGTTCGGTGTCGCGCACACCGGCTTCCGGTTTGCCCGCCAGCGTGTTCCGCGCAGCCAGAACCGCCTCGAAGACCTGAAAGTCCAGATCGCTCCGCTGCAACTGATGCTCAACGTCCGGCAGGAACTCCGTCAACTGTCCGTCGGCAATCCAGCGCAACGTTTCGTAGCGGACGTTCGAGGATGCGTCGTCGAGCAACGCTCGCACCCACGGCTCGACGTCGAACGAGTCGCCGCGTTCGAGTGCCGCGATTCTGAGTGCCTGCACTGCGGCAACGCGATCGTCTTCCGGCCACGCTTTGACGTCCGCAGGTTTCCAGCCAGCCGCTTGTCGAGCGAGGGCCGTCAGCACCGCGCGAGCCAGGAACGGATCGGCGTCGTTCGCCAGTTGCCTCAGCTTTCTGAGCGGCACGTTACGCTCACCGCGTCGCAGAACGTCGGCCAGCCTCGCCGCTTCGTTCGGTGGCTCGGGCGTTCGCGGTTGCAACCAGCCGGCTTTGTCGAGATCAATATCGAGCCGCCAGACGCGACCTTTACCGTGCAACTGGTAATTCACCAGAACCCAGTCGGTGAAGTAGAACGTCGCTGTGTCGGGAACACTCGGCGCAGCTTCGGCCTGTCCCGTTCCGCGCAGGTCGCCGAAACGTGTGATGCAGACCGGTCGGAAGTTATTGCCTCCCTGCGCAAGCACGACGCGAGTCGCGGTGAAGCTCGCGCCTTTTCGCTGCAACGGATAAAAATCGATCCTGTGATCCGTCCAGGTCGTCGCGATGACGCCGCCGCCGAGTGGCTGCACGCCGCATGGAGCCTCGCCGGTCGGATGGATCATCGGCAGCGTCCCGCGCAGTTCGCCGTTCCAGCAGACGAACGGGTGATGCGCCTCATTGCCGTACAGTCGCTGATAGCCGTAATCGCCGCCTTCGACGACGTGCAGCAGCCGGCAGGGTGGGCGTGCTCCAGGATCGTTCTCCGCGGCGAAGATCTCGCCGTCGTCACGCACGCAGATGCCGAATGGATTCCAGAACCCGCGAGCAATTCGGTGCAGCTTCTTCCCATCCGGAGTGCAGCGAAAGACGCCGCCCTCGCCGGTGCCTTTGTCGGACGTGCCATCAACCGCCGTCAGCGTCCACGGCTTCGCGTAGTTCTCCCCGAGACTGAAGATCAAAGAACCGTCCGGATGCCAGGCCAGGCCTTCGAGCCCGTTGTGCGGATAATCGGCCTCGGTCTCCAGCACGGCGAGGTTTTCTTCAACGTCCGCTTTGCCGTCTCCGTCGGAATCGCGAATCCGCAGAATGCGATCCCGCTCGGCAAGATAGACCCACCCGTTGGCTCCGAGTTCCAGGTCCATCGTCGCAACGGTCGCGTTGTAGAAGACCTCGCGAGTTTCTGCCTGCCCGTCTCCGTCCTTGTCGCTGAAGATCAGAATCTCGTCGTACTCCGGCCCTTCGTAATCTTCCGGCCGGAAGTGCGTATGCGTGGCGACGGCCCAGATGCGTCCCTGAGCGTCGACGTCGATCCCGGTCGGCGTGGCCAGTTGCGGATGCTCAGCCACCAGCGTCAGCGTCACTCCGGACTGCAGAATCTTCACTTCCGGATCCGGGTCAGCGGCACGGGAAGTCCCGGCGACGGCCAGACACGCCACGATCAACAGAGAATGCAACGACTTCAGCATCCTTCGACTCCAGCAGGAATGCACGATTTCGATTCAACGCAGAAGAGGGACGGACAGCGGCCGCAATTTGCGCGGGGCTGACCCAGACCCGATCTCCTTACACACCAGCTCAACGCAAATCGTCCACTGCAATCCGATCGGCAGACTGAGATCTACGGGCACTCAATGGACGCTGCAATCCAGCGACTGAACATCGACCAACCTGCCGTCCTGGACGTTCCCGGCATCGTCACCAGACGCTCGATGATTTCTGTCGACAGGGCTGCTCAACGGAACGTCGGGCAATGCGAACCGGCAAACTCTGTCGAACACCGTCGACCGCGGAACGTCATCACTCCGTAGCTTGAGCCCAGCGCTGAGCGTCACTGAAAAACCGGACGTAGAACTCTTCGCGGACCGAGTCATCCGGCCAGGCGGCCATGCCGGCTCTGGCTTCCTCAATGGCGAGTCGCAGCGCGGCGAGCGCCTTCGATCGGTCACCATGCTGACGCGCGAGCTGGAAGCGGTACAGCAACAGCATCACATTGCAGAAACTGTGTGACGCGGTCTGGTGACGAGCGAACTCGGCGTCCAGGTTGCCAGGCACGTCTGTGACGAAGCGACGGAAATCGGTCGGGCGGAGTTGCAGTGTCGCCGCCAGATTCTGCTCGAACGTTTCCTGATACTGATAGAACGTCATCGGCGACGAGAACTCCAGAATCGGCCGGTCGTCGGTGTGTCGCGGCGCGTCGTCGCAGAACTGGCGGTAACCGTTTTCGTCCAGATGCAGGCAATGGACGAACTGCAGCGGTTCGGTCATCCCGACAAGTTTCAGGTTGTCGGCGATCTGTCTGCTGGCAAAGCCGTGCTGCAGGCGGCGGAAGTCAATCTGAAGTTCGTCGGGCGTACCGATCAGAATGCCGAAGTTCGTGTGGGTGTGGTTCATGTACCACAACGTGGCGTGCGGAAAGACGTCGATAAAGCCGCGCATCAGGATACGCAGCTCATCCGTACTGATCGCCGCCATCGGAATCCACGCACACGCGACGCCACCCGGCTTCAGACGGCGGCGCATCAGATCGAAATACTCGACCGTGTAAAGATTACCGTTCTGCTTGTACTGCAGATTGGTGACGTCAGTCGCAATCACGTCGTACGTACGCGTTCCCGCGTGCAGATGATCGCGGGCGTCGTTAAGGATCAGCGTAAACAGCGGGTTATCGAGCACTCCGAAATTCTGCTGTGCTGAATAGGCCGCCGCACGAGGCACTTCAGGTTCAATCTCGACGCAGTACGTCTCGACGCCGTGCGTGGTCATGGCGTAACTGGTGCCGCCGGTGCCAAATCCAACGGTCAGCGCATTCGACGGTTGCGGATGCAGCAGCAGTGGCAGATGCGCGAGCATCAGTGCGTCGACCCGGGCACCCAGATTGGTCGACGCGACAAGCTGATCGTCGACATAGACCAGCCGATCGACGTGATTGCGTTCGAGCTTCACCATCACCGTGCCCGACGCGCCCGCCTTGACGTGAATCAGTTCAGCAAGCCTGGACGTCGGCATGTCGGAACCGCTGCCATCGGGCGGCACTTCAAACCAGCGACCGTCACGGTTTTCGACCAGAGCCTCGCGCAGGACTGGTCGCGACTCGGCGGCCAGCAGCACTCCCCAGACGATGCTGACTCCCCCCGCAACCGGCAGCAGCCAGCGGCGACTTCCGACGCGTACAACGCCTCGCTCTGACAGCAGGCAGACAACGACCGACAGCCCGACCAGCAGGCTGAACGTGCCATGCAGCCCCAGCGTGGGGATGAGCACAATCCCGACCAGCAGGATGCCGATGACCGAACCAAGTGTCCCGAGAAAATACGTTCTCCCGACCCAGCGATCGCGGGCCGTTCCCGAGCCCTCAAAGCAGTCGCAGACAGCCGGATAAACCAGGCCCATGAAGAGCGTCGGCAGAAACATCAGCGTTGCGATGATCAGACCTTCCGTCACGTAAATGTCGCTGAGCTGCAGCGTCCCGGCCCGTGACGGGAGCGTGATCCGATGAAAGTTGATCGAAGCGGCCCGGTACAGCACACCGAACGTCAGCAGCGAACAGATCGCCGTGCCCGCATTCGCCACGCTGAAGATCGTTCGTGCGGACAGACACCGCTTCAGTCGCGGATACAGCAGTAGACTGCCCAGCCCCATGCCGAACAGATAGACGGTCAGTGTCAGTGTAAACGTGGCCGTCGAATTCGAGTTGACGATCCCTAGAAACCTCAGCCAGACAACTTCGAGCCCGAGCGCCACGAAACCCGAAAGCAGATACAGCAGTGCGAGCCCACGAGGCGTCGCTGAGTCCGATACCGCCCCACCGTCTTCGGCGACGGCTGGCGACTCGGTAAAGCGGCGACGCAGGCACACAACGACGGCGACGGCCGCGACGTTCAGAGCGACGGCCATCAGCCGGGTCTGCAGAATTCCGAAGAGCTGCAGCCAGGCAAGTCCCGTCAGCAGGCTGCCAGCGACGGCTCCCAGAATGTTGATTCCATAGGCCCACGCGACGGCCGACGTTCTCAGCCCGGCGACACAGCGAACCATCACAGGAATCGTCGCGCCCATCGCGAGTGTTGCGGGCAGCAGAGGAACAACTGCCAGCACGAACCGCAGCGGATCCTGCAGCGTGTGGCCTTCGCCGCATCTCGCAACCGCAGCGACATACAGTGAATCGGCCTGTCGCAGCAGCGTCGGAACAAGCAGCCCCCAGGCACCCATCACCGCTTCCAGGCCGGCATAGAGTGTCAGCGGATTCGGAGCACGACGTAACAGCGGCACGGCGAGCTGACTGCCGAATGCGATGCCCAGAAAGATCGCTGTCAGAATAGCGGTCGTTGCCGGAGCACTCGCTCCGAAGACCAGATACATCTGCCGCTGCCAGACGATCTCGTACGTGAGAGCGCTGGCTCCGGAGAGGAAGAAGGCGAGAGCGAGGAAAAACGTGAAGGACCGAAGGCCGCGAAATGTCGACGTCGCGGGTCGGAATGCGGAGGTCGAAGTCTGCGCACCGTCCCCGCTTTCCGAATTCCGAATTCCGCCTTCCGACTTCATGTCCCCCCCTCGGCCCAGCCGGTCAATCTGCCAGCCGCCTGGCACGCTCGGCAAGTTCGACAGGGACTTTCTGCAGCAGCAGCTCGACGACGTCGTCCGGACTGACGCCTTCGCTGTCCGCGTGAAAGGTCGTCACGATCCGATGCCGGAGAACGGGGGCCGCGACGGATTTGATATCGTCTGTCGTGACATGAAAGCGGCCTTCCAGGATCGCTCGCGCCTTGGCGCCGATGATCAGGAACTGGCCGGCTCGTGGACCAGCGCCCCAGCTCAGGTATTCGCGCACGAACTTGCGAGCCCCCTCTTCGTTCGGTCGCGTTGCCCGGACCAGATCGCGGGCGTAAACGAAAACGTGCTCGGCGACTGGCACCCGGCGGACGACTTCCTGCAGCGCGAGAATCTGCCGCGCGTTCAACGCCGGGGTGAGTTCCGGTTCGTCGATGCCGGTTGTCGCTTTCAAAATCCGCAGTTCATCCGCGGCACTCGGATAACCGACGACCGTGTTGAACATGAAGCGGTCAAGCTGCGCTTCGGGCAGCGGATACGTGCCTTCCTGTTCGATCGGGTTCTGTGTGGCCAGGACGAAGAACGGTTCCGGCAGTCGGTACGTGTTTGAGCCGACGGTGACATGTCGCTCCTGCATGGCTTCGAGGAGTGCGGCTTGAGTCTTCGGCGGCGTGCGGTTGATTTCGTCGGCCAGCAGCACGTTCGTGAACAGCGGCCCCTGCATGAACTGAAACGTGCGGCGGCCGGTTTCCGGATCGTCCTGCAGCACGTCGGTGCCGGTAATGTCGGAGGGCATCAGGTCCGGCGTGAACTGAATGCGGCGAAACGAGAGCTGCAGAATGCGGGCGACCGTGCTGACCAGCAGCGTTTTGGCGAGACCGGGAACTCCGACCAGCAGACAGTGCCCGCGGCTGAACATCGAGATCAGAATCTGATCAACGACATCCTGCTGCCCGATAATAACCTTGCCGATTTCCTCGCGCATCCGGCGATAGGCGGTCTGCAGCCCCTTGATCGCCTGGGCCTCGCGTTCGCGTGCCTCGGCATCGACGGACAGCACCGCGTCCTCGCCTGAGGCGGATACCGCTGCTTCAGAAGTGGCCAAATCGCTGTTCCTTGTCTGAGTTCGACCGGCTGCTATGTTGCCGCCGGGACGCTCAGTCTCTGCAGTTATGCCCTCAGCCTCAAGGATCCGCCATGCTTCCCGGAATCAAACAGTTCGATCTGACCGGCCGAACGGCCATTGTGACCGGTGGCTCGAAGGGTCTCGGCGCGGCGATGGCGGAAGGTCTGGCGTCGGCCGGAGCGAACCTGCTGCTCGTCAGCCGGCACCTCGACGAAGCTGAAGCCGTCGCGCACGAGATCGTCGGAAACTACGGCATCAAAGCGGTTGGGTTCGAGGCCGACGTTACGCAGCCGGAGCAGGTGGCCGCAATGACGGCTCGGGCGATCGACGAATTCGGTCGCATCGACGTTCTGATCGCCAACGCCGGAATCAACATCCGCGGGCCGATCGAGGACCTGACTTACGAAGAGTTTCTCAAGGTGCAGGACGTCAACGTCAACGGCGTCTGGCTGTGTGCAAAGTCCGTCACGCCGCACATGAAGGCAGCCGGCAGCGGGAAAATCGTCATCCTGTGCAGCACGCTGGGACTCGTCGGCCTGGCCAATCGAACGCCGTACGCGACAAGCAAAGGCGCCGTCGTCCAGATGGTCCGGGCACTGGGGCTCGAACTGGCGAAAGACAACATCAACGTCAACGGAATCTGCCCCGGCCCGTTTCTCACGCCGATGAACGTCCCGATTGCCGATACCGAAGAGGCGAAGAAGTTCATTATCGGTGCGGTTGCTCAGGAACGCTGGGGTGACCTGCGGGAGATCCAGGGCGCCGCGATCTTCCTGTCGAGCGACGCGGCGAGCTACATGAACGGCAGCCTGGTCACGGTTGACGGCGGGTGGACGGCGAGGTGACGAAGTTCGAGTTCGGAACGCGGAAGTCGGAACTTGAGGCAACAGAGTTGAACCCCCCGGAAACGATGAATCCTCGACTTCCGACTTCCAACATCCGCGTTCTCTACGAGGACAATCACTGCCTCGCTGTTGTCAAGCAGGCCGGGCAATTGATTGCTGAGGACGCGACGGGTGACATAACGCTCAGCGAGCTGGCGAAGTCGTATCTCGCCGGGAAATATAACAAGACAGGTAACGTGTACCTCGGCGTCGTGCATCGGCTCGACCGGCCGGTCTCTGGAGTTGTCCTCTTCGCGCGAACCAGCAAAGCCGCCGCGCGACTCGCCAGGCAGTTTCGTGAGAAGGCCGTCCAGAAGACGTATCTCGCGTGGGTCAACGGCAGTCCGGAACACGAGTCGGAACTGCTCGAAGACTGGCTGCTGCGCGATTCGAATCGCAATCTGACACGTGTGGTCGAGGCTGGAGTCGACGGAGCAAAACTCTCGCGGCTGACGTATTCCGTGCTGCGTCGTGCTGGTGCCCGCAGTCTGCTCCA
>WGMU01000082.1 GCA_016124895.1 bacterium
GAGATCATTGACCAGATCCTGCAGTTGCTGCAGACGCCTGTTTTTCCGGCGTGCGGGCCACGGACACCCCACCACCGGCTTCGGCTGTCCCCGCCGGGCGCCGATCCGGTGCAGCACGTGACTGAGTGTCGCGACGTGAATCCGGACCCGCGTTGTACGGGCCAGCGTGGCCACGAGCATTTCCCGTGTCCATGTCGGACGCGTCCAGCCATGATCCAGCGGACATGAGCCCACCACGGTCACCAGCACACTCAGATACGCGCCGTCGATCTTCTGCGTTCCGTTCCCGCGGCGTCGGTCTTCCAGGCCGTCTGCCCCATCGATCCGATACCGTCCGGCAACTCGATACACAGTCGTCCGCGACACACACAACACGTCAGCAATCATCGCGACCGGGTAACCATCGTCGAGCTTCAGCACGATGCGAATGCGATTGGCCAGCCGCGGGTCGGTGCATTTTTCCAGCCGCTTCAGCAAACGTCTCTTCTCGGCACGGCGGAGTGCGGGAATAATCCCATCCATGGGAGCCCTTTCTTTGAACGCGTGGTTCAAGGAGTTCGATTCGGGGCTCCCATTTTCGTTCACTCACCGACTTCGCCCAAGATGTCTTGCGCAACACATTCACGCTCGATGATTTAGTTGGACAGCGCCACTTTCGGTTGCCGTACAAGCACGAAGCGCCAGCGAGTGAATCAGTTACGTCAAACACACTCGCTTGCGCTTCGTGCTTGTCTCCTCACAGATTTCGCCAAAGTGGCGCTGTCCAACTGAGCGGGAAGTCTCCAGTGTGACCGGCCGGGGAAGTTCGACGAACACAACAACGCGGTCTTATCAGACAGGGAATCCAGAAACGCTGATGGCTCCGTCCACTCACTCGCCTCTGACGGCATCCTGCCGGGTCCATCTCACTGTCACTGACGATAGCGCGTTCGCCTCCGTGTTGCACGCAACGGCGTCCGCGATCAGCAGCCGAAGTGCGTCCCGAAGTACTCCAATCGCGCAACGACTGGATCCGTCGCTTGCGAGGTAACACCGATTTAATGACGGCGACTGGCGGTGTCCCGGCGCGACGTCCGGGAGGTCAGCACTGCAGAGCGTCAGAGGTCTCTGTGACCATCTGGGCATTGATACTGGCAGTGCAGGGAACCGTAATCGACCGCTCGCATGTGAAAAGGCGACCAGATCACTGGAGACGCCGGCACGGCATCTCTGCTGATCTTTGACTGCTCACTCAAAATCACGGAGCCAGCCGCGCTGGCAACCCGGCGGCTCAGCGTGGCAAATCTACGGTTACGAACTGTCCCAATCCAAAATGACATGAATGACCAAACGCTGGGAATGGCAACATCACAGGTCGGGGAAACGATGCTCTCAGGAAGATTCCGATCCGGCGATCAGGCTCGCTGTCCGTCGTTTGGACATGCTTCGGAAGATGTACCTTGCATACGTCCCAAGTAGACTGGTCAAGCTCGCAACGTGTAATTGCAACATCGGAAGTTTCAACGCCGGCTTCCTCAAGCGAGACGCGGAATTGGCGTTCTGGACTGTCCGAGTCGCGGACCCGCCCCTCAGTGATCTTCTTTCGATACCAGTGTCGAGGAGGAACAAAAGGGGTCAATGACTGCCATGCCGTGACAGGTTCGATGACTGGGATTTCGTGTTCAACACGAAGCAAGATTGGTCGAGCCGGGAACCGACCGCCGGCCCAGCGTAACGCGCCGACGCTCATCATCGCGTTGACTTCTCGTTGCGTGAAACCGTGAATGCTTTGAACACAGAGTTTGACCAGGTGCTGCCCCGAGGAATCATGCTGCGGCAGGTAGAAAGCGTGAATGTGATTGCCATCGACATCGTCTGGGCGGTCGTGTCCGCTCAACGCGAAAGACGGCTGCCGATGGTTGCGAATCGCCGCGTCTCGGAACATCTCGGCAATCGAGACGGTATGCTTTACGGGGACCGGAATTCGGCACTGAAGCGAGAATTCGAGAAAATGCGCGATGACTCTGTCGCGTCTAATTTTCCTTCTCGGTTTCGCCGCGTGCCGAACAACCCACTGCTGCGGCCAGCCCTCCGGCATGCGATATGAAAACCACGCGCTGCCATCTGGAAGCGGCTGGGGTGCATCGATGAGATCCTGAACGAGGTGCTTCCGAGCCAGGCTGTCATCGATCTCAGCTGCCCTTCGTTTCCAAAGGTCCGTCGCCTGAAAATCAACCGGGTTCGGACAGAAGACATCACGGTAATCAGGCCCAATTCGACGGGTCGGTTGGTCTTGCTGGACCGCAACACGGACTTCCTTGTTGCCAGTTGGCGCGTCATTCTCAATGGACAGTTCGCAGACGGATTCGGCGCGTCCGAAATAGGTGATGCGGCCTGCCAAATTGGAAACCAATGAGCGAACTGTAGCGCGTGTTGCGTCGTCTAGGTTGGTGAGGTTCCATCGCACGAACGTGTCATCGCCAACTGCGACGAAATGGTTTTCGTGGCGAACCCGTTTGTACTTTGCCAGCGCTACATCGTTCTTAGCTGTCGCACCGAAGTTCGGCTGATAGTGAATTGCCCGCGAAAAACTCACCTTGGGAAGGACGAATGTGGGGAGTTCGCGACCAAGGGCTTCCAAAGTCAGGATCAGATTGGCACTCGGCTCACAACCTGGATTTTCCTGAAACCATGCCGCAGCGATCGCGCGGAGCAGCCGCCACGGACTGGGGGGCCATTCCGCTTCGGAGATTCGTGCCGGGTTCTGTCCCCACGGATGGGCGTAGTATCGGCCCCACGGAAACGTCAGTCGAAGCGTCAGCACGGCTCAACCTCCGAATTCCAGAGTCAGCGGAGAGCGGCCTTTAGCCAACTCTGACTTGTCGATCATGTCTCGCAAGGAACCTTTGACCGGTTTGTCCCCATTCATCTTTTCGCCATCAGTGATGATCTGCTCGAACGGGAAGTCCTGAGAATCACCCTTCCACATTGTCTTGTATTTGGCGGATTCGAGAACCAGATCGCATTCGGTCCGCAGCCGGTGGCCTTCGCTCAGATCCTTGAGGAATCGCGCCACCTTCCAGAGCGCGAGGGCGACCAGGAGATTGCGGCGACTTTCGTGCCGCGACGCCCGCTGCGTCTTCTGCTCGTCGGTTTCATCTTTTCCGGCCTCCGGCCCCACGGCGAGTCCCGTCAGCAGACCCACATCGATAGCGAAGTTGGCTTGGATTCTCTGCGCAACGATCCGTTCCTTACGAAAGATGGCTTGCCCTGTGTCACTTGTCCCGATCGGGTCGAGCTTGACCCCTGGCACCCCAATTGGTTCCGCGTTGAGGCCGACGATACTGGCGGTCAATGCACGTGGCGATCGCAAACCAACGAACGTTAGCTTGCTGGACGAAATCTGAAATCCATGTATCAACGATAAAGGATCGAGTTCCATCGCCAGACGGAAGATTCGAGGGACATTTGCTGCTGGAACATTCTTTCCATCGTTCGATGCACCGAGTTCCGTCTTCAAATAGTCAACGAGCAACTTATCCTTCTCAACTGGAGAGCTATTTTCGGTTCCCTTTGCTTCGAGCAAGTATTGTGACGCGAAGCGATGGGCATCCAGCGTCGATGCCGTCATAAACTGCTCGCCCTTCATCACTTTGATGTACGGCAGGCCGGCGAGTTCGGAGCGGAGGGTGCCGGTATACTTGTCAGCAACACAGACCTCCTCCAGCCGATTGGCCATCGATGCTTCGGACTCGATAAGGCAAATTTGCCCGTGCTCGCCCGAGGGGTCGGGGTAGAACACCGGGCCGATGTCCGGGAATCCGGTCGGCTGGATGCGTGGATCGCCGTTACTGGCGACCAGTTCCGCGGTCACATAAAGCCGTTTTGTCTCGGCAGGGAGCGAAATCCCGCCGAATGAGAATGCTGAGTCAGACATTGTATTTCGTTACTCCTATCGGTTGTTCTGTGGAAGGGTGATGGAACGGAACAAAGACCAACGGTCGCGCCACTCCAGTGGAATCAGCACAGCGGCTGCAAGGCGACGGGCTGAATCGACGTCGATGACCGGCGATTCGCCAACCTGCACGACATCGCGACCAGCCAGTTTTGGTTTCTCACGCCGGCATTCTTCGCCGTAAGGATTCGGCACTCCGACGATTGCCAATCGACGCAGTGCATCGGCTGTGGCCGACGCAGCCAGCCGGGGTTCCTGACGAGAGAGCAATGCGACCGTTCGTTGCACTTTGGCACGTGGACCGGATAGATCGTCTTTTTCCCCCGGCTCTGGGCGACGTTTCTCGCAGGCGACCTCTATTAGTGAGCGCACCGCTGCATAAGTGACCGGCACGGGTTCGCCGCCTTCTTCATCAGTGGCATTGGAACCGTTGTCGTCACCGCGGGACGCCGAAAAACGCCAGTCGATCAAGCTCAGCGCCTCGACGAGTCTGGCGATCCGGCGATCGTCCAACTCGCCGTGCAGGAATCTGAGAATGGTCGTCAATCTGGCGCTGCAGGTGCCGACGACGGCCGGCCGGACATCTTTGGCCGAGTCAAGGACGCGTCGAGCAAGCACAGACGACAGATCGCGGGAGAGGCCAATACCCGTCCAGACAGCTTGTGGAGATGGTGGATCAGGTAGGTACCAGCCACTCTGTTTGCGTTTGAGCGGCACGAGCGAGCCCAGGAATGGCTCGACTTCGGAGTAGGTTCCATCGGGCAGCTTTTCGTGTCCGCGCACGGAGGCGAGCGCCCTCGCGATCTCGAATTCGGGATCGTCGTCCAGATCCTGCAGCGCTGCGGACCAGTCGTCGCAGCGTAGCGGTGGCACAAACGTGCCCCGACCGCCGCTGACCTTCTCACGGAGAGCCTTTGATCGGGCGAGCTGCGTATTGAGCGAGGCAAGAAGGCTCAATACGTCGACGATCTTATCCGCACTCGGTTCAGCGGCAGCAGTCTCAATCGCTTCTAAGACGGGCGCTCGCAGCGGATGCAGATCGGATTTCCGTTCGCGGTTGAACTCAAACTGGTCGAGAAATCCTGATGCATCAACGGGGGCGAGAAGTTCGTTGAGTACACCAGCGCTGGTCGATCTGGAACAGGGGACGAAACGACCTGCCGCAGTCCACGGAACATTGGCTCCCTTGAGCTTGAATTGAAATTCCTGGAACGCAAAGAAACCAGCATCAACTCCTTGAGAGCGGATCGCGCGTGCGAAATCGCTTGAGAAACGACAATCTCGTCCTGGAAGTCGGGCCTGACCATCGAGGAGATATGACTGGAGTTCGTCGAACGTCGTCGGTTGAATCCAGACAGGCAACCAAAAGGAGGTCGCGACCCGTAACGCCTTTCCCTGCTCATCGGTCATTGTCTCCGTTCCCTCGAAGACGAATGGGAACGCCGCGCGTGAGCGTGACCGAGCACTGAGCGTCTTAGACGTTGCGCCACGCATGGCCAGTGCACCCTCGACGGCCAGCAAGTAGTCCAGCGGACAAAACGGAAAATCCTCCGTCACCCAGTCCGCTCCCTGGTTGTAACTTTTGATGGCATCGGGAAAGAACGGTGTCCCCTTACCCTTCCGATCACCGGCGGCAATGCCGCTGCCAACGATGCGCCCACCGAACAAAGCCGCCTCCGCGAGCAGCGACGGATTCTTTCGGAACGTCGTGAAATAATCCCAGAAGTTGAGGAAGATGTCGGCGTTGACTTTATCGCCCGGACGTCCTCGTCGAACAAAAAGAGGGTTGTCGTTCTGCTGACTGATATGCAAGGCGCAGAGCGCGTCAAACGACTCAGCCACGGCATCCGGCAGTTGATCACGGTATCGGAGGAATACGTCATCTGCCGACTCATCTTCGTCGCCAGTTCCCTGCAAGCCGGCCACATATTGTCGAGCCAGTTCCAGGCATCTCTGGAACTCTTGATCGTCAGACAGCAGCTTCGCGGCATTCGGAAGCACACCATCCTTCTTGCCGCTCTCCTTGGCAATGATCTCCGCATGGAGCGGACCGTTTGAGCCTGGGGATTTGGTATCACCATCCGATCCAGTACCGTTACCGTCATTGGAGAGCGAAACATTGAAGTCGGCGATTAGTTTCTCGACGTTTGATCGATTGGGCGAATCTGTCGAGAACTTCATCTGCCCATCTTTCGACAGTTTCTTAATGGCGCTGAATCCCAATTCGGCCAATGCCTCCGACTGCCCCGTCCGGAATCTCTCCAACGGTTCGATCATAGAAGCGATGGTGACTTCCGTTGTGACTTTGCCCCGTGACTGCTTTTCTTTGGTCAAACAGGTGAGGCCAACGGAAGCGGCCTTCTTTTTCAGGTCTTCTAAGTGCGCTGCATCGGAAAGCGCGAACACAAGATCACCGGCCTTGTTGAGCTTCTTGGTCTTCTTCAAGCCGCTCGCTTCAAGCGTCGCTTCGTTGTCCGCCCGAAACTGATTGACATCACCAGACCGGCATGAGATTGTGACTTCGATCTTGTCGGTCACGCCGCCGCTTTTGTTCCAGGCAGCGATGATCGGAGTAGGCCGATACTTCTCGGCAAAGAACTTCACGAGGCTCGCCGCGTCAGGATAATGATCAGAGCGGATCATGAATGCAGCGTCGTCGGGACTCCACCAGCCCTCTGCGTCTGGATCGCAGTCTTCCGGCGCTGCGCAGGTGGAGATCGCCCGCAGAATCCCAATGGCCTTTAGTGCATGACCCAGCACGTCATGCCGGCACCCCGTCAATGGAACAGCCTCAAGTGTGATCGTCATTCCATCCCTCCACCTGCCGTTGTGGGGACGCCGACCGATTGAGAACTCCCAGGTGACGCAATGACGACATCGGTTTGGGGATCAGCGCTGGCGCGGCAATCAGCAGCCCGAATCAACGCCTCATAATAGGCCAACCTGAACGGTCCGAAATGGTCAAGCAATCGCAACACGGTTCGCGTCCAGGCTTCCTCGCCATTTGGCGATCTCCCCATTCGGCGGCAGGCGATTGAAATTGCTTCTGTGGTGGGTAACTCTCTGCCGTTTATGGAGAATCCAGAGACGGTCGTTCCTTCGCGGATTCCGCGAACCTCTTCAGGACCACGGCGAATGCGACGCGGGTCGCGAGGCAGTTCATCTCGGAGTGTCTTCCGGACATGACCGTGGTGCGCCATCACCAGGTATTCCGCGAGAAGTTCGTGAATCGTTGGATCGCGGCCATCGCGCCGATGGTACTGACGCAACGCCAGCGCCGAGGCGACCTCATGCCGCAGCTTCGGTGCAAAAGAACGCCGAAGATTGCGAATGGCCCAATACAGTCTGGCCCCCGAGAGGCCACTTAATCCAGGACTCTCAGACATCGAGAACTTGCCTATGGGCGCAATTTCGCGGGGCCACACAAGGCCGGCCTTGCACGCCAACAGTCGCGTGGCGGCCTGCCAGCGTCTCACTGATTTGCCATAATCATGCCACAGGATCGTCTCGTCGATTGCAGTACTCAACTCCCCTTTGTCGAGACCCAGCAGTTCCCGGATCGTGTTCCAGCAGGACTGTACATCAGTCGTATGAGATTCAATGCTTTGCCATCCGCGTTCGAGATTAGAGAGAAGATCCTCATCGGTTGACCGACTCGGTGGCTGGTAACAATCGGAAACCTGCGAATCCTGGTCCCCCGTCCAGCCCAAGGCATCAGCGTAGCCACCGGCGCTGGTAGGAAGGAGCAGTGTCGCGCCGGGAAGCAGGTTGTCGCGGGTGGCGGGCTGCCAGCCCCGCTCGCGCCCCTGCCAGACATATCCCCGCCACCAGGTGTTCAAACCGTCCTTACCGATCACCTTCCAAATGGGAACCTGACATATCTCATGTCGCCCAACGTCGAAGTCGAACTGGGGAACATCACCCTCCCATTCTCGCCACACAACATAAATGTCCGTTTCCGGATCAATGCCACGCACGAACGGTGAGACGTCGGTGTAACCGAGTGAGAGGTTGGAATCCGTGTCGAAGAAATCCAGCAATTCGTGACGTCGCAGCGAGTAGGCCGGAGGTTGCATTACACTGTCGAGCACGGAGCGAAGTTCGGTTTCGAGATACGCTGGGCTGGCATCGGAAACCTTCTGAAGTGCCTGCGCAGCGGCCTCGCACTCACTCTTTTCGTATGGCAGGTATGCAGCCGAGACCTTTTTTTCGTGTTTCTCCGTTTCATCCTTTGTCTGCTTCGCTGGCGGAGAAGGAAGCGGCACGCCCAAGAGCACAGCAACCGGCGTCCAACCGCATTTGGTTTGCCCGTCGTGACCAAACTCTCCTGCACGGTTCAACCGACCGAGTCTTTGGATGATGCTAGGGAGCGGGGCAATTTCAGTCCAAAGGACTGCCGAGGAAAGATCGACACCCGCCTCGACAACCTGGGTGGCGACAACAATCTGGCCAATGTTCGGATCGACTTTGTCCTTGAGTCGATCTTGCTGGCGGGTGCGATCCGGGGGACGGAAACGTGAATGGAGCAGGACCAGAGTATTCTCAGCATCCTCGTTCAACCGTTTCGTAAGAGCAGCATAAATCGCCCGGGCGCGATCCACCGTATTGCAGACGATGAGCGTCCTTCGCGGAACTTCTTGTGGTGCATCGGCCAGAGCCTGCATCATTACCTGGTGCCGTGACACAATCCGCTGTGCAGCATCTGCATCTTCAAGCGACCATGTTGGTTGGCACTCAAGCTGTTTCGTTGCTAGCCGCCGCTGGCCAAGCACGCTCTGCTTGTCTTCTCGTTCCGCGGGCGATAACTCGAACACAAAATCGGGAGGACGCTTGTCGCCCTCCGTGGTCCGCCATGCACGAGTAGTCAGCAAACGGCGGCTGGCCGTCGCCGACATGTACCACGACATGCAGGTACGCTCCGTGCCGAAGCATTGCGTCCCATCAATCTCCTTCCCGCGAAACGCCTCCAATTGCAAGCCGGTGGCGAGTCCGGAGCCCATCAACTGCACCTCATCGTACACCCACAGGCAGTCGCTGTTCAGCAACCCAAACTCCAACGGCCAACGCGGGCGTCGGGCGGCGTATCCGCGATTCAACGCCCGCGAAAGCAGCATGTCCTGAGTTCCGATCAGGATGGCGTCGCGTTCGGGCCAAAGTGCCCAGTCGGTGCGTTCCTCACCTCCCATCAGCAGATGGACTGCAATGGGACGCTGATCTTGATCGCCATTCCGCGATGCCCACCAGTCGCGGCGCGGAGCATCTGGATTGGGTGCATATCCGCCTGCGTGGCCGTTGCGGCATCGTTTCAATCGAGCTTCTTTTGTTGGCAAGCCGTCTGCACCGATCTGCGTCCAATCGGTGGTTCCAGCAAGCAGTTCCAGCCGGTCGAGCCACTTCACCGACTCACCAAAGGTCTGCTCGACCAACACTCGCATCGGCAGGCAGTACACAAGGCGGCGCGGGGTTTGCTTGCGGATTCTCTCGTCAGCGAATCGTCGACGCCACAGCCAAGCGAGTACGGCGGCGGCGGTTTTCCCCAGTCCGGTGGGCACGGTCAGCAACTGCGGAATCGTTTCGCCTTCAATGGCGAGTCGTTCCTGATAGGGATGAGGTGTGCATCCACCTGTTGCCTGCCGGAAGAACGCCGTGAAATTGCTCTGGCCCGCTGCGCTCTCCATCATTGTTTGTCATCCATCTTTCTGCGGAATCTGCTTGTGTGGCTCTCATGTAAATAGAGGCAGTGTATTGTTTTGCCGCACAAATCTAAAGATTTCGGGCGTGTTCGGGTTGCTCCTCGTCCTGAGAGTAATGGGCAGGTCGGACAGATCCTGTCCAACCTGGCCGAAGGTTTTTGGATTTGAGTCCAGATCCTTCGATGCGACCACACTGCGGAATGTCCTCGAAACCGAGTGGATGTCTCTCGACACTTGAGATCACCTGACAGCAGCTCAACCTGCTGCGTGACTTCAGCCGGCTGGGCACGTTTGACATTGTCATCTGCCGGAACGTGCCGATCCATTTCGCCAAAGCTGCCATCGCGCGGCGTCCGCATCGGCAGCTTGCCTCTGATGGTGTTCTGATCCTGAGAGCGAAGGAAACTGTGATCGGGATTTGCAACGAGTTGACTCGCGACGCGCACTGCCGCTCGGCCGTCTACACGTCCGCTCGCGTGCCGGCTTTTGCGTAAGCAGACTTCAGCGTCTGCAGCAGCGTCTCGCAGAACTCCGGCCATTTGTCACGGCGATCGACCTTCCAGTCGTGCGCGAATTCAAGTTCCATTCCGAGGTACTGCTCGGGAGCAAACCGACGCCGCAGCGACGTCGTCAGACCGTCTGAAATGCCGCGGTAGGGATAATTGAGGCGGACGCGAAGCTGCGGAGTCGCTGCTCGCAAGGCCTGCTGCCAGTCGTGGCAGAACTGCCGGTCGAGAATGCGCTGTGGATCGTACAGCAGCCCAATGTCGCAGTTGCGCGGCACGCCATCAAAGACCGGTGTAAAGCTGTGGACGCCGATGTGCAGTACGCGGTGAGATTTCTTCAGCAGCGATTCGACAGCCGCTGTCACGCGCTGAAGGTGTGGTGTGTAAAAACGGTCAATGATCACCTGCCGTTCGCTTTTCGGCAGCGGTCGAGTGAACTCCGAGAACAGCCGCCGATGGTGCAGTGACCGGTTCGGCTCGATCAGCAGACGCGTCACGGTGACCGGCAGCAGCGTGACTTCAAGGCGTTCAGCGAGAAACTTCGCGAGTTCGAGCGCCCCCGGATCCCAGCCGCGGTGACTGGCGAGTACGTCGTCGGCTCCCGCGAACAGCGGCGCGTATTCGGGTGGGACGTCGTGACCACCGTGCTCGCAAGTCAGCAGAATCTGCATTGGTTTGTCACGTCGGTTCGTCATGGGTCACTCAAACATCCGACCGCTTGCCAGGCACTCGCACAGTTCAGTGTAGAGCCGCGTCAAAGCCGCTCGCGATGCGTTTCCTGCGAGCCGGTCGATCAGCCGTCGAGCCAGCGGCCCACGATCGAGAATGAGCTGCAGCCCCGCTGCAACGTCATCTGGCACACCGTCGAGACCCCCGGTTTCTTCAACGAGGGATCGCCACAGATCGGCAACCGAACACGACGGCGACTGTGCCCAGCCGAGCAGTCGCAGATACTCAGCGTCGTCGATGACCGCTCGATCGGCGTCACGAATCGTCCGGTCGAGGATCGTATACAGCGGGTCAATCTCGACGGTCTGCTGCGCGGCGAGACTCGACCAGCGTTCGTCGACCAGAGCCCGCAACACGTTGACGATCGCGCTGAGGACGGCAACGTCGGCCGCTGGGCATTCCTGGATATCGAGCACGCGGATTTCGATCGACCCCCGGCCGAACCGGGCGATGGCTCCGCGCGCGTTGAGGAACTCGTCCTGCAGAATGCCTTCTGGATCAAACGGCGCGATCTCGGCGAACATTGGTTCGAAGATCAACCGCTCGTAATCGTGCTGCGTGAAAGCCCGCTCGGGAATGACGCGACCGGCGATCGACGCGACCTTGCGCGAATTCGTCCGGTAAACCTCAAGCCGGTTATCAAGCAGCCCCGTCAGCCGCTGATCGATGACCGGCGAACTGGCGGCCAGGCCAGGAAGAATCGGCAGCAGCAGACGCACGGCTGCGTGCAGACGGCCAAACTCGTCATCGGGCGACTCAGCTCCGCAGAACGGCAGATTGAGATGCACGCTCTGCAGGTTCGCCCAGCCGTGACCGCGGCAGTCGAACACGCGATGAAACGTCTCGTAAATTGGTCCGTTGTCGTGCGGCCAGAGCTGCAGTTCGCGATGCGGATCCATCCACGGGTGCATGGCCGACGGCATCAGCCTCGCATTCAACGACTGTAGTTCGGAGTTGACCAGCGTGACGTGCCGCTGAAACTCGCCTGCCAGCCCGGCCAGAGACTTAGCCGGCTGAGCCGTTTTCAGTTCGACGACGTGCCGCACCAGTTCGTTCGACCAGTCGATATCGCCATGCTCGACGTCGCTGACTGTGCCGCCGGCCACCTGCTCGAACAGCCAATCCACAATCGGCCGCACGTCAAGCGTTGCCGCGTCGACAACCATATATTCGAGTTCGACTCCAAAGGCGTCGAACAGATGCAGAGGCATGGGGAGTCTCGGAGTGACCAATGGGGGGGGGAAATGACCAACGACCGGAGTCGGCAATCGGGAGTCGGTGCGACGGAACTGAACACCGAAAGCCGACCACGGAAAACTCACCGGCTTCGGAGTCGACTCGTCAATCGAATGCGTGTCGCCAACCGTTGATCGCCAACAGCCAACCGCTCCTCAAACAAATCGCGAACGCACCTGCTCCATTCTCCGTACGAAGACATCCATCAGTCGCAGGTAAAGTTCGTCCTTCAGCACCAGGTCTTCGACGCCGGAGTCGACGTTCGGGTTATCGTTGATCTCGATGACGAAGAAGCGGCCGTTCGATTCCTTGATGTCGACTCCGTAAAAGCCGTCTCCGATCAGATTCGCGGCCTTCAGTGCCAGCCGGACTGCCTTCGTCGGAGCGGTCTCGACGGGCAGTGTGTCATGTTTGCCGTACCGGTCGTTGCCATGCTCTTCCTGCCGGATCACCTGCCAGTGGCCGGGGGCCATGAAGTAGCGGCAGGCGAACAGCGGCTTGCGGTCGAGAATTCCGATGCGCCAGTCGAACGACGTCGGCAGGAACTCCTGAGCGACCAGCAGTTCCGATTCGCCGAAAAACTCGGCCAGCCGGGTTTCGAGTTCCTCCGCCGACTGCACTTTGACGACGCCCGAGGAGAACGAACTGTCCGGTTTCTTCAGGACACAGGGAAACCCGAGTTCCTCGCCGATGCGCTGCCAGTTCTCGCGATGAACGACGATCGTCCGCGGGGTCGCGAGGCGGTGCCGTTCGAGCAGCTCAGCCATGAAGACCTTGTTTGTGCAGCGCGAGATTGACTGCGGGTCGTCGATGACCACCAGATCTTCACTCGCCGCCTTGCGGGCAAAGCGGTACGTGTGATCGTTGACGTTGGTCGTTTCGCGAATGAACAGGCCGTCGAATTCGAGCAGCCGCGCGTAATCGTCTCTGGTGATCAGTTCGGCATAGACGCCACTGGATTTGGCGGCCTTCAGAAACTTCTTCAGCGCCCCTTCGTCAGAGGGCGCGTTCTCTTTTTCTTCGGGGTTATAGAGGATTGCCAGGTCGAACCGCGTGCGGTTCCGCGACGGCCGGTTGGCCGAGCGTCGCGAGAAGTACCGCTCGGCAGCCTGGGCGGCGAACGGTCGATGCTCGGCGGGAACTTCGGCTCCCGAGAGTGTCTTGACGGATCGCAGCCGCCACTCGCCTTTGCGTTTCACGAATCGAAACCGCAGAAACGGTGCCTGGAAAATGTTGAAAAGCTGCAGACTCAGCCGCTCGTATCGCTGTGCCATGTTGCGTCCGAAGTAGACGCTCAGACTGAACTCGGTCGACTGCAGGGATGACAGGCTGCGGTTGATCAGTTCATCCAGCTCGTCGGCCATCAATCGGATGATCGACGGCGAGCGGATGTCCTGCATCGTCGCGATGCTCGGCAGCGGCTTGTGCCCGCGGGCCTCGGCCAGTAGCGACACGTAAAAGCCCGTGCTCTGATAGCGGTACGACCGGCAGAGGTTGAAGACGCGCGTCGCCCGCCGCGTACTGAATGACGGGTCGGTCAGGTACGACCAGGCATCGACGACTTCGACGCCCGGCACTTCAAACGGCCAGTCGTCTGGCTGGCTGGTCACAATGAGAACGGCCACAGAGGGCTCCGGAGGAAATGCGGAATGCGGAGTTCGGAATACGGAATTAACAAAAACGGATTGCTGATCCCTGACCGCCAATCGCTAACAGGCAATCGCTACTTGGGCCGAATGATCAGCAGATTAGCGTCATAGGTGACGATGCCCAGCAGGATCGCACAGAGAACCCGCTCCAGAGCGATCTCATAGTGATGTCCTTCTCCGTGAGGATGTTTCGTGTAGGGGTCGGCAACGTTGACCTTGCGGGCTTCGGAATCGTAGCCGGACAGAACGACAAAGTGTCCGGCCGGTTCGCCAGCGATGTCGTCCGGCTTCCAGTCGGGAGCCCGCTCGCGAGCGTCCTGATAGAGCCACGTTGCGCTGAGTCCCGTGATCACTGGGAACTGGCGACGGAGGTAGCGGCGGATCAGATCCGGCGAGAGATCTTCCATCCGGATGCGCCCGCCGCGTTCGAGAAAACCGACATAGGCATCCGTGGCGAACCGGAGCTTCGGTGTCTCTTTGACCTCAGCCTGCCGTCGCAGCGATTCCGTCAGTGGCCGCGCGTGCGGCCGGAACCACAGCGGATCGAACACGTGCAGATTGCAGGTGTAGAGCGTCGCGCGATATCCGCGATCGAGTGCGTGGCAGCCGAGTAGAGCACCCAGCGTGCCGCCGGTTTCCAGCGTCGAAACCTGAGCAATCACGTCAGGCAACGGCAGTTCGTCGCCGTAGTAACGATACACGGCATGAAGGCACGTCGGCCCGCAGGTGGTGTCGTCCGGCTGCGGAAGAATAGAAAACGACAGATGCGAATCCGTCATTGATGGCAGCGCTCAAGCCAGCAGGTGGGAAGAGTCTCGTCCTGGATCACGAAGTCACTGATACTATGAGAGCGGCAGACAATCCACTCCAAATCTGCACGAGGCAGCGAAGAATCGAACCTCTGGCGGGAGATCAATCGAGCTGTTCAAGATCAGCAAGGTCCTTTGCTCGACCGCTGGCCCGCTTGTTGATCTTGAGATCGTCCAGACTGATGACCGGGACGGTGACGTCGTCGATTACGGCCGTCGTACAGCGCGGATGGCAATCTGTGAATGTCACACCCGAAATCCCCATCAGGACTTCGATCCGCAGGGGTGGAACGCCAGCGCGGACGATGTTTTTCTCAACGAGAAAATCGTTCGCGGTCAGGCCCGAGTCGCGAAAGCCGAACTCTTCAAACGTCTCGACGAGTCGTCTGGCGTTCTGCGGAGAGATGTCGACCCAGATGTCAAGGTCGCCTGTTGGCCGCGGATAGCCGTAATAACCGACAGCATGACCGCCAACGAGCAGGTACTCGACGCTATTCTCGTTGAGTAACTTCAAGAACTCTTTGAAGTCGTTCGGTAGCCGGGTCGTAGCCATACGCGACCTGCCGCAGGAATTCGACGGCGGCCAGGCGTTCGTCCGGCGTCTTAGACCGCCAGTAGGATTTCTCATCTGACTCGTCATCAAGCCGGCCGATCGACAGTACACTGCGATCGACGCGGGTCGAGAAATCAGTCATCGGAAAACGCCTGGTAAGGAATCAAGCAGTTACCGCGTTGTTGTGTTCTTCGGATCCCAGCCGGCGATGGATGCTTCCGGAGCGACGACGAAGATCTCAACGCGGCGGTTCAATGCGCGGTTCTTGTCGCTGGAGTTTGGCGCCAGCGGCTGGAATTCGCCATAGCCGGCGCTGCTCATGCGGGCCGGTTTGACGCCGGACTTCTGCAGCGTCACCAGGACTTCGTTGGCCCGGTTGGTCGACAGGTGCCAGTTGGTCGGATGCTTCTGCGCCGTCGAACTCTTTTTGATCGGCTTATCGTCAGTGTGACCAGCGACGAGGATGTTCAACCGCTGAGCGTCGCCGTCGTTCATGATCGCGGCAAACTCGCTCAGCAGTTTCTGGCCGTTCGGTTTGATGTTGGCACTGCCGGAATCAAACAGCAGGTCAGACGAGAACTTGCTGACACCGGTTTCCGGATCGAAGTTGAAGCCCTCGTACTTGCCGACCAGATCGCCAAACTTTTTTGTCGCCGATGGCGACAGCGGGTTCTGCATCTTTTCGAGCTGGTCGCGCAGGCTGATGTAGCGCTGGTTGAGCTGCGTCCGTTCGTTGTTGAGATTCGCCAGCCGCTCGTTGGCGATTTCGAGCCGCTTCTGCAGGTCGGCCTTCTGCTGTTCAGCTGAGGCGATGGCCTGATTGGCTGCCGAATTCTGCTGAGCCAGGGACTGCGTCTGCTGATACAGCTCGCGGTTGCGGAGTGCTGCCTGCCGATGCCACGAACCCGGCACGGAATTGCAGCCGGTGCTCACCAGGGCGAGCGAACCCGCCAGAAACCACACAGACGAACGAAGTGACAGCGACATGTCAGGCTCCTCTTCGAGCTGTTCTGCCCGGCCAGGCGCAGAACAAAACAGACGCGACACGCCAGCCTGCGGGATTGGCACTCGTGTCGAAAGTCGGAGTGATGGAGATGAGTGGGGTGATGAAAAGTCTCAGCGGCTGCTGATTGAGATCCGGCACTCGATCGATCGGGGTGTCGACGGGAGAATGCTGGAGTGCCGAAAGGCAAAGGAGAGACGCGAAATTCAGACACGATCTCGCGGAAGGAGCGAACTTATAACGGCGGCCTCAAAACGCACAAAGATCAGTTTTGAGGATTCTGGTGGCATCGCTGCGCTCGGTTCACCAGCCGCCGATCTACTTCGTTCGCGGTGTGCGACCGAGCAGGAATCTGGCCAGCACGGTCGAGTAATCATCGGACAGCGACGCGCGGTGGTAATCGACCGCGGCGTCGCGGATGACGGTTTTCAGCTCCGACAGATAAGCCTGAAGTGAGCGGCGGTACTGCGTGGCAACGATGCTCGGATCGGCCATCAGGTGATGGTGACCTTCCATGTCCAGAAAACGCATCGGCCGGTCGAAGGCGAAGTCGATTTCCTGCTGATCGAGCAGGTGGAAGACCGCGACGTCGTGACGACGAAAGCGCAAATGCTGGAAGCACTTGCTGAGGTCGGCTGGCGGCAGAAACAAATCCGAGATAATGACAACGAGCGCCCGCTGCGGAATCCGTTCGGCGGCTTCGTGCAAAGCTTCAGCGAGCCCGGTTTCGCCAGTCGGTTCGGCGGCGGTCAGTTCATCAAGGACTGTCCGCAGATGTGCGGCGTTTCGTTTCGGCGGAATGAATCGCTCAATGCCACGTCCGGCGCAGTAAAGGCCGGCGGCGTCGCCCTGTCCGACCGCCAGCCACGCGAGCGTTCCGGCCAGTCGTCGGGCGTAATCGAATTTCGTCAGCTCGCCCTCGCCGAAGCCCATCGAGCCACTGGTATCGACAATCAGGCACAGCCGCAGATTTGTATCTGCCTCGAATTCCTTGATATAGAAGCGGTCGCTGCGTCCATACGCCCGCCAGTCGAGCCGGCGGGTATCGTCGCCGGGCACGTACTTTCGGTACTCGGCAAATTCGACACTCGAACCGCGGATCGGGCTGCGGTGCCGCCCCGACACGTTGCCGAGCATTGGAAAGCGCGCGTGCAGAGGCAGTCCCGACAGCTTCGAGAGAACTCGCGGATCAATGAACTCGCGCCGCGCGGAAGTCTGCATCTGGAAGGCTCAGTGTCAGCAGGAGGGAAGAGAATGAACGCGGCACAGAATCAGGCGTTGGCGTCGAGGCGTCAACCGCGCAGCCTGCGTCGTGCTGCGGCCTCTCCAATCGCGAACACCCAGCCGCTAAACGCGGTTCTTGTACCGCTCGCTGGCCTTCAGCAGCAGCTCGTTCTCTTCGGCCGTCAGGCTGTCGCGGCCGGAGCGGTTGATCTTTTCGAGGATGCGGTCGAGTTCCGCATCAAGCTGGTCTGGCGACGGAGGTTCGTACAGACGAACGTCTTTCTGAGCCGCTTTGCGAACCGGTTTCGCGGGGCGGTTCAGCTTCGACTTGAGCCAGTTGCCGAGGCCGCTGGGCCGTCCTTGATGCGCCCGCCCGCCCGTCAGTCTCAGACCCGACTGAAAATAGATGTAACCGAACGCGGCTCCACTGAGGTGCGCCAGCGAGGCGATGTTGCTGCCTCCATCGATCGTTCGCAGCACGTCGATGCCAACGTACCCGATCGCCAGCCACCGCAGTTCGAAAGTGAATGGGAGCGGAAAGATCTGCATCAGCATTCGCGGAAAGTGCAGGGCCGTCAGAATGAGCACGCCCATGACACCGCCGGATGCGCCAATCACAGACGGATTGACTCCAGCAAAATGCTGCACGACGACTTCGGTTACGCCGCTGATGCCAACCGTTGCCAGAAAGAAGGCCAGCGTTTCCTTCGAACCATAAATGCCTTCCACCATCCGGCCGAATACCCAGAGACCGATCATGTTAAAGAGGATGTGAGCCAGGCCGCTGGTGCTGTGACAGAAGCCGTAAGTCAGAATTCTCCAGAGCTGCAGATGCGTCAGTCCGGCCCAGTTCAGCTCCAGCCATCCCGTCAGGCCGCGTGCGACCTGAATGCCATCCGAGTTCGCTCGAACTGACGGGGGAAACATGTTCTGCAGTACAAAGACGGCAACGCAGGCGAGGATGATTCGCTTAATGGCCCAGGCATCGGAGCGGCCGCCAAAGCCGAATCCGCCTGCGGAGTAATGACCGCCGGTCGGCTCATCGCGGATGTAGTCGCGATTCTGAATTCCCATTCCTGAACTCCGTTGCGGAAAGGGGCACGGGATGCCGGGTTGCTGTTGCGGCCGGGATTCTCGCGGGCCGCTGTGAAAGCGCCAACCGGATTCTACGTCTCGAAGCTGCGGCGTCTCAGAAAATAACCCGAAGCAGCAGCGAAGACTTGTCGGCTGGCCGGTGTCGCTGACGTTTCGGGCTCATTTTTAAGGGGGAGAGCGTTCTGAGCGGAGGCTACTCGCCGACAGCGGCCGTCGCGGGAACAGCCGTCTGGCTGCCATCCGGCAAGGTTGCGGCCAGATCGCGGTTTTTCTGTTCGAACGCGACGATTTCGTCATACGCCAGTTTGATCTGGTGCCGCAGTTCGTCGACTTCCTCGAGTGTCCGATTGCGGGACTCGTCGGCATCCTCGATGGCCTTGACCAGTCCGTCGATCACGAACTGAGGCAGCGAATCTCGCTCACCCTGCAGAGTCGGGTCACCATGCAGTTCGTTGTTGCGGTAATTGAGATGCTCGTTGGCAATCGCGACTTCCTTCTGACGCACAGCCAGCAGGGCAGCTTCGGCTTCGAGCAACTCGTTTTTCCGCACAAGAAGCTGCTGCAGGTGCAGGACAGCTTCCGGACCAGCACTCGGGATGCTGCCGTAAACCCGCCCGGCCTGCGTCTGAGTCACAAAGTTCTGCCAGTTCGCCAGGTCGGACGGGCGGAGCGGGAAGTCGGCTTCGGCGATGGTGAATCCACCCTGCACGTCTTTCACGTTGAACGGACCCAGATACATTGACTGGCCCTGCGGATCGGGCACAAAGACGTGAATCGTCTGGCCGACCTGCAGCCCGGCGGCCTGGCCGAGATTGAGACTGATCTCGCGGGGATTGGCCGGCCCGATCTGCACGTTGGCTCCGAGCAGTGGATTCCAGCCGTGAATGGCCTGCGTAAAGGCATCCTGGGCCACACGCAGGTCCCGGCGAGCAGTTTCCAGTGGAGCGATCGACGCCTCATAGGCGAGGCGGCTCTTCTCCAGTTGCGCGATGGCGGCGTTCCGTCGGGCGAGGACTTTTGTTGTCATGAAGACGCCGCCGAACGCGAGCAGTACGGTGATCCAGGCGAGAACTTTTCCCAGTGTATGCATCACAAAGCCCCGGAACAGGCAGGTGCGAAAAGCGGTCGAAACGGGCGGCTCGGCCACGTCAGGCCAGCGGAAGGCCCGTTCGGAATCGACGGGCAGAATTCCTTGCCTTGAGTGTAACGGGCGATCTTACGACCGCTTTCTGAGGACCGTCAACCAGTTTCGATTTGGGTGAATCCGCGCAGTTCTGGCAGGTCGGTGCGATTGGAGTGGTGTCACAACGTGTTTTGACTCTCTGAGTTGCGAGGATTGATCCAGCGATCAACGATCGATGAGCGGCGGTTGGCCGCGTCGCAGCGGCTGTACCGTTGAGGCCATATTGACCGGTCAAAAGGATCGGGCCTATTCTCCGAATCCACTCTCCGGCCGAGATCGTTTCGTCCCTGCCTGCGATCGGCCGTTCTCATCTCTCGTCGCGTCCGCGACACACTCCGCCTCTCACTCCGGATGCCAAATATGGCTCTCGTGACTCGTGCGCGTGTCTGTTCCCCTGGCCGATCCTGTCTGCTGCCTCTGGCTGTTGCTCTGTTAATGGCGGGCAGTCTGGCCGGCTGCAGCAGTCTCGGGCTGGATTCGCTGAGCTGGAATCTGCTCAGTCCGAAACTTCAGGACGAGAAGGACGACTCTGAGGACGCCGATTCCGATGATGACTTCGAGACGAAAATCGATGTTCCGATGGTGGGCGATCATACGACGTTTACCGGGCTGCACCGTGTCGTCCTGGAAGGTGTCGGGCTGGTCGTCGGGCTGAACGGAAATGGTGGCGATCCGCCGCCCAGCCCCGAGCGTGAAGCACTGCTCGACGATATGCGACGCCGGAATATCAAGAACTCAAAAGAGATTCTGCGGTCACCAGACACGGCTCTGGTTGTCGTGCGAGCTTATCTGCCGCCGCTCGCGAAAAAGGGCGACCGGTTTGATGTTCAGGTTCGTATCCCCGGCGACGACGGAGCAGCAAGCCTCAATGGAGGCCGATTGCTCGAAACCATTCTGTCGGAAACAGCGATCGTTCCCGGTCGCGGTCGACTGAAAGGACATGTTGTCGCCCGAGCGGAAGGTCCCGTCCTTGTTGCTCCAGGCGCGGAAGACATTGAAGACCGGGCCGGCGTGCTGAAACGCGGCAAAGTGCTGGGCGGCGGTCTGTCGCTGATTGATCGCGACATGGCGTTGTACGTGAAGTCCGACTTCCGTACGTACCGCAACGTGACGCGTCTGGCGGACCGGATTGGTCTGCGGTTTTCGGCGTATGATCGAGCCGGCGTCAAAGAGCCTCTGGCCAAGGCGCAGACGGATCAGCGGATTCTGCTGAAGATTCATCCGAACTATCGCGAAGACTACCCGCGATACATGCGGGTCATTCAGGCCATCGCTTTTCGCGAGTCGCCGGTTGCTCAGCGAGTCCGGATCAAGCGTCTGGAGCAGCAGCTTCAGGAACCCGCCACAGCAGAGCGGGCCGCAGTTCAACTCGAAGCAATTGGCGAGAAGGCGATCCCAGTGCTGAAGACCGGGTTGAAGAGTCCGGAGCTGGAATGCCGGTTCCACGCGGCCGTGGCGCTGGCGTATCTCAATGAGACGGACGGGGTCCAGACACTGCACGAGGCGGCTCTGAAAGAACGGGCGTTCCGCGTTTACGCGTTCGCAGCACTGTCCATTATCGACGATCCGCAGGCGCATCTGGCTCTACGGGATCTGATGCACGTCCACGTCGACGAGGATGGGACGACGTACGACAGTGCGGAAACGCGGTACGGTGCCTTCCGCGCTTTGTGGACGCTCGATCGCAACGATCCATTTCTTGCTGGTGAGAAACTCAGCGGCGAGTTCATGCTGCATTCGCTGGAGACGCGTGGCGAACCGATGGTGCATATCACTGTCCGCAAGCTGGCCGAGGTCGTCCTGTTTGATCGCCGTCAGGAGTTCCGGACGCCGATGACGATTCGTGTGGGACGGCTGCTGCTGAGTGCCAAGTCGGCCAGTGACACCGTCTCAGTGACTCGATTTACGCCTTACGGAGACGCAGATGAGCAACGCAAAGTCGTTTCACTCCGAATTGAGGATGTGATCCGGGCTGCGTCGGAACTCGGCGCGTCGTATCCGGACATCGCCCAGATGCTCATTCAGGCGGATAACCAGGGGAATCTGCCGGGGCGATTCGAGATCGACGCGTTGCCGCAGGCTGGTCGAGTTTACTTCCGCAACGGCAACCGCGCTCGTGTCGGACGTTCGACGCTGACGCCGAACCTGTTTGACCGGACCGACGACGACAGTGACAGAGATTTTAAAACCGGATCGGAGGCGGACGGTCAGGACGCACCGGTTGACGAAACTGAATCTGACGGCGAACTGACGGAGCTTGAACCGGCCGATGATTATGCGGCCCGTCGAGCCGCTGTGCTTGCCGAAGCGAACGGAGTCAATCCCGAGCCACAGGAGAAATCCCGCTGGTCGCCGTTCGGCTGGCTGAAGAAGGACGATTCATCAGAACCGGATGACCGGCCGAAGCCGGTTGACAACGAGTAGACGCTGTCGCTGGCGATTGCCGGCCCTTGATGTGAATGAATCCGTCTGACGAGCCGTGGGTGCAAGCCTGCGGTTTCGTCGCGTTAAGCCCCTTCAGGAATCCCGCCCGTCGATGCTGAAGTCGCTGGAACTTTTCGGCTTCAAGAGCTTTGCCGACCGGACGCGGTTCGACTTTTCGCACGGGATCACGTGCGTCGTCGGCCCGAACGGCAGCGGTAAGAGCAACGTCGTCGACGCAATGAAGTGGATTCTTGGCGACCAGAGCCCGAAGAGCCTGCGCGGCAAAGAGATGACCGACGTCATCTTCAACGGTTCGTCCGGCCGCAAAGCGAGCGCATTCGCAGAAGCGAGTCTGACGTTCGACAACTCGCAGAAACTGTTGCCGATCGAAACCGACGAAGTCACTATCGGACGTCGGCTGTGGCGCAATGGTGACTCGGAATACCTGATCAACGGCGCGACGGCGCGGTTGAAGGACATTCGCGACGCGTTTATGGGCACGGGTGCCGGAACGTCAGCGTACAGCATCATCGAGCAGGGACGCGTCGGACAGATTCTGCAGTCGAACCCGGCTGCTCGCCGCATCATTTTTGAAGAGGCCGCCGGGATCAGCCGCTTCAAGTCGAAGAAGACCGAAGCACTGCGGAAACTGGAACGAGTCAGCCAGAATCTCGTCCGTCTGCAGGACATTGTTGACCAGCTTGAGTCGCAGTTGAATTCGACGCGCAGCCAGGCCGTCAAGGCGTCGAAGTTCCGCGAGGTCGAGCAGGAACTCAAGCTCGCCTGGTTCGGACTCGCGGCAGACGACTATGCGTGGCTGACCGATCGACAGACGAAGGTGGAAGCGAAGCTTGCAGAGACGAATACGGCGCTCGATGAACTGACCGGGCAGCAGCAGGCGATTGATCAGCGGCTGGCTTCCTTCGACAGCGAACTGGGGAGAGTTGACGATCAGTTGCGGGAAGCGGAACGAGCATCTGCGGCGACGCGTGAAACAGCCGTCAGTCTCGAAGCGAACATCCGGCACGAGACCGATCGCCTGCGTGAGACCGAGACGGAACTCGTCCGACTGCGACGGCAGCATTCCGGGACACTTGGACGACTGGCTCAGGTTGATCGCGAACGCAGCGCCGCGCAGCGGGAACTCGATCAGTTCAACGCAAGCTTCCAGTCGCAGCAACAGGCTGTCGATCAGCACGAAACACGGATCACGCAGCTCAAGGCCGCGTACGACGCCAGCCGGCTGCAGATCGAGCAGACGCAGACCGCTCGCGCAGAACTGACGGAAGAGGCGTCGCGGATCAAGCAGCAGATCGCCCTGCTGGAGGCGAAGCTGCGATCACTTGACGATGCCCGCGATCAGTTTCAGGACGAGCAGACACGGCTTGAAGCGGAACTCGCGGCGGCAACGCACGAACTCGAACGGCGGCAGGAAGCGGTTGAGCAGACACTTGAACGCGCCGCTGCGATTTCCAGTCAATGGTCAACTCAACGCGGCCAGAAGCAGCAGCTTGCGTTGGCGCAGGACGAAACACGGAAGCGGCTTGTGGAGTTGCGCGAACGTCGCAGCGCAACTCAGGCTCGCCTTGCCGTGCTGGAGGATCTTGAGCAGCGACAGGAAGGCGTCGGGATTGGCGTCCGGGAAATTCTCAAACGGGCGCGGACTTCGGATTACCCGCCGTGGAGCCATATTGTCGGCAGCGTCGCCGACCTGCTTGATGTCGAACTTGAAAACGCGGCTCTGATGGAAGTCGCGCTCGGGCCGCGGGCGCAGCTCATCGTCATGGACGACCTGCAGCCACTCGTCGAGTACCTCAATCGTGGCGAGGCGAGGATCGATGGTCGCGTCGGTTTTCTCGGTCTGACAAAAGACGGCGAAACGCCTGCTGAGAATGCAGACGACCGCGATCTCCGTCAGCATTCCAGCGTCGTTTGCCGGGCAGACGAACTGCTCGCAGCGACGTGTCCGCATCGTGAGCTGGGCGCGCGGCTGCTCGATACGACATGGATCGTTGTGGATCTGGATGCCGCACGCGACTTGTCCAGCGGAGCAGGGCGCGGGCTGCGCTTCGTGACGCTGCAGGGCGAACTGGTCGAGCCGGAAGGCGCAGTTTATA
The DNA here is from genome assembly GCA_016124895.1 of bacterium. Lineage (GTDB taxonomy): Bacteria > Planctomycetota > Planctomycetia > Planctomycetales > Planctomycetaceae > JAPOLP01. Next base: position 24,156 of record WGMU01000082.1, read on the forward strand.
CCGGCAGCGTGCGCGGCGAATCGGCAGTTCTGTCACGCAAGAACGAACTGCGACGACTCAAGAACGACGTCATCCGCCTCGATCAGTCGGTCGCGGCGAGCGAAACTCAGTTGCAGTCGATCGCCGAGCAGCTCAAGAACATACAGACGCAACTGGCCGCGACCGCCGCACAACGTGACGAAGTCAATGACGAACTCGCCCGGCAGCGGACGAGCGCGGATGCTCAGCAGCTTGTCGCGAGGCAGCTCGCCGAACAGCAGGAAGCGGCTGAAACCGGAATTCTCGAAACGCAATCGCAATCGGCGACGGCTCAGACGGAACTCGCTGCGCGGTTCGATGCGCTGTCAGATGTTGAAAAGCAGTTGCAGGATCTCGACGCTCAATCCGGCCGGCTGGAGAGCGAAGTGGTCGAGTTCGAGCAGGAACGCAACCAGCTTGTGCAGCAGCAGACCGAGCAGCGATTGCAGCTTGCCCGTCAGACCGAGAGACGCGACGGCCTGATCGAAGCACTGAACCGGCTGAGTGACGAAGCGACCTCGCAGCACGAGCAGGCTGCCGAGATGATCCGCCGCTCGACGGCACTCTCGGAACGGCAACTGACGTCGGAACTTGTCATTCTCAATTCGACGTCAGAGCTGGCCGAACTCGCCCTGCAGGCGGAGTCGAACGCGAATCGAGTTCGCTCACTGTCGGCCGAAAAGGATCGTCTGCGCGGCGTTCGCGGTGCGATGGGCGACGAGGAAACTCGATTGCGGCACGAACGTCGTTCACTCTCGGAAACGCAACACAGTCAGGAAGTCGAACTTCGCGATGTCAGGCACCGACTGTCGACCTGCGGTGAGCGGATCGAAGAAGAGTACGGCGTCACGATTGACGACGTCGCTCACTCGGGCACGTCGGCATTCCGCGAATTTCTGATCGAACGCGGCCTGCTGGTATTGAATACCGCAGAAGATGAGATGACAGAGTCGCCGGACGGAGAAGCGGATACCGACAACGAGGCCGACTCAGAGAACGACGATCTGACCGACGCCGCTGATGACGACAGCGAGGTCGAAGAGGACGACAGTGAACCTGGCAGCTCAGGCGATGACGTGTCCGCAGACGATGAAGAAGACGAAAGCGAAGAAGACGAGTGGGACGACGAGGCCGAGGACTGGGACGACGACAATGATGATGACGGCTGGGACGACGAAGAAGCCGCTGACGATGCCGCCTCGGAATACGATGACGTCACGGCAGGCTCAAGCGTTGATGCGGAAACGGCGCCAGTCGGGGACTCGCTGCCGTACGCCCTGCGGGAAATCGACGGCGTGCGCTATGAAGACGTGCGCGAAGAACTCGACGAACGCGTGAATCGCCTGCGACGGAAACTCAAGGCGATGGGCAGCGTGAATACCGAAAGCCTTGAAACGCTTGATGAACTCGAAGAGCGGTTCAATCACTTCAACAGTCAGTTGATGGACCTGACCGAGGCAAAGTCGACGCTCGAAGACATCATC
>WGMU01000118.1 GCA_016124895.1 bacterium
CACCGACACCACCACCTGACTTCTGCGACCACGCATCGGACTTCCTTGTCCAGACCTGGAATCCCACCGACCGGCCGCAGTCTCATCAATTCCTATCCGCAAAGAAATATCAACCCTTATTTCGCGGGACGGGTACTTAGTTCACATCCCAGAGATAAAGTGTTGGAAATCGGGATGGCCGGGGTTGGAGCAAGGCACGAGCGAACCCCCGGGGCTTCCTCCGCAGGCTCAGTCGAGCCCCGGCCACCTGATGAGCGACCCTGATTTTGTGGGACACGATCCTGAGCGGTGAGCCAACCATCGACTTGCGGGTCGTTCTGCCCTTTCAGGCTTCGGCGTCATGATGCCGAATAGCGACAGGTACGCGTATCCGGACCAGCCCGGACGAGCTTTTGGCGCGGCGGGCCGACGTTCTTGACCGCTACAGACAGGCAGTCGTACGCTGTCTCGACTGGTCCGGGAAAATGCTTTTTCTGCGCGGACCAGATTTCTTCCGCTGTCGGGTTCTCCGGCGCCGCGTCTATTCCTGTCCGTCTGAACGAGCCTGCTGTGACTGATCCTGCTGAACGTGACGAAGCCGCATCTGCTGCTTCGGAATCGACCCTGGAAACATCTGCCTCGGAAACCTCGCACCCGAATTCAGAGCCGGAAACTTCCAGTGCTGACACAACTGGCCAGGGCGACGAGGTCTCGCCGGAGCAGACGCAGATAGACGGGCCGACGGCCGCGGCTGAAGATGCAGGAGCGGAAGCGCTGTCGAGTGACGCTGCGGCAGACGGTGCGTCTTCGGAAGGCGCGCCGGGAGAATCCGCTGAGGGTGACCTGCCGGAGTGGGAGCCGCTGACGCCGGAACTTGTTGAGGACGAGGCGATTCGGGGCGACTTCATGCTGCGCTGGGCGGTCGTGCTGCTCGCGTTGCTGCTCGGCTGTCGCGAGATTACTGAGACGTCTTCGCTGGTGCGGATCAAGACGGGTGAGTATCTGGCGTCGCACGGGTTTCTACCGCCAGCGAACGACGTGTTCTCATACACGGCAACCGAGCGGCCGTGGGTCAACACGGCGTGGCTGTTCGATCTGATCGTGGGCGGCGTTTACGGAATTGGCGGCGCAGTCGCAGTGTCACTGCTGACGGCCGTGATGGCGGCGGTGATACTGTATTTTGTGGTCCATATCACTCGGCCCGAACTGCCAACCTGGTGGACGGCGTTCTGCGCCGGGGCGACGCTGTTTGTGCTGCAGACCGAGTTCACCGCGCTGCCGGAACTTGTCACGCTGCTGGGAGTTGCCTGGACGTTGCGCGGACTCGTCCACTGGTCGCAGACGGGGAAGCGGTCGGCATTGTGGTGCCTGGTCGGTTCGCTGGCCGTGTGGGGCAATCTCGATCCGCGGGCCTTTATCGGCTGGATCCTGATCGCCGCATACGCGCTCGGCACGGTGCTCAGTGATCGGTTTGGACGGCGGACCCATCACGAGACAGCGTGCCTGCGTGATCTCGGTCTGGCGACAGTCGCCGGTTTTGTCGCGCTGTTGATCAACCCGTTTGGCTGGCACACGATCACAGCTCCGGTCTCGCTCTACACGGTGCAGTTGCCGGCCCTGGTCGAGTATCTCGGATCGGGAGAACTGCTGAATTACCCGCTGTATTTCAAGGGGCTGTGGCAGCCGCTGGCCATTCCGATTGCAGTCGGCGTTGGCGTGCTGGTTCTCGCCGTTCTGACGAGTCTGTTGAACTTCAGGCGACTTGATCTCGGGTTGCTGGTGGCCTGCCTGACGGTCGGTGGGCTGGCGGTGGTCTGCTCACACGAACTGATCGTCGCTGCGTTGATCGGCACCGTTCTGGTCTCACTGAACGGGCAGGACTGGTATCGGGACAACTGCCGCGTGGAGTACTCGACCAATACGCTGGAACTACTGTGGTCACGACTCGGGCGAGCGATGACGGTGCTGGCACTGGCGGCGTTTGCCTGGCTGGCCGTCAGCGGTCGCCTGATGGGACCGGACGGAAAACGCATCGGCGTCGGCTTCTCACCGCAACTGGCAACGAATATCGCCGGTCTGGAACAGGACCTCGCTGCGATCGAAGCAGACAGTGATGCTCACATCTTTGTGACGAATCTGCATCACGGCGACCTGCTGGTGTGGCTCGACCGGCCAACGTTTGTTGACAGCCGGGTTGAGGTCTACGCCGGTGGAGAAGACGACATTCTGCGGCTGCACAATCAGGCGCGTTACGCGTTGCGAACGGCGAGCCCGACAGCAGATGCCTCAGCTATCGGCGGAACTGCCGACAGCCGTAACGCTTCGAGTGCCGACGACGCTTCCGGCAATGACGACGATCCGGAAAGCTGGTTCGGACGCCGCGAACTCTGGGCAGAAACGTTTGACCGCTTCGACGTTCGACTGGTCACGCCGCGATTGTGGGGACGCACTCCGGACGTGTTTACCTGGGTGGATCTCGAACGCTCCGCTGACTGGACACTGACTTCGATTGGGGCAACTTCGGCCTTCTATGTGCGCAAGCCGGGTGAAGAAGGCACGGCTGCGGCACCGGAAAACACGCCACAGCGGGTTGATTTTGTACAGGCGGCGCTGCGTGACTGTCAGATGCCGAAAGTCACTGTGGAACGGATCGACTGGCCTCGACCGCGGACCGGCTATCAGAACTTCATGAGCCTTCCGGCGCGTCCGGTTTCCGTTGCAGCCCTGCGGGCGCAGCGTCTCTCCGACTGGCTGTCGCTGGGAATTAACGGAGCAGTGCCGATGACAGCGGATGAGGCGTATGCACTCGCAACGCTCTCGCTGAGAAACGCTGCCGCAGCACTCGATGACAACGTCAACAATGCTGAGGCATTCTTCCTGCAGGCGCAGGTTTATCAGACGCTGGGCAGTCTGGAAGCAGCCAGCCTGAATTCATTCGGCCTGCCGATTGTGAATGAGCAGCGGCACCTTCAACGGATGCACGCACTGCATCAGGCGCTGGTGCTTCAGCCCGACAACCTGTCTCTGACGTCAACACTTGGCGACGAATACCTGCAGCGGCAACGCTGGGACCTCGCACGGGAATACGTCACGAGGTCACTCGACCTGATCCGCAGGATGGACGATCCAGACGATCAGGATCTGGCACTGGCTCAGCGTCTGTCACAGTTGAAAAAGGAACTCGACCCACGGATTGAAAACATTTACGGGCAGGTGAACGAGGCACTTGTTGCTCCGGAGCCCGAAATCCGTGGCCTGATTCTGGGACTCGTTCAGCAGGGCTACCCGCAACGCGCGCTGGAACTGTTCGAGGAACATCGTCTGTCGTTTGCGGGCGACCTGCTGATCGAACTGCAGGGCGCGTTCCTGTTTGCCGAGTGCGGTCGGCTGGCGGACGCCGAGACGCAGTTTGCGACGTTTGAGGCCATCCCGGACGACCCGACTGTCACCTTTCAGTGGGTGCTGCAGTCCGCCTGGCTGAAGATGGCGAAAGGCGAATACGAGAACGCGATCGCTTTGTGTCAGCGGCGGTTGCGGGACATCGAACGCTCAACCGCGAACGCACTGCTGAGTCTCAGCGGATTTGTGCAGCCGATCCCTGGTCTGCTGGCCGACCGTCAGATCTGGCCGGCCACGCTGACGTCCGCGTCGATGCGGGCGTTGTACGAGACTCGTGAGGAAACGACGCAGCTTCGCTGGACGATCACCGCGGCCATGATCGAAGCCGGACTATGCTCCGACGCCGCCAGCCTGCTGCGCGAACTGCTCGACGCTGATCCGGAAACCCGGGTCCGTCCACTTGTTCGACAGTGGCTGCATCTGCTGACCGGCGAGACGATCCCGGAACTGCCCGAATCGCAGACCGTTCCGATCCTGATCGAGGATGGTCCGGAAGAACCAGTCGACGCTTCTGAAGCTACCGAGAAACCCCGGACCGATGACAGCAGGCAGCAGAAGTGACTGTGATGTAAGGTGCTTCGCCGAGGTGGTCTGGCGCAGTTACTCGGCCAGAGTTTCGATGGGTTCCTCGGAAGCTGCATCGGTTTCAAGCGGGATATCGGTATCGGGTGAGACGGCGAAGTTGTATTCACCGTCTGACTTTGGAAAGTCAAACCGCGTGTGATACAGAGGGAACAATTCGGTGCCTTCCGGCAGCCGTTCTCCGCTTTCCGTGATGGGCACGCCATCCCAGCCGGCGATCTCGACGATGTGCGGTCCCCCAACGAGACCTTTTCCCTTCGGAGTCGCGTACTCGCCGTCTTTGATCGGGCATCCTGTTCCAGGGCCGGAATTCCCCTGGCTGGAGTCTGGCGTGAACTTGATAAATCCCATGGGGACAGGTTTGCCTTCAAAGGTGACCTCGCCAGAGACGGCAAACCGATCCGGGCCATCACTGCTGCCGCCACAACCGGCGCACATCCCCAGCAGCATGGCCAGGCACAGGCATCGAAAGAAAATCGTTCGCTCAATGATCACTACAACGTCCCTGTTGGCAGACCATCGTTACGCACTCCCATCGTCTGATAAGTCGACAGGTCCATATTCTCACTCAGGAAGCGGATGGCACCATCGGCGAGCAGCACGTGCGCGCCGCCGAAGTGAAAGCTCGAAAGCCCGCGCGTCGCGATCTGTCCACGCGACGATGTGTCGTACAGATTGATCTGCTCGTATGTGCCGACCAGATTTCGAGTGAACGCGCAACTGTCCTGCTTGGCGCTGGCAACCCACGGAGCACTGGCGTAACGGGTTTCGCCGACGAGAAAGACATTGGACGTCCCGTCGGTGATCTTTGCAAATCGCACTGACGATCCGGCATACAGGCAGCCGGTCGACCACCAGGCACGAGCAATGCTTGGCGTGCAGCCGGTGTTCTGGCATTCGATGCCCGCACCACCGCCCTGTACTCCCAGATAACTCGGCCAGAGCGGATCAGACTTAATCTCTGACGGGCAACTGTAAACATCCAGCGGCATGGCCAAAGCGGTGACCGCTGGGAACGGCAGGTTCGACGTGTCCTGAAACCGGGAGTTGAAATCGAATTTCACGTACAACTGATCCTGATCGATGTACGGCAGGATCAGCACCATCCAGGGAGCGAACTGGCCGCTGTTGCCTCCGCCATTGTTGCGGCACCACGAGCTGTTTGGATTCTCCGGTGCCGGGCGATTGCTGACATAACCCGGAGGAAGTCGCCCGGCGGTCTCCGCATAGTTGTGCAGCGCCAGTCCAATCTGCTTCAGGTTGTTCTTGCACTGCGACCGCCTCGCTGCCTCGCGCGCCTGCTGTACAGCGGGCAGCAGCAGTGCCACCAGAATCGCGATGATGGCGATCACAACCAGCAGCTCAATAAGCGTGAAGCCGAGTCTGTGCTTCTTCTGAGTCTTCATGGCCAAGCCCCGAAACAGGAAGAAAGGAAACCACCGACTCTTAACACTTTCGCCCATTCCGGCAACGTTCAGGCCAGCCACGGCCTCGAATCGAGACTTGCCTTGAAGTTACTTCCGACCACCGTCAGAAGTGTCCCAGGGAGTCGGTTTTCAGGCATTTTCGAGGCAGACCAGACCGTTCTGCCGCAAGCTGGGGTCCCAGGTCACAACTAAATCGAACCGTCACAGACGGCTTGGAAAATGATGGAGCGGCTGGCCCGATACCTGATCAGAATATCGCGAGGGTGGGACGCAGTGCTGCCTGGAAAGCTCCTGCACCGTCGCCACGAGGCTTTGCGGGCGTCCTACTGTCCCGCGGCCCTCAGGCTTGATCAAAGGTTACCTGCAGCACGCCGGCCAGGTCGGTCAGCAGCCTGGCTCCGTTGCCGCTGTACGACGAACCGTGCATGACGGCCAGGGTCTGGGGCTCAAGCTCGGCCAGCGAACGCAGGACGCCTTCGGTCTGCTGGGTGTAAGGCATGTAGCCGGTCAGCGGGCCTTGCTGCATCTGCTGCATGGCCTGGTGCGTCGGGCCGATCAGGTCGGACGAGGTCACCGCCTTGACGTTGCCGAAGTGGTGGAACAGGTCCGAGCAGAACAGCGTCTTAGCCGTTTCCTCGAACAGCAGCCCTGCATCCCAGCCGTGCGGAATGTGCGGCGACGAGCAGAACCGGAAACGGTACTTCCCGGTACTGAGGGAGTCCTCGGCGGTCATGCCCCGAGCCGGCCGCAGGGCGAAGTCGTCGACGCTGACCAGTTTGCCGATGAGCGTGCAGACTGGCTCAGCCTGCGGAGCCCGTTGCAGCCACTCGTTGAGCCCACCGACTTCGTCCGATTCAAAGTGGCTCCAGGCGACGTGCCGCAGTGACGCCGGATCAATCAGCGTGGCGACGGCGTCCCTGAGCGCGGGAAACATCCTCTTGAGCCCCGCATGAAACAGCAATGGCTGCTCATCCCGCACCAGAAAATGGTTGAACTGTATATCGAGTTCAGGCACGTAAACCGAAATCCGAAACAGATCAGGAGCGATTTCTTTAACCGTTGCCATGAGAAGCTACCTTCAATTCTTCTTGCTGGCTGTACGGCATGATATGTACAATCAGACATATCAACCGTCCGCGAGCGAACGCCACAGGCACAGGACGCCGTGTGATCGACATGCAGTTGACGAAGCGATCCAACTCCGAGTGAAAGGGAGGACAATTGGCAAAACGCTCGGGCGCTCCGAGCCCGACCATTACGATCGGGCCACGTTGTGGGCCGGAATGGGGCGCCTATGCCACATTTGTTTACACGGGCGGAACATCAGTCTCATGGCCCTGACACACTTACAAAAGGACCTGTCGCATACGGGCGAAAAGAAGCATTCCAGATGCCAATCATGGTGCGACCGCTGCCGGGGAGTTGACAGGCTCCGGTTTAGGAAATCCTCTCTGAAGTCTTCTCAAATGTCCCGGACTGTGCCACTGAGTTTCTTGACCAAGCCGTCTCATATCGGCCATCCTGATTCCCATCGGCCTGTTTCAGCACGACGACGTGCGGGGCAATCGGTTTTTGCTAACGGGATTGAGGAACAGCACAATGGGTTTCAGAAGTCAGAAGAATCGTATGCTTACGATCAACGCGTCAGTCGCACTGATTCTTATGGCATTAGGAGGACGCCATCTGGTGGCAGACGACTGCTGTCCCCCACCGAAGCAGCCCCGACCGTGTTGCCAGACTGAGCAATCAAGTCAACCGAAAAAAGATAAGCCCAGGATTCTCGGCCATCCAATCATCTGTCCGGTCTACGAGATGATGCCGTGGGGGGGGTATTCAACTTACTACGCTATGTACTACCAGGATCACGAAGATTGCAACAATGGGATGCCAACAAGCTACGACGCTGCACCTGGCTTGGAGCCTCAGACATGCCCGGACTGTGACACAGCGAAAACGGCGCTGTCAGCATCAGGAAATCGAATCATCGGAGACTCTGGACATGCTTCTTCTGGTGGGCCATTTGCAGGCTTCGATCCCGACAACCCTCGCGATCCCGAAGACCCACAGCTTCCTGAACCGAAGCCTGACCTTCACTGGGTGCGGCGCACACTTCATACTGAGTGGGTCAGGTTCGACATCCCACAAGGTGCTTCTCCCGTTTACGTGCGTCTAATGCTTGTGGAGATCAAACCGACTGGACAGCCAGGCAATCGCCCGCCTGTAGTACATATCACTTCGGGACACGAGATTACTCCACGTCACAAACCGGCAAACAGAGAATGGCGGGTGCTTGATTATAAGCCGCCGACTGTCGAGAAACTGACGGCTCACGTGGCACTTGTTCGATACGGCCTGCTGACCTATCAGATCGTTACTCAAACAGAATTGCCAGACCAGTGAGGTGCGGTTCTGCTACTGAGATTCTGTCAGTATTCCTGATGCAATACTGTTGGCTGATACTTTTTGTGGTTGCAGTGGGCTGACACTCCTTGCACATCTGAATCCAATGCGTGAGGATAGTGTATCACGAGGCAGGTTGACCCGGTTGCGGGCGCCGCAGCGGTTCCAGCGTTCGCGAACGAGCGAGTGTTCCATTGGGCCGAGTTCACTGGTCAGCCCTCCGTACGGGCCGCCTCGAATAATGACCTCATCGAGCGGTCTACGGCGTATTACCGTGACCTCAGCGGGTGAGCCGTATGGTACTCCGTAAGAACCCGTGAACTCGGCTCCGTTTGAAAAGAGTCCAGTCAAGCCTGGGAATGAAATACAGCGATCCCTGGTTTCTGCGGTGACTGAGGTCAGCTTATCCGTCAGTTCAACTCGGGCATTTCCCCAGGGAAATAGAGTCGTTCCTGCATTTGTGGCTGCGAACTCATACTCAGATTCTGTAGGCAGACGGAAGCCAGCCTTTTCGGCCCAATGAATCGCCTCATCACAAAAGAGCCCCGTAATGGGGATGGTCAGGTCGGAAGGCCGACGATTGGGGCCAATTGAACCTGGCGGCTTCCCTTCGTTCCCTGCCATGTACTGCTCCCATGTTACCTCGTGTCTGGCGAGGAAGAAGGGCCTGATTGGCACGGAGTGCTCAGTCAGTGTCGGTTCGCCAGCGAAGCCGACCACAAAGTCTTCTGAGCCCTCGAACCTGATCATCCCATTGACCACGTTGTGATCAGGAATAGTGATCGTCGGAAGTTCTACGGAATCTGCGCCTGTCTTCAGCCAGCGTTTGTGCCTGAGATAATAGAAAGTGTCAGAGGCATTTCGCGGGACAGTACGATAAACCTCGTGGAACCGGCCGTCATCGAGAACTGCAACGACGAGATAGTAACCCGACTGCAAACGCTGCTTCAGAGGAGTCCGGGCCTCTGAGGCCACAGAGGCCTGCAGGTCGGGTTCCCCGGTCAGTTCTGAGATGGGATAAAACCAGACCTGAGCACCCGGTGGCTCCGTTTCAAGTTCGACTGTCAGTTCGGTGACAGGAGCAGTGGCGGGTGGCTGAAATGAATGGGTCGCAACCGCTGGCTGCTCATTCTCCGGAGACTGCAGTGAGAACGCAGCGGCACCAAGGCTGACGACACAAAGCACAGAGGCGACCGTCAGTGCCAGGTTACGCTGCACCCACCTGAGCACCAGTTCGTGACGGCGAACAGGGAGCGCCTCAACCGGCTGGCCGCTGCGAAACCGTGCCAGGTCCTTAGCGAGATCCAGTGCCGTCTGATATCGATCTGCTGGCCTGCCCTCCAATGCCTTTCGACAGATTCGGTCCAGCCGTGGGTCGACCTCTGAAGCAATGGCCTTCGGCGAAGGGCTGGGAAGTCCGTCGTTGTAGTGGATCAGTTGCTGAAAAAAGGTCTCAAACGGACGACGGCCAGCGATCAGTTCAAACAGAATGACTCCCAGTGAGAAGATGTCGCTGCGAGCGTCGGCCTTTCGACTGTCTCCCATGGCCTGCTCTGATGACATGTAGGCGGGCGTTCCCATGATCGCCCCGGATTCCGTGCCGGTATATGTCTGCTGCGTTGCGTTCTGCTTGGCAATCCCAAAGTCAGTGACGAAGGGAGTGCCTGCTCGATCGACGAGGATGTTGGCTGGCTTCAGGTCCCGATGGATGATTCCTGCTGAATGTGCCGCATGAATCGCTTCGGCAACGGTCTCCAGAATTGCGACCGCTTTTACGGCATCCCTGGCATGGTGACACGCGTACTCCTTGAGTGTGCTGCCGTTGATGTACTGACTGGCGATGTAGAGCTGGCCGTCCTCCTTGCCGACCTCGTACACATGAACGATGTTTGGATGATCGAGTTGTGCAGCTGCCTGCGCCTCTCGCACGAACATCCGTTCGGACTCGTGGTCCAAGTCATCCCGGCGGGGAAGTTTGAGCGCGACGACTCTTTTCAGTTGCTCGTCCTGAGCCTTCCACACGCTTCCAAACTGCCCCTCTCCAACACGTTCCAGCAATCGGAACTGGCCAATGATTTGCGTGGCCGGCCGGTGGAATGCGACGGTGGACTCGAGGTAAGGGACGTGACTTCCACACGCCGGGCAGACTGTCACGCCGGATTGGTTGGTATCGTCAACCTCAAGAACGTTGCGGCAACTCGGACAGTCGATCTGCATCGCGGATAGGTCTTAATCGTTGATCGAACGAGTCAGGCGTCATACCTCATAGTCAGTCTAAGCACTCATTAGACTGTCCGCGACCACTCGCTGGGATACTTCGAGAACCGAGTCGTGTGGCTCTGGTGCCGTCACCAAACCAGCTACTGAACACATCCGTTGAGCCCACCGACTTCGTCCGGTTCAAAGTGGCTCCAGGCGACGTGCCGCAGTGACGCCGGATCAATCAGCGTGGCGACGGCGTCCCTGAGCGCGGGAAACATCCCCTTGAGCCCCGCATGAAACAGCAATGGCTGCTCATCCCGCACCAGAAAATGGTTGAACTGCATATCGAGTTCAGGCACGTAAACCGAAATCCGAAACAGATCAGGAGCGATCTCGTCGACATTCGCCAAGAGAGGATTCCTTGAGAGCGATTCGTAGGCCGAAGGTATGGGGAAGGAGGTCTGCTCGAATTGCGAGGAGCCTTAGGTTCGTGGTCGATAAGAGAAGTGTTAACCCGCTTCTTTCACCGCCACATAAGGAACGTCCTCATGCGCTTCATCGGAGCAGACCTCCACAAGAAAAGTATCACGTTCTGCGTTGTTGAACAGGCTGCGGACGGCATTCGTGTCGTCGCACGCAAGAGAATCATGTGCAGCGAAGTTCACCGGATTGAAGAGTTCCTGAAGGCCAGTGCTCCCTGTCAACTGACGGTCGAAGCGACCATCGGTTACGAGTGGTTCGCCGGTGTGGCGGAGCGGATTGCCGAGCGTGTGGTGATTGCCCATGCGGGGAAGCTGCGGATCATCGCGGAAAGCACTCGCAAGACCGACCGGATCGACGCGTACGTGCTGGCTGAGTTTCTCGCTCATGACATGATTCCCGAAGCGTGGCGGCCCACGCCGCGCGTCCGCCAGCACCGGGCTCTCATTCGCCGGCGGTGCAAGGTGCAGAATCGGATCACGTCGATCAAGAATACGATTCGCGGCATTCTGACCCGTTACAACAGCGACGTCGCCGGCCTGTTCACGGCGGCCGGCCGGGAGCATTTCGACTCGCTGAAGCAGACGCTGCTCGGCGAGGACTGGTGGGTCGCCGAAGATCTCTTCACAGAACTGCAGGAGCAGACGGAGCGTCTCAAACGCGTGGAGCAGCGGCTGCGGGAATTCGGACAGCAGGCCACGGCTCGCGAACGTGAAGCGCGAGCCGTCCTGGACACGATGCCGGGCGTGGGCTTCGTCACGATCGAAACGGTTCTCGCGGAACTGGGAGACTGGAGCCGGTTCCGCAACGCCGACGCCGTGGCGTCGTACGCGGGACTGGATCCGGGCGTGCGTTCCAGTGACGGCCGGCGGCGCGACCTCAAGATCACCAAAGCCGGCTCGCCGCTGCTGCGGTGGGCCATGATCCAGCTCGCGCAGCGGATGAAGACGACCTCGTCCCGCTGGCGCTCGCGTTTCGAACAGATCAGCCGCAAAGCCGGTCCGAAGAAGGCGACGGTGGCGATCGCCCGACGACTGCTGCTGGTCATCTTCGCCATGCTGCGCGAGGGCCAGGCGTACCGTCCAGCCGCCGCGTGACTCACAACACAGCGTCACTCCTGAACGATGACAGAACGTCCAGCACATCACACCCAGTCGAAAGGAGCCCACACAGACAGGCAGTCCACACAGACCCGAGTGAAACAGACACGCGATTGAAACCGTTATCGAATCCGTGAGTTCCGGACGACTCCGACCTTGGTCCTGCGGCGTCATCGACTCAGCGTTGAGCGACACATGACGACCAGCGTCAGGCCGAATGGAGCGTCCTTTGAAGACACCCTCATGCGGCATTCGCCCGACAGCGCCACTGACCTCACGGCAGTGCCACCGCTGTCCCGAATGACCAGCGAATAGACGTTTGAGCACGGACTTCGCGTCCAATGTTCGCAGCACACGAATTCGGAACGGCAGCGACACCGTTGGTCGCGTTTCCCTCCAATCTCACCAACAAAGGCCAGCCCCGCTGGGGGCCTTCGTCTGCGCCGATCATCAGTCAGGGAGCACAAGTGCGTGACCGATGATCGGCTCCGACAAAGGCCCCCAGCTCCCCGGCACTTTCCACCAGAAAACCCAGACAAACCCCTTGACCACAGCTCTCCCATAGACGGACCGAGCGCAGCGAGTTCCGGCAAACGCAGGTTGAGCGTCGCTCCATGCCGCCGGAACTTGTTGCATTCGGTCCGGCCGACGGAATCCTCTGCGATCTCTATACGCGGGACCTCGAGCCGCACGAAATGGTGTTGTGCATGGACGAGATGACCAGTCTGCAGCCGCGTCCGCGGAGCAGCGAAACTCGACCGGCCGTTCCGGGCCGTCCGGTGGAGTACGAACACGAATACTCGCGGTGCAGAGCGGTGCATCTGTTTGCGGCCTTCGACACGCGGACCGGCCATGTGTGGGGGACAGCGGCGCGCCGCAAGCGACAGGTCGAGCTGATCGAACTGCTGGAAAAGATCGACCGCGAGGTTCCGGCAGAGAAGACCCGGATCCACGTCGTTCTGGACAATGTGTCGACGCACCACGGCAAGCTGGCGCAGCAGTGGCTGTCCGGGCATGAGCGTTTCCGCTTCTCGTTCCCGCCGGTGCACTGTTCGTGGCTGAACCGTCTTCACAAACGAAAGGGGGTGGAGCAGTGGTTTTCGATCCTGCGTCGCAAACGTCTGCGGATCGTGGACTTTCGCGACCTGGCCCACCTGCAGCAGTTCATCGCCGAGTGGAACGAGGTCGCTCATCCCTTCCAGTGGACGACAAAGTCGTTCGTCAAGATCATGGCCAGATGCGAAAACTCCCAGAATCCCTGCCTCGAAGTCGCA